>JBDUEJ010000002.1:0-203865 GCA_040002475.1 bacterium | reverse complement strand
CACATCGGATCCGGAATGACCACTTCGTCGCCGACGTCGAGCAGCGCGCCGAACGCGACGTAAAGTGCGTGCATCGCGCCATTTGTCAGAAACACATCGCGCGGCAGAATGTCGGCGATGCCGTTCTTGACTCTGAGCTTCTCGGCGAGCGCGCGCCGAAGCTCCGGAATACCGTCGTTCGGCACGTAGTGCGTCTTGCCGACCGCTCCTGCCTCACCGATCGCGCTCAGTACATGTGGTGCGACCGCGAAACTTGGATCGCCCGACTCGAAGCGTATGACGCGCGCCCCCTTGGCCTGGGCGCGAAGCAACGTTTCACGGATTTGGACGATCTTGCCCAGAGAGACGCGGTCGAGGGGATGTGCGGCGATGGTCGTTCCGGCTGGTGACGGCATGCGCTCCTCTGAGTGAAGGATCGGGCGTGGCGAAGACAATGCGTTCGAGCTCCGCAAACGACGCGACCGCCATGTCGGCGTAATCCACGACGTTGGGCCGGCTCACAAATCCAGTGTACGCGACGAAGAGATCGACGACGTCGCGCATCGCGAGGTCGGTCGCGCCGTCACCTGCGGCGAGCACGGGTCCGTCGAGCGCGAGGTCTGTGACCACGCGGCGCTTGCCGTCGGCCGTCGTGAGCGGCGAGGCCGCGTCGTATCCGCGATACGCGCCACCAGCGTCGAACTGGAGTGAGACGGCGTGCACGTCGCCTGGCGAGAGTCCGAGCTCGAGTGCCATCCGCAGGAGCGCATGCCGAAGCCCGCCACTCACGAGCACGACTTGGACACCCGCACGTCTGATGTTCGCGATGACGTCGACCGCACCCGGCGCCATCGCGTCGACGTAGGCGCGCGCCAGCGCATCGACCTCGTCACGTCGTGGACGGATTTCGCTCAACCGCTGACCGTAGACGTCCTCGAGTGGTATTCCCCCCTGCATGGCCGACTTGGTGAGATCGGCAACGCGGCGGGCAACCACTTCGCCGCGGCGAGCGGCAAGCCAATCGATTCCTTCGATTCCGCTCACGGTCGAGTCGACGTCGAGGACGAGGGTGCGGAACGCCGGCTTGTTCGACTGGGTCACGCGAAATCTCCTTGAGCCGCGTCGTGCCGCGTCCTGCGCGAGGAAATCCGGATCCGAAAAAGAGCGACGGCTGCCGAGTGAATGTCGCCAGCGGCGAGCGGCCTCTTGCGCGGCGCCGTGCTCGTCGATCGTCACGAGAGCAATGTAGCCGGAAACCGGCCTTTCCTGCAAATTTTGTTGCGACTTTTTTTGTCCGTCCGGCCTACAAAAGCCGACTGTACCTCCAGGCGTGCGAAATCGGCACGTTTCATTGGTCAGCCCAGCATTGGTGTCTCAGAGGTTCGCGCGGTAGGCGCCCAGCGGCGCGGCGTACCGCGTCGTGTCGTCCGCCTTCTCATCGTTGTGGCCGAACTCGATCAGCACGTAGTCGCCGGGCGCAAGTTGCGTGAGCACCGCGGACCACCGTCCTTCGTCGATGAAGCTCTTGGTGCTTCGGCATTCACGGCATGATTGTGCACCGCGACCCGTCAGTCGAGGAACGTCGGCAACAGTTGCCCCCAAGCAGCGCACTTCGCGCAATGCCCATCATCCGGTCACCGCGTCTTTGCGATCGCTGGAGCCCAGCCGCTCAATACATTCGCCGGCGTGAAGCGCTTGGCATCCTCCGCGCTGAGCGTGCGACGACTCGGACTCGACACCGCTCCCGGTCCTTTCGTGCCGAACTCGACGAACCTCGCGTTCGATGGCTCGTACCACACTCTCGTCCCCGTCGAATCCACCGACGACATGCGGTCCCAGCCGCGCTCGCCGATGTGATCATCCATCCAGCAATCGACGAACGCGACGCTGCTGTTCACCGTCGCGTCAGCAAACGGATGCCAGGGCCGGCCGAGTGTGACGGAGTTGGCCGTCATCGTCGGCGATTCCTTGGTCAGACGGCTGCGCACGAACAGAAATCCGAAGGCCACGTCCCCCTTGGTGCTCGGCGCGGACACATAGCCGTTGTTCGTTTTGCTGCCTCGGTCGCGCGACACGATCGTGCATTCGTCGAACACAGCTTGTCCAGCGCCGAAGATGAAATCAACATGCCCCCACACTTCGCACGCGTGGAAGTAGCTTCGTCCCGAGTTGGGAAACAGCGTGTCCTGGTAGCCGGTGATCTTGACGTTCTCCAAGACGGCGCGGTCGCTGCCCAGCCGTCATGAACGCCACCGCTTGCGGGTTCTTGAATTTGGTTTTGTCGCTGTCGGGCTTGGCCGCGTTCGCCGGATAGTCGAAGGCGTTCTCGATGGTCATTCGCTCGGCGCGAAAATCCGGCGCGACGACGCGCAGCGTGAAGCTGCCGCGAGTGCCGTACGAACCGCCGGTAGGCGTCGGCGTGTCGGAGGCCGCATCGAACGTGAGCACGGCGCCATCGCGCGATTGGCCTAACAGCGTGACCCGTGGCCGGTCGACCGTGAGCTTTTCGTGATACCGGCCGTCGCGAATGAACACGATCGCACGCGCGGCGCCGTTCGCCGGCAGAGATGTCAGCGCGCTTCCGATTGCGCGAAAGGTCGGCGTGCCGTCGACCAGGGCTCCGTCAGCCCCGGCGAAGCGCGCGTCCACGACTGCGGCATAGTCGCCGCCGCCCTGCGGAATCGACGCCGCGCTCCCGGGAAAGGGAACGAACTTCCGCTCGCAGTCAAGGCGAGGCGCATCGCTCGTGGCGCCCGTGACCGCGACGCCTTCGCCGGAGAGGGTGAGGTTGGATGGCCCTGGACCCTTGCCGATCGCCGCGAAGGACGCCTTGAGCTTGATGTCGCCCGGTTTGTCGAATACAACGTCGTCCCACGACATGCGCAGCGGTCGTGCGGCGTCGTAGCCGTCCAGGATGACGTTGCCTCCGTCGACGACGCGAACGCCCTTGAGCCGAATGTCGCGAAACTCGGGGATCAGGCTGCCAGTGGTTTGCGCGGAGGCGGTGTAGTGCGTGTCCATCTCGATCACGTTCTTCGTGTTCCGAATGCACACGTCCCGGTATTCGACGTCCTGCACGAGGCCGCCGCGACTGGCGTTCGATTTGATGCGAAGACCATTGTCCGCGCCGTCGATCGACAGGTCGAACACCCGAATGGCATTGGCGCCGCCGTCGGTCTCGCTGCCGATCGACACGCCGTGACCACGGTAGAAATGATTGTGCGAGATCGTGATGTTCGAGCTCGCACCGGTATTCCCGGCCTTGATCGCGACGTCGTCGTCGCCCGTATTGATGTAGCTGTGGGTGATCGTGACGTTCTTGGCGCTGGCCGGATCGATGCCGTCGGTATTGCGAGCGCGCTTGTCCTGCGTGTTGATGACGACGCCCCACGCCGTGAATCCGTTGCCGCGGTCGTACACGACATGAAAGTTCGGCGAGTTCTTGAGCGTGATGCGATAGAGCGTGAAGTCGTCGGACCGATTGAGCTGCATGAGACGCGGACAACTCTGATTCTGATTTTTGACCTTGGCGTCCTGCGCCAAATCCCACCACGATACATTCTGGCCGATCAGCTTGGCCCAGCCGCGTCCGTCGATGGTGCCCGGCCCCATGACCCCCGCGCCAGTCGCGCGCTCGGCGGTGATGAGCGCCTTGCAGGCGTGACCGCGTTCGTCGACCGTGCCGCACCGGCCGGCCTCGAGGTCATACTCGCGCGGGTTGCGCGATGCGAAGAGGACCGCGTTCGTATCGACGACGAGTGTGACGCCCGCTTTGAGCGTCAGCGGACCGCTGACGAAGGCGCGCTTGTCGCCGGCCGACTTGAGTACGACCGCCCGGCCGGCGGCGCAGTGATCAATCGCCGACTGGATGCGTTTGGTATCGAGCTTTCCTTCGTCCGATTCGGCGAGCGTCGTGTCGGCGACAGGCACAAGCTCGGCCGACATCGCGACGCACGCCGCAGGAATGTGCGGCTCGACGACCGTCCGCGTGTCCTGCGCGTGCGCCGAACTCGCAAGGGCAGCAACGAACGCGGCGGACGACAGCGCTACGCGTTTCAGCATGATCGCTCCTTAGCGCCCGGCGCTTCGAGAACGGTCGACGAACGTGACGATGATTGGCGAGGCGAATCGCTGCGCCGCCTGGTCGAGGTAGTTCCACCAGTCGCGCACGTCGCGGAAGTCGCCGCTGTCCGTCCAGCCCGCGCCGATGTAGTACGTCACCGGCTGGCCCGACCGCGTGTGGGAGATCGCGAGGTAGTGATCGCCGGTCTCCTTCCAGTCGCTCACGTCGCTGCGCGGCATGAGGACAGCGGTCCCGAGGTCGCCGTGGCCACCGTCCTTCGGATTTACCGGACCCCACATCGACAACCACGCCCATGACTGCGCTTTGCTCTCGGAACCAATCACACCCTTTCGCTTCACCAACCCCGTGGCCCAGGGAATATCCGGCCCGCCTGATTCTGCGCGGAAGATGCTCGTGACTCGATTCAGATTCTGTCCGGCGTCGATGGCGACTCGTTTGGTCTCCGTGACACGCAACCCGGGAGCATCCCACGCCTGATACTGCAACTCGAAGATCGCCCGCACCGGACCGTTGGCGATGATCCGTTGACTCTTGAAATTCCACGCGCGATACAGCGAGTCGTTGCGCCAGATCGCCGTTCCGCCCGCGCCCAACGTCTGTCCGACGTCGTAGAAGTCGGCGCCCTCGCCGACATCGCGATGATAGAGATCGTGTCCCTTGTCGTACCACTTCTCCACGATGGGATCGCGCACGCGCTTGACCCAGACATCCACGCCGCTGCTCAACAACGAATCCACTTTCCATAGGCCCTGGCCGTAGATCCGGTAGCCGATACGATCGCTCTCCCATGCGACGTCGTCGCGCGGCATCATGTGCGCCGCGTAGACGCGCACCTTGTCCGGCTTCGCCTTCGGCGTCCCGACCTCGATCAGGAATTGCTTCGCGTCTCCCGGCGGGAACGTGGCTTGGAAGATCAGCTCGTCCGGTGTGCCGTCACCGTCGTTGTCGACCACCTGCGAGACGACCTCGCGGTCGGACGCCGGATCCATGACGACAACCCTGCCTGGCGCCGCCTGCGGGAGTTTGGCGAGAACATCAGCCCATCGAATGGCGATGGTCTCGTCTGATCGTGTAATTGGCAGCGAATTCACAGCGCGAACCAGGACGCCGGACGCCGCGGTCTGTGCGCCCGCACGCCCGAGCGCAAGCAGTGACGCGACGACCGCACACGGGACCAGGAGACGATTCGCGCTCATTTCAGTTCCCTCATGTCGACGGCCTGCATGTCGGTGAAATTCTGGTTCTCTCCGCCCATTGCCCAACAGAACGCATAGTTGTTCGTGCCGCATCCAGAGTGAATCGACCAGAACGGAGAGAGGACGACTTCCTCGTCGCGAACGACGAGATGCCGTGTCTCATGCGGCTCACCCATCATGTGCACGACGACGGCGTCGTCGGGCAGATTGAAGTACAGGTAGACCTCGGTGCGCCGCGTGTGCGTGTGCGATGGCATCGTGTTCCAGACACTGCCCGGCATCAGCTCTGTCACACCCATCACGAGCTGCGCGCTCTGCACGCCCCCGGGGTGGATGTATTTCGAGAGCTGTCGACGATTCGCGCGGTCCGATGTGCCCAATTCCGCGGCGCCCACCGATCCGGCGGCGACGCGTGTCGTTGGATAGCTCGCGTGGGCGGGATAGCTCACGATGTAGAAGCGCGCCGGCCGCGCCGCCTCGTCGCTCTCGAACACAACTTTCTTGCTCCCGCGCCCGACGTACAATACGTCGCGCGGTTCGCTTCCATAGCGGTGGCCGTCAACGGTGATGGCACCACGCGCGCCGACATTGAGAATTCCAATTTCGCGGCGCTCGGCGAAGTACTCGGCGGCCAACGACTGTGGTGCCTCGAGGCGCAGTGCTTCGCCCTGCGGCACGGCGCCGCCGAGAACGACGCGATCGAGATCGATGTGATGCAGGGTGATGTGGCCGGCCTTGAACAGACCCTGCACGAGAAATCCGGACCGAAGCTCGTCGGTCGTGAGTTGCTTGGTGCGCTGCGCGTCGGGCAATGGATGCATGTCAGTTCCGTGTTAGCGAGCCATCCAGCCGCCGTCCACCACGAGGACGTGACCATTGACATAGTTGCTCGCCGCGGAGGCGAGGAATACCGCGGCGCCGGCGAGATCCGGCGGATCTCCCCATCGCCCGGCGGGAATGCGCGCGTTGATCTCGGCAAAACGTTGAGGATCGTCGCGCAATCGCTGCGTGTTGTCGGTGTCGAAATATCCCGGCGCGATGGCATTGACCTGGACGTTGTGCTTTGCCCACTCATTGGCGAGCGCCTTCGTGACACCAGCGACCGCGTGCTTGCTGGCCGTGTATGCCGGCACGGTGACCCCGCCGCTGAACGACAGCAGCGATGCGACGTTGATGATCTTGCCCGAGCGGCGTTCCACCATTCCGCGCCCAAAATGCTGACTGAGCAGCCAGACCGCGTCGAGGTTGGTGCTGAGCACGCGATCCCACTCGGCCGCGGGAAAGTCCGTGGCCGCGTGGCGCGCGATCGACCCACCGTTGTTCACGAGGATGTCGATCCGCCCGGCGAGTTGCTCTGCTTCGGCGGCCATCGCGAACAGTTGCTCACGATCGGCGAGATCGGCGTGCACTGTCCACGCGTCACGGCCGAGGTCGCGAATGGCGGTCGCAGTATCCGCGGCGCCGTTCGGTTTCGAGCTCGCGCAGACGATGTCGGCGCCGGCGGCGGCGAGTCCTTCGGCCATCGCTTGGCCAAGTCCGCGACTCGCACCCGTGACGAGCGCGCGCCTGCCGGCGAGCGAGAACTGTTCGAGAACGCTCATCGGCCCAGCTCGTGCGCCGCGAGAATGAACGCGCCAACACCCTTGTAGTCGTTGGATACGACCGGCTCGCTCACGTAGTACTCGTACGATCCGTCGCGCGGCGGTGTGCCGCCAAGCCCGGCCACCTTGCAAATGTTGGTGATGGTCACGGACCCGTCGGGCTCGACGGTGACAAAGTTCTTCACCATTCCGTCGAACGCCCGCTCTGCGAGGGGGCGATAGCTTGGCGCGAGGTATCCCAGGCGCGCGCCCTTCGCGAACGCATACGTGAACATGGACGAACCCGATGCCTCGAAATAATTCTTCGCCCGGTTCGGTTGATCGAGCACCTGCCACCACACACCGCTCACCGGGTCCTGCACTCGCGCGACCGCGCCCGCGAGCTCCTGCACGACGCGAATGAGCTGAGCGCGATCGCGGTGCGTTTTGGGCACGTAGTCCAACACATCAACCGCGGCCATGAGGTACCACCCAACCGCACGGTCCCAGAAATTCTTCGAGAGACCCGTGGTGTGGTCGGCCCACGGTTGCTCGCGGACCGAGTCCCATGCGTGGTAGTACAATCCGGTTTTCGGGTCGCGAAGATGACGCGCCACGAGGAGAAACTGCCGCATGACGTCATTCATCGCGACGGTGTCCCGATGGCGCGCCGCATACTCCGCGTAGAACGGCTCGGCCATATACAAACCGTCGAGCCACATTTGCTGCGGGTAGATCTTCTTGTGCCAGAAGCCGCCCTCGGTAGTGCGGGGCTGCGTCCGCAATTGTTCGCGCAGGAGATCCGCGGCACGCGAGTAGCGCGTCTCCTGCGTCCGATCGAACAACGAAAAGAGCGCGCGCCCTTCGTTGATCTGGTCGAGGTTGTATTCGGCGGCCGAGTAGGTTGCGATGCTGCCGTCCGGGCGGACGAGAGAATCAATGCTCTTCTTGATGTACGCCGCATACTTGGCGTCGTGGGTCGCTGTCCCCACACGGTCAAGCGCCACGAGCATGAGACCGGCGGTATAGTCCCACTTTTCATAGATGACGGCGTTTCGCCGCATTGCCGTCTCGGCAACGCGCACCGACCACGGTCGGGATTGGGCCGCAACGGCGGTCATCGGGAGCGCGAGCGCCGCAAGCAAGAGCGATCGCGGCGTCCGCATGTCGGTCCCGAATGATCTGAATAGCGACGCAGTCATTTTACCGCCGCCCCGTTGATCGTCGTCCGGGTCCAGTCCAGCCCGCGGACATTCTCCGTCACGTTTCCTTTCGCGACGTTCTCGAAGGCACAATCGATGACGCGTACGTTTTCAATTGGGGCGTTCGCAAACCCGCGGAGGTACACGCCGTACGGACTCTTGCGACTCGTCACGTGCCGCACCTCGATGTCGCGGGCGATCGGCGTGAATGGCCCCTTGTCACCTTCCTCATAGAAGAAGTCGATCGAAAGAACTGAGTCGGCCACCTGCCCAACCACGACATCTCTCATATAGATGCTGTGCAGCAGACCCCCTCGCATCGCGTTGTTCTTGAGACGCAGCGCGCGATCGAGTCGCGGGCTGTCCATGCGGCAGTCGTACGCGAACACGTTCCAGCATCCACCCGAGATCTCGCTGCCGATCGTGACGCCGCCGTGCCCGTCGCGCATCTCACAGTTTCGGACGATGATGTTCTCGCTCGGCACGTTGACGCGGCGGCCATCGGCATTGCGGCCCGATTTGATGGCAATGCAGTCGTCGCCGGTATTGAACACGCACCGGTCGACAAGCACGTCGCGACATGATTCCGGATCGCAGCCGTCGTTGTTCGGACCGTGGCTGTCGATTTTGACGCCGCGGATCGTGACGTTCTGGCACAGAACCGGGTTGAGCTCCCACATCGGCGAGCCGATGATCGTGACGTTTTCGATGAGAATATTCTTACAGCGATACGGCTGAACGAAATTCGGGCGGAGATAGTCGCCGTCGCCAAACGTCCTCAGCTGCACTGGCGCGCCGTGTTCAGCCATCGCGAGCAGGCGCTGCCTCGAGGCGTTGTAGTTCGGGGCTCCCTTCACCCAACCAAAATCCACGCTGCCTTTCCACGGCCACCAATGCGCCGAGTCGGATTGACCGTCGAGCGTGCCTTCTCCACTGATGGCGATGTTCTCCTGATCCAGCGCGTAGATGAACGGCGAATAGTTCAGCAACTCCGTTCCTTCGAACCGCGTCAGAACCGCCGGGAGGTAGTGCGCAGGGTTCTGGCTGAATGCGAGCGTCGCGCCGCGATCCACATGCAGGTTCACGTTGCTCAACAGGTGCACGGGCCCCGTGAGGAAGCGGCCCGCCGGCACGACGACGCGTCCGCCGCCGGCCGCTGCACACGCTCGAATGGCCGAGCGAATTGCTTCTGTGCAGTCGGTGCCACCAGAGCGCGCGCCGTAGCGTGTAATGTCGACATCGCGCTCGGGGAAAGTCGGCGGCACGATGCGCGCAAGAATTTCGGGGACGAGGTCCCATCCCCGTGATTGTTGTTGCGCCGCAACGCCTACGCCCCCGGCACGACTCACCAGGCCCGCGAGCGGCGACGCGAGCACGGCGCTCGCGCTCAGGTGTCGAAGGAACTCTCGACGATCGGTCATTCGCTCGCTCCCTTTCGCGGATGTGCGCGCGACCACGGCGCGAACGCCGCCAACGCTTCAGCCGGCTTCGTTGTGTACCAACCGTAACCGGAACGGCGATCGGTGAGCTTGTCCCAGTCGTAGAGCTTCACGCCGTCGCGATTCGCCATGATGACGCGATTGGTTCCGATCTCGTACAGACGTCCCCACAGCGGCGGCGCGTCCGTCTGTTTCGTCAGCCTGTAGTCGGCGTAGTGAAGGCCGTGGAGCGGAACCGCCTTCAGCCATTGGACGCCTGCATACACGGCGCGTACGACTCGATCGCTTGGCGACGGATCCGTCATCAGATATTCCAGGATCAACGCGCTCTCGAGCGCCGTTAGCGAGGTGAGCTCGTAACTGCGCGCGCTCGTGGCATGCAGCGAGATGGGATCGTGCTGCTGGCCCCAGGCGGCGAGCGTACCGCGCACCGACACCTGTGCGTCGAGAATGCATTCCGTACCCCGAGCCACTGCCGTCGCCGCGGCGGCTCGCTGCGCTTGTGTGGCGGACGGATACACGCCTGAGACGATTTCGCGAAATACGCGAAGAACATTCGTCGTCGCGCCGTCGTTGAACGTGGCGGCGTCGTGATAGCTGCCCTCGAGCGGATAGATCTGCGGAAAGCAGCCGTTCGGATATTGTGATGCGAGTAGGTAGTCGATCCCGCGCACAATTGCGGCCTCATACCGAGCGTCGCGTCGAGCCGTGTTCTCGCGCGCCAGAAAATGGATTTCCTCGGTCGTGGCGTCGTTGTCGATCGTCGAGATCCATGTCCAGGTCGAGTCCTCGGCGAAATAGCTCTCACCCGATGCCCGCACATGCTTCGTGAAGTCCACGTGCTTGGACCATCCGCCATTGGGCGCCTGGAAACTCAGGATCACTTCGGCCATTCGACGCGCGGTGTCGGTCGCGAACCACGCGGACGTCATGGACGGTTTGACTGAAAAGTCGTGGGTGTACGGCGCCCGGAGCATCGTTGTCCGACCCGCCGTGCGCAGTTCCCGGCCCATGGCGGCGGTGTCGCGCACGTGCAGCGCCCGTGACCGTTGGAGATACGCATTCCACGCCTGCTGCGCCGACGGCGCAAGCTTGGCGACGCGCGCGGCGGCCAGAAGCGTCGTCGTGTCGAACGCCGACCGATAGGACGGCAATCTCCGAATGGAATCCATTGGATTGGGATTACCGGCCTGCGCATTGAGCGCGAGTGCCGAGACGGCCGCCGCGATGACGACCAACATGCCAGTTCTCACGCGCGAACGTCGCACGCTACGCCAGCCCTTCGGGCCGCAACGTCGCACGCTCGAGCCGCGGAACGAGCAGGTGAATGATCAACAGCGCCGACACATACGCGAGCCCGCACACGAGGAAGACCGGCGTGTAGTTGCTGCCGTTGCGCTGCAGCAGCCAACCCGTGCCGCGCTGGAAGAGCACGCCGCCAAGGGAGCCGGCAAATCCGCCGATGCCGACGACCGAACCGACGGCGTAGCGGGGAAACATGTCGCTCGTCAGCGTGAAGATGTTTGCCGACCACCACTGATGGGCCGCGGCAGCGATCCCCACGATCGTCACGGCCAGCCACATGTTGGTCGCCGCCGGGGCGAACATCGTGGGAACAATGATCAGCGCCGGGATGAGCATCGCCGTCTTTCTCCCGGCGTTCACCGACCAGCCGCGCTTGATGAGCGCACCCGACAGCCATCCGCCGTAGACGGAGCCGACGTCGGCAAGCACGTAGATCACAATGAGCGGCGCCGTCACCTGCGCGAGCTTGATCCCGTAGCGCGCGTCGAGGAACTTTGGCAGCCAATAGAGATAGAACCACCAGATCGGATCGGTCATGAACTTTCCGATCGCAAATGCCCACAGCTGCCTATACCGAATGAGCTGCGTCCATTTGACCGGGAAGCTCGGCTCCGTCGGATCTTGCTGGATGTGCGCGAGCTCGGCTGGGCTGCATTTCGGATGGTCCTGCGGCGACCGATAGATGAGCGTCCACGCGATCAGCCACAGAAAGCCGAGCGATCCCGTGACGATGAAGGCCGCGCGCCAACCCCAGGTGAGCGCGATCCATGGCACCATGATCGGCGTGACGATCGCACCGACATTCGATCCCGCATTGAAAATCCCGGTCGCAAATGCTCGCTCGCGCACCGGAAACCACTCCGCAACTGTCTTGATCGCCGCCGGAAAGTTTCCGGACTCGCCGAGTCCGAGCGCGAAGCGCGCCGCGCTGAATCCCGCCGTGGTGCGCGCGAAGGCATGCGCCATCGCCGACAGACTCCATATCACAATCGAGCCACCGAGCCCCTTCCTCGTGCCGAACCGATCCATCACGCGTCCGGCGAACAGGAAGCCGAGTCCGTAGCCGATCGTGAGCCACGAGACGACGTCGCCGAACTGTTGTTCGTTCCAATGCAGATCCGCTTGCAGGGACGGCCCAAGAATGCCGATGATCTGGCGATCGACATAGCTGATCGTCGTCGAGAAAAACAGCAGGGCGCAAATCGTCCAGCGATAGTGCCCGATCTTGGCGCCGATCCGCTCGCCGCTCATTAGCGCTGCACCCGGCCGCTCGCGTCTCCGGACATCAGCGCTTCGACCTCCGCCGCGCTCACGCGGTTAATGTCGCCGAGGATCGAGTGTTTGAGACAGGACGCGGCCGTGGCGAACTCCAGCGCGCGCTGATCGTCGTCGCAATGCGCCCGAAGCCCGTAAATGATTCCCGCGGCGAACGAGTCGCCCGCGCCGACGCGATCAACAATGTCGGTGATGTCGTAGTGCCGGCTCGACAGAAACGCATCGCGATTGTGCATCACCGCGCTCCAGCCGTTTCGATCGGCGCTGTGGCTCTCGCGCAGCGTGATCACCTGACGCTGCAGGTTCGGAAATGCCGCGAGCACCCGCTCGGCCAGCATACGGTATTTGTCCTGCTCGAGCGCGCCGCTGCCGACGTCGACGTCCACGTCGATCCCGAGCGCCTTCTGACAATCCTCTTCGTTCGCGATTCCGAGGTGCGCGAGTCCGACCAATTCCCGCATGACATCGGGTGCCTTCCTTCCATACTTCCAGAGATTCTTGCGATAGTTGTAGTCGCACGAGACGATCAGGCCTTTGTCGCGTGCGACACGGGCGGCGGTGATCGACAACTCCGCTGCGCCCGCGCTGATCGCCGGCGTCACGCCACTGACGTGAAACCAGTCGGCGCCGTCGAACACGGCGTCCCAGTCGAAGTCCGACGCTTTTGCCGCGGCAATCGACGACCCGGCGCGATCGTACGTGACGCGCGACGGCCGCTGATTCGCGCCGTTCTCCAGGAAGTAGATGCCGAGTCGCTCGCCCTGACGCCGGATCATTGATGTATCCACACCGAGCGCGCGGAGGGCGCCGATGCACGCGTCGCCAACGTTGTTCGCCGGTATGGCGGTCACGAATCGCGCATCCACACCAAACTGCGCGAGCGACGCGGCCACGTTCGCTTCGGCGCCGCCGAACGTCGCCTCCAGCATGGGTTGCTGAAACAATCGCTCGAAACCGGGCGACTTGAGCCGCAGCATGACTTCGCCAAGCGTGACGACGCGGGTCATACC
Source organism: bacterium (assembly GCA_040002475.1). Taxonomy (GTDB): domain Bacteria; phylum Gemmatimonadota; class Gemmatimonadetes; order Gemmatimonadales; family Gemmatimonadaceae; genus JAQBQB01. Next base: position 190,795 of record JBDUEJ010000002.1, on the reverse strand, counting down.
GTCACCCCGAGCGGCCTGCCGTTGACGATGTCGGACGCGCGACGCGACTCGTCGCGGATCCGATCGAATTGCTTCGCGGCGATCCAATCCGTCGGCGCCATCCACGACCCGCCGCACGCGACAACGCGCTTGAATGCGAGGTAGCTCGCAATGTTCGCCGCGTTGATTCCTCCGGTCGGCATGAAGCTCAGATCCGGAAACGGGGCAGCGATCGCCTTGAGAAGCGCCAGCCCACCCATGGGCTCAGCGGGAAAGAACTTGAGGGTCGTAAGTCCTTTCTCCAGGGCTGCTTCGATTTCGGTTGGCGTTGCGATGCCCGGATACACGGGGATGTCATGCTCCAGGCAATAGTCGACGACGCGCGGATTGAACCCCGGCGCGACGACGAACTGCGCCCCAACGTCGCGAGCCTGTTTCGCCTGTGCAGGCGTGAGCACTGTGCCGGCTCCGGCAAACATGTCCGGCATCTCGGCGGTGATGCGACGCAACGCATCCGCGGCGCGAGGCGTGCGAAAGGTGATCTCCGCGCACGAGAGGCCGCCGTCGGTCAACGCGCGCGCAAGTGGCACCGCATCGCCGGGATCGTCGATCGTGATCACAGGCACGACGCGCACCGCCCGCAACCGTGCGAGCACATCGTTCGCGGAATGAAATCCGGTCGTCATGTCAGGTGGTAGCCGGTTCGGTGAGATGCGCGTCCAACGCGACCATCACGCCGCTGCGCACAATGCGAAGGAGATGTTCCACGACGACGTCGCTGAACCCATTGAGTGCCGTCAAATCGGTGCCCCACAAGGATCGATCCGCGCAGACGGAGTGAGCCAATTCGGCGAGCGCGGTGTCCGATTCGACGTCCACGCCGAGCCATGCAGCGCTGACCCGGTCTCCGGACGAATCCTCGGGAACGGCCAGGCCTAAAGTGCGCCGCCCGGACTGAATGTCGCCACGCATGAATTCCAGATAGGCCGCAAAGCCAAACGCGAGCGAAGCGGGCGCGCGCGCCGTCCGCTCATGGTACGACACGATCGACGGTACAACGCGGACGCGCATCTTCGTCGTGTTGTACAACGTCAGGTCGATCAGCGCGTGGCGAACATATGGATTCGAAAAGCGCTCGAGCACTTCATACGCGAACACGTCGGCGTCCGGCGAATCGACACCAGGCACGATCTCATCGAACACGGCGCGCCTGAGATAGCGCCCAACGCGGTCGTCTTCGCACGCGTCGCGCACAGTGTCCAGCCCGGCGAGCAACGCGACCGAAGCCAGGATCGTGTGCGCGCCGTTCAAAATGCGGACTTTGCGTTCACGAAATGGCTCGATGTCCGTCGTCACGATGATCCGTCGATCGCCGCCGGCGAACGCGAGGCGGTCGCGCAGGTCCTCACGACCCTCGATCGCCAACAATGCGTACGGTTCACAGGCCGTGAGGAGCGCATCGTCGTACCCCGCGGCCGACGCCATACGCTCCGCTTCGTCGGCCGATACGATGCCCGGAACGATCCGGTCGACGAGCGTGTTGCAAAACACGACGGCCTGATCAACCCATTGGCGGAACCGCCGGTCCAACTTCCAACGCCGAGCCAACTCGCGCACGATGACGCCAAGCTTCGTCCCGTTTTCCTCGATCAACTCACAGGGCAGGACGATCAGACCACACCGTTCATCATAGTCGAACGCCTGCGCGCGCTCGGCGAGAAAGCGCGTGAGCTTTCCCGGAAAGCTGCGTGGCGGATTGGCATCGTACGCATCAGTGGGATCCAGAACAATGCCGACTTCCGTTGTGTTCGATATGACGAGGGAAATCGCCGGATCGCGCGCGACCGCGAGCACGTCGGCCCATTGGTCGCGCGCCGAGATCGCGCGACTCAACGATCCGATCACACGATACTGCTCACACGGGCTTCCCCGCTCCACGCCGCGTATCGCGAGCGTGAACAAACCGTCCTGCTCGTTGAGCGCGGTATCACGCGAACTGCCGGTCGACGAGACGGCCACAATGCGGCCATTGAACTCGCCGCGCCGATTGGCGTCGTCGATGAAATACTCCGCGAACCCGCGCAAGAAGGCGCCTGTTCCGAACTGCACGACCCGCTCGGTCAGCGCGAGCATCGCAGCGGATGGAAGCTCGGCGGTGGTTTGCCGCGCGGCCGCCAGGGAGGCGACGACTTTGCGAGACAGCCGTGGCCGCGCATCCATTTACAGCGTGACCCCTTCCTTCCAGATCGCGATCTCGCGATAGCCGTTCTTCTCATTGTTGGCGAGCTGCGTTCCAGACGCGACAGCGATGACGGTCGCGAACAGATCGTCCTCCAGCTGCGCCATGTTTTTCGTTCCGTCGAGCAGCGCACCCGCGTTGAAGTCGATCCAATGCGGCTTCTTCGCGGCGATCTCACTATTCGAGGAGACCTTGATCGTCGGCACGGGAAAGCCGAGCGGCGTCCCGCGACCTGTGGTGAATAGCAGAACGGTCGCGCCACTCACGACCATCGCCGTAGACGACACGCCGTCGTTGCCCGGCGACTCGAGCAGTGCGAGCCCGGCACCGCTGACTCGATCACCGTAGCGAAGTACGCGGCTCACTGGCGCGCGCCCGCCTTTCTGTATCGCGCCGAGCGATTTCTCTTCGAGCGTCGTGAGACCGCCGGCCTTGTTGCCGGGCGATGGATTCTCGTAGATCGATTGATTGTGGCGGAGAAAGTATTCCTTGAAGTCGTTGACCATCGCGACGATGCCGCGAAACACCGGCTCGCTCTCCGCGCGATTCATGAGAAACTGCTCGGCGCCGAACATCTCGGGGACTTCGGTGAGCAGGACACTGCCGCCGAGCGACGTGAGGCGGTCGGCGATGCGTCCGAGCAGCGGATTCGCGCTGATGCCGCTGAACCCGTCCGAGCCGCCGCATTTGTGGCCGAGCACGAGGTCAGAGACGGGACACTCGGTGCGCCGGTCGCCGGCGATCCGCTCGATCAACTTGGCGACCGCGCCGGTCCCCTCCTCCAGCTCGTCGATCACATCCTGCGTATTGAAGAACTCGACGCGATCGCGATCGACGGTTCCGGCCAGCGCCATCAACTCGCTCAACTGATTGTTCTCGCAGCCGAGGCCCAGGATCAGCACGCCGCCGGCGTTGGGATGCCGTAGCAGACCCGCAAGCACGCGTTGAGTATTCTTTAAATCGTCGCCGAGCTGACTGCAGCCGTACGGATGCGCGAAGGCGTGGATTCCGTCGATGCGCCCCGCATAGCGTTCCGCCGCCTGCGCGGCGATACGCTCGGCGGCGTGATTCACGCAGCCGACCGTGTTGAGCACCCACAGCTCGTTGCGTGTGCCGACGCACCCGTCGGCGCGGCGATAGCCTTGAAACGTCGGCATCTGACGGCTGCGCGCCGGACGGGCGTCAGCGACGGGGGAATACGCGTAGTCCACGAGACCCGAAAGGGATGTCCGCAAATTATGCGAATGAACCCAGTCGCCAACGACGATCGGCGCCGTGGCGACGCCAATCGGAATGCCGTACTTGATCCCGATCTGCTCGGGCTCAAGGGCGTCGAGCGCGATCTTGTGACCGGGCAGAACGTCCTGGCGAACCACGACGGACTGTCCATCGACGTCGATGCGCTCACCCGACGTGAGGGGGCGAAGGGCGACCGCCACGTTGTCCTGCTCGGCGATTCGGATCGCCGCTGGACGAGCAGCGTTGGCTGACGACGGTCGGTCGAGCGTGGCGGGATTCGTCATCCGGCACCCGAGGTCGCGTGCACGGACGACGCTATCGGAATATTGTCCGACGAGGCGAAACGATAGGTGTCGCGTGCCAACTCATAGGCGAGCGCGCGGGCCATGACTCGCGCGTCATCGAGATCGATGACGTGACGCGCGACGAGGCCGCCGAGGAAGTTCGCGTCCACCCGGCGCGAGAGATCGTGGCGCGCCGGGATGGAACAGAAGGCGCGCGTGTCGTCGTTGAATCCGGCGGTGTTGTAGATGCCGGCGGTCTCCGTGACTTGCTGGCGGTAGCGAGTCATTCCTTCGATCGAATCGTGGAACCACCACGGCGGACCCAGACGCACCGCCGGATAGTGGCCGGCGATTGGAGCGAGCTCGCGCGCGTACGCCGACTCGTCGAGCGTGAACAGCACGAGCGTGAATCGCGGGTCGTTGCCGTATGCGTTGAGCAGCGCCGACAGATTTCGCGTGTACTCGGTCGGAACCGGAATGTCCGCGCCGCGGTCGGCGCCAAACCGGTCGGCGATTAGATGATTGTGATCGCGAAGCGCGCCGGGATGGAGTTGCATGACGAGCCCGTCGGCGACCGACATGCGCGCCATCTCCACCAACATGTGCGCTTCGAAGCGACGTTGATCGTCCACGCCGGCCTCTCCGTTCAGCGCACGGCGGAATAGTTCGTCGGCGTCGCGCGGCAAAAGCACAGCCGTATATGGTTCCACGACGGCGTGGTCGGTGGCCGTGGCCCCGAACGACATGAAGTAGCGCCGCCGCTCCTCGAGCGCTCCGACGAACGATGAGAAATCCGTGATCGCTTCCCCGCTCGAGGCAGCCAGGGCCGATCGTTCGTCGTTCCAACCCGGACTGGCGATTCGGAAGAGCGCGTCGGGACGAAAGGTCGGCACCACGCGGCCGCCCCAGCTCGAATCTCGAATTCGCCGATGCGCGTCCAGCGGATCGGTTGCTTTGTCGGTGGTCGCCAGCACTTCAATGTTGAACCGATCGAACAGCGCGCGCGGGCGAAACTCGGGCGACTGGAGCTGCTCGGCGATCACATCGTAGATATAGGCCGCGGATTCGCCGTCGAGCTTGGTGTGGATGTCGAATAGCTCGACGAGCTCCTGGTCGAGCCAGGCGCCGGTCGGCGTACCGCGGAAGAGATAGTAGTGGTCGCCGAATCGCTGCCAGATCGTCCGCGGATCGCGCTCGTACGCGGTGCCGTCACGCGTGGGGACGCCAAGCGATTCCATTGAAAGACCACGCGCGTACAGCATCCGGAGGATGTAGTGATCCGGATGAATCAGCAGGGCGGTAGGTTCAGGGAACGGCGCGTTGTCGGCGAGCAGATTGGGATCGACGTGTCCGTGCGGACAGACGAGCGGCAGCCCGCGCGTTTCGGCGTACAGCGTCCGGGCCGCCGACCGGACGGCAGGGTCCGAGTCGAAGAACCGGTCTTCGTGAAGGGCGAGCGGTTGGTACAGACCCCGTCTCATGACCTGGGAGTCCGGCGGGGCGACTTGATGATTGGCCGCATTTGTTCATATTACGAACAAAATCGGATTTGCGTTAGATACCGGAGGCGATTTTGCGCGTAACCCGCCGTCGCAGTCCCGAAAACCGAGCCCAGCGAGAACCGGCGCGCCGCACCGACGACCCATCGCCCTCGCGCCAAATGTTTATCGGGCGGCCCACCCCATGAGAAAGATCAACACCCGCAGCTTCGTCCGCGCCACCCGCTCGACGCCACGCGAAATCAACCGCCAGATCATTCTCAACCTCGTCCGCGAGCACCAGCCCATCTCCCGCGCCGACCTCGCTCGCCGAATGCGCGTGGGTCGAGGCATGGTCACGTCGCTCGTCAGCGAATTGCTCGACGACGGCTCCATCTACGAAGGAACCACCGTCGATTCCCCGCGCGGCCGCAAGCCGATGATGCTCCACGTCCGCACGCACGACCGGCTCGTTGTTGCCATCGACGTTCGGTTCAGCAGCACGTACCTCATGTTAGCGGACTTCAACGGAAACCCGATCGCGCTCGAGACGTTTGACACGATCGTCGAGCCCGAGGCCCTCGTGGCCACCCTCGCGAAACGAATTGCCCAGCTCCTCAAGGCGCATCGCGCCGTAGGCAAATGCAACGGCATTGGGCTCGTGGTCCCCGGCATGGTGGACCAACGCACCGGACGCGTGTTGCACGCCCCGCAGCTCGGATGGCGCGACGTTGACGTCCGCGACTCACTCGCTGAGGCGACCGGCTTTCCCGTGCACATTGAAAACGCACCCATCGCGTGCGCGCTCGCCCAAATGTGGCTCGGCAAACGCGGCGACGACGCGCCGCGCGATTTCGTCTACGTCACCGTGTCCGACGGCGTCGGCGCCGGCGTGGTAGTGAACGGCGAGGTCATTCGCGGACACAACAACTCCGCCGGCGAGTTCGGCCACGTGCCGATTGATCCTCTCGGACCCATGTGCTTGTGCGGTGCACGCGGTTGTCTCGAGACCTACACGTCCAACCTCGCGACGCTGTCTCGATACCTGGGGCACGAATTCGTTCCCACAGCAACGCGAGGCCTGCTCCACGAGTCACGCCTCACGATCACCGACGTGCTCTCGCGCGCACGGGAAGGCGACGCACAGGCCATGAGCGCCCTCCACGCCACCGCCCTCCACCTCGGCGCCGGTCTCTCGGTGATCGTCAACACGCTCAACCCCGCGCAGATCTTCGTGGGCGGCGAGATCACCGAGGTGTGGGACCAGATCTCGCCCGTGATTCGCGGAGTGATTGCGTCGCGCGCACTCACCTCGCTCGCCGCCGCAACGCCGCTCATCCCCGAGCCGGCTAGCAGCTATCCTCGGCTTCGCGGAGCGACGGCGCTTGTGGCGGCCCCGTTGTTCGCCGCGCCAAGGGTCGCATAGGCGTCTTGGACCGTTTGAGTTTGGGGCGTGGGATTGTCGTGTCGGTCGCCGACGGCGCGACGAACGTTCCCGAGAATACGACGAGCGAATCGATCTGCTGCACAAAGCGCGGACCCATGCCGGCCACTCGACGCAATCCATCGCGCGTGAGAAACGGACCTCGCATCATTCGGTCGGCGACAATGCGCTTGGCCATGCCGGAACTCATGCCGGGCAACGAATCAATCTGACTGGCCGTCGCGACGTCGAGATCGAGCTTGCCGCCAATGTGCCCGGGTCGGTCGAGCGGACCACCCGGTGGCGCGGCCTTGCGTGCTGTGTCCCGATGTGCTCGACGGGTGGTGTCACTCGCGCCTCGGGACGATGCCTTGCCTCCCCTCCCGGATTTTCGCGCATCGCGTGCAGCGTGCTGCGCCACCGCCGCTGAATCCGCCGCGCGCGCCTGCACGTCGAGCGCCGGCTGCGCACCCGTGACGGAATCACGACCCGCTGCGCGCACGACTCGAACTCCCGCGCCCAACACGGCAACCACGCCGACGAAGATGAGCGCCTTGTGATCAGATCGTAGCGACATGCAGCGAAGGTAGGCGGCATCGTCCAACCGGAATCATCATTCGCTTTCGCGCGATGTCGAACTGTTTCGATTGCCCGGAACCCTTCCCACCGGCGCGAGGTTTGGTCGCACGGTTGCTCCACTCTTGTCCGACATTTAATGCGAAGGAGGGGTGTCATGCGCATCGGCATCGTCGGCACGGGCGTCGTTGGCCAGACCATCGGAAGCGCGCTCGTCAAACTCGGTCACGACGTCACGCTCGGCGCCCGTGAACCGACGAACGAGAAGGCGGTCAAATGGGCGAGCGAACAGGGCAACAGGGCGTCGCACGGCACGTTCGCCGACGCGGCCGCGTTTGGCGAGATCGTCTTCAATTGCACGTCGGGGATGGTGTCAGTCGACGCGCTCACCGCCGCGGGCGCCGCGAACCTGAAGGGCAAGCCGCTCGTTGACGTGTCGAATGCGCTCGACTTCTCGCACGGCATGCCGCCAACGCTCGCCGTCTGCAACACCGACTCGATCGGCGAGCAGATCCAGGCAGCGTTTCCGGACGTTCATGTGGTCAAGGCCCTCAACACGATGACTGCGCCGTTGATGGTCAATCCGGCGCTCCTCCCAGGCGAGCACGACGTTTTCATGAGTGGAAACGACGCCGCGGCCAAGGCGCGCGTGGCGGACCTGCTGCGCTCGTTCGGGTGGCGCAACATCGTCGATACGGGGAATATCAGCACGGCGCGCGGCACGGAGATGCTGCTTCCGATCTGGCTGCGCCTCTCTGGGACATTCAAGAGCCCGATGTTCAATTTCCACATCGCGCGGGGGTAGGGCCGGGGTAAGGAAATCGCAAAGGACACCCCTTCCGATTCGACAGCTTCGCGTCGAGCGTTATGCTTCGTTGATGCCCTCCTCTACGGGAAGCCACGGGATGCCGCACACAACACAAATGAAGTTCGCTTCGCTGTTCCTTCTTGCGTCGCTCGCGCTTTCCGCGTGCGGCGCTCCGGCCACCGTCGCCACTACACCGGCCCCCGCGCAGCCCGCAGTCAGCGCGCCGCCGCCGGCACCGTCGATGTCGACCGCGGTTCCCGCAACAACGTTGGCCGAGGCGCCGCGGAACTGGCAGCTACTCGATGAGTCGAGCGACCATGTTCCCGGCATTGCATCGGAGCGCGCCATGCGCGAGCTGCTCGCCGGAAAATCGCCCAAGCACACCACCCTCGTGGCGATCATCGACAACGGCATCGACACGGCGCATGCGGATTTGAGGGCCAACCTGTGGGTGAATCCCAAGGAAGTCGCCGGCAACGCAAAGGACGACGACAACAACGGCTACGTCGACGACATCCACGGCTGGAACTTCATCGGCGGCCAGGATGGGAAGGACGTCCGCTTCGACACGTTCGAGGTCACGCGGCAGTACGCAGCCTGCCACAACCAGCCGGGCGCCGGCGGACAGCCGGCGATCACCGACGCGGCGCGCTGCAAGCAGATCGACCTCGACTACACCAAGCAGCAGACGGACATCAAGAAGAACGTCGACACATATCGGCAGATTTCCGGAGTGATGGAGCAGATCATTCCGGTGTTGAAGAATGCGATTCGGCAGGATCCGCTGAACATGGGCTCGGACTCGTTGACCACCGAGCGCGTCAAGGCGCTTCGACCGAAGTCCGCCGACATCACGCAGGCGCGTGCGATCTATCTCGATCTCGACAGCCAGGGCGCAACGCCGGCCGCGATTCAAGACGGTCTCACGTCGCTCGAAGGCCAACTCAAGTACGCGCTCAACCCGGCGTTCAACCCGCGCACGATCGTGGGCGACAATTACAACGATCCAACCGAACGGAAGTACGGCAACGCGGACCTGATGGGTCCTGACGCGAAACACGGCACGCACGTGGCCGGCATCATCGGCGCCGTGCGCGGCAATGGCGTCGGCGTGGATGGCATCGCGCCCGCAGTGAAGTTCATGATGCTCCGCACCGTGCCGGACGGTGACGAGCGCGACAAGGACGTCGCGAACGCAATTCGCTATGCCGTGGACAACGGCGCACAAATCATCAGCATGAGCTTCGGCAAAGCCTACTCGCCGTACAAGGCGGCGGTGGATGACGCCGTGAAGTACGCCGACTCGAAGGGTGTGCTGATGGTGCACGCCGCCGGCAACGACGGTGCAGATCTGAGCAAAGGCCGAAATTTTCCCTCGACGACGTATCTGAGTGGCGGACGCCCGGCGAACTGGATCGAGGTGGGCGCGTCGTCGTGGAAGGGCGGCGAAAACTTGGCCGCCAATTTCTCCAACTACGGAAAGGAACAGGTCGACGTGTTCGCGCCGGGCGTGGACATTCTCTCCACCGTTCCCGGAAATCAGTACGAGCGCGACAGCGGAACGAGCATGGCCGCACCAGTCGTGACAGGGCTCGCCGCGCTGCTGATGGACTACTATCCCAACCTGACTGCCTCGGACGTGAAAAGAATCATCATGACGTCGGTGAGCAGGCACGCCGACCAGATGGTTACGAAACCGGGATCAGAAACGTCGAAAGTCAACTTCGGCTCGCTGTCGGTGACCGGTGGAATCGTCAACGCATACAACGCGGTGAAGATGGCCGAGGACGTGAGCAACGGAAAAGCGCGGCCGTAGAACGGTCGCGCTTTCCATGCTGGCTAGTTACGGCCGGATAGTTCGACCCGCATTCTGAATCGGCTCGGCGGCGCGCAAGTAATAGAGCGCCGTTGACGGCAGCAGCCGCAGTTGGATTGGCGACAGGATACCGGGCAGGGTGCTCCGTACGTCTACGCGTGTGATTTCCCGCGCGCTTGCGATTGCGTCTTCCTGGCGAGCAAGCGCAGTCGGCGCGTCGTATTGATCGGGTAGTGCGGCGAGATATGTCGCGAGCCCAAGCCAGAGGGTGTCAATCCGCTGCCGATAGGCGGACTGCACCTTTTGCAGCGCCTCCGTCTGCGTGCGCGAAAGCAGCAGCGAATCCGCCTCGCGAAGAACGGACGCGTACGGATCGGCGATGTTCGTGCTCTCATATCGCCGCTTGATCTCCGCCACCGTGAGGCGCGGTCCGGGATATCCGTTTCGCCCCGGCTTGATCGAACGCTCGAGCTGCTGGAGAAAAATTGGCCGGCCGAGGTCGAGGGACACGTCGAGCGTGATTCGAAAGGGCGCGCGCAGCGTGGTGACCGACGGATTCGTGTTTCCAAACCGCGGGTTCACTTCGTAGCGAAATCGGCTCGTGGCTTGATCGAAGCCGCGAACATCATAGAGCACCGGATCGGGCAGAGGCTGAGTTCCCCATCCGCGCAGGTGCGACGCGCCATGCACCCATTGATCGATTCCCCCGAGCGGATTCGTGAGCGTGAGGGCGATCGCCGAGATGCGCCTGGGCAGATGCATGGCGCCGTACGAGGTGATGAGCTGCGCGTTGAGCTGCGCGGTCCACGGACCCTCGCAGCTCGCGCGGCCCGCCGCCGCTCCCGCCTGGCGCGTGAGACACTCGCGAATGCGCGGCGAAGAATTGGTGACGAGCGAGCCGAGTGCGGTACCGAGCGGATTGTCAGGAGCGTGTGCTGGATCGAACACGAACGCACGATCGTTGGCGAGCCCGTCGCCGTTCACGTCGCCGCCGACAATCGGCGTGAAGGGAAATCCCGACTGTACTCGACCGAAGATCGTGGCAATGACCCCCTTCGCCGCGTAGCCGCCGCGAAAGAGGAACTGATGGCGCGCGTCGAGCGGCGCGCGCCCCCACGCGCGCGAGGTAGGCGAACCGAACGTGGATCCGTCGAAACCCGACTCGATCGATCTGATGCTCGACAGCGTGTACGACAGCGATCCGTAGAGCGCGCTGACGTCGGCGAGGTCGGGAGCGATCGTGATCGTCGCCTGCTGCGCGAACGCGCGACCATCGGAGCGGTTGGACACGACGCGACCGAACGCGCCGTCAACGCGAGCCGGCACCGAGGAGACGCCGCCGCTCGCTGCGTCGATCGCGGTGACAGGCACAAACAGCGGCCGACCTTCCAGTGGAAGTACGAACGACGGCGTGTTGCGAAAGTTCAGATCGGCCGACGTCGGCTGACTGAGGCCGAGGGAAACGGTTCCGTCCAGGGAATAGGCAAGACGTTTGCGCTGGGACGAATACGAGAGGTTGCTGCGCCAACTGCGCGACGCGGTGTAGCGGCGGTCAAATAGTTGAACCGAGGGCGCCGCGTCGCTGAACGTTGAAGCCGGCGCGCCCCCCGCGCACTGTCGCGGGATTGACTCGGCGCCGGCGCTAAACGCGTTCCAGTCGGGCGTTGGTGCTGCAGAACCGAGACAGGCAAGCGTCGCAGCGCCGCCCGGAAGCCCGGTCGCGGCGGACGCGCCGCTGAGCAGCGACGGCGCCAGCATTCCACGAAATTCGCCGATCCCGCCGCGCAGGTAGCTCGTGGGTCCGATGTTGAACGCCCCGATGCGATTGATCGAGAGCGCGCCGTTGTTGCCCGGATTGCGCCGCACCCAGGTGAAGCCGAAGCGCGGACTCGCGTGCCACGTGTTGGGCGCGTGATCGGTTCGCGCGCCGAAGGCGTGATCGACGGCGGGATTGTAGTCGGGCGCACTGAGAAACGCGTTCCCTTCGAGGCGCGCGCCGTACAGCAGCTGAAACGTTCGTGAAAGGCTCCAGAGATCTCCAATTGCCGCGAATCCGTTCCACTCCTGCCCGGTGCGCGCCGGCGATGAGAGTGTGCGTGTAAAGACGGATGGTCGATTCGCAGCGAGATCGGCGAGCGAGTTGAAGGTGAAACTTCCGAGCCGGTTGGGAACGACCTGGGAATCGAATCCGTCAAACCGCGAATCGGCGCTGATCTTCACGCGATGGCGGCTCCTTCCGGGAGGATAGAGTTGCAGCTCGCTGGTCGTCTCCCACGTCCACGTTCGCACGTCGGAATCGAGTGCGCCGTTGCCGCCGAAGCGCAACGCACTCACGCCGCCGGTGCCGTCCGCGAAGTTCGACGACACGATCACGCTGGCGTCGGGCAGATCGAGGTACGGTGTTGACCGCGCGCGCGAGACGGTCACCGAGCTTCTCGTCTCCGTCAGATAATCGTCGCCAAAGAACGCTGAATAGAGCGCCTGAATCTGTCCCATGCCCTGCCGGCGCTCGCCCGTGTGTCCGGGAGTCGATGTGGGGCTCACGGCCAGCGGTTGCGTTCGAGTCCAGGTGCCGTACATCGTGACGCCCGCCGTTGTTTTGGACGGAGTGAGCGTCTTCCAGTCGTACGGCGACTTGTCGAACCGAGCGAGCAGCGAGGCATTGTCCGACGTCAGCGACGCCGGGGCCGCGTTCGCAGACACGGGAACGCCAAGGCCGCCGAGGATTCCCACGAGACGCCTCGCCGAGTCGACGGAAACTCGCGCGTTGCGAAGCAGATCGGCGTCGGCGCCGAGTAGTGACGCAGACGTCGCCAGGCGTCGCGACGCTTGCGCGCCAAAACTGTAGAAATAGCGATCGCTCGCCGTGACCGGTCCGCTTCCACCGATGCTTCCCTGCAGACTCGTGAATCGCTGCCCGAGCCGCGCCGAGACCGGATCGGTGAACTGCAGCGCGGGTGCATCGAGCGTGGCGTGTGCCCGCCGCGAGGAATACACGCCGCCTGTTTGGGCTTCGAGACTGACGTTCGCTCCGCTGAACCAACCTTTGGAGGGATCGTACGTCGCGGTCGCGACGCGCACGCGCACCGGCGCGTCGCGCGGGAGCGATGCACCGCTGAACGCCATGCCGTTGAGCGTCGTCGAGTTTTGATCGGCGCCAAGCCCGAGCACCGAGAAGCCGCCGTTCACGGCCAAGATTCCGGGTTGTGTCGCGGCAGTGGCGGCAACATCGCCGATCAATTCCGGCGGAAGCGCGCCGAGGAAGTTGTCCGGGATGCGATCGGCGGCGCCGACCTCGAGACCGGGATCGGTAGATCGTGACGGCTTGGGTTTGGCGGCTTGCACTCGAACCGGCGCAAGCTGTTGAACGTTCGACGCGAGCTTGGCGTCGACGACGTAAACGGAGTCGGCGCGATTGGGGAGCGAGTCGCGCGTGATCCTCTTTCGGAACGCGATGCGCCCCGGGGCGGCGACGTGGACGAGATAGTCGCCGGTGCCGCCGGGAATGATCAGGAGGTAGCGGCCCGCCGAGTCGGAGAGCGCTTGGAAGAAGTTGCGATCGGGCGCCATGGTCGCCGAGATGGTGGCGGCGGGAATGGCGATGCCGCTATCGGTGGTCACGCGACCGCGAATGATTTCGGTGCGGACTTGGGCGTGTGTGCGCTGCGACGCGACGCCGAGCACGATCGCGGCCAGCGTGAGCTTCCCTCGGGAACCGGGCATACGGGGCGACGGGCGGAGACGAGCGGCCCGCCCGGGGCGGGCGATACCGACGCCCGATTATACCCTCAACACTCGATTGAATCAAGTGTCGATGACAAGACTCCTAGCCTCAGACCTGTTCTCCTGAGACCTGGTGAGACCCTTATTTGACCAGCGTCACGGCCACGTCGCCCACAATCTGTAGACTCTTGGCCGACAGCTTGTCGAACGTGTCCTGCATGGTGTGGTGGTAGGTTGGGCTCGAGGGCGTCAACGCATTGTGGGTCGCCGGGAGCGGACCATACTGCAGGTCGATCACATCGGCGACGCGCAGCCCCTTTTTCTGCAGCGGCAGATGATCGTCGGTGATCTCACTGCCCACTTCGCGCAGAAAATAATTCCCGTACCCGAGATCCGACGCCGTCTGCCACACACGGTTCACCACTTCGGGCGCGTTCTGCACCGAATACGCCTCTTGATAGATCTGTAAATCAGCGTCGGCGATCATGTCCCACAACACACCGAACAGCGGTTTGTAGTCGGGAGACGGCAAGTGGTTGGCGAAATACTGCGAGCCGAAGAGCGCGTCCGGATAGCCGCCGGAGCTGTCGGCGTCGAACGCGCCCCAGTCCTCACCGTCGGTAAACAGCAAATCGACGCCAACCGACGGCGGCGTCTTCTTGAAGACGTCGGCCAACGCAACAAACAACCCCACGCCCGCCGCACCGTCGTTCGCGCCAAGAATGGGCTGCGTCTTGTTGCCGAAATTCGAATCGTCGTCGGCCGTGGGACGCGTGTCCCAATGCGTGATGTACAGCACGCGCTGCGTGGCGCTGGGGTTGAAGCGCGCGAGAATGTTCCGGAGCGGCAGCTTCACGCCCTTCACCGTCGTTTGCGTCCACCGCTGCTCGGATACGCTGTCGGTGCGCTTCTTCATCTCCGCGACAATCCAGTCCGCCGCTTTGTCGTGCGCCGGCGTCCCGGGCGTTCGCGGACCGAAGTCGAGCTGCGCTTTCGTGTACGCCATCGCCGCTTGCGCGTCGAACGGCGTCTTCGGTCCCGAAAAGCGATCCTTCAGCTTGTCGCAGCCGGAGAGAGCGATGAGGGCAGTACAGAGAATCGGAATAAAGGGCATGCGCACGATGAAGTCTCGCTGGAGAGTACAGTATAGGGGAATCCGCCGCTCTTGCCACACAGAATTACTTTCCCGCCCCGAAGAACTGGATCTGAAGTACGGTCGAGAAGAGGGTCTGCTCGAAGCGCCGATTGAGATTGTTGTCGAACGTGATCACGTGCGACCCGAGAAACGTGAAGACCACGTTGTCCTGGACATTCGTGTCCGCCGTGAGATTGAACGCCGTGCGGCCGTTGTCCTGCAAACGGCTCTGAACCGCGCCGGTGGGATCGAACACGAACGTGGTCCTATGGCTGTTCTGAATCCCGAGCCGCGTGCGCAAATCGCTCCTCAGCCCCAACCCCCAACTTTCAGGAATGTGAAACGCTCGGCTCGCGTCGACGCTCAGTTCCTTGCCGCTCGTGCGTGCAATGCTTCCCGGCAAGCTGTCGACCTGCCGCAACTGACTGTACCGAGCCCCCGTGCTCATCGCGCCGCGGCCCGCCCACACCACCGTGCCGCCTACCGGAAAGGTCTCGACATGCGTATGCCGAATTTCCGGCGGCGAGTCGTTGAACAGACTCGGCAAGGACACCGTCGCGTCACTCCGCACATATCCGACGTTTGCATCGACGTTCGAAATGACCGCTGACCCCGCCGCCGGGTGGTACTGCCAGCGCACGGCGACATCGGGGAAAACGGTTTGCGCGCCGTCGACTTGAGCCTGCGACTGATCGTCGGGACGGCTGATCCAGTTGAGCGTCGTTGTTCGGCGATAGCGGTTCACGAGCGACGTCCCGAGCGGAAGGAGCAACGCGGTCGTGGCGTTGACGGTGCCGGTCTCGCCGGCAGTGGTCGCATCGACGCCGTTCACGTGACGGAAGCTTGCCGGCCCGCCCAGCCCGAGTTGAAGCAAGAGTGGCGCACCGACCGGCGCCGCGTCGAGCGCCGACAGCAAACTGCGTGTGTAGGAAACGTCCACCGGAGCGAAGACACCGCCAAGCCGCCGCGTCACGCTCGAGTCCCGCGTGTACATCGCGAACGCCTTGGCGAGATCGATCGTGGTTCCCACGCTGCCGGTCTGCGCCGCCGTCATGCGCCGCGGCAAGTTCGTGAACGACGCGGTTGCCGCCGAGTCGCGCGCGGCGAGCACGCTGTCCACGCCGACGACGCCCGGCAGCGCGCCGAGCGAACGCACATTCGGATCGCGCAGCATGCTGTACTGCGTCCCGAGATCGGCGCGCGGCCTCAGCCACGCAGAGAATGTGGGAGTGAACGAGAAGCTCGAGAACATCGACCGCTCGCGTTCGAACCCGGTGTTGGCGCCGAACATACGTTGGCGCTGCGGTGTGGGCACGGCTCCGAAGGCGCTCGAGTCGGCATAATCGCGCAGATCGCGAATTGATTGAAGCTCCCACCGCAGACTCAACCCGTTCGTCGGACGCAATTCGAGCACGCTTCCGTTCCGCCACAATTGGCTGAGCGCCGAGCTCACCGACGGCTGATCGTCGGGCGTGCCGGCAGGTTGAATGAACGAGACGCGACGATCGGTGCCGCGCGCGATCCCGCTCGTAAAGCGCAACTGCGTTGGGTTCCATCGAAACGCGCTTTGGCGGAAGGCGCTCACCGGCCCGGCTTGCAGCACGCTCGGCAACGCACCCATCAATCCATCAAGCCAGGACGGCACGTGCAACGCACGCGCGCTGTCGTCGGTCACCAGGTAGTCCAGCCCGAACGTGAAGTTGTTGGCGTCTCCGTTTTGGTATTCCGTTCGATCGATTCCCGTTGAGTAACTGGTCGTCGCGGACAGGTTGTTCAGCAGCGGCCCGAGTACGCCGCCGTTCACCGGCGTCGTGCGGCGCGCCGTGAGGCTGTAGGTCGTCTGGTCGTTCCGCGGTTTGCGAACGCCGTTGATGCCCTTCGCCAACACGTCGGTCCCGGTCAGATACAACGGATCGTTGGATGTTGAGACTTTTACAATCGTCAGCGGCAGGGAGATGCCAAATCCTTTGGGCAATAGCTTCTCGAGGTGAACGGTCGATGCGACGTCGATGTTCCGCTCGGAGAGAAACGTCGGTTGATCACCGAGCTGTCTGAAGTTGGGATCGCGGTTGCTGACGTTGATCCGCAGGTCGGCAAGATCGGCGATGGTGGCCGTCATGCCCACCTGGCCGGCAACGCCGGACGAATTGAGCGGCTGCGTGGCGCGGATGTCGTCTACCCACAGCTCGAGCGTATCGCCGGGCAGAATCGCCGAGGCGCCGCCGCTCGCGCTCATTCTAATCATGCCGACGGCAAGCTCCTGCACCGAAGCGAGGTTGGGCGCCGAGACGGCCGGGTCGACAGTGTAGACCATGTAGCCGTTGTCGCACGCGGCGAACCGGTGCGAGACGACGCCGACCGGCAACGGCGATGCCGCGATGATCGCCGAGTCCGCGCCCGTGCACGAGATCGACTCTTTCTTCCCGGCCAGATAGTCGGCGCCGATCTTGTTGCGCAGCGCAACGAATCGATTGAAGTCGATCCCGAGGTCCGTCCACGCGGCCTGAGTCTGACCTGCTTCCATCGGTGCCCGGTAGAGATAGAAGTTGTTCTCATCGCGGCCCACCTTCACGAACATCTGCAAATCTCCGTTCTGTCCCCACCCGTTGCCACGACCGCGACCCCACACACGCAGTTGCCGAAAGCCGAGCAGAAACTGCGGGCCCGACGGAAACCGGAAGAACGCCTCGGCGCGACGATACAGCGGCATGTTGCCCGCCTGAATGCGCATGGAGTGTTCGTTGATCTGCGTACGACCCACCTGCAGTTGACCGCTCTTCGTATCTGTTTGGTCCACGACGCCGGGCGGCGGCTGGTACACCACCGCCGCGCTCGAGTCGTTCGTGCCGATCGACGACGCGATGACGAAGCCGACGTCGAGTTGCCTGCCGGCGACTCCGGCGAGCGTGGTGTTGCTGCGCGCGAGCCACGGCGCGCCGGTCACGTGCAGCTCGGCAATCGGAAACTGCGTGGCCTCGTCGTTGGTTTGCGCCGAGCCCGAGACGACCGTGAGGCGGAGCGCACGAATGCGCCGGCGATTGACGTCGTTGAGTGAATCGGTAGGCGTCTTGAAAGGAATGCTCACCAACGCCCAGCGCCGCGTACGGATTTCGGAAACGCCGTTCACGATCAACGTGTCGGTGTAGGATCCACCGAGCCGCTTGTACCTCGTCGGGTCGCCGAGGTCGACAACGTAGCGCAGCAGCCGTTCGCTCTCACGCTGGTTACTGAAGAAGTTCATCGAGTTATCCTGGTCGATGTCTTCTTCGTCGAGCCTCGCATTCCCCGCCGTGCAATTCGCGCGCGGATCGCCGAGCACTTCGAGGGTTCCAAGCGAGCTGCGACAGATGCGCACGTTCCGCACCTTGGTGACCATGCCGCCGTCGATCACGATCAGGGAGTCCACGACGTCGCCGGGAAGACCGGTGTCGTTGACGTCAGCGTTGAACGCGTGCGAGAAGGGATCGCGCTCGCTGTCGAGCCGGTCGAATCCTTGAAGTGTTTTTCCGGTGAAGGTGCTGTCCGCCTTGCCGCTGCCGTTGCGGACAATCGTCAGCGTCTCGGGCGCGAAGCTGAGTGAATTCTCGGAGATGTCGCCGAAGTCGAACACCAGCGTTGCATTTTTCTTCGGAACGTTCGTGTCGACGAGCGCCCAGAACTCGAGCAATTCGCTGCTGGTGAGGTCGAGACCGGCCGGCGACAGGACGGTTCGAATCGAACGCCAGCGCTGTCCCGGGGGGCGGTTCCCGACCGTCCAGTTGAATTGCTTGGTCGCGCGATTGTATTGCCCGCCTTGACCCAGCGGCAACAGCGAGAGCCACAGGACCGGTTCCGGAAACTCGGCGCCGGTGCCGGCGAAGACAGTGAGCGGATCGATGTTGCTCCGCGTGAATTGAATGCGCCGTCCCGTTGGGGTGATCGGATACGTCTGCCACGCGAGGGTCGCGGCATGATTCGTTTCGAGCAACCCGGGGCCGAGCTGTGCGCGGAGGGTATGTCCGTAGGCGGGCAGGCTGCTGTAGTACCACGCGCCGTCGCCCAGCGCGATCGAGATGCCGCTCGATCCCTCGAACGATTCGATGAATGCCTGGTCGTTGTTCTTGGCGAGGAATTGCGGTCGGCTGCTCGCCACCTCGCCCTGCAGCGAGAAGTGCGACGTCGCGGTTGTTTTGCCGAACGGAAGAGCGCTGACCAATCGCGTGAGCGCCGGCGCTTCCCAGTTGAACTGGCCGGTGACCCCCGCCGTGAGCATTGAGTTTCCCTGAAATCCGAGCTGCGGCCGCGTGAATTGCGTGCTCTGCGATTGGTTGATCGCGGTGAACGTGAACAGCCCGTGGCTTACGGGAATCTCGGACACGACGCCGGCCAGCGTGATCGGCGTCGCGGCGAACGACGGATTGTCCTCGTATCGAACCTCCACGCGTCGCGGAAGCGCGAACAACGTGTCGGGCCGCAAGAAGTCGATGCGGCCGAGATCGTAGTCGATGCGATAGTCGAGATCGCGAACGAGCGGGCGGCCCTCGAGCAGCACGCGTTCCGAGCCGGGGCGCATCTGTGTGGCCCCCAGCGTGATCACTCCGCCATCGTCGGCGCCGCTCGTTTCGTACTTGAGCGACAATCGGTAGACGGACGCTGGGTGTTGCGTGGAGTAGAGATACTCGCCGGGCGTGGAATAGATCAAAGAGTTCGTGGGATTTCCGGCGACGACGAGCCCGGAGTCGCGCTGTGCGAATGGACGCGCCGACGGAAAGACGATGAAGTAGTCGCGAATGATGCGCGCGATGTCGAGCGATTGCCCGTTTCGTATATCCGCGGCGCCGGCGCCGAGGTTGAAGGCCGGATCGCCAACCCGCGGCCAAATGCGATTCTCGAAATCGAACTCCGACGGATTGGTGGATTGCGCCAGCCCGAACATCTGCAGAAACGTCGCGTCGTTTCCAGCGATGGGATGTTCGAGCAATCCGCTGCCGGTGACGATTCTCACCTGCACCGACCGCCGCACAAGGTTTTCTCCGCCCAGTCGATAGACCGATCGAATCTCGCGGCGAAACGCGGGCGACGTTGGCCCAACGCTCGGGTCCATCACGAGATTCGCGACCTGGACGTGCGCCGTCGTCGCCTGTAGATCGGGCGTGCCGCCCGTGGTCACCCAGGTGGTGTCGCGACCGTTCAAGCGCACGTTGTACGCAACGACCAGCCGCTCGTTGTTTTCGTTGAGCGGACGGACGAGCGCGAACCAGAGCTGCGACGGATCGAGAATGTAGTCCACACCCTCCCGCAGCAGGTCGTACGTCTGGCCTCGCCCCGGTGGGTCGCCCTGGAGAATGAACTTTGGCCCGTTGGGATTTTGCGGCTGCGCGCCGAATTGCAGCCGGTAGAGCAGAACGCGCGTGGGCCTCAGCGTGTCCGGCAGGGACGACCGAATCGCTGACAGCTGATTGCGGTTCAGAATATCTACATTCGGGAATGCTCGGCCGAAGAGCGCCGGGTCCACCGTGAAGAAGAATCGCAGCCGCTCGATCTGATAGTCGGCAATGTCGCGGCCGGTGCGCTGCTCCGAGCGCTGCGCCATGTCGTAGGTCTGACTCTGGACGATGTTCCCCGTTTGCCGGGCGAAAATGGTCTTGAGATTCAGCTTGCCGAATTGCCACGTCGTTTGCGCGCCGTAGTTCCCGCTCGGCAGCGACGACGTGATGAACCGGGATGGCGGAGGCGCGAAGGTGATGTTGCCGACATCCACGCGCTGCAGATGCGCGGTGGGTTTTCCCTGATAGTAGAGCGACACGACATTGGACGCGTCGAATTCACGTTGCGCGTCGTAATCGATGTTGATGTGCAGCTGGTCGCCGATCATGCCGGCGCTCTTGATGGCGAACTTGAAGTCGGGTGTCGGGGGCAGAAAGCCGCCGCCGCAGCCGGAGATCGAGCTGATCTGTCCCGCCTCGAGCGATGTGCATCGTAGATTGCGGTCTCGCTCGGTGCTGAGCGTGGCGCGCAGGTTCAGCTGTACCGGGAGATCGCCGGGAAGCACCAAGGTACCGACGCGAGTCGAGTCCGCGCGGCGTTTGGGGGTGTCGGGCGGCGACGCTTGTGCATGCAGCAGCCCGGGAAATGCGGCACCCACGAGCGCGCAGACGGCGAGAAACCGCGTCGCAGAACGGTGTGGTCGCACCAAACCCTAGAGGTGGGGTAAAAATCCGCCGAAGGACGCGGCCGCCGGGCGAGCACACGCATTCGAGCGTCCGTTGCTTTCGCTCGGGACAAACCTTGAATTCGGACGGGTGGCGGGTGGAATATACAGGCCAGGCACGGGCGTACAACCCTGTGACATACTTGAAGTTCCGCGTTCGTGCGACAGTCCGGTCCCTTCCGTGAAAATAATCACTCGGTACGTCCTCAAGGAGCACATCGGTCCATTCGTGTTCGCCCTGTCGGCGCTCACGTCGCTTCTGCTGCTCCAATACATCGCCCGGCGTTTCGGAGACTTGGTCGGAAAGGGCTTGTCGTGGCACGTGATCGCCGAGTTCTTCGTGCTCTCGGTTCCGTTCACGATGGCCATGACGCTGCCGATGTCGGTGCTCGTGGCAACGCTCTACGCGTTCAGCCGATTGGCCTCGGAGAACGAGGTCACCGCGCTCAAGGCCGGGGGAATGTCATCGCGCTCGCTCATGCGGCCGGCGCTCATCGCCTCGGTTTTCCTCGCGTTCTTCATGCTCTGGTTCAACGACCAATTGCTCCCGCGTGCCAACCACGAGCTCGCGACGCTGCAGATGGCGATCTTCCGGACCAAGCCCACCTTCGCGCTCAGACCGCAGGTCATCAACACGATCAAAGAAAGCCAGTTGTACCTCCGGCCGGGGTATATCGCCGAGGATCAATCGGGGCGGATGCGCGACGTCACGATCTATGACGTGAGCGACGGCAACCGTCGAAAGACGATCTACGCCGACAGCGGCACGCTCGCCTTCGCCGCGAATCGGCGCGACCTGTCCATGCATTTGTACTCGGGATGGATGCTCACCGCCGCCAACGACAAGCCCGGCCAGATCAATCGCATCTATTTCACCGACGACGAGCTCAAGATCCGCGACGTCGGCAACACGTTTGATCCCATCAACGCGGATACGACGGCGAAGGGCGAGCGCGAGATGTCCGTGTGCGAGATGCAGAAATACTACGAGAGCGCGAGCGTCAAGGTGTGGCGGGCCCACGACGACAGCCTCATGGCGGTGTGGCGGTTGGCCGCGCACAAAACCATGGACTCGGCGCCACGACCGAAAACTATTCCAAAGGCGGGCGGGATCGGCGCGGTGTATTGCAACCTGATCACGAAATACGGCGGTGCGATTACCAAGTATTTTCGCGTCAAGTCGCTCCACGCGGCGGAGGTGCCGCGGCTCGCGCGGCAAGACACGACCAAGCGACCGGCGCCGCAGGACACCGCCAAGCGTCCGCCGGCCAAAAAGCCCGCCCCGGCTGCCGGCGTGCAACATCCCGATTCGGTGTTCGTGCTCGTTGGAACGCAGTACGTCAAAGTGCCCTGGAACAAGATTCCGCCCAATGCGGAATTCCCCGGAGCGGGCGCGGCGCAGTCCGCCGGCGGAGCGGCGGCATCAACGGCTCGTCCGGTCGTTCCGACGCCCGGAGCTGCGGTGCCCAATCCGTCGGCCGCGGTGCAGGCGGTCACGCCCAACCCGACGCCGACCGGAAAGCTGGCCGAGGTCGTGATCTCGAGCGACGTCGCCGATGCGCACATGCGGCTCGACGAAGCTCGTCATAGCCGGAATCGGTATGCCGTAGAGATTCAGAAGAAGTTCTCGCTCGCCGCCGCGTGCATCGTGCTCGTGATCGTTGGCGCGCCGATCGCGCTGCGCTTTCCAAGTGGCGGCGTCGGCGTCGTCATTGGCGTTAGCTTTGCAGTCTTCGGTCTCTATTATGTCGGGCTCATCGGGGGCGAATCGTTGGCGAACAAGAACATCATTTCGCCGGTGTGGGCCATGTGGGCTGACAACATCGTTTTCCTTCTCATCGGCTCCGTTTTGATCGTTCAGATGGGCAATGAAAGCGTGACGTCGCGAGGCGGACGCACGGGTGAGATCATCGACGGCATGCGCGCGTGGTTCGGGCGGCAAGGTCGACGCGTCGGCATCGGCCGGTCGGTCAGCGAGGTGCCGACGTGAGAATCGTGCGTCCGCTCGACCGCTACGTGTTCAGTGAATTCTGGAAAATCTTCGTCGTCACGTCACTTGGCTTCCCGCTCCTGCTTGTCGTCACGGATTTAGCCGAGAACGTCGAGAAGTACCTGAACCGAAACATTCCGACGCGGGACATCGCGCTCAGCTACGTGTTCTGGATTCCCGATTCGATGTTCATGGTGATTCCGGCGGCCGTGTTGTTCGCCACCGTGTTTTCTATCGGTGGATTCACGCGCCACGCCGAGATTACGGCGGCGAAAGCGTCAGGAATCAGCTTTTATCGACTGATCCTTCCAATCATGCTGGGCTCGATTCTGGCATGCGGGCTGGATCTCGCGCTGAGTGAGGTCGTGCCGATCACGAACCAGCGCCGGTCGCAGCTCCTCCGGGAGGACAAGGCGCAGGTGGGCACCAGCCGATGGAATTTCGCCTTTGGGGGCGAGTATGGCCGTGTGTACAAGGCATTCGAGCTTCGCACCGATTCGGGGCGCATTCGCAGTCTGCAGATCGAGCGCAAGGGATCGGGTCCGGCGTACCCGAGCTATCTGATGACGGCGGAAACGGCGACGTATGTGCCGAACCGCAATCCCGGAACGTCGTGGACGTTGGTCAACGGTGAGCTGAACGTCATTGCGGACACCGGGCCGGCTTTCACAATCACGTTCGCGTCGGCGCGCGACCTTCATTTCACGGAACGTCCGGCCGAGATGATGTCGAAGTCGCCCGATCCGCACAACATGCGCTATCGAGAGATCACGCGGTTCATCAACGCGATCGAGCGGTCGGGCGGCGACGCCAATGTCTCCCGGGTCGAGCGGGCCCTGAAGATCGCCGTGCCCGTGACGTGCGTGATCATCGCACTATTCGGGGCGCCCCTGGCGACCAGCACCCAGCGGGGTGGCTCGGCGTACGGAATCGCGGTGAGCCTTGCAACCACAATGATCTTTCTGCTGATGATCCAACTGACCAAGGCCATCGGCGGCAAAGGCGTGATTCCCGCGGACTATGCCGCGTGGATCCCGGGCGCGATTTTTGGATTGATCGGGCTCGTGCTGCTCGTTCGAGTCCGCACTTGAGCGATCCGGGCCTGATGTCTCGGCAAACCGAGACATTTCCAGTCGTACAGCGGACGTCGATCAAGTTCTTCCGTCGCGTTGCGCGTGTCTGGATCGGCCTGTTCCGCGACATCGGTCAGCGGGCGTATTTCTTCCGAGAGATCGCGCGCGCGTTTGGTGATCCGGCCACGTACATCCCGGAAACGATTCGCCAGATGAAGACCATCGGCGTCGATTCCGTGCCGCTCACCGTGATCGTAGCCGCGTTCATCGGCGGCGTGATCGCGCTGCAGACGCGCTCCCAGTTGTTGCCCGGAGTGCAGCTCTCGATCATCGGGTTGGCCACGCGCCTCATGATCATCCTCGAGCTGGGACCGCTGCTCACCGGTTTGGTGCTCACGGGACGCGTGGGCGGCCGCATGACCGCCGAGATCGGGACCATGCGTGTCACCGAACAAATCGACGCGCTGGAAACGCTCGCGTACGACCCCGTCGCGTTTCTCATCGTGCCGCGGCTTCTCGCCGCGGCGGTCATGTTGCCGGTGCTGGTCGTGCTCGCTGACGCGACGGGAGTGGTGAGCGGGTATCTCGTGGCCAGCAAGGCCACCGACGTCACGCCCGCCGAGTTCATCGAAGGGCTGCGACTGGGCTTCGCTCCGTTTCAAGTGGTCTACAGTCTCCTGAAAGCCGCGATGTTCGGCATCGCCATCGCTCTCGTCTGCTCCTATGAAGGTTACATTACCGAGGCTGGAGCTGAGGGAGTTGGTCGGTCGACGGCGCGGGCAGTGGTGCTCGCCTCGGTGACGATTCTGGTCCTGGATGCGCTGACGGCGGTGGTGCTGTTTCCCCTACTGCAATCATGAAACGTCGCGACGAAGTCTCGGTCGGCATTCTCATCACGGTCGCCGTGGCCATCGTGCTGCTCGGGACGTTGTGGCTCGTCCGCGGCGGACTCAAGTCGGGCTACCCGCTGCACACCCGATTCGAGTGGGGGCAAAACCTCAAGCAGGGGCAGCCCGTGCTGCTCGCCGGCGTGAGTGTGGGCTACGTTGGCGACGTCATCCTGCGTCGTGACGGCTATCTCGAAGTCCTGCTTCGCATCGACGACAAGTTCCAGGTGCCAAAGGGCTCCAAGGCGACCGTCAAGGCGATCGGCATTTTTGGTGACGTCGCCGTCGCGTTGACGCCGCCTACGCCAGTGCCGGCAGCATCGTACGCCGAGAACGACACGGTGCCGCCCGGGCCGGCCAGCGCCGACATCAACGAGATCATGGATCACGTGGACTCGATCGGCCGGAGCGTGTCGGTGCTCACCAAGGCGCTCGAGGTCGAGGTCGTGCAGGCCGGGACGCTCAAGGACATCCATCGCGCCATGGCGGCGGCGGCGGATTTCTCGGCGCAACTCCAAAAGATGACGACGGAACAGAATCGGAACTTCACGCAGACACTCGAGGCCTTCCGCGAGGGCGCGAAGCACGTGAGCAGTCTCGCCGATTCCGTGCAGCTCGCCGCGATCGTTGCCAGCGCGCGCCAGACTACCGAGAACACGGCGCGGCTCGCCGCCAACGTGGACTCGACGAACGCGCAATTTCAGAAGCTTCTCGTCCAGGCGCAGGGCGGAAACGGAACCGTTGGCAAGCTGTTGTCCGACTCGCTGCTCTACACGGACACGCGCCATCTGCTTCAGCGAATGGACTCGCTCCTCGCCGACTTCAAAGCGAATCCCAAGAAGTACATCAATTTGAGGATTTTCTAATACTCGCTACAGCGCTTTACGAGCGCGAGCGTCTGCCCACGGTGGCGTAGTACACAGGAATCCCCAGCAGGATGATCCCGAACACCGCCAGCGTTGCCCAGCGACTGCTCGGATCGATCAGGGCGTTCGCCAGCAGATAGAGCGTCGCGAGGACGAAGAGAATGGGTGTGAACGGATAGAGCGGCGTTTTGAACGACGGCTTATAGTCCGCTCCGCCGCGCCGGCGAAAGACGATGATCGACGCCACGCCCAGCGCATAAAACGGCAGAATCGCCGTCACGAACGTGTCGGCAAGCTGTTCGAAGGTACGGAGCAGCACGAAGATGATGCCCAATACCGCGGTGAGCGCGATCGCGACGTGCGGCGTTTGATACCGCGGATGCACCGCGGCGATCTTCTTGAAGAGCAGACCATCGGCAGCCATCGCGAAGAACACGCGCGGATTGGTGAGAATCGATCCGTTGAGCGTGCCGAGCGTGGAGAGCATGACCGTGATCGCGATGAACGTGACGCCGGCCGGACCGACGAGGCGCAGCGCAACATCCGCGGCGACCAGCTTTGAATGACGGATTTCTTCCACCGACATGACGCCCAGGTACGCGATGTTGGCGAGGAGGTAGATGGCGATGACGGCCACCGTACCCCAAATGAGCGCGAGCGGAAGATTGCGTTCGGGATTCTTCACCTCGCCGCCGATGAACGCGAGGTCGGCCCATCCGTCGTAGGCCCAGAGCACGGAAACGAGCGCAAGCCCGAACGGCGCGATGGAGAAACTTCCGGGCGGATTGACCGGAGTAAAATGCCCGCCCGTTTTTGGAATACCAATGGCGATCGCGGCCACGACGATGAACAACAGGCCGAAGAACTTGGCGACCGCTGTCACGTTTTGAATCAGCGAGCCCCAGCGAACGCCGACGTAGTTCAGCCCGGCGATCACGGCGATCGCAACGGCCGCAACGTAGTGCACCCAGCCGTCGTACGGCGCAATTCCCGGATCGAAGCCGAGGACGCGAAGCATATACTCGGCGAAGGTGGTGGCGATTGCGCCAACGGCTGCCGCGCGAATGATCGCGAGCTCGGCCCAGCCGAACAGAAAGGCCGGGAGACGTCCCCAGCCCTTTTTGATGAAGACGAAGATGCCGCCGGTCTCGGGGAACGCCCCGGCGACTTCGGCGAGACTGAGCGCTCCGCACATCGCAACGAGGCCGCCGGCGCCCCATACGATAAAGAGCGCGAGCGGCCCGGGAAGGCGATTGGTCACACCGGCCGGCGTGCGGAAAATGCCGGATCCGATCGTAATGCCAACAACGACGGCGATGGCGCTCCAGAGACCGAGTTTCCTCGGCAGCTCGCCCTGAACGCCGCCTGCTGATGAAGTCATATCGCTCATCGGTAAATGGTAGCGCGCCCTCCACGCCGAAGCGAGCAGCGTTCCACAGGCTTTCTGCAAGCGTTCCACAGATAGGAACGCGGCGGTTGACCCCTGCCGGTCATCCGGGCAGCTTTCGTCGTTGCTCCTTCAGCCGATTTTCCAGCCGATTTCCAATGTCCTTACCACTCGCTGACGCGATCTTCTGGATTGCCGTCGCGTGTTGTTCGATCGCCCAACTGGCGATCATACGTTCGGTCGTCATCTCGCCGGCGCGCGTCGCCGGTAGCCAGCCCACCTCCGTGATCCGGCGCGTCGGTGAGATCACCTGGGCCGTGCTCCCTGGGGTCGCCCTCGCGGTGGTCTTTCTGTTCACGTGGCGTGCGATGCACACCGTGACCGCGGGCGCCGGCGTTGTAGCGAGCACGATCAGATGAAGGCGATTCGACGATTATCCATCGCCGCGCTGGTGGTGGCGTGTCTGCATCTCGTCTTCGGCGCCATCGTCCGCATCTCCGGCTCAGGAATGGGCTGCGGCGACAACTGGCCCAAATGCTTTGGCTATTGGTTCCCGCCGCTCAGCCGGCCGGATCTCATCGTCGAAGTGAGCCACCGGTATCTCGCGTCGATTCTCGTGATCACCGTGAGCTCCATGGCGCTCGTCGCGTTTCGGCATCGGCGTGACGCAGGCGTGAGCGGACCGGGTGGCGTGCTCCGCTCCGCGGTGGGCGCGGTCGTTGCTGTGTTGTTTGCGGCGGTGCTTGGCGGCGTCACCGTGAAAATGGGGAACGCGCCCTGGGCGACGGTGGCACATTGGCTCGTGGCCATGACGTTGCTCGCGCTCGTTGCCACGACGGCAATTCGCGCCGGTACGCTTGGCGGAACCAGCTCGAAGGTACAGCGCGGCTCCGCGCGCGCGGCCCGATCCGGCCGTGTGGCGGCGGCGATGGCAATCCTCGCGGTCGCACTCGGCGGATCGACGGCAAAATTTCCTGGTGCGTCCGTGGCGTGCACGACGGTCCCGTGGTGTGGCGTGAATCCGAGCGTCGACACGACCGCGGTGTACGTGCAGATGACGCATCGCACGCTCGCCGCGCTGCTCGTGCTGCATCTGTTCGGCGTGGTGATGATGCTTCGCAAACGCCGCGGCGAGGAAGCGCCTGTAGTCGTGAGGGCGGCCGCGGTGGCGTTTGGTATGGTTCTCCTGCAGTTGGTCGTCGCGTCGGCCATGGTGCTCATGCATCTGCCGCCGGTGCTTCGCTCGCTCCATGAAGCCATAGGCGTTGGCATCTGGTTGAGCTGTTTTGTTCTGGCGTATCTGGCACGACGAGCCGCGAATGTCGGTTCGGCGATCGCGTCCGAGGAGCCGGCGCTTCGCTTTGCCCAAGCCGACGACGCACGCTCGACGATCGCCGTGGCGCGCGGGAGCCGTCGATGAGCGCGCCCGCCGTTGTCACGAGTCCGGCCCGCGCGTTCATGCGCGATCTGATCGCGCTCACCAAGCCGCGAATCATTTCGCTTCTGCTCGTCACGACCATCGCACCGATGTACGTCGCCGGACATCCCAGTTGGACGCTGGTGCTCGCCGTGTTCGTTGGCGGGTATCTGATGGCCGGCGGTGCGAACGCGGTGAACATGTACATGGACCGCGACATCGACGATCGCATGTCGCGCACGCGTCTGCGCCCGATTCCCAGCGGGCGGATGCAGCCGCGCGAAGTTCTCGCGTTCGGCATTTTGCTGTCCACCACCGCAACGTTTCTGCTCGCACAAGCTGCCAATATGCTGACAGCGGCCCTCGCGTTGGCCGGATTCTACTTCTACGTGTTCGTCTACACGCGCTGGCTCAAGCGAAGCTCGCCGCAGAACATCGTCATCGGTGGCGCCGCCGGAGCGTTTCCGCCACTCGTTGGCTGGGCCGCGGTAACGAATCGCGTCGATCTGCTCGGCGTGTATCTGTTTCTGATCATCTTCTACTGGACGCCGCCGCACTTCTGGGCGCTCGCGCTCCTCAAGCAGAAAGACTACGGCAAAGCCGGCGTGCCCATGGCGCCGCTCGTCTGGGGCGAGCGCGAGACGAAGCGACAGATGCTCTGGTACACCCTCATCCTGATTCCACTCACAGTGCTTCCGTATTGCTTCGGCGCACTCGGCCTCGCGTACCTGATCATGGCTCTGTTGCTCGGCGCCGTGTTCGTGTACGAGGTGGTGCGCGTGGTTCGCGCTACGGAGTGGACGAAGTTGGCGTGGCGCTTGTACAAGTTCTCGCTTCTCTATCTCGCGCTGATCTTCGCGGCGATGGTCGTTGACCGGGGGCTATTCAGTTGACGACGCCCGCCGCGAAGCCCACGCGGCGGCTGCGCTCTCCCAAACCGCTCGGCCGGCTCCTTCCGCGTTTGCGGCCGTACACCGGCCGACTCGGTGTGGCCGCGGTTTGCTTGATCGTCGCCGCCGCCGTTGGATTGGCATTTCCACAAGTCGTTCGGCACCTGCTCGACGCCGCGTTTCAACAACACGATCGGCCGCTGCTTGATCGCGTGGCGATCGGGCTCGTGGGGTTGTTCGCGCTGCAGGCGGTGATGAACTTCGTGCAGGTCTACCTGCTCACGTCGACCACCGAGCGCGTCGTCGCCGGACTGCGAACGGATGTGTTCGCGCATTTGGTGCGGCTGTCGCCCGGGTTCTTCACCGAGCGACGCACGGGCGAGTTGACGAGTCGACTCTCGGCCGACCTCGCGGTGTTGCAGTCCCTCCTGAGCACATGGATTTCAGAGACGTCGCGGCAGGTGCTGTTCCTGGTCGGCGGCATCACGCTGCTCACGCTGACACATCCACGCTTGATGACGACCACGCTCGCCGTGGTTCCCATCGTGGTGGGCGCGGCAATTCTTTTCGGCAAACGGCTTCGCAAGGCGAGCACCGGCGTTCAGGATCGGATCGCCGAGGCGATGGCCGGCGCCGACGAAGCGTTCTCGCAGATCAGAACGGTGCAGAGCTTCCATCGTGAGGCGGAGGAGACGCGTCACTACGACTCGAAGCTCGCGGACGTGGTGACAGCGGCGGTGGATCGAGCGATGATCCGCGCGGTGTTCTTTGGTGTCGTTGGCTTCATCGCGTTTTCCGGAGTGGTCGCCGTGCTCTGGGAGGGCGGCCAGCTTGTGCTCGACGGTGCGCTGACGCCAGGCGCTCTCGTGTCATTCTTGCTCTATGCGATCACCGTCGCCGCGGCGGTCGGATCGCTGGCGTCGTTGTTTGGGAGCTATCAAGAAGCCCTCGGCGCCGTCACGCGTGTGTTTGAGTTGCTCGACACGACGACGACCGTCGCGGAGCCCGAGCCTCCGCGGAGGCTCGGTCGTCCCGTGCGCGGCGAGGTTGCGTTCGAGCAGGTGAGCTTTCGGTACGCGCCTGATTTGCCCGACGTGCTCACGCGGTTCGATCTACGCATTGGGTCCGGCGAGGTCGTCGCGCTCGTCGGGCCGTCGGGCGCCGGCAAGACGACGGTGGCGTCGCTGCTTCCCCGCTTCTGGGACGTGACCGGCGGCCGCATCACCCTCGACGGCATCGACGTTCGAGAACTCTCATTCACCGATTTGCGCGGGTCGATCGGCATGGTTCCGCAGGAGCCGGCGTTGTTCAGTGGGACGATTCGCGAGAACATCGCGTACGCCCGGCCGGCCGAAGTCGGCCCGCCGCCGGCGGAGGCGGAGATCGTGGCGGCCGCGCGCGCGGCGCACGCGCTCGAGTTCATCGAGCGACTGCCGGACGGGCTCGACACGCGCGTCGGTGAGCGCGGCGTCAAGCTGTCGGGCGGCCAGCGTCAACGCTTGGCGATCGCGCGGGTGTTCCTGAAGAATCCTGCGGTCGTGGTGCTCGATGAAGCCACGTCGAGTCTGGACACCGAGAGCGAGCGCGCGGTCGAGGCGGCCATGGAAGATCTTCTGCGTGGCCGCTCGACGTTGATCATCGCGCACCGGTTGAGCACCGTGCGCCGCGCCGATCGCGTGTTGGTTCTCGATCGCGGCCGGCTCGTGGAATCAGGGACGCACGAGCAACTGCTCGAGCTGAACGGGCTGTATGCTCGCCTGTATCGCGTCACCGACGACGTGGATCGTGTTCTGACGTCGTGAGCTGAGTCACGCTCACGCGGAGCGTGGATCACCGTGCAACGCGCAGCGCGAGATCCATTCGCGATGCTGCGCCAGCAGCGACGCGGACGTGCTGCTCGATCGGCTTCACCGCGCCCTCGTGCCAGACCATCACGCGATACGTTCCCGGCGGCAGCGAATCGATGGTGAACGTTCCGCTCTTCGCCGTGACCGCGAAGTACGGATGATCGAACACCGCGACGTAGGCGCGCATCCACGGGTGAAACGAGCATCGGACTTCGACAATGCCGGTCGCCTTGGCGATCCGTTCGCTCGCCACCACTTCGCCGGTGTTGAAGAATGGGATGACGGTGAGCGTGTCGTGCTTGCCGAGGTGTGTGAAGATGAACTTGTGGAGGGCTTTGTCATCGTTCTCGACGTTCACCGTCGTTCCAACGATCGCCGCCTGGACGCGCGGGTCCAGCTCGCAATTGTCGCTTGCGACCGCCGCACGTCGCTCGATCGGGAGCGGTTTTCCCGACGTTGCGTCAGCAATCCAGATGATCGCGTTCGAAAGTCCCTTCTCGTTCGTTGGCTGAAGTCTCGCCGGCCTCGGCCCGCAGTCATTGTTGGCGGCGGGCACGGCGACGCTGTCCACTGTCGGCGGGCCGTCGCGCGTGATCGTCCCTGTGACGCTTCCTGTGGTCGTAAGCTCAATGGGGTGATACGCCGTTGGCCCGAGATCAACCGTTCCGTCCGCTGAATCACCGCCCTTCGCGCTGGTTGGCGTCTGCGTCGCGCCGTGCTGGTCGCGCGCCGGCTCCTTGGAGCAGCCCGACAGCGCGACGATAGCAAACAGAACGGTGAAAGCGTGTCGGATCGTCGATCGGGTCACGATGCTCGCAGATTCCCAAAACTGGTGTCGACAACGAGGGCAAGCCACGCGCCATGTGACACGAAATGATTTGGGTGTTAGACGATCATCAGGTCGTGTTGGTACACGCGCGGCGTCACGACTGCCTCGTTCGCCGTCATGTAAACGTTGACCTCGGTGCGCATCCCGATCTTTCCGGGAATGTAGATCCCCGGCTCGATCGAAAAACCCACGCTAGGAATGAGCAAGCGTTCTTCGCGCGTCTCGAGATTGTCGAGATGCGGACCGGATCCGTGAATATCGCGCGCGTCGATCGAATGGCCGGTGCGATGCGTGAAGTACTCGCCGTAGCCGCGCGATTCGATCACACGACGCGCCGCGTCGTCCACGTCGCCGCCGCGAATGTCCTCGCCTGCCTTGGCGCGCGTCTGCACATACTCGATCGCCGCATCGCGCGCGTCGCGAATGGCATTCCAGATCTCTTGTGCTTCGGCCGACGGCGCGCCGACTGACGCCATCCACGTCTGGTCGGCATAGACGCCGACCGCGGGAGTGGTTTCGCGCGCCCACAGATCGATGAGCAGCGTCTCCCCCTCGCGAATCAGACGCGGAGCGCTTGCCGAGGGTTCGTAGTGCGGGTTCGCCGCGTTTGCGCCGGCCGAGACGTTGGGACCGTGATCGGTCTCGAGCCCCGCTTTCGCGAAACGGCTTTTGATCCACTCCATCAACTGATGTTCGGCGATCGGCGCTTGGCTTCGCGCCCGCTCGCCGGCGAGTTGAAGCGCAGCCTGCCCGATCGTCCCGATGATCTCGGCGGCACGCACGTGCGACGCGATGTGCTCGTCGGTCCACGTGGCGTAGAATCGCGACACGAGCTCACCCGACGACGCCACCGTGGCACCTGCTGTTCTCACCATCTCGATCACGCCGGCTGGAATCCGGTCGAGGTAGGGAACGGCGTCGCCTGCCGAATATTCCATGGCCACACGCTTTCCTGCGACCTGCTTGGCCAGCCACTCTTCGAGAGTGCGCCACGACGAGTATACGTCTTTGCCCCACTCGGCCGGCCACAAGCGCCACGGACCCTGCTCGATCGCATGAGACAGCGCGACCGGCATTCCCTTGGTCGGGATGAAGGCGAACGTTCGCCGCGACGTCATGCCTTCGAGTCGCATGAGGTCGCGAGCAATCAGATTGAGGCCGCGGAAGTCGTACAAGAGCCACCCATCGACGGCGGCATCTGCCAACGCGCGCTGGATTTTTGGGAGAGTTTCGGGAGTCAGCATGAGATGCGTTGGGAGTTTAGGCCAAGCCCGCCGTGCGGTCGAAGGACCGCCAGTCAGCGCGCCATTCACAGGTTCCTTCGCCGCGCCCCGCGCAGCGGACATGCTCAACGGCGCCGATGCTGCCGATCAACAACAGCAGCAGCTCGCGCATCGTCGACTCGTAGTACGTGCAACCAATCCCGCCGGGTGCGGTCCCTTCAGTGATCGACCGCGGCACATCGAGCAGGAGAAAACTTCCGACACGGCGCAAGTTGCCGTTCAGATACCGCGCGGCGATCTTCCGCGCGTGACGGTACGCAAGCGGGCGGGCCATTGCCGACGGAAACAGTCGCATCACTTTCCGCGTCACGGGCGAAATGGTGCGGTACGACTGCGTGCCCATGTAGCGTCCCGCCGCGCGAAACACTGCCTCGGCGTCGGGGCGACGGCCGATCAGCTTGGAGAGCGCGATTGCTTCATCCTGACCAATGCGTTGTCCTTTGCGCACCGCCTCGTTGTGGCGTTTGATCTGTGCATAGATGGTATCGCTCAGGCCGAGGCGCTTGTTGCGAAGCTCGTCGACATATTCGGCGTCGAACTGATCGCTCGGAGTGTCGACGTTACGCACCGCTTCGAGAAGGCTGAGCGGGAGGAGCGCATCTACGGTGGCAAGCATGTGGGTCATTAGCGGGGCAAACTGCGAAGGTAGCCGTTCACGGATGCCCCTTCAAGGCGGGGCATGCTAGTTCGCGCTATTCTTGGTGTCGTATTGGCGTCTTCTATCGCGGTCGCGGCGCGAAAGACACGATCGCTGTCCACGAGCGGTGCCGCCGCCGCGACCGTGGTCGGCGCGATCGCCGTCGCCGCCGGATGGAGCTGGGGCGCGCTCTTGATCATCTATTTCGCCTCGTCCACCGCGCTGTCGCATTTGGGCCGCGCAACGAAAGAGCAACGCACCGCGACGATCGTGGCAAAAAGCGGTGAGCGCGACGCGGTGCAAGTGCTTGCCAACGGCCTCTTGTTCACGGTCGCGGCGGCGGGAATGCTCGTTCACGCGGACATCCGATGGATCGCGCTCGGCGGGGGGTCGCTCGCCGCGTCGGCGGCCGACACGTGGGCGACGGAAATCGGCACGCTCTACGGCGGACAACCGCGCTCGCTCCTCACCTGGAAGATTGTCCCAGTGGGAACCTCGGGCGGGATATCGCTGCTTGGTACGTTGGCGGCGGTCGCCGGCGCGTTGTTCGTCGCCGCCGTGGCCGTTCTGCTCGGTTGGCCGCTGGTGGTCTCCGGATACATCGCACTCGGAGGAATTGCCGGCGCCATGCTCGACTCGCTCCTCGGCGACAGCGCGCAAGCGCGACGGTGGTGCGAGACGTGTAAGCGAGAGACCGAACGCCACATCCACGATTGCGGCGCCGCAACGGCGCCGCGGCGCGGTCTCCAGTGGCTCGACAATGATCTGGTCAACTTCATCAGCAGCGCGGCGGGCGGTCTTCTAGCCGCCATGCTCTCACGATAGAGTTCTCGGATGACGGACGCGGACGTGCTGGTCGTGGGCGGAGGACCGGCGGGTGCGTCGGTCGCCTGTGCGCTCGCGCGCGCCGGCGTCAGCGTGCACGTCGTCGACCGCGCCCGCTTCCCGCGCCCAAAGCCGTGCGCCGAATATCTCAGTCCGGAAGCGTCGCGCATCCTGGCGGACATGGGCGCGCTCGAGCGCGTGGAGCAATCGGGCGCCGCGGCGCTCTCCGGCATTCGAGTTCGCGCGCCCAACGGCGCGGTGATCGCCGGCGATTTCATTGCGTCGCACGGCTTTCGAGGGTTCCGTGATCGCGGCCTTTCCGTGCGCCGCGAAGTGCTCGACTCAATTCTTCTCGACTGCGCCCGGCTGGCCGGCGCGCGCGTCACCGAGGGCGTTCGCGTCACCGACGTGGTGCGCGACGGAACTCGCGTTGTCGGCGTGTCCACGCTCGGCAACGACGGGCCGGAGATTCGCGCCCGGTTCGTCGTCGCGGCAGACGGGCTTCGATCGGTGATCGCCAAGCGGCTGGGGCTCGCGCACACGCTTCGCTGGCCGCGACGGTTGGCGCTCGTCACGCACTATGCGAACGTGCGAGAGGTCGGCGAGCACGGCGAGATGCACGTGGAGCGCGACGGGTATGTCGGCATTGCCGACGTCGGCGGCGGACTCACGACGGTGGCATTGGTCGTACCCGCGTCTCGCTCGCGCGAAATTTCTGGTGATCGCGGAGCCTTTCTCGACCGCTGGCTCCGCGAACGGAAGCACCTCGCGCCGCGATTCGTTGCCGCCGAGCGCGTGACGCCGGTGATCACCACCGGACCGTTCGCATCGCAGGCACGCCGTGCTTGGGCGCCCGGCGCGGCGCTCGTGGGCGACGCTGCCGATTTCTTCGATCCCTTCACCGGCGAAGGCATCTATGCAGCGCTTCGCGGCGGTGAGTTGCTCGCGGAGGCACTCGTGGCTGGATTGGCTGCGCGAACGGCGCGCGACGCCGATGACATTCTCGCGGGCTACAACACGGCTCGCCGCAAAGAGTTTGGCGGAAAGTGGCTCGTGGAGCGAGCGATCGGTGCCGTGGTGGGTGCGGCGCCGCTGATCAATCGTGCCGCGCGCGGACTGTCGGCGCGCAAGGATCTCGCCGATCTCCTCATCGGCGTCACCGGGAATTTTGTTCCGGCGCGCGAGGTCATTCGACTGGGATATCTTTGGAGCGTCTTCGGTCTGTTCCGGCCGCTCACCCCGTCACGCTCGCCTCTCGCATGATCGACTCCGATACCTTCCGCAGCGTGCTTGGCCGTTTCGCCTCCGGCGTCACGATCGTGACGGCGCGTGGCAGCGACGGGCAAGATCACGGCATGACGGCCAGCGCGTTTTGCTCGCTGAGCCTGCAACCGCCGCTCGTGCTGGTCTGCGTCGATCATATCGCGTCGATGCACGATCTTCTGCTTACGCATCCCCGAGTGGGCATTAGCATTCTGGCATCGGACCAGGAAGCGTACTCGCGGCGCTTCGCCGACAAGGACACCGACAACCGGTTCGACGGAATCGCCTACACGCGCGGCGACAACGGCGTCGTGCTCCTCGACGGCGCTCTGGCCCATCTCGAGTGTGCCGTGGTCCAGCACTACGACGCGGGCGACCACACAATCATCGTCGCCGAGGTGGAACGCGCGGACCCGAGGGAAGCGCGGCGGCCGTTGTTGTACTATCGCGGCGGCTACGCCCTGCTCGAACGATGACCGCATGCTGACGCCGGCCCGCCGCCGGGGCGTCGAGATCCTCGACGACCCAAACGTCGATCCCGCCGTGCGTCAACAGTCGATCAACGACGTCGGGCGATCGAACCGGTGGCTGGGCGGATTGCGCGCCGTGTCGCTCGAGGTGCGGGGCGTTGTTCGAGAGCTGCGAGGCGATCTTTCACTGCTCGACGTCGGCACGGGCATGGCTGACATTCCGCGGTGCGCCGCGCGCGACGCCACGCGGGACGGATTTGTTCTCACGACGATCGGCGTCGACGCGGCGCGATCATTGCTCGTGACCGCGCGCGGTTGTTTGACCCATGCCGTGTGTGCAGACGCCCTTGCACTTCCCTTTCGTGACCAGAGCGTGGACATCGTGATCTGTTCGCAAGTGCTTCACCATTTCGAGACGCCCGATGCGGCGCGATTGGTCCGCGAGCTCGATCGCGTCGCGCGCCGCGCCGTGATCATCAGCGACCTGCGACGCAGTTGGGTGGCCGTGGCCGGATTCTGGCTCGCTTCGTTCCCGCTGCGTTTTCATCGTGTCACGCGCCATGATGGCGTGGTCTCGATACTTCGCGGATTCACGACCGTGGAACTGCGTGACCTCGTGCGAGCGGCCACGGGTTCTGTCCCGGTCATTCGCCGGCGCCTTGGATATCGGCTGACGGCGCGGTGGACACCGCGTCAGCCCTCGTTTGTGGGGCAGGCAGCGTGACGGCGCCACACGTTCTCGGGCCTATGCCCACCGATCGACGGATGAGAGTGGTCGACGAGCTGGTTGTGCACGCTCCGCTTCCAGTCGTCTTCGAGCTCGCCGCCGACGTCGAAAAATGGCCGGACTTGCTTCCGCACTACCGCTTCGTGCGCTTTCATAATCGCCGGAACGACGGTGGCGGACTCGTCGAGATGTCCGCGAATCGCCCGTTCGCCGCGGCAAACTGGCCGACGTGGTGGACGTCACTGATGAGCGTGACGGCGCCGGGCTCACGACCTGGATTGCCGCCGTCGATTCGCTTTCGCCACGTTCGCGGCGTGACGGCCGGCATGGAAGTGGAGTGGGAGTTCGCGCCATCGGATGACGCGACGGCGGTGCGCGTGGTACACGTGTGGAACGGCCCGGAGTGGCCGCTGATTGGTGAAATAGCCGCACGTGGCGTGATCGGACCCGTCTTCGTGCATGGAATTGCGTCGCGAACCCTTGCCGGGCTCGCGCACGCCGCCGAACGTATGGCGACCGACGGAACACGAACTGAGGTGTCGAGTGGCTGAACGACGGGTGGTGATCACGGGGATTGGGGCGGTGACGCCCATCGGCATCACGCGCGACGCGCTCTGGGACGGGCTGCGTGCGCAACGCTCAGCCGTGCGCTCGATCACGCGGTTCGACCCATCGCTGTTCCGCAGCCACATCGCCGCGGAAATCGATTTCGCGCCGGCCGACTTCCTCGAGTCAAAGCAGGTGCGGCGACTCGATCGTTTCGGACAATTCACGGTGGCGTGTGCGCGCCTCGCCGTGGCCGACTCCGAGCTCAACCTTGCCGTCGAAGACCGCGAACGCATCGGCTCGATGATGGGCAGCGCGCTCGGCGGTATCGGCTACGCCGAAGAACAGTTTCTCGCGTTCAAGAACGACGGTATCAAGGCTGTGTCGGCCACGCTCGCCACCAACGTCTTCGCGGGTGCCGCGAGCTGCAACGTCGCCATCGAGTTTGGCGTGCAGGGACCGAACAGCACGAATGCCATGAGCTGCGCGTCGGGCACCATGGCGATCGGCGAAGGCTTCCGGCAGATCCGCGACAATTACGCAGATGTCATGATCTGCGGCGGCTCGGAAGCGCCCCTCAATCAGCTCTGTTTCGGTGCGTTCGCGATCATTCGGGCGATGTCCACCCGGAACGACGATCCCACGGCCGCGTCGCGACCGTTTGATCGGACGCGTGATGGTTTCGTGATGGGTGAGGGGGCGGCGATCCTGGTTCTCGAGGAATACGAGCGCGCCAAAGCCCGCGGCGCGCACATCTACGCCGAGATTACGGGATATGCGTTTTGCAATGACGCGCACCATATGACGGCGCCGCGACCGGACGGGTCGCAGGCCGCTCGTGCGATGCGAGGGGCGTTGCGGGATGCGCACGTCGCGCCCAACGAAATTGGGTATGTGAACGCGCACGGGAGCAGCACGCCGCTCAACGACCCCACCGAGACCCGGGCCATCCGAACCGTGTTTGGCGACTCTGCCGCGGACCTGCAGGTGAGCAGCACCAAGGCGTACTACGGCCACGCCCTCGGCGCATCCGGAGCGATTGAGGCGGCGATCTGCGCGCTGTCGCTCGAGCGGGGCTGGTTGCCGCCCACGCTGAACCTCGACGAGCCGGACGAGGGCTGCGACCTCGATTACATCCCCGGGGCCGGCCGTGACGCCGACGTTGAGTTCATCATGAGCAATTCTTTCGGTTTTGGCGGTATCAATGCGGCGTTGGTGATGAAACGGGCCGGCTGAGGAGTTGCGCTCGGGGCCAGTTCGCGCATTTTGGAGTCGTCCGGTACGCGCGTCGGCTCGCCCGACCTGCACTTCGATTCCCTCCATCCCGTTTCCGCAATGAAAGACGCTTGGCGCCATTTCGCCGCCGAATTCATCGGCACGTTCGCGCTCGTGTTCGTCGGTGGTGGAGCGATCATCACGAGCCCCATGCTGTCGCAGCAGTCCGCAGTGATCAACATTGCGATCGCGCACGGACTGATCCTGTCGCTCATGATCACCGCGACCATGCGCATCTCGGGGCACCTCAATCCGGCCGTGACGATGGGCTTTCTCGTCACCCGGCGCATCGAACCAATGATGGCGGTGGTCTACTGGATTGCGCAGATCACGGGCGCCATCATCGCGGCGTACATGCTCAAGGCGCTTTTTCCGGCGAACATCGTCGCCGCCACGCGACTCGGCGGCCAATCGATTTCGTCGGACATCAACATGCTTCAGGCGATCTCGCTCGAGGCAATCGCCACGTTCTTCCTGGTCTTCATGGTGTTCGGCACGGCGGTTGATCCGCGCGCACCGAAAGTGGGCGGCTTCGCCATTGGTCTCACCGTGACGGCAGGAATTCTGTCGATCGGGCCGCTGACCGGCGGCTCCATGAACCCGGCGCGCTCGTTCGGCCCCGCGGTGGTCACCCACATCTTCGAGGGACAGACCGCCTATTGGGTCGGGCCGCTCTTGGGGGGCATCGTGGCGGCGCTGTTGTACGAGAAGCTGTTCCTGCGGCGCGAGCCTGAACCGGCTGGCCACGGCGCCGTTGGCTCATAGCGCGGGCTATCTTCCTGTTCATGGCTGACGCTCCAATTCCATCCCTGTCGCGTGCACGCGAGCAAAAAATCAGCGAGCTCTCGCAACATTTTGCGAACGACGACCTGTCGCTCGAGGATTTGGAGCGGCGGATCGAGCGAGTGTACAAGGCGGCGAGCGTCGTCGAGCTCGACCAGATCACCGCCGACCTGAGGCTCGCGGTGGCGCCGTCGCCGAAACCGATCGCTCCCAGTCGCATCACGCTTGGGGCTCCCGGCAGCGATGCGGCGGTGCCCTACGAGCTTCAAAGCTCGCGCGTGTTGTCGCTCATGAGCTCGACCAAACGCGTGGGCCGTTGGGCCGTGCCGCGCAAGCTCGACGTGCTCGCGATCATGTCGGAGACGAAGATCGATCTGACGCAGGCCGTGTTGCCGGCCGGGCTGATCGACTTGAACCTTCGCGTTGTGATGGCGGCGTTCAAGCTCATCGTTCCGCCCAACGTCCGCGTCGTGAACGAGATGCATTCGGTGATGGCCGACGTCAAAAGCAAAGCCGATCAGCTGCCGGCAGATGACGCGCCCGCCGACTCTCCGATCATCCGCCTCAGCGGCTACGCATTCATGGCCGAGGTCAAGATCGTGGTGCGCCGTCGCGAAGAGCCGGCGTACGACGACGACGATGATGACGACTAGCGCGTAACGATCGACGCGAGGTGGACCAACCAGCCGACGACAGGTCGGCGGCTGGTCAAGATTGAGCCAACACGACCGTGCTCACGGTCCAACGCGCAGATACGCCGCGTCGTACCGCGCGATCGACTCCATGATCACCCGCATCGCGTGCTCGCTCTTCTCCCAGCCCGTGATCTGGACGCGCTTCCCTTCCAGATCCTTGTACGTCAGAAAGAAATATTCAATTTCTTTCAAAACGTGGCGGGGGATGTCGGCGA
This sequence comes from bacterium, assembly GCA_040002475.1. GTDB lineage: Bacteria > Gemmatimonadota > Gemmatimonadetes > Gemmatimonadales > Gemmatimonadaceae > JAQBQB01. Next base: position 150,000 of record JBDUEJ010000002.1, on the reverse strand, counting down.
TGTCGAAGAACTCCTCGTAGTACGGATCGTGGAGCGGCACGGCGAGAATCTTGTCGTCCGGCTCCCCACGATCGAGCATCCGCAGCACGCCGATCGGCCGCACGTCGATCATGCAGCCCGAGAACGTCTGCTCCTTGACCATCACGATCACGTCGAGCGGATCCCCGTCCTCGTGCAGCGTGCGCGGAATGAAGCCGTAGTCGCCCGGATAGTGAACCGCGGAATACAACACGCGGTCGAGCTTCATCAGCCCCGTCGCCTTGTCCAGCTCGTATTTGTTTCTGCTGCCGAACGGGATCTCCACCACAGCCGTCACTTCTTCCGGCGGCATTCTTCCCGGCGGCAGATCCTTCCAGAGGTGAATCATGCGCGCGAGGGGGAGAGCCCGGCGTCGCGCGTCATCGTTCCCTTGAACGCCATCGGCGCCTCATCGACTCCAAAGTTTCGCTCGTACAGATCGGCGACTCGTTGCATGGTTTCGTCCGACAGATCGGCGGCGTCGCTCGCCTGCGCGAACTCAGCAAGCTGTGCGTCGTCATAGATATTCGGCAACGTTGTCACCACACGCGGCTCGGCCAGCAGCCATTTGAGCGACGCCTGGCCGAGCGTCATGTCGCGCGTGAGAAAGTCGAGCGTCTGTACTTTCTTGACGCCGTTCACGAGCCACGACCGCGGGCGATGGCGACGATGGTCGTTCTCCGGAAACACCGTGTCCTCGGTGTACTTGCCCTCCAACATCCCCGACGCGTGCGTCACGCGAATGTTGAAGCAGCAATTGGGCGCGTGCTCCTTTGCGGCATCAAGCATGGCCGTGCCCGGATGCTGCTCGAGCACGTTCCAGATCATCTGAATCGTGTTGATGTCCGGCTCGCGCTCAACCAACTCCACTGCCTCGTATAGCCAACCAATGGCCGGACCGAACGCCGCGCCCCACGCGCGAATCTTTCCTTCCTTCTGCAGCGAGCGCATGGTGTCCCACAACTCCGCGTCGCGCACGTGCTCCATCTTCGCATTGTGCAGCTGCAACACGTCGATGTAGTCCGTCTCGAGACGCTCGAGACACTTGTCGACGGCAAACCGAATGAACGTGGGGTCGGTGCGCATTGGCAGCTCGGACTGACCACGACGCGCCTTTTGCGCCGCCTCGTCATAGATGTCGTAGCCAACCTTGGTCCCGATGACGATCTGATCGCGGCGACCGCGAAATGCGTCGGCAATCTGTCGCTCGGAGCGTCCATTGCCGTAGGCGTCCGCCGCGTCGAAGAAATTCACGCCATGATCATCGAGCGCGCTGCGAAGCATGGTGACTGCTTCGGCATCCGTCTTCTCGCCCCACCACCCCGTGGAGATGGTCCAGGTTCCGAAACCGACCTCACTCACGCGGACCGAGGTCCCGGGGAAAACTCGATACTTCATTGCGGCTCCGCTCGAAGCAGCGCGGCCGCCTCGCGTGCGAAATACGTGATGACGATGTCTGCTCCCGCGCGCCGGATACCGAGCAGCGACTCCATCATCGCACGCTCACGGTCGATCCAGCCGCGGTCGGCGGCTGCATGAATCATAGCGAACTCGCCGCTCACCTGGTACGCCGCGACCGGATAGCGGGTCTCCGTTTTGACGCGGTAGATGACGTCCAGAAACGGACCCGCCGGCTTGACCATGATCATGTCCGCGCCTTCATCAATGTCGAGCAGCACTTCGCGAAGCGCCTCGTCGGAGTTCGCCGAGTCCATCTGGTAGCTCCGTCGGTCACCGAACTGCGGCGTCGACTCGGCGGCTTCGCGAAACGGACCATAGAACGGGCCGGCGAACTTGGCCGCATAGCTGAGTATGGGCGTGTCGGTGAACGTGTTCTCGTCCAGCGCGGCTCGGATCGCGGCAACCCTCCCGTCCATCATGTCGCTCGGTGCAACGATGTCCGCGCCCGCACGCGCGTGGGAGACGGCTTCGCGCGCCAGCAGCTCGAGCGTCGCGTCGTTGTCCACGATCCCCTGGGCATCGCCGTCGCGGATGACCCCGCAGTGTCCGTGATTCGTGTACTCGCACAGACAAACGTCGGTGATGACGACGAGGTCGGGCAGCTCACGCTTGAGCGCCCGCACGGCCTGTTGCACTGGGGCCTCGTCGTTCCACGCTTCGGAGCCGGTGGCGTCCTTGCGATCGGGAACCCCAAACAACAGCACGCCGCCAACGCCGAGCGCCGCGGCGGCATGCGCATCGAGAAGCGTCTGATCAATAGAAGTCTGATCGACGCCGGGCATGGACTGAACAGGTTGGCGAACGCCGGTGCCGGAGCGCACGAACAACGGCAGCACGAGCTGCGACGGCTGGAGCGTGGTTTCACGCACGAGACGACGCAGCGCTGCTGTCCGGCGCAGGCGCCGGGAACGATGAGACGGAAAGGACGGCATACCGTAAAGGTAAAGCGGGGTCCTCGCGCGATGCGAAACGGCCGCAAAGGAAGAGGTTCGAGCGGATATGGGCCGAAGTCGTTGTGAGTGCTGTCGACTCGAACTACGACGACTACTTCGGCGGAGCAGCGACGAATTCACGGGCTCCGGCCTGCTCGGCCATCTGCAAGGTGGGCTGGGCGCATTGGGCTCGATCGTTCAGTTGCGCACCTGGACGGTCGTGTCAACTGAGCCTACGCCCGGGCCCCGTGCGAGTGGGCGCCCACCGGACGTAGATCACAGCGAAATCCGTCGAACTGGACTGGAATTAGCAGTGGCCATATCGAGGCCATTACAGTCCCATCTCCTGAGGTTCGTAATCGTGCGCCAGATCACACGTCGTCACATCGCTGTCGGTGTGCTTGCCCTTGCAGCCATCGTTCAATCCGCTTGTGGCGGAAGCGATACGTCATCGCCGCCGGCGACCAACCCGCCGACCGACACGAGTAATCACGGAGGCGGAACTGTGCCGCCGACACCCGTTGTCCGGTCGGTCACACTCGACGCCAGCACCGCGAGCCTCGTCGCGGGGCAAACGCGAACGCTCGTCGCCACCGTGACGGCGGATTCCGGATTCACGGGAAGTCGCGGTGTCACCTGGTCCACGAGCAATGCACAAGTCGCCGGTGTGAACGGCGGAGTCGTCACCGCCGTTGCCGCGGGTACGGCAACGATCACCGCAACATCCGCCGCGAACACGACCCTGTCGGCATCGGCGGTCATCACCGTCACCGCGCTGCCTCCCGCGGATCCGTGCGCGCCGATCGCGCTGTCGCTCGGCACGACGGTGCAGGGCAATTTCTCGCCCACGTGCACGCTCACCGGAATTGGATCCGCGCATGTGTATGGCTACACGGCGTCCAAGTCGGTCGCCGTTGGTGTCACGTTGTCGCCCACGCAGTCGTTGGCTGTTGGACTCGACTTCGAGCGCGCAGCGGTTGCGGCGCCGGTCGCCGGCGGGTCCACGGTGACGTATGCGGTGCTGCTGCCCGCCGGTGCCCAGCGCCTCGCGGTAGTTGGCGCGGGGAATTTCGGGGTCACGCTCGATACGACGCAGAACGCACTGCTCGGTGCTCAGACCTGTACCGCACTTGCGATGCCCGGCGCAAACGCGTTAGTCACGTTTGCTCGAAACTGCACGACGATGGACATCACCATCGCGTCGACGAACGGAAAGCTCGTCACGTTGGTTGCGAAGCACACGAGCGTGACGCCCACCGTCACACTGGTCAACTCGCCGCAAAACTCGCCGCTCGGATTCGGAACGAGCGACGAGGCCACGCACACCACGACGATCCAACTGTTGCCCAACGCCAATCAGTTCGTGCGAGTGCAACTGCTCAACGCCAACGCCACCGTCACGAATACGATCACGATCACCGTCACGCAGTGATCACCGAATAGCGGTTGGCGCGCACCCCTATTCGGGCTGCGGCGACGGCAGATGGTCCGCGCGCCGCAGCGAGTCAAGAATATCGCTGGCGCCGCGATGCCGGAGCTCATTGGCGAGACGGACGCCGGTGAGCTCCGGCTGCGCAAGGTCCAGGGCGTATTGGCCCCGGACCACCTGCTTGCCCTTGATGTCGGCGATGAGGCCGTGCAGCACACGCGACTCTCCCGACCGGATGACGAGCGCCCCGATCGGCACCTGACACCCGCCCTCGAGCGCCGCGAGAAACGCGCGCTCTGCGCTGACATCGACCATCGTGTCGGGATCGCCGAGGGTGGCGAGAAGATCGCGCGTTTCGGTGTCGTCGCTGCGGATCTGAATGGCGATCGCACCCTGCCCCGCCGCCGGGAGCCACGCCGGCGCATCGAGATACGCCGTGATGTGCTGGCGCACTCCCAGCCGGTGTAGTCCCGCCGCCGCGAGAATCGCAGCGTGGACCTGACCTTCGTCCACCTTTTGAATTCTCGTCGGCACGTTGCCGCGAAGCTCCACGACGTCGATGTCGGGACGCGCGGCAAGCAGCTGCGCGCGCCGGCGGAGACTCGACGTTCCAACCCGCGTGCCTGGCGGAAGCTCGGCCAGCGAACCGCCGCCCACGCGCTCGTTCACGATCAGCACGTCCCGTGGATCCTCACGCGGCAAGAGCGCAATGATCTCGAGTCCGGGCGGCATCTCCGTCGGAAGGTCCTTCAATGAATGGACGCAACAGTGGACCTTTCCTTTCGCGAGGTCGGTCTCGAGCTCTTTGGTAAACAGCCCTTTCGCGCCGATCGCGCTGAGCGCTTCGTTGAGTCGCTTGTCACCGGTGGTGCGGTACGTCTTGAGCTCGGATTCAACGCCGCGCTCGACAAGCATCGCCTGCACCTGGCGCGCCTGTCTGAGCGCGAGCTCGGACACGCGGGTGGCGATGATGAGAGAACCGTTACGCGGTTTCGGCACGATTCGCGGCATCGGGGAAGGCGGCGAAATGAAGGGCGACTGCGTCGGCAAGACCGGCGATCGTCGATTCGGCGGCCTCGATTCTCAGGTCGAGACCGCGACGGCGCGCCGCCGCGCTGGTGATCGGCCCGATCGACGCGGCCGGAATACCGCGGGCAGCGTCCTCGCCGACGGCATCCACAAATCCATGCACCGACGACGCCGACGTGAACGTAACGAGATCGGCCTTTCCATCGATCAGCTGTTGGCGAAGCTCGGCGGCGCCGGTGCCGTCGACCACCGAACGGTACAGCAGCACGTGATCGACGAGCGCGCCCAACTCCTGAAGTCCGTTGTGGAGCAAGTCGCGCGCACCCTCGGCGGCGGCGTACAAGACACGCGCCCCACGCACATCGCGTCGGTCGCGCAGCGCGTCGAGCAACGACTCCGCCACGAACCGATCGGGCGCGACATCCACCGCCAGACCACGCTCGAGCAGCGCGTCCGACGTGGCCGGACCAACTGCCGCGAGCTTGATGCCTGCCAGAGCGCGTGCGTCGAGCGACGCCGCACGCAGCGCGTCCCAGAAAATACGAACCGCGGTCTGACTGGTGAACACGGCCCAGCCATACTCGCTCAGTCTCCCAATGGCATCTTGAATCGGAGCGGGGTCCATCACCTCGATTCTCGTCGCCGGCATTTCGATCACCTGCGCGCCGGCGGCGGCGAGTCGTTCGCTCAGCGACGCCGCCTGCGAGCGTGCGCGCGTCACGACAATCCGCTTGCCGAACAATGGTCGTTTGTCGAACCACGCGATCTCGTTTCGCAGCGATGCCACACGTCCAATGACCGTGATGACGGGCGCACCAAGCCCGGCGCGCTCGATCTCAGCGGCGATCGTTGTGAGTGTTCCTACAACCGTGCGTTGGTGCGCGTGTGTTCCCCATTGCACCGCTGCAGCCGGTGTGTCTGGCGACATTCCACCCGCGCGCAGCGCCGACACGATTCGCGGCAGCGACTTGACCCCCATGTAGAGCACGATGGTCCCGCCGGCGCGCGCGAGCGCCGACCAGTCCACCGTCGCCTCTCCCTTGGCCGGGTCTTCATGCCCGGTAACGAAAGTGACCGACGTCGCCAGCCCGCGATGTGTGACGGGAATTCCGGCGTACGCGGGCGCGGCGATTCCCGCCGTCACGCCTGGAACCACTTCGAACCGAATGCCGGCGGCGGCGAGTGCTTGCGCCTCTTCACTTCCGCGACCGAACACGAACGGATCGCCGCCCTTCAAGCGAACGACGCGTTTCCCTTCACCCGCGAGCCGGACGAGCAATGTATTGATCTCGTCCTGGCGCGCCGATTCCGTCGCACCACCGCGTTTGCCGACGTCGTGCAGCTCGACCGGCGTGACACGATCGTGCACCGACGCCAACGCGAGAAGCGCAGGATTGGCCAATGCGTCGTATACGATGGCGTCGCACGTGACGAGCAGCTCGCCGCCGCGAAGCGTGAGCAGCCCTGGATCGCCCGGACCGGCACCGACCAGATACACCACGCCCGATGTCATCGGCGGCCGCGCGCCTCGAGCCGCCGGCGAACTCGCCGAATCCGTGCCCACAGCGTCAACACGTACGCGAGGTACACGCACGTTGCGGCCGCGTAACCGGCGATGAGTGTCCCATGTGTGTCCGGCGTCATTCGGCCCCTCCTTCCATTTCGAGCGACGACAGCAGATCGCGCTGCACACCCAGCTGATATCGAACGCGAATCAACGCGATGCAGAATAGCAGGAACGCGCCGAGCGATAGCAGCAGCGTCGTGAGCATTTCTCCCGGCAGCGACGGACGATCCGGCTTGAGCACCACGGGCATTGGATGCAGGCGCGCCGCGAACAGATACACACTCAGGTGGATGAACGGAATCAACAGCGCGCCGAGAATGGCGAGCACCGCTGAATAGCGGGCGCGCATCGCCGCGTCCTCGATCGCACCGCGCAGCACGAGATACGCCGCGATGACGAACCAGAGAAACAACGTCAACGTGAGTCGCGCCTCCCACCAGGCCCACCAGGCGCCCCAGATCGTGTGTCCCCAAATAGGACCCGTCGTCAGCACGACGGTCAGGAATACCAACCCCACCTCGGCGGTTGCCTCCGCCAGTCGGTCGGCGCGTTCATCGCGCAACCAAAGCGCAACGACCGACATGAGCGCCGTGATCGACACGGACAGATAGGCCCCGAGCACACCGGCGAGGTGAATGTAGTAAATCTTTTGCGCGGCGCCCTGGAGCGCCTCGACCGGCGTGAAATAGATAGCGCGAACATACACGCCGGCCACGCAGAGCACAGACACCACGAAGAACCAATCGAAGGCCGGTGTTGCCGATGCGCCGATGTCAGCCCGCTGATGTGTGGAGCTCATTCTTCGAGCGTGAAAGGAAATGCGAGCGTACACGCGACCACGAACACGAGGTCGAACGCGATCAGAATCCGCAGCCATGGCCATGCCTCGGCCACCGGTCGCCCGGCGAGCACCCTCGTCGCGGCCTGCGCCGCGTTCATGAGGATAGGAACAAAAAACGGCAGGCTCAACATGGGCAACAACAGGTCGGCCAACCGGGTATTCACCGCCATCGCGCTGAACAACGTGCCGACAGCCACGATCCCGATCATCGCGAGGAGCACGATGCCCGTGACGATCAGCAACGGCCGGCCGATCGGCAGGTTGTAGAATAGCGCGAGCGCCGGAATCGCGACGATCTGAATCGCGCAAAGGAAGAGGAGGTTCCCAACCGCCTTGCCCAGATAGATCGACTCCCGGCTGATCGGCGAGATCAGCAGCGCGTCGATCCCGCGATCGTGTTCCTCCAGGCCGAACGAACGCTGCAGCCCGAGCAGCGCGGAAAACGTGAGCACGACCCAAAGAACGCCCGGCGCCCGCTCGACCGGCGAAATCACGGATTCGTCCCACGTGAAATAGAAGATCGAGATCGCCAGCACGGCGAACACGAGCGCCGAAAAGAAAGCGCTTCGCGTGCGAAACTCGATCGTGAGATCCTTGCGTGCCACGAGCCACGCCGCGCCGAGCGTGCCGGGGACTCGCGGGGCAGAGCGTTCGGTCATGCCGTCGCGTCCATTGCCAGCGCCCGGTAATCCGCGACGTACGTCTGCGGCTCGAGCGACGCACACGCATCGCGCCGCACGATACGACCGGCGAGCATGACGGCCGCGTCGGAGGCGACCGCGAGCCCCTCGTCGACATTGTGCGTCACGAGAATGAGCGATGCGCCTGACACGCGCAGCAGGCGCAGCATCTCCGTGAGGGCCGCCGCACCGGCGGCATCGAGACCTGTGTATGGCTCGTCGAGCAATACGACGGTCGGCTCATGCACGATTGCGCGCGCAATCGACACGCGCTGCTGCAGACCACGGCTCAGCGAACGCACGGGCGTATCGGCCCGATCGAGAATACGAATACGCTCGAGGGCACGCGTCGCGGCGTCATGCACCCTCGGCACACCCTGCAAACGCGCCGCAAACTCCACGTTCTCACGCGCCGTGAGCGCGCCATAGAGCATGCTCTGATGAGAAATCAGTCCAATCTGTCCGCGCGCCGGTGCATCGTCGCGCAACGACCGTCCGCCCACGTACACGGCGCCCGCCGTTGGCTTGAGCAGGCCGGCAACCACACGGAGCAGCGTCGTCTTCCCCGCTCCGTTCGGGCCGAACAGAGCAAGGCAGTCGCCGGGGTTGAGCGAAAAGTCCACGCCGTCAACAGCACGGCGGCGACCAAAGGTCCGGACCACGCCGGACACCTCGACCGCCGATGGAGTTTGGAGCATGGCCAAAGATAAGCCGCGCGGTACCCAAGCTGAGACCAACAATTCGTGTCTGTTGGCGCCCCGGTCCGAGTCCTATTTTGTCTCGTGCCTGTCCGGCTCCGCTCTCCCGGAGCCGCCCCCGCTCGCTGAGGCTTCGTGGCCGAACTCGCCGAACAACTCCAAGCATCGCTCGGAGCGACGTACACGATCATTCGAGAGCTGGGCGGAGGCGGAATGTCTCGGGTATTCCTCGCCGACGACATCGCCCTGGGACGCTCGGTCGTCATCAAGGTGCTGCTGCCGGAGCTTGCCGCCGGAGTGAATGCCGAACGGTTCAAGCGCGAGGTGCAACTTTCCGCGCGACTTCAGCATCCGCACATCGTGCCGGTGCTCACCGCCGGTGAAGTCGACGGACTTCCGTACTACGTGATGCCGTTCGTGAAGGGCGACTCGCTCCGCGCGCGGCTCGCCGCGGGCCCGATGTCGATTCCCGAAGTCGTCAGCGTGTTGGGGGACGTCGCCAAAGCGCTCGCCTACGCGCAATCCGACGGCGTGGTCCATCGCGACATCAAGCCCGACAACATCCTGCTGTCGGGCGGCGCGGCAACCGTTGCCGATTTCGGCATCGCCAAAGCCATCTCCTCATCGCGCCGCGTCGAGGATGGTGAAGGGCTCACGTCGCTCGGCACCTCGCTGGGGACGCCCGCCTACATGGCGCCCGAACAAGTTGCCGGCGATCCGGACGTCGACCACCGCGCGGACATCTACTCGCTCGGATGCGTGGCGTACGAGATGCTCACCAGGCAGTCGCCCTTCGCAGGGAAGTCGCCGCAGCAGATGCTCGCCGCTCACGTGATGGAAAAGCCGGTGGCGCTCGGCGATCGTCGCACAGACATCCCTCCGTCGCTGATCGCGCTCGTGAACCGCTGCCTGGAAAAGGAGCCGGCCGCACGACCGCAATCCGCGAGTGAGCTCGTGACGCAACTGGAGACGACAGGCGCACACGACACCGTGCGCGCGGTCGCGGGCGAGCGCGCGCGCAGCAAGATTCCTACGTGGGCGGTCTTCGCCGGATTGCTGGTGCTCGGCGTCGCGGCCGTGCCCACCTATCGAGCCCTTCACAAACCGCCAGGCGTCGTGGGCGTGTTGTCGATCGCGGTAGCGCCCTTCGAAGTGCTCGATCCGGCGCTCGGCCTGTGGAAAGAAGGCATGGTCGACGTGCTGTCGCGCAACCTCGACGGCTCGGGACCCATCCGCGCGATTCCGCCGAGTGCGTCGATCAAACGCTGGGAGGGACACGGCGATCGCACGACGGCGACGGCGTTCGGGAAGCGCGTGGGCGCGCAGCTCGTCGTCTACGGACAACTGCAGTCCGCAGGCCGCGATCTGGTCGACGCGAAAGCGTGGATCGTGGACACGCAGAAGGACGCGGCTCCAGTCGAAGTCCAACTTCGCGATTCGTCAGCGCGCATGGATCGCGTCAGCGATTCGTTGAGCGTGAAGCTGCTCGCGGCCATTGGGCGCGATCGGTCGATCGGGGCGGGACGCGTTGCGTCGCTCGGCTCCGGTTCGCTTCCGGCGATCAAAGCTTTTTTGCAAGGCTCGCAGTATTTCCGGCGCACGCAGTGGGACTCGGCGATCACCTCGTTCAAGGAGGCGGTCACGCTCGATTCCACTTTCGGAATCGCATTTCTGCATCTCGCGCAGGCGAGCGGCTGGACCGCGGGGTCGGGGAATCCGGAAGCCACCGCCGCAAATCGACGCGCCGGCCAGCTCGTGCGTCCAGGGCTTTCGCCGCACGACTCGTTGATGCTGACCGCCGCCGGCCATTACGCAGCGGTCGGGCGAAACGGGGCGCGAAATCAGAGCGAAGTTCGCGGCGCCATTTCCACGATGCAAGCGGCCACGGAGCGGTATCCGAACGATGCCGAAGCGTGGTATCTGCTCGGCGACATGCGCTATCACTACGATCCCACGGTGTCCGACCATGACGCACTGGCCTACTTCGACCGCGCGATAGCCGCCGACTCGGACTACGCGCCCGCGTACATCCACGCCATCGAGCTTGCGTATCACTATGGCTCGGACGCGGGTCGTCGGTATGCAGACGCATATCTCCGCCGCGATCCGCGCGATTTCGAGGGTGAGGGCATCCGCTTTGCCGCTCGCGCTTCAGATCCACGCGCTCGCCCGGCGGAGCTTCAATCGATTCTCGATACGTTGACGCCTCGCGTGGGCCAGAAAGCCTTCACCGCGCTCCAGCGTCTTCCGGACAGTAGCGAGACCGCGGTTCGAGTGCTCCGCACCGGCCTGCGCCGCGCGCCAACTGACGGCCAAGCCCGCAATCTGTCGAGCTTGCTCGCGAGCGAACTTGCGCTTCACGGACATATTTCCGAAGCGTGGTCCATTGCGCTCAAGAACAAGAGCTACGTCGCCGCGGAGATCGCCGCGCTTGGACTCGTTCCCACCGACAGCGCCTTGAAAGTATTGCGTCCGCTGCTTGAAGAACACGGCGACGCATTTCTCATCCCCTTTCCAGTGCTCGCGCTCGCGCACGATAGTGCAACGTTGATCGCCCAGGCCTCCGCGATCGACCGGTACGTGGCGCGCGACACGTCGGCGACCCAACGCGCGATCACGGGCTACCTCGCCGCGTCCCTTCGCGCGTACGCCGCCCTCGCAAAGGGAGACACAGTCGCCGCCACGCGCCTCTTCACCGCCCTGTCCGATACGACCTTGAACATTCCGTTCGACGCATTCATGCGCGCGCGTCTCATCGGACGCGACGACCCCAAACGCGCCATTGCGATCCTCGAAAGGCACATCGCCAGTCCGGACCTTCTATACGCCGCGCGCCAGCTCGAGCGCGGACGCCTCTCTGAAAAGATCGGCGACCGCGACCGCGCCGTTGACGCGTATTCGTATGTCGCCGCCGTCTGGCGCAACACCGACTCCCAACAGCTGCGCGACGGCGCGAAAGAAGCCAACGACGCTCTCAAGCGACTCGACTCGGACGGCCGAGTGCGAGCCCAACTCGTTCCCGGCGGAAAGCCGTGAGGCGAACGCGAGCTGCTGTCGCCGCTATTTCTACTTTCCTCATCGGCTGCACGCACCACCAATCCGTAACACCACCGCCCCAAACGCCAACCATCGTCGTGATTTCCTTCGACGCCCTCGGCGACCGATTTCTCGACCGCGACTCGCTGCCGAACTTCCATCGTCTCATGGCCGAAGGCGTTCGCGCCCCGTTTCGCCCGGAGTTTCCCTCCAAGACTTTTCCCAACCACTACTCGATGGCCACCGGCCTGACGCCGGGGCAGCACGGCATCGTCATCAATCAGTTCTACGACCCGAAACGCCGAGCCACCTTCCTCAGGACCTCGGCGACCGACGGATCGTGGTTTGGCGGCGAACCGATATGGGTCACGGCGAACCACGCTGGCATTCGATCCGCCGCGTACTTCTGGACTGGAAGCGAAGCGGAGATCGGCGGCGTTCGTCCCACCTACTGGCATCTCTTCGACGCAACCGTTCCCGACTCGACAAAGCTCGGCGAGGTCATGCGCTGGCTTCGATTGCCGGTCTCCGAGCGTCCGCGACTTGTCATGCTGTACTCGCCCGTCGTTGACGTGCCTGGCCACCGCACCGGCCCCGATTCTCCCGAAACGCGCGCCGGCGTTCGCGCGGCCGATCAGACCATCGGCGTACTTCGCGACTCGCTCGCTCGCCTCACATCACTCGCGATCGATCTGATCATCGTCTCCGATCACGGCCTCATCTCCGTGCCGCGGGAACACGATATCGACATGGATAGCCTGCTGCCCGCGCACGGTGCTCTTGTCGACAACGAGCATGCCACACTATCCATCTGGGCTGATCCCGCGGGGCCGCGACTCGATCTCGATTCGCTCGCCGCGTTCTACCGGCGGGCAATTCCCCACATGCATCTGTACCGGCCAGGCGAATTCCTGGGCCGGTGGCAGACGGAACAGAATCCGCGGTTCGGCGATCTCTTTCTACTCGCCGATCCCGGCTACGAGTTCGTCAGCACCACGCCGCGCTCGCTATACACGCTGGGCGAGCATGGCTTCGACCCCGCCGTTCCGGAGATGATGGGGACTTTCCTTGCCGCGGGTCCGGATTTTCGACCGGGTGAACACCTCGCCGCTCGTGAGAACCGGACGCTGCACACGTTGCTCACCCACCTTCTGCACCTGAACGATCCCACCGGCGCCCTGATGCCGGAATTCGGATTGCGGCGCTAGTTGCCTGTCGGCGGCGTTCGCGCCGCTCACCGCCGCTGCCTATGATACATATCGCGCATATCGCACCGCGTAGTGTTCACGCTCTCGCACGCTGATCGCCGACCGATCCCAATGACCGACATCGACGTTCTTCTCCAAGAGAACCGCAAGTTCCCGCCGCCGGACGCGTTCTGTCGCGATGCGCACGTCTCCCACCCGGCGCTCTACGCCGTCGCCGAGAAAGATCCCGAGATGTTCTGGGCATCGCAGGCCAACGAGCTCGAGTGGTTCGAGAAATGGCATACAGTGCTGGAGTGGAAGCCGCCGCACGCCACATGGTTTCTGGGCGGAAAGCTCAACGTATCGGTCAACTGCGTCGATCGCCACATCACGAACGGACGTCGAAACAAGGCTGCCCTGATTTGGGAGGGCGAGCCGGGTGACCGTCGCACGCTCACGTACTGGGATCTGTACGTCGAAGTGCAGAAGTTCGCGAACGTGCTCAAGACGCTCGGCGTTCGCCGCGGTGACCGCGTGGCGATCTACATGCCGCTCATTCCCGAGGTGGCGATCGCCATGCTCGCGTGCACGCGCATTGGCGCCATTCATTCGGTGGTGTTCGGCGGGTTTTCGCCCGAGTCGCTCCGCGATCGCATCAACGATGCGCAATGCAAAGTGCTCGTCACCGCCGACGCCGGCTATCGCCGCGGCTCGGTCGTTCCACTCAAGCGTAACTCCGACAAGGCCATAACGGAGTGTCCGTCGATCGAACACGTCGTAGTCGTGCAGCGGCGTCCCGGCGCCGGCGGCGACGAAGCGTTCGCCGAAATGAAAGAGGGACGCGACCACTGGTGGCATCGCCTCATGCACGACGCGTCCGCGACATGCGAACCTGAACACATGGACTCCGAGGATGTCCTATACATCCTCTACACCTCCGGCACGACCGGCAAACCGAAAGGCATTGTTCACACCACCGGCGGCTATCTCGTGGGCGTCGCGAGCAGCAGCAAGCTCGTGTTCGACCTCAAGGACGACGACGTTTTCTGGTGCACCGCCGACGTGGGCTGGGTGACGGGGCATTCGTACCTCGTGTACGGACCGCTGGCCAATGGTGCGACCTGTGTGATGTACGAAGGCGCGCCCGATTGGCCCGAGAAGGATCGCTTCTGGTCCATCTGTGAGCGGTATGGTGTGACAATTCTCTATACGGCGCCCACGGCCATCCGCGCGTTCATGAAGTGGGGCGACCACTGGCCGGCAAAGCACGACCTGTCACGCCTTCGATTGCTCGGCTCGGTGGGAGAGCCGATCAATCCGGAAGCGTGGATGTGGTATCGCGAAAAGATCGGCGGCGAGCGCTGTCCGATCGTCGACACGTGGTGGCAAACCGAGACCGGCGCGATCGTCATCTCGCCGCTGCCGGGAGTGACGTCCACCAAGCCGGGGAGCGCTACGAGGCCGCTTCCCGGATACAGCGCCGCGCTGCTCGATGCAAACGCGAAGGAGATCACGGTCGGCGGCGGGCTTCTGGCGCTCACCAAACCATGGCCGTCCATGCTCCGCACCATCTGGGGCGACGACGACCGATACGTGCAGACCTATTTCACCAAGTGGCCTGGCCGGCCGGACCTCTACTTCCCCGGCGACGGCGCCAAACGCGACGACGACGGCTACTACTGGATTCTCGGGCGCGTCGACGACGTGCTCAACGTGGCCGGACATCGCATCGGCACCATGGAAGTCGAGTCGGCGCTCGTCGAACATCCAGCCGTCGCCGAGGCCGCTGTCGTAGGCAAGACACACGAGATCAAAGGTCAGGCGCTGGCGGCGTTCGTCACCTTACGCGAAGGCTTCACGCACAGCAGCGAGCTCCGCGAGGAACTCCGAAACTTCGTCGCCGAAAAAATCGGCGCGATCGCTAAACCCGACGACATTCTTTTTTCGGCCGACCTTCCGAAAACGCGATCCGGAAAAATCATGCGCCGCCTGCTCCGCGACATCGCCGAAGGCCGCGCGCTCGGCGACACCACCACACTTGCCGATCCAAACGTCGTAGCCAGTCTCAAGGATCAGTACGAAGCGCAGGAGAGCTAGCGCCGGGCACTCAAGCCACAGGCACTCGAGGTCGATACTTCGGGTGTTTGGACAGGCCCGACGGGTGTTGAGGGTGGTATAGGAAGTGCCCCCTGTTCGAGGTGTCGCCAACCCATAGATTCATCTCATGTTCGCGCTGCTCCGCCGCCTCTTCCCAGAACGAATTTTCCGCCGCAGGCTCGAGCCCGCTGCGGAACGCAGGCTGCGCCTCGCGCAAGCACGCGCCGAGGAAGCGATCATTCGCACGCACGTGGACAACTCGTTGATGTTCATCGACACGCTTGCCGAAGACATGTCCTTCGACCGAGCCATCGAGAGCTACATCCGCGAAATGGCGATTCCCGAACCTCTCGCCAGCACGGTGGCAACACGGACGCTCGTTGTGCTCGGCCAGGACCTGGTGCCGTATCGCCGCCGTGCGGTCGAAGGCGGCGAAGAGATTGAGGAACGGCCCAAGCTTCGACTCAACGAAGCTTCGCAGGGACGCACTGCTCAGCGCACGATCAAGCGCGCGTAATGTCGTCGGCGGGTGGCTGACGCGTCTCTCTCCAATCGAGCACGGACAGGGCGAACAGGATCACCACCATCGTCGCGGATCCGATACACCATTCGCACCAGGCGTGGATGACAAATCCCTCGAGGTAGTTGAGCCACGCCGTGAATACCACGCCCCAGCCGGCGAGCAGCATCATCGCCAGTGAGAGCCGGCGTGAATCGGCGAAGCGTTCCTGCATGCCGGCAATGGCGAGCGCGAGCATCAGCACGTAGAAGCCAATGCCCCACGTGGCCACCGGCAGTCCGAGAAACACGGACCACCGGCTCGTCTGCACACGCTCGCACGAACCAACCCCGCAGGCGAGCGTTCCGATGACTCCGAATTTGTACAACGTCAGATAGGTGCCGAGGAACAGCCCGAGAAGGCTGATCAGCACCATCCACATCCGCTTGGTCATCCCTTCTTTTTCGCCGGCGTCAGGGGGACGTTCTTGGCGGTGTCGCCGCCGGTCTTTGGCGTGGCCTTCGCCGCGGCAAGCGCGTCGTCCACGGCCTTGGAGAATTGATCGTACGTCAACGCGCCGGCGAACTGTTTTTCACCGATCACGAACGTTGGCGTCTGCGACACCTGGCGCCTTTCTGCGAGCTTGAGATGCGCCTGGATCTTCGCCTGGGTCTTCTTGTCGTCGACGCATTGATTGAACTGTGACGCGTTCAGACCGACCTTTTGCCCGAGTTGCTTCATGAACTTGTCGGGGTTGTTCGTCACTTCGCCGTTCCACTCGTCCTGGGTCGAGTACAAGGCGTCGTGGAATGGCCAGAACTTGCCCTGCTCATCCGCGCACGCCGCGGCACGCGACGCCTGCCACGTGTTTTTGTGCATGCTGAGCGGATAGTCGATGAAGCGCCAGCGAATCTTGCCGGTCTCAACGAGATTCTTGCGAATGTCCGGTTCAGTGAGGACGGCGAACCGACCGCATGCCGGGCATTCAAAGTCGCCGAACTCGGTGACTTCGATCGGGGCGGTCGCGTTGCCCATTGCGTAGCCGGAGGATTGGACCGGCGGAAGCGTCGAGTCCACGGCGTTGGCGACGACGCCGTCCTTGGGCCGCGTGGACACGTAGGCGAGCGCAGCGATCCCCACCACGGCGATCGCGCCGAGGATGAGGTAGAACGCGCGATTGGTGGTCGATGCCTTCTTGGACGCCTTCACCACACTGGGCTTTCCCCCCGGTTTTCCACCCGGCTTCCGTCCCTTTCCCGCATCGGCTTTGTTATTGGCCATTTTCTCTCATCGTCTTGTTGAGGCATCGCCTGCATCGAGCGACCGCCGTCGGCGCTGGAGCGTCGTCAGCGAAAGATGCTATGATGGTACCTAGGTTGCGCAAGGAAACCGAGGGACCTGAACCGGCACTTGTACCGACTTGTACACGGAGACGCCCTACTTGGACGCGGACCTGCTTCGAATCCCAGTTGGTTCAGGCTCAATGCACGTGGAGCGATATGGCCATGGCGGCGCTCCAATTCTGCTCGTCCACGGCTTTGGCACGTGCAGCTTTCTGTGGCGCAATGTTGGTCCGGCCATGGCGATCGCAAATCGAACGGCGTTTGCCGTCGACTTGTTCGGATTTGGTGAATCCGACCGGCCGTTCGACGCCCAGTTCGGGATTGGAGCGCAATCGGACAATCTTGACCGTGCGTTGACGGCGCTCCGTCTCACCAAGGCCACGGTCGTCGGCGTCGACCTCGGAGGTGCGATCGCGATGCACCTCGCCTTCAATCGGCCGGAGCGGGTCGAGCGCCTGGTGCTGATCAACCCGATCGCGTTCGACGACATCCCCGCCGAGGACATCAAGTCCATGCAGCGCAGCACCGCCCGGTACGCGCTCCGGATCTCGCGCGGCGTGCTCGGCGCGGCTCCGCTCATCCGCGAGTTGCTCGAGCGCAGCGTAGCCGACAAGGCCAACATGCCCGAATCGCTGATCGCGCGGTATCTGGCTCCCTATGTGGGCGACGAGGGCCTCAATCACCTCCTCGCGCTCGCTCGGGCCGTGGACAAAGAGGACATGACCGACGTGGACCTCGGGCAAATCGACTGCCCGTCGCTGATCGTCTGGGGTGATCAAGATCCATTTGTCAGCCCCAGGATTGGCGATCGACTTGCCGATACTATTCCGGGAAGCCGGCTGGTGCGACTTCCCGGAACCGGACGCCTGGTCCCGGAGGAATCGGCGGAGACGCTGGCAAACATGATTTTGGAATTTGTTGGTGCCGCGGGAATGGCGCGAAATGAGTGACGGCGGCGCAACGCTTGCGCATATGCGCGCGTAGATCAGATGGGACCGGGTGCTCGCGCTGGCTATGCACAAGTCGCGGGCACGATTAGATTACAGTGTCTTTCTCCCAAACTCCCAATACATGGCCAAACAGCAGAAACGTACCATGAAAGCATCCGCGGCCCCCTCGCCGTTCGAGGAAGCTCGAGATGAGTTGTTCCAGCATATCATGCGGTGCGGTGTGGTCGGCTCCGATCCTGAGCATCAGCAGGAATGGTTCAGCGAAACGATGGCGTACTTCAAGGGTCGCTATCCTGAGCTGGCCGATGAGCAGATCGACGAGCTCCGAAAGCTGGGTGAGCGGTTCTCCCAGCCGCCGAAGAAGCGCGACGACACAGCAGCAGCGTAACGCCGCTGTAGTACCGCCGGCAGATAGAGAGACGCCCCCACGAATGCCCGGGGGCGTTTTCGTTTTCGCTCGCCTCTCCGCCAGCCCCTATGCCGATCTCATTGCGCTTCGAGCAGACGCGCAATCGCCGTCGTCCGCCGCTCCCAATCGTTCGTCTCGGCCTTGAAGCGCTTGAGGCCGCGCGCCGTAATCGCGTAATATTTCGCCCGGCGGTTGTTCTCCGTCGGCCGCCACTCTGGCGTGATCATTCCGTCGCGCTCCAGACGGCGAAACGCGACGAGCAGCGACCCCGGATTGACGAGAAACACGCCGCGACTGATCTGCTCGATGCGCCGAGCAATCCCGAACCCGTGCATCGGTTCGAGTGAAAGGCTCTTGAGGATGAGCATGTCCAGCGTGCCCTGCATGACGTCGCGGTCGCCCACTGCCGGTCTCCGTGTGCGGTGACAGATGTATAACGACGCGACATCTTGACTGTCAAGATGAATGCCCTCCATGGCAACTCCTCGCCGTCGCTACCGCCACCTCGGCGCCGACCCTCGCAGCACCAGCCCAATGCGCGCCCCGCCGCCCAGTCCGATCTGCAGCGCCGGCGTGACGGGCCCGCGCATTCGACCTTCGATGTCCACCACCGCGGTCAGAAACGGCCGAAGGTGCACGTCTCGCGACACGTACGGCACACTCACCCCGCCGCCGAACGACAGCCCGACCGGCGCTTCGCGATACGGGTCGAGGAGAAACCGGCCGATCGCCTCCACGCGCCCGCTCGCCCGCGCAACGCCATCGCGCCACGTGCTCCCCGCGGCTCCATCCACTCCAAGCCGCGCGTACACACCGAACGGAATCACCGCGCCCACGCCCGCCTGCGCCGTGGTGCCGCCGCCAACGATCGCGTCAGCGCGATACTCGGCGTACGACGGCGGCCGTTGCTGCGCAGAAGCCCGCGAAGCGAGGCCCAGACACGCCAGCAGCACGACGAGCGCCGTGAGACGGAGGTGCCTCACGCCGCCCGAGCGCGCCAGAGTGCATACGTGTAGTCGACGACGGAGTACACCGACGACAAACCGACAATCCAAAGACAGAGCGCGACCCATGCAGGAAAGCGAAGCAACGCCACGAAGGTGATCAACTGCAGCACGGTGACGAGCTTGCCGGAAAAGCGCGCCTTGAACTGCACCGTCTGAAGCCACGGGATCACGCGCGCCACGAGAAATCCGACCGCCGTCATGAGGTCGCGCGAGATCATGACAAAGTAGCCGATGGTCGACAAAGTGCCCGTGAACAGGAACGTGGACACGGCCACGAGCGCGAAGACACGATCGGCGATCGGATCGATCAGCGCTCCCCAACGCGACGTCCATTTCCCGCGCCTAGCGATCCATCCATCGAGAAAGTCGGTCGCGGCGGCAACGCCGACCAAGCCAAGGCGCGCGTTAACGCTGGTCGCGGCAACAAAGCCCGCGGCGAGCAGGACGCGTGACGAAGAGAGGATGTTCGGGAGAGCGCGAAGGCCCGCGCGCGCGGCCATGCTCAAAGCTAGGTACTGCGTGAAGCGCTTGCCAGCACGGAGGGGCTTCCGTAGCTTCGCCAATTCCTTTCCACATGAGGCACGGAATGGCCGCGATCGGCGACCTGCTGAAAAAGGTGGCGATCTTCAAAAGTCTGGACGACGACGAGCTCGCCCAGCTGGCCGACGTGTGCAAAGAGGAAAAGTTCGTGTCGGGAGAGTACATCTTTCGCGAAGGCGAACACGGAAACCGTCTCTATCTCATCGTCGACGGCGACGTTCGCATCAGCCGCGATGTTCCCGGGAGCGGAGAGGAAGCGCTCGCTGTGCTCAAGCCCGGCGCACTGTTCGGCGAGATGGCGGTATTCGATCGCACGGAACGATCAACCGATGCGATATCGAACGGCGGCACGACGGCGCTCACGATCAGTCGCGCCGATTTCGAGCTGCTGCTCGACCTCAACCGGGAATTGGCGCACAAGGTCCTGTGGGCGTGCGTGCGCCTGCTTTCGTCCAGACTTCGCAACACCAACGACTCGCTGCGTTCGTTCCTGGCGATGTCGATGTTCTAGTACGCCGCCCGGCGCAACGATCGTCGATGCACACACCAGACAACGAAATGCACATAACCCACACGTACCGGCTTGCAGTCGTCGGGGCGGCCGCTGTGTTCGCCGCCTGCGGCACACCCACGACGGTCGCTCGCAATACCGGCCCCGCGCCCGCCACGGTCACCGCGCGCGTGCCAAGCCTCGGCGAATCGCTGGGTCTTCAGCGCGACGTCGTGATCGCCGAGGCACTCGCCGACATCGATCCCGCGCACATTCGGCGCACCGATTCCCTGCTCGTCTCGTTCGGCACGCGCAACACGTTCTCCGACACGCTGTCCAGCACGCACGGCATCGGCGCGGCGCGGCGCTGGATTTTCTCCCAGTTTCAGCAGTACAGCCACGACTGCGGCGGCTGTCTGCGCGTCGAGTACAACAGCAAAGTCCAGGCGATCGCGCGCGCGCAGGGGCGTGAAGCCAACATCGTGAACGTGCTCGCCTGGCTCCCCGGACGCGACACGTCGCGGGTTGTCGTCATGAGTGGCCACTACGATTCGTGCATTTGCAGCGTCGCCGGCGGCGGCAACGACTCGGTGGCCACCGCCCCCGGCGCCGACGACGACGGCTCAGGCACGTCGGCCATCGTCGAGCTCGCGCGCGTCTTCTCCAAGCGCTACCCCAAGGGACTGAACGCGTCGATCATCTTCGTTGCCGTGGCGTCGGAAGAACAGGGACTCAACGGGTCGCGTCAGCTCGCCGAATGGCTGCACGAAAAGGGCTACAAGGTCGTCGCCGGAATGACCGACGACATTGTCGGCAACGTGACCTCCGAGGACGGGCACACCGACTCGACGAGCATGAGAATTTTCGGCGCCGATCCCGACAACTCGCCGAACCGCGAGCTCGCGCGCTATGTGTGGGGACTCGACCACGTGTACCTGCCGGACTTCGAGGTGCTGCCGGTGTGGCGTCTCGATCGCATCGGCCGCGGCGGCGACCACGAGCCGTACGTCACGCTCGGCGACCCGGGACTGCGCTTCACGGAGCGCGTCGAGAATTACAATCGCCAACATTTGCCCACCGACGACTTCGCGCATGTGAATTTCAACTACGTCGCGAATGTCGCGCGGGTCAACGCGGCGGCGGTCGCGTCGCTCGCCGGCTCACCGGCGACTCCGGCAAACGCGCGCGCGACACGTCAGGGTCGTGCCGCGCCTGGCGCTGCGCCCAGCGCGACGAACACGGGCGGTCAAGCGTGGACGCTGAGCTGGGAGGCATCCGCCGGCGCCACGAGCTACGAGCTGTTGGTTCGTCGAACCACATCGCCCACGTGGGAGCAGGTCGTTCCGCTCGGCAACGTCACGTCGTGCTCACTGCGACGCCAACTTGACGACGAGTGGGCCGGCGTTCGCGCGGTGGGTCCCGGCGGTGTACGCTCGATGGCTGCATCGATGCCGGCGCCCAACCCGCCGCGCACCACGAACCAGGCGATCCCGGCCGCTGGCGCACCGAGTGGAACGGGGGGTGCGGGAGGTGGTGGCGCAGCCGCTTCAAGACCCGTAACGCCGCCTCCACCTGCCTGCGGCGGATAAGCACGAACCGGCGGACCATTCTTGGAAAAATCGCACAGCCACCTCACCGCCGAATTCCTTGGAGTTCCCGTTCCGCAGCTGCGTGACGCAGCGCTCTTGGGCGGTCTGATGATCGCGGCGGCGAGTGCCGGCGGATTCAGTCAGATTGGCGTTCCGCTCGTGCGATCCCAACCGGGAGATGGCGCGGTTTCCGGCGTCATTCTGCTCGAGTCAGCGCACATGGCCATTCACTCGCTGCCCGGGCGACAGGCTCTGCTTCTGGACATCGTGGCGCCGGCGTCGCACGACTTTCGCAAAGCGATGGACGTGTTCGCTCGCCGAATCACGGCGCGCGAGATCAAGAGTGCGACGCACGCCCGCGGATGAGAACATGGCTTGCTCCGGCGCACCTCGCGCTGACAGTCATCGTGTTGATCTGGGACATCGTGCTCGCGGGGCGCATCGCGCAGAATCACCAGGCGCCGCGCGTCTTTCAGGCGGTCTCCGGCCTCGCCGCGCTCTTCGTCTTGCCCGGTCTGCTCATCGCGCTCGCAACGACCACGGTCGTTACCGGGCGCGCCGTAGTCGCGATGGATTGGATTTGGCCCGCGGTGCTGGTGCTGTTCGCGGTGCAGGCGGTGTACGCGTTCATTAAACGATTGGTGAACCCCGTGTGGGGCCTGCCGATCATGCTGTACAACGTGCTCATCGCGGTCATCGGCATCGTGCGCTACATGATGGTGCACGGCTATGCGCCAATCCAGCCGCTCGCCACACTGATCACGGCGCAGAGTCTCGCCATGGTCTTCGCGGCCGGCACTTCGGGCGTGCTCGCGTCGCCGATTTACCTGAACATGCCAATGGTGTCGCCGGCATTTCCTGCTCGGCGCGGTCTCACGGCATCGTTCCGGTTGTTCATGTCGCTCGTCGCGATCATGTGGTGTGTGTTCATCATCGCGCTGGGCGTTCCGCGCGCCCTCACGCAACTGCGAAACTACGACGCCCATCGCCGAGATCCGCTGCGTGAGCGTCCCGACGCCGACTTCGCCATTGGGCTCAAGATTCTCCCCGACATCTCGACGCCTCCGTCGCCTCCAGCCGTCAGAAGTGATTCCGCGCTCGTGGACACATTGGACGTCGACGTCGTCAGCGTTGTCGTTGCGCCGGGCGCTACACGAATAGCGATCGACTCACTGGCCCGCGTGCTCGACCCGGCGCGTCGCGACAGCACGTTGCTGATCGTCGCGATCGGCTATCGCAACAACCTGATCCCCGAGCTTCGCAAGTCGCTCCTCAACGAGGGTGAGCGGTTGGTAACGCTCCGTCAGGTGATCGCGCGGCTGCACCCCGACATCATTTTGCCGGCGGAAGATCCGTACGGAAGCGGCGAGCGTGCGTTGGGACTTCTGCCCGCGGCCACCTGGGAGAAATACCTCACCGCCGCCGCGCGCGCCGCAAAAGAAGTGGACAAGAAGGTCCGCGTTGGCGTCTCGGCGTCGTCGTATCGCACCGACGACAGCACGCTGTACGCATGGGCCGTGTCGCGCAAATCACCCATGGACGTCGTCGGCTTCTCTCTCTTTCCATCGCCGTATATCGGCGGTGGAATTCAGTCGGACACGCGCACCGCCGATCGGTGGATGCGTGCAACTCCATCCACGAAAGAGCACTGGGTGTTCGCCACCGGCGGCTTTCCGCTGGCGTACGGCGAGCGCAGTCAGGAAGAAGCCATCTGGGAAGTCATGGCCTGGGCCACAAACCACTCGGCGATCAAGGGTGCGGTCGTGTATGAGGCCGGCGACTACGGACAATCGCGCGGCCTCCGCGCACCCAACGGACGAATCCGCCCGGCGGCGAGGGCAGTGATTCGCGCGCTCGAGCAAATCCGCGAGTCGGCGAAATAGCCCTGTGTCACGAGTGCGCTAAGACCTAGTCACTCGCCTTGCCAGAGGGGCACGCGGGCGTCAGCATCAGGGATTCAAAATTCTACCAGCCTGCCTCCTGCAATGGATCGACGCGACTTTCTCTCCGACGTGGCGCGCGCAGCCGCCTTCTGCGCAGTGGTTCCCAACGGTTGGCGCGTTACGCTGCGCCCCCGGTTTGTCGATGATCCGTTCACCCTTGGCGTAGCGTCGGGCGATCCAACGCCAACGGGCGGCGTTCTGTGGACACGACTCGCGCCGCGACCGCTCGAACCGGACGCCGGTATGGGCGGCGTACGCACGGCCGTCAACTGGCAGCTTGCCGGCGACGACAAGTTCACACAGATCGTCAAGCAGGGTCGTGCGACCGCCGCCCCAGAGCTCGGGCACAGCGTCCATGTCGACGTCGACGGACTCGCGCCGGATCGATGGTACTTCTATCGATTCACGTCGGGTGAGGCGATGAGCCCTGTCGGCCGATTTCGCACCGCGCCGGCCGTCGACGCCGTAACGCCGCTTCGCTTCGCGTTCGCTTCGTGTCAGCAGTACGAGCAGGGCTTCTATACCGCGTACGACCACATGTCGCACGAGAATCTCGATCTCATCGCGCACCTTGGCGACTACATCTACGAGTACAGTCCGTCCGCCAACGGCGTTCGCAAGCACGCCAACCCCGAGCCGCGCGACCTCGACGGCTACCGCATTCGGTACTCGCAGTACAAGTCGGATACTGCGTTGCGCGCGGCGCACGAGATCTGTCCCTGGCTCGTGATTTGGGACGACCACGAAGTCGACAACAACTATGCCGGACTCGTGGGAGAAAACGACATGGAGTCCACGGAACAAATGCGAGCGCGACGCGCCGCGGCATATCAGGCGTGGTGGGAGCATCAGCCGGTCCGCGTTCCGCGCGCGCAATCGTGGGCCGACCTCAAGATCACGCGCGCCGTCGATTGGGGATCGCTGGCGCGCTTCTACATGCTCGACGGCCGGCAATACCGAAGCGATCAAGCGTGCGGCGACGGAACCAAGCCTGTTCCCTGCGGAGAGTGGGCCGATCCCAAGCGCACGATGCTCGGCGACGATCAAGAACGCTGGCTGATCGACGGACTTGCGAGCTCGAAGGCGCGTTGGCAAGTCCTCGCCAACCAAGTGATGATGGCGCCGTACGATGCAGCAGCGGGTCCAGAGACGCGCGTCTCGATGGACCAGTGGAGCGGATATCCGGTGGCGCGCGATCGGCTGCTCGGCGCCATCGGCAAACACGCGCCCAATCGAACCATCGTCGTCACCGGCGACATTCACTCCAATTGGGTGAACGAGCTGCACGCTGATTTTGCCCGCCCCGATCGCCCCGTTGTCGCGGCGGAATTTGTCGGCACGAGCATCACGTCCGGCGGCGACGGGTCGGACCGTAACGCGATCGCAACGCCGGCGATGATGAGCGAGAACCCGCACATCAAGTGGCAGAACAGCCGCCGCGGTTACGTATCATGCGTGCTCGGGCCAGACACCTGCACGGCCGACTACAAGACGGTGGCGTACGTCAGCAAACCGGGTGCGCCGGTTGATACGCCGAGCACGTGGAGAATCGAACGAGGGAAGCCGGGGATTCAGAAAACCTGAATCCGGCGTACGGGTCTACGAGTCTGAGTGATGAGTAACGGCCGAAGCTCGACGCTCGACGCTGAGTCAGTCCTCGCGTAGCGCGACGATCGGCTCGACCCGTGCTGCACGCGACGCCGGGATGATGCTGGCCAGAACGCCCGCACCGAGGAGCACCACAAAAACGCTCGCGTATGTCACAGGATCGGTGGCGCTCACGCCGTAGAGCAGCGCGCGCATGAGACGCGTGAGCACCAATGCCGCCACGATCCCCACCATCGAGCCGGCGATCACGGGCACGAGTGAATCGCCAAGCACCATTTGTACGACACGCAGTCGCTCGGCACCCAGCGCCATGCGGACGCCAATCTCCCGCGTGCGTCGCGCAACAGAGTACGCCAGCACGCCGTAGATGCCGATCGCCGCGAGCAGCAGACCGAGGCCGGCGAACGCACCCAGCACGACCATCGTGAACCGGCGGTCGCCAACGGAGCGAGCGCGGATGTCGGACAGCGTCTCGAGCGACGTCAGGACATTCACGTCGACCACGCGAAGCGCCGCTCGCGCGGCTGAACCAATGGTCGTCGGTAGAATGTGCGTGCGAATGAGCAGCACACCGAAGCTCGCGCGCTCGGGTCGTTGGCGATATGGAACGAAGTGCTGCGGCAGCGCCGGACGCGACAAATCGGAGCTGCGCACGTCAGCCACGACGCCGATCACCGTCATCGGTACTTTCGGGTGCTTGTCCATCCCCAGCTCGCGCAATCGCTTGCCGAGCGGGTTCTCATTGCCAAAGAATCGCTTGGCGAACGCCTGGTTGATCACCGTCACGTGCTGCGACGTGGAATCGTCGCCGTCGGTGATCATACGTCCCGCCAGCAGCGGAATGCGCAGCGTCTCGAAATACGATGGATCGACGATGCGATAGTCCGAGTACCACACCGCGTTGTCCGCCTGACCTTCCACACTCATTCCGCCGCCAAAGCCGCCGCGCGACAGCGGCACGATGTTGATCATGCCAACTCTGTCGACGCCGGGGATAGCACGGAGCGCACTCAAAGCCTGCGTGTAATAGGCGGCGCGCGCGTTACCGGTTGCATACCGCGTTTCCGGCAAAGACACATTGATGGCCAGAACTCCGTCGCCATCAAAGCCCGCGGCCTCGCCGAGCAGCGTCCGGAAGCTTCGAACAAGCAAACCGGCGGCAACGAGCAGCAGCACCGCGAACGCCACCTCGGTGGCAACCAGCACACGACGCACACTGCTCCGGCCCACGGCGCTGCCCCGGCCACCCGCATTCATACCGGCGCGAAGGTCCGCTTGGCCCACCTGCAGCGCCGGCAGCAGCCCAATGAGAATTCCCGTAACGAGAGTGAGTCCCGCGGCAAACAACAAGACGCGCGTGTCGATCCCGATCGCGTCGGCGCGCGGTAGCGTATGCGGATTCAACGACAACAAAACACGCACGAGCCAGCTGGCCAGCAATACGCCCGCGGTGCCGCCGAGCACGGAGATCAAGAGACACTCGGTGAGGAGCTGTCGCGCCAACCGTCCGCGTCCGGCGCCGAGCACGGTGCGAATGGCCAGCTCACGTGCGCGGCCGGCGCCCCGAGCGAGATTCGCGCTGGTCAAATTCACGCACGCGACGAGCAACACCGCGACGACGGCGAGCAACAGCAGACGCAGGTAGGTGCGCACCGGTCCCACGAGCGTGTCGCGCAGGCTGACCACTTGGGCCCCGATCGCGGCGTTGTTCGTTGGATACTCCTTCTTCAGCCGCTCAGCGATTCCCTGGAGCTCCGCTTCGGCGCGCGCAATGCTCACGCCGACGGCAAGCCGACCCACGGTTTCATCGTTGTGACTGTCGCGACCCATTCCGGTATTCTGAGGCTCGAGCGGAATCCAAAGCTGCGCGTCCTCCGGGTAGGCGAATCCCGCGGGCATGATTCCGATGACGCGATAGGTGCTCCCCCACAGCTGCAGACGCACGGCAGAAAGGTCGGCGCGACCTCCGAGCTGGTTTTGCCAGAACTTGTAACCCACGACGGCGACCGGTTCGCCGCCGACAATGCTTTCGTCGTCGGAAAAGGTGCGCCCGCGCGTTGGCGACCCGCCGAACAAGCTGAAATAGTCGTGCGACACCGCGTACACGTTGGCGCGGACCGGCTCGGCGAGTCCGAGCACGGTCGTCTCGCCGCCGCGAAGCGCCGTCATGTGCTCGATACTCCGCGCCTGCTCGCGCCAGTCGTGGAAGTTGGGCGCCGACACGGAGCTCGAGAACGACTTGCCGTCGTACGTGGCGCGCTCTGAGAGCGCCACAATCCGATCGGCGTCAGGATACGGCAGCCCGCTGAGGAGCACGCCGCTGACGACGCTGAACATCGCCGTCGTAGCACCGATGCCGAGCGCCAGAGTGACGACCGCGACGACGCTGAACGCCGGCGTCCGCGACAGCGAGCGCACGGCGAACCGGAGATCGCGAGCGGCGTCATCGACGACATTCGACGCCGTCATGCCGCGCGCTTCGCGCACGTGGTCGGTGATCTGTGCGCCGACGCCAAAGTCGCTTTCCGCCTTCGCACGGGCGCGTCCGGCAGGCATGCCCTTGGAGATGAGCGCCGCGGTCTGCATCTCGATGTGAAAGCTGATCTCGTCGCTGACGTCGCGATCCAACCGCCGGCCGCGCACGAGGTCGCGGAGGCGGCGCAGAACTTGTCGGGGAGTGAGCATGGGGTCAGACCGCACGGAGAAGGAGTTGAACGGCGCGGGCGTAGCGCTCCCACGACTGTGTTTCGACGGTGAGCTGCCGTCGACCCGCCGCCGTGATGCGATAGAACTTTGCGCGACGGTTGTTCTCGGATGTTCCCCACTCGGCGTCCAGCCAGCCCTGGTCCTCGAGCCGGTGAAGCGACGGATAGAGCGCGCCCTGATTCACCTCGAGGGCACCGCGCGTGATCTGTTGGATACGCTGCGAGATGCCCCAACCGTGCATTGGTTGGAGCGACGCCGCCTTGAGGATCAGCAGGTCGACGGTGCCCTGAAGCAGTTCATTGGGGGATGGCGCCACACGCTCTCCTGTGAGATGCTGACAAGAGACGATGCACGCTCCTGTCAGCCGTCAACACAAGAGTAGACAGCCCGGTGGCCCGGACGGTTTGAAACGACTTCAGCGCAGGCTCAAACCCTCTTGCCCACGCCGCGAATGATCCCCTCCACGCGCCGGCTCGGATCAAAGTACCGAATGGCCACGTCCAGCATCGACGACGCCGTCACCGCACGAACCTGCGCGTCATAGTCGGCCAACTCCGCCAACGATCCGAACAGAAAGGCGTCCACGAGATCGCCCAACACCGCACCGCCACTCTGCTGGCGAATGGCATGCACACCGATCGCATACTGCTGCGCGCGCTCCAGCTCCTCGGCGGTCACCGGCTCCTCACGCAAACGACGGAACTCCGCCAACAGCCCCTCGCGCGCCGCATCCTCCTGTTCCGGCGACGTCGCGATGTACGACGCGAATGCGCCCGCCGCGCTTCGGTCCGACGCAAAGGCGTTCACCGTGTAGCAGAGCGATCGTTTGTCGCGCAGCTCATCGAAGAAGCGGCCGCCCAATCCGCTCGCAACCGACGCGATCATCCCCGACGAGAAACGTGCGACGTCGTCGCGGGCGGGACCGGGAAACAAGAGCGCCAGCGCCGTCTGAGCACGGTCGCGCGACTCCGTCCGCGTAATCAAGCGGCTCGGCCACTCAGGAACAGCTACCGCCGTCGACGCAACGTGACGCATGTCGCCGAACATCCGCGCGGCCATACTCGCCAACTCGTCGGCGTCACCGTCGCCCACCAGCCCGATGACCGACGCCGACGTCAACGCGCGCTCGGCGTGCCACCGCCGAATGGCCGCGGAGTCGATTCGCTTGAGCGTGTCTTCAGTGCCGCTCGCCGCCACGCCGTACGGATGACCCGCGAACGCCGCTTCCATGGCCAGTCGCATGGGATATCGGTACATGTCGTCGCGCATCGCGATCACGTCGGCCAGTGCGATCGAGCGCTCCGTCTCGAGCGCGTCTTCGCTCATTGTCGGATGCTGCGCGACATCGGCCAGCAACTCGATCGCCGCGGCCGCGTGCCGCGCCGGCACGGAGATGGACCATCCAAAACTCTCGGATCCCGCCGCACCGCCCACGCTGCCGCCGAGCATTTCTCCTTCTTCGGCGATTCGCAGCGCGCCGCGGGTCGTGGTTCCCTTGAGCGCCGTGCGCACCATGAGTGACGTCAGCCCGGCAAGATCGGCCGGCTCGGCCACGGCCCCACCGGTCGCGAACACTCCGGCGTGCACGAGCGGTGCGCCCGGCTTGATCCGTACGAGAATTGGAATGTCGTTCGCTGTACGATAGACCCGCACGCCCGACTCCTCGCGCTCGAACACCGGTGCCGGCGCACGCGGTGACGCGTGCGCCACGTACGGGGCCGGCGGCGTCAACGGTGCGGGACGCTCGCCGCCATCGAGCAGCGCGCGCATTTCGCTCGCGCCGGCGGCGATCTCCGCGCTGGACTCCGGCCGGTAGACGACCACACCCGCATTGTCCGGATCAACGTACCGCGCGGTCACCGCGATGAGATCATCGCGCGTCGTCGCCAGCAGCCGTTCCAGGTATCGCTCGCCCATGCGCCAATCGCCCAACGCTTCCCATTCCGCCAAGTAGTTCGCTTGCCCTTCCATGTCCTCCAGACGACGCACAAACTGCGATTCGAGAATTCTCTTGGCGCGCTCGATCTCCAACTCGCCCACGTCGCCGTCGCGAATTGTTCGCAGCTGGTCCCAAATGGCGCGCGCCGCGCCGCTCGCCGACGCCGGCGGCGACTCGGCGTGCACGACAAACACGCCGATTTCCGTTGGCGTGTAGTTGTACGCCGACACCGATGACGCGAGCCGCCGTTCCCGCACCGCGCGATAGAGCCGCGACGCGCGACCGCTCCCGAGCACGGTGGCGAGCAGGTCGAGCGACGGCGTGTCTGGATGCGTTGTGCCCGGAGTTCTCCAGCCAAACGCGAGCTGCGTTTGCCCGATGTCGCCGGTCCATTCGCGATATCTGAATCCCGACACGCCTTCTTCGGTCGAGCCAGGGTGTCTCGATGGCTCGCCCGACGGCAACGATCCATAGGCACGCTCCACTTCGGCAAGCGCTTCATCGACGTCGACGTCGCCGACGATCGAGAGCACCGTGTTCGCCGGGTGGTAGAAGTTGCGATAGAACCCAACCAGTGCGTCGCGCGTGAGCGTGCGAAGCCCTGGCTCCCGACCAATGCGCCAACGCCGAATTCTGTGCCGGTCGTGGAGAAGCTCATACAGCGTTTCGGTCGCGACCGCCGGCGGATTGTCGGCTTTGCGTTTCGCTTCCTGGATGATCACCTCGAGCTCGCGTGCGAGCTCGTCCGCATCGATCAGCGAATGTGCGTAGGCATCGGCCTGCACGTCCAAACCCGCGATGAAGCCCGACGACGGCAGCACCGTGTAGTAGCTCGTGTGGTCGTAGATCGTCGCGGCGTTGAGGTATCCGCCCACCGCCTTTGTCTGCTTGGCGATCTCACCCACGCCTCGAGTCGGCGTTCCCTTGAAGTACATGTGCTCGAGAACGTGCGCGATCCCGACGACGTCGTCGGTTTCGTCGAAGTAGCCGGCGCTCACGTACGTCACGATCGCCACGACCGGAGCTGAGTGGTCGCGGCGAATGAGAACGGTGAGGCCGTTGGACAAGCGGGTGCGGACGACCGACCCGGAGTCGATCGAGTAGAGCGGTGCGGATGTTGTCACGTGCGGCGGTCGAAGTGATCAGGACTTGGTGAGCGAAACCTTGCGCATGAGTACCAACCCCAACACAAGGCATGCCAAGCCATATCCGCTAGTCCACAGGAACCACTTCGTCGGAAAAGGAACGTCCACGAGGCTGCCGATGTCGTTCAGACCGAGGAACCAGGCGTGCGTTGCCTTCATTTTGCCGATCGGTGGAACCAGGTACGTGACCGCTCGACGGAGTCCGGTCGCCTGCTCCCATTTGTCCCATGCGATCGCCGAGACGAGGACGAACACGATGGCGATCAGCCCGTCGTAGCGGGTCACGACCGACAGCAGGAAAATGATTCCACCGATGGCGAAGAACGCACCGGTCAGGTCGGCGACGAACCTGAGAGAGATGCCGGGCGGCGAATATCGGCTCCACACGAGCATGAGCGCACATCCCACCGCCAGGTAGCCGATCAACCTGACCAGCACGCTTTGCGCGTAGAACCGCACGGGCGACATGGGCTTCGAGAACAAAAAGCGGGTGTAGCCGTTGGAGCGATCGGTCGCAAACACGCCGCTCATGGCAATGAACGGCGCAACCGTGGTGAACATCGTGAGCAGCATGGTGAACGACTGCAGCTTCGCCTCGAGCGGCATCTTCATTTTTCTCGACGCCAGATACGCGATTTGAGCGTCCTGGTTCATCAGGAACATCACGCCGAGCAAGGCGAACAGGATGAGTGTGATGATGGCGACATTGACGCCGAAGTCGCCGAACTGCCAAAGAGCGTAGCGACCCAAGCGGGCGCGGCGGCGAACCGGCTCGGTGACGGTGGGAGGAATCGCGGCAGCGGTCATTGTGCGATTGCCTCGCGAAACTGTTGTTCGAGCGCGGTGTGCATAGGAGCCACCGACGAAATGAGCCCGCCGCGCGAGATCAGTTCAACCAACTGCCTGTTGAGCTCCTCCAGCGAGCGCTCGGGCAGGTCGAATTCGTTCGGCTCCGCGGGCACCGCGTCGGGAAACACACCACGCACGTGCTCGACGCCGGACGCCACGACCAATCGATAGGGCGCCGCCTGCGATCCAACGGTGCGGGTCTTCAGATCGACGACCCGCTGCAGTCGGCCGCGATCGATGATCGCCACGCGATCCGAGATACGCTGAAGCTCGTCGAGGTTGTGCGAGGCGATGAACACCACGCGATCGGGCCGGCGCAGCGACAGCACGAGATCGCGAAAGCGCTGTGTCCACATGGGATCGAGGCCGTGCGTCGGCTCGTCGAGTATCAAGATCCGTTCGTCGCACAGCAGCGCCTGAGCCAGGCCCACGCGCTGAAGGTTGCCCTTGGAGAGTTGTTTAATGAGCTTCTTTCGATGCTCGTCGAGGCCCAACAGGCCGATGGCCGCGTCCACGCGCGATTGCACCTCCGCGGGTTCGACGCCGGCCAACAGCGCGTACCGCTTGAGCGCGTTCTCGGTGTGCCAGGCGGGCGGAATGGTCACGAGCTCCGACAGGTAGCCGATGCCGTAGCGTTCGATGTATGCGCGAGGGAGCTGCCCGTCGATCGTGACGCTCCCCGCACTCGGCGACAGGTACCCGAGGAGGAGGCCGATCAGAGTGCTTTTCCCAGCTCCATTCGGTCCGGCCAACCCGAGAATCTCACCGTCACGAATCTCGAGCGAGAAGTCGACAACGGCGGGAACGCTCGTCCCAAGAATGCTACGATACGTCTTGCTGACTGCCTTGAACTCGATCACAAGCGGCCGCCTGACGAAGGGGTGAAGGGCGGGACGGCGAAAGCGCAGTCACGATAGCAGCACGGCCCGGGAAGGGCCATGCGTTTTACTGAATTCTGATAATGGCAACTACGGTCCCCGCGTCAGTCGCGCGGAATGGTTCCGTTGGCCGTCGCCGGCGTTGCGGGCGTGCAACTACTCCACGGCCCCGGACCGGCGCGACTCAGAAAGGTTGCTCCCTCTGCGGCCCGGTTGAGTCGGACCAGGGTGCAACCGAGGTAGCCCAATGAGACCTTGTCGGTGGGATCCGCCTGGGCGGCCCGGACGTAGAAACGCCGCGCGAGCTCGTAGTTCCCCTGCGTGAGAAGATTCGCCCCCATCTCGCGCAGCGCGATCGCGTTGTCCGGCTCCGCCTGAAGCGCCAGCTGCAGCTCTTGCGACGCGAGCGTGAAGTTGCCGACATCGCGCGCCATTCGCGCGAGATAGATGTGCGGGAGCGCCGCGTGCTCGTCCTCTTTCGCCGCTTTGTTGAACGCGTTCACCGCAATCTCGCGCTGGCCGCGACGATACGCGTCGATTCCCGCTTGGAGCGTTTGGCTGCCGCCGCGATGGCTGAACGCGAAATACCCGCCAACGCCTACGGCCGCCAACACGAGCAGGCCGACAATCGCAATCGCCCACAGCGGAAACCGGCGCGGCGGCGCGACGATCGTTTCATCACCGGAGGCGGGTGCGCGTGACGGTGCGGTGGCCGGTGCCTGCGACGAGATGGAGGCCGACGGTCGCAGCGGATCGCCGACAACGCCGTCGGTCGAGAGCGTAGTATCGAGCTTGAGGAACGCGCCTCGCGCGGCGTTGACATCGCCTTCGTTCGGCTTGTAGCTCGTGTCGTGGACCCGGTCGATTGCCGCCTGGAATTCGGCGAGCGCATTCGCGTCGTCGAAGTTGATCAGCTGGCGTTGTCGCGCTTCGCGAACCAGGGCTTGGCCGACCAAGACGTCGCTCCCGACCAGGGCGCGAAGGGCATTCTCGACGGCGCCCCATATCTCGATCAAGTCGGCGGCGAGGTCCTCGGCACCGGTTGTCGCGTCGAGTCGTGCGACGGTGGGGCGCGCGGCATCGAGTGCGGCGCGCGCGGTTCGCTGTGAAGGTGTGGTCAACGAACGATCCGGAGCAGCCCCGCTTGTGCGCTGCCGCGGATGAAGCTTTCCGCGTCGTGGGTCGGAATACGAATGCCTGTTTGACGGAAGCCGGTTTGCGACATTTCCGTCATGAATTCCTGGGCGGAGTCCGCCGGGTGCCCTGCCTGATCTCGCATGTGCGCCACGATCTCCTCCCAGGACCCGCCGTACTCGGTCCCGTCTACCACGATGATCTGATGTTCCAGCTGCTGCTGTTTTTGGTCGGCGAAAGAACTGAGCAGCGAACCGAAGAGCTCGAGCTGGCCCCGAGCCGCCTCGGCAGCAGGTGCAGTATCTGCGCCCGTGCGGGGATCGAGCTCCATCAGCATCGTGTCGATGTCGTCGAGATCACTGGAGAGCTCGGCCAGACGTTCGTCCCACGGCTTGAGCTCAGGATCGTTTTCCTCGAGGCGATACAGCGAGCGTTTGAGCTCGATCAACCGCCAGATTCCGAGCTCGTCCCAGTGGTCGTCGGGACTCGTCCGTTCAAAGTGGTACAACGCCGCCTCGTACTCGCTTTGATCGTAGAGAATGTTCGCGAGGTAGATGCGGGCTTCGGCGTGATCCGTGTCGAGTTGGAGCGAGCGGCGAAGCGAGCCGATGGCCGCGTCGTCGTCTCCCAGCCGGTGCTGCGTGTACCCGACGCAGGCGATTGCCTCGGCGGAATCGGGGACCTGTTGCACAGCCGTCTCGAAGAAATCCTTGGCGGCGTCGAAGAACTCGGTTTTGTCGCGCAACGAGGCTTCGCGAAACAGGGAGCGGCCGACTTGCAGCATGAGGTCGACGTCGTCGGCGTAGCCGAGCTCGAGCGTGCGACGGAAGCAGCGCATTGCTGCGTCGTCCTGTCCGAGCTTCAACAGCGTTTCGCCAAGTCCGGCGAGACCGTCTTCGTGTTCCGGCTCGAGAACGAGCGCCTGTTCGAACGACCGGCGAGCCCACGCAAACTCCTCGCGCGCGAGCTGGGCGTACCCTTCCCCTACGTGCAGCTCTACCGAGTTGGGATAGAGCGTGAGTCCTTCGCGAAGTACGCCCAGCGCTTCGTCATACGCACCTTCGTTGTACAGTTGGTGCGCGCGCTCGTCATACTCCTCAGAACTCAGGAACGGGGTGGCCATCTTCAGCAAGCCTCCAGCTCACGAGGGTACGCCTATAGTACCATTAGTATGCGGCGAAGTTCAATGGGAAACGCGGTGAGGAAAGAGGGACAAACTGAGCGGTGCGCCGCACGCCCACCCTCTCTAGTATCGCATACCTAATATGCCCCGGCGGCGTGCGGAACACATCGTTGCAATCATACCAGCCAGCGCCGCATTTTGCTCCAGCAGCTCCACGTTCGCGTCGAGCGAACCGCCTCCGGTCAAACGACTTACCGCAGCTAGCAAGTACGGCGTGACTCGAGCGCCGGTCACACCCTCGGCGACCGCTTCTTCCTGAGCGCGCACAACAGCGACCTCTACCTTGTTGCGATCCAACGAATGCGACTCTGGCGGCCGCTGAACCACGAGCATCGCCTGCTGTCGACCAAGCGACCGATGGGCCAGATACATCGCAACAATTTCCTCGGCGTCGTCGGCGCGCGCGTCCAACCGAATGCCGGTTTCCGCCGAAAAAAATCCGGGTAATTCGTCTGTTTGGTAACCCACGACGGGCACCCCAAGACTCTCGAGCCGTTCCCACGTCGCCGGCAGGTCGAGGATCGACTTCGCACCGGCGCACACGACGATCATTGGAGTCCGCGACAGCTCCGTGAGGTCCGCCGATTCATCGAACGGCGCGCCGCGATGCACTCCGCCGATGCCACCCGTCGCGAACACATCAATGCCGGCGATGCTCGCAAGGCT
Organism: bacterium; assembly: GCA_040002475.1. Taxonomy (GTDB): domain Bacteria; phylum Gemmatimonadota; class Gemmatimonadetes; order Gemmatimonadales; family Gemmatimonadaceae; genus JAQBQB01. The sequence goes on along the minus strand of JBDUEJ010000002.1, from coordinate 114,147 downwards.
CAGTGTCGCCGCGACGGTCGTGGCTCCGTCCAAACGCTTGGCGATCGCCGCCGGGATGTCGCGCGCCGACACCTTGCGAACCCCTTCGCGGTTGAGAAAGCGCTCGAGCTCATGGGGTTCGAGCCCGATCGTTGGAACGCCACCTGCGACCGCCGTGATCGCGGCGATAGCGCCGGCGCGCTCGACGGCCGACAGCATTCGCTCCGCCGCCGCACGATTGTGCGGAATCGGCAGACCTTGAGCGAACACGGAGCTCTCGAGCGCCACGACCGGCTCACACTCATTCAGTGCGCGTTCAACGCTCGCGACGACTCGGAGGAGCGGGTGCGATCCCGCGGACATGTGTTGGCTCAGCGCTCGCGTTTCGGCCACGCGGCCACGACGGCCGCGCCGATTTTTCCCAGCGTGACCTGTGCCTCGTTGTCCACTACCCACCGGATGTCGGTGTTCTCCTTCGTGAACCCGCACGCCACCACGCGCGACTGAAGCCTGAACAGCGCGCACTCGGTGCGAACGGAATCCGTCGCGCCAGTCTTGTGCGGCACTTTCAACCCATTGATCGTCCGCTGCATCAACTCGCCGTCGGCATTCTCGTCGAGCATCGCGAGCATCGCGGAATCCGCCGCGGGACTCACGGCTTTTCCCTGCGCAAGCAGCTCGAACAGTTTGGCCATCTCGTTCGGCGTGCTCACACCAAGCCCGTATTTCACCGAGCTGTCCATGGCCACGCTGGACATGCGAAGGAAGGTCTTCGAATGGACCTTGGAGTGTGGAAGGCCAAGCGCTTCCATCTTCTGCCATACGCGCCGGATCACGATGCGATCGAGCAGCAGGTTCGTGGCCGTGTTGTCGCTGAGGACGATCATCAGCGATGCCGCATCGCGCACGCTGAGCGACATGCCGGAATGCATGTACTGCAGCACGCCGCTGCCGCCCACCTGATCGATCGTCAGCACGGTGAGTGGATCATCGAGCGACAGTTGCTTCTTGTCGGCGAGATCGTACAACGTGACGAGGATCGGGACCTTGATCAGACTCGCCGTTGGGAAGGTCTCGTCGCCGCGCAGGGACAGCCGTTCACCGGTGTCGAGATTGGATACGGTGTATCCGAGCACGCCGTGATGCGCGGAGGCGATCGCGCCCAACTGTCGATGCAGCGCCGCGGTATCGGCCCGGGCGAACGCGTTTGGGCCCTGGGCGACCGCCAGTGTCGCGCAACATGACAGTGCAGCCAGCTGAGTTGCCATCGTCGCCATCGTCGCCATCGTCGCCATCCGCTTCATGTGACGGTGCCTCGCGTGGCTTCGAACGATTTCCATTCGTCCGTGCGGAGAATGTCGTCGATCATCTCGACCGCGCGCTCGATTTCCGCATCGGTCGTATAAAAATGCGGCGCAATGCGAATGCCGGCGTTCGGGCGATAGTCCACGATGACGTCGTTCGCGAGCAGCGCTTGCGCCACGCCGTACGCGTGCGGAACGTCGAACGCCACGGTGCCTCCGCGCAGATCGGACGCGCGCGGAACGGTGACCGGATACCCGCGCGCGTCAGCCATCTCGATGAGACGCGACGTTTGCCGAACGCTTTTCGCGCGAATGTGATCGATACCTGCTCGTCGTAGAATGCGCGGCCCCTCGATCGCGGCGAACAACGACGGAATGGACGGCGTCCCGTTGAGCCAGCGCCACGCGTGCCCCGCATAATGCATATCCGCCTCGAAGCCGAACGGCCGCTCGTGCGCCTGCCACCCGGTGAACGACGGCGAGAGCGTCTTGCCCACCTCCGGTGCGACGTACAAGAACGCGCCGCCTGGTCCGCCACACAGCCATTTCAGCACGCCGCCACTCAGAAAATCGACGCCGAGCGTCTTCACATCGACGGGAATCACTCCCACGGAGTGGAACGCGTCGAGCGACACGAGCGCCCCAACCTCGTGTGCCCGTCTGCAGATCGCCGCGACGTCCATGATGTACGCCGACCGAAAGAGGACGTGCGAGATCGCCACGAGCCGCGTCCGTTCATCGATCGCGTCGAGAACGCGCTGCGTCTCGACGCCTACGCCGTCGTCGCTCGGCACAACGACAATGCGCGCGCCCAGGCGCGTCGCCAATTCGTCGTAGACATATCGCACGGACGGAAAGTCGAGATCGGTCATCACGATCCCGTCGCGTCCGTTAGAGTAGTCTAACGCGGACAGAACCGAGGTCTGCGCGATCGTCACGTTCGGAAGCATCGCGATCTCGCCCGGGCCGGCGCCGATCAACGGCGCGATCTCGTCGCCGACGGACACGGGCATCTCCCACCATCCCTTGGCCCACGCGCGAACGCCCAGCTCGGCCCATTGATCGACGTATTCCGCGAGGCGCTCGGGCACACCTTTCGGCATGGCGCCGAGCGAATTCGACACCAGGTAGGTCGTACGCGCGAGAATCGGAAACTCATCGCGGAAGGAAAGCAGCGAATCGGTCACGCGACCGTCCCGTCAGACGCCTGGCCTGCCGCCCGCGCCGCGCGCCGCGACGGCAGGCTCGTGACGTACACCACCACTCCGACGCCGACGACCACGAGACACGCGCGCCATGCCTCCGCGTCGAGACTCGTGAGCAATGCAACGATCACCGCGATGGCCAGCACCGGTACGACGCCGCTGAGCGGAATGCGGAACGGCGTGCCACCCTCCTCGACGCCTCGACGGCGCAACTCGAGCACGCCGGCACAGCAGGCGGCGTACATGATGAGAATGGTGCCGACCGCGATGACGGCCAGCCGCTCGAAGCCGCCGGTCAACGCCAGAACGATCACGATCAATGTTTGCGCGACAATCGCGACGTACGGCGTCTTGAAGCGCGAGTGGATCGACGCGAGCGGCGACGGCAGGAATCCGTCGCGCCCGAACGCAAACAACATTCGTGGGGCGGCGAGGATCATTCCGCTCACATACCCAAACATCGAAACCGTCGACCCAACCAGGACCAGCGTCGAACCGAACGGACCCATTGCGACGGCCGCTGCTGCGGCGAGCGGCGTTTTCTGTCCGGCGAGCGAGGCGCCGAGAATGCCCTGCGTCACGATTTGCACGGCGAGATAGAGCAGCGTGATGCCCACCATCGCGATGAAAATCGCCCGGGGCACGGTACGCGCAGGATCGCGCACCTCTCCGCTCGGCAGGAGCGCCGACTCAACCCCCAGAAACGCGAAGAGCAGCACGATCGACGCACTGGCGACCTGCCCGGTATGCGGCGTCTCCGTCCATGCAAGGTTCTCACGGCGAACGGCCGCGGCTCCAACCACGATGAGCAAAAGCAAGGGCAGCAACTTCGCCACGGTCATCACCGCATTGAACCGATTGGCGCCGCGGACTCCGGCGACGTTCAGGGCGGCGAGCGCGATCAACGTGACGACGATCGCGGCCGATCGCGGCGCTCCGGTGGCCAACATCGGAACGAGTGCGCCGAGCGCATCGGCGAAAAACGATGAGACCGCGGCCACTGCCACGGTGATGCCCGCCCAGAGCAAAACGCCGGTGACAAAACCCACCAGCGGTCCAAACGCAACTTCCACGTAGGCATACAAGCCGCCGGTCACGGATACGCGACTTCCGGCCTCGGCAAAGCAGAGAACGATCAAACCCATTGCGATCGCGCAAACGACATAGGCGATCGGTGCCGCTGCACCGAGCGACGACGCAGCGGAGGCCGGCAAGCGGAAGATCCCGCCGCCGACGGTGACGTTGACGATGCTCGCGGCCAATCCCCATGTGCCGAGCGCTCGAACGAGGGAGGCTTCTCGAAGGTGTGCGGTCACAGATGAGTCGGCTATTTGGTCGGGTGGAAGTGGGTCGATCGTCGCTGCGGAGGCGCTACTTCGCAAGACCTTGCCACGTTAACGGGCTCGGAACATGGGAGCCATCCCGAGACCGCTTGGCGCCAATCGGCACCGTTTGTTGATTTCGGTCAAAGCGTTCGCCGTCGCGCTGGCTCGTTTCTTCCGCACGCGAATGACAATCCCTACTCGGAGTTCCCCAATGCGTCATGGTTTTGGTCAGATGGTCCTGTTCCTTGTGTTGGCAGCCGCGGCGCCGCTTCGCGCGCAGAACGCGCCCACGAACCCGGCGAACGATTCAATTCGTGTCGTCGTGGATAGTGCGCGGGTTGTGTCCGGCATCGTGGAGTCGACGGCATCGCGCGTGGAGTCGACGGCATCGCGCGTGGCCGCGCCGGTTGCCGGTGCGTCCCTGATCGGGCTGCGGTCCGGCGTTCACACGAGCGAGACGGTCCGCGCCAATCAACCGAATGCGCAGGCAACGCACGCCAATCTCGGTCAGGCGCGCGCAATGATGGTGGTCGGTGTTGCGGGGTTGATCGCCGGAGCGATCATCGGCGGAACGCCCGGCACGATCATCATGGTCGGCGGTGCAGTCGTTGGGCTCCTCGGGCTGTACGACTATCTGCAGTGAGGTGCGGACGGCGCGGTCTCTGGGTCTAAGAGATAGGTTTGACCGACAGGTCGGAAACCGGAAGCTCAGGCCCCTCAGCGCATTCTCACGCCATGACCCGCAACGCATCGCCGCCCGCTCCGCAGTCCCGCCGCATCGCACTCGTTTTGGGCGGCGGGGGCATGAAGGGCTTTGCGCACATTGGCGTGATGAAGGCCCTCGACGAGCTGGGTATTGAGCCGACGCTCTACGCTGGAACGAGCATCGGCGCCCTGCTCGCCGCCGCGCGGGTGGGCGGACTCACCGCCGTCGAGCTTGAAAACCGCGCGCAATCACTTCGGCGGCGGGACCTGTTCCGAATCAATCATTTCGGAATGCTGATGGAGCGCATGCGGTCTCCGTCCATCTATCTCGAGGAGCCGCTCCGCGCGTGGTGTCGCGCCGTCGTGCCCGACGTCACGTTCGCCGAGTTGGCGACGCCGCTCCTGGTGAACACCGTCGACCTGGAACGCGGCGCGCCGGTCGTGTGGGGCTTGCCCGGATTGAAGGACGTCCCTATTCAGGATGCGGTTTACGCCTCCTGCGCGCTCCCGGGATACTTCCCGCCCGGTCGCGTGAATGATCGGCTGTGCGTGGACGGAGGCGTGATCGACAATCTTCCCGTCGCGATCGCAGCGCTCAATGCGGATTTGGTGATCGCGGTTGACGTCGGCAGCAGCGACCTTCGCCCGATCACCGACGCGATGTCGCTTGGCTTCGCCAACATCTACATGCGAGCGGCGTCGACGATGATGCATGCATTGCAGCAATTCCCACTCACGCATTGGGATGGTCCTCCGATGGTGTTGATTCGCCCTCGATGCGGAGAAGATTGGCTGAGCTTCAGCCATATCAGTACGACCATTCAGGAGGGATATCGCGCCGCACGCAAAGCGCTCGAGGACATCGAGGTGTATTACGATCAGCCGGGCGGCGTGTACCCGCGCCGCCGGTTCGAGCTCGAGGTCGATCGCGACAAATGCATCGGGTGCGGCTTGTGCGCGTCACTGGTGCCGGGCCTCATGGGACTCGACGTCACCGGTAAAGCGTTTTGCCGTGTGACGACCGCCGATTGGTCGCCCGCCGACGGTGACTTCGTGCACTATTGCCCAACGAGCGCCATCCTCGCGCGGAAGATCGAGCGCATCGTTCCGTTGAAATCGGGCGAGCGCGGCGCCGCGTAGCACTCGTTACGAAAACGGTCGGCTTTGGCGCAGCGAAACCCAACGAACAAACAGCGGACGCCCGCATCGTTCACCCGTCGAGCACGTCCGCGAAATACTGTGGCAGGTCGATGACTAGCGGTGACGCCGCGCCTTCCAGCCGCCACGAAAGCTGATCGGCCAGCACGTCCACGCGCTCGTCGGCAGGAGTGGATCGTTCGACGGTGCGCGAGTCGAGATCGATGATCCAGTAGCCAGCGACGCCCTCGTCGCGGAACAGCACGCGTTTGGCGACGCGATCAGCCCGCGCGGTGCTGGGCGACAAAACCTCGACCGCGAGCAACAGCCGACCAACATCGATGAATCGCTCCGGCCGGCGGCCACCGATGAGCGGAACCACGAAAACATCGGGTTGAACGAGCCGTGTGTTGGAAAACACCACATCCGCGGGCGCGATGAAGGCGTGCCCGACGCGCTCGGAACGGAGATACGGCGCGAGTAGCGCGTACAATCGGCCAACGGCTTCTTGGTGGCGAAAGGACGGCGCCGGCGTCACGAACAGCTCGCCGTCGATGATCTCGTAGCGCATTCCGTCGTCCGGAAGCTCTTCGAGATCGCCGGCCGTCCAGCGCCGCCTCAGGCTTGGCATGTGCATACGATAAAGTCCCGGGCGCCGAGCGGGCAAGCGAGCATTGCTGCTCGGTTGGGTGGCTCGATGTCATGGCCAGCACCCGTGCATTCCCAGCGTACTCATTTCATGGCGGTACGCGCTTCACTTCCAACACGTCGGTGATGCGACTGCCGTCCCAGATGTAGCGCAAATGCTTGCGGTCGAGGCACTGCGACACGAGTCGCGGGCGAAATATGCCCACGCATTTCCCCGAGTCGTGTCGAACCGAATCATAGACCACGCCGTTAGAGCCGCCGGCCCTCAGAGCACCGCCGAGCAATTGCGACGCGGTATAGTCGTCGAGACGATAGATGTCGGGCAGCACACTTCGCATGCCGCGCAGATCGTGCAACGGCGCTTGCACGGTGACGCCGAGCACGCGCATGTCGAGCTCGCACCGCGCCTCCTTGGTCGCGCGCATGAATCGCTCGCGATGATATCTGGTCTCGGCGATCGCGGTCGTTTCGCGCTGGGCGGCGTAGAACACGCCGTAGGTTCCGTTGCTGAACCGGCTGCCGTCCGGCGACACGTGTGTGAACGGGGCCATGATGTATCCCGCGCCCGGTCCGAGGACGCGATCGCCGCGCGCCACGAGCGAGAGCTCGCCGGAGGCGTCGCGCAGACGCGGGTTGAAGGCCGACTCGATCGCCTGCACCGCGTCGAGATGTTCCGGGGCGGCAACGCGCTCGAACAGATTGGCCGGAGGAAAGACGCTGGGAATGATGCGCACGGCGTTGCGCCAGACCACGCGGCGAACCGGAAGGGGAGCATCGGGCGACGGCGTCAGTGAAACGACCGGCGTGCCGCCGGCGGGTGTGCGTTCAGGCAAAACCGCCGCCCCGCTCACCATCGAGATATGCGCGGACGAGAAACAGGCCGGCGACTCCGCCAAGCATCACCGCGAGCGCCGGGTGTCCGTCGAACAGCGGGGCATCGTTGGGACGGTGGATCCACGTCGCCGCGGCCGCACCCGGCACGAGCACCTGGAGGCTCTTGTAGATCCCGAACACGTGTGACAAACGCTCGAGGGTGTCCGGCGGAAGCGCCGCCGGCGGCGTCTTCTTCCAGCGGAAGAACGTGGTGCGCGACGTCAGCCCGAGGAGCGCCATTTGCCGGGCGCTGTCGAGCGTCCATTCGTCGGCGATGCGAAAGAAGGTGGTGAGCCCGGCGCGCGCGAGTTGCGCAGGCGGCGTCGCGGCGGCGGTGGTGGTGGGCGCGCGGAGTGCCAAGTTCCATCCCGAGGGTGATATGTCATTTTAGTACCAAACGGTACTTTTTGTCAACGTCGCCGCCCCTCATTGCGCGTCCCGGCTATTCGAGTACCGTTCTCGAAGTCATTCGCCGCGCCGGACGGGCGCGCAATCCCCCTTGGAGGTGCCGCAGTGCCAACGACCAGTCCCATGTGTGCCTCCACCCGCCTCGTGCGGCACCAGCACGTCGGCGGCTGATCGGGTATGTGCGGGATTTATGGTCGCGTAGCGCTCACCTCCGCCATCGACGCGGACGATTGCCTTCGCCGGACGAGAATGCTTCACCATCGCGGCCCCGACTACACCGGGGTCCGCGTCGCCGGCAACGTCTTCCTTGGACACGCACGGCTCAGCATTCTCGATCTCACCGCGGCTGGGAATCAGCCCTTTGTCGATGACGACGGCGCGACGCTCGTCTACAACGGCGAGATCTACAACTGGCGGGCGCTTCACGACCTGTACCTGGCGGACTACCACCAGCACAGCCGCACCGATACCGAGGTGCTCTTCCAACTGCTGAAGCGAATGGGAACCGATTGCCTCCCGTTGCTCAACGGCATGTTCGCATTCGCGTATTACACGCCGGCCACGCGGAGCATGCTCCTCGCGCGCGACACAGTGGGAATCAAGCCGCTCAACTTCGTGTCCGGCCCGTCTCATTTCGAGTTCTCCTCGGAGATCAAGAATCTGGACTACACGCCGGACTTGAATCGTCTGAAGGAGTACATGGTCTTCAGCCGGTTCAACGACGATTTTCTCCCCTTCGGAAACGTCGACTCCGTTGCGCCGGGCAACTTCGTTCGCGTCGATTGTACGACGGGACGTTGGACGCAGGAGCCCTACCGCGAGGTCGAGTCGCTGGTCAGCCGTGAGCGCTACGAACGCTTGGCGGCCCGGACGACGATGGAGTCCGACCTCGACTCGCTGCTCAAAACGTCGTTGGCGCTTCACGAGCAGAGCGACGCACCAATCGGCTTTCTTTGCAGCGGCGGTCTCGACTCGTCGCTCATCACGGCGATGGCGGCCAAGCGCAATCCGAACATCGCGCTCTACCATGCCGACTTCGAGGGCGAGGGCGGCGAGGCCCACTACGCGCGTCAGGTCGCCGAGTACGTGGGCGCGCCGATCAACGAGACGTGCATCACGCGGCAGCAGTTCTGGGAATTGTTTCCCGAGGTCACGTACGCGTTGGATCTGCCCATCCAACAACCGACGTCGGTGAGCCTGGCGTTGATCGCTGGAAAGGCACGCGATGACGGCCTCAAGGTGTTGCTATCGGGTGAAGGCGCCGACGAGCTGTTCGGCGGCTACTCGTGGCATCAATACTACAGGAACTCGCTCAGCAATTACTCGAGCCGCTGGCGCCCGTCGAATATGTTGTTTCGGGTCTTCCGGAAATTCCTGTCCGATGGGCCGGACAGCTACATGTACTTCAAGTACGCGAGCCCAGGCCTTCAGCGGCACGCGCACGTTGGATTCGGCTTCGGCGCGTGGAGTCTCGACGAGCCGATTCACGGGCTGAGCCTCGTCGGGCAGAACTTTCAGGCGTGGCCGCGGTGGCAGCAGGCACTCCGCAGCTACGAGTGGATGGCGGATCGGAAAGAGGCCGACGTGCAGAGCTTCATGCTCAGCAACATGCGCGTCATGATGCAACCGTTGCTGCATCGTCTCGATCGCATGCTCATGATGCACTCGATCGAGGGACGCGTGCCCTTCCTCGAGAACGCGCTGTTCGATTTTGCGTTGAACCTCGGGCTGTCGCACAAGATCCGTGGCACAGAGTCCAAGCGGCTGCTGAAGCAGGTGGCCCTGCGCTATCTCCCTGCGGGAGTCGTCACACGCAAGAAGATGGGATTCCACGTGCCGTGGCTCGAGTACTCGGACAAGTTCCCGAAAATTCTGCTCGACGGCTTTGTATCCGAGTGGACGAAACTCTCGCGTCGGGATCTCGAGTCGTGGTGCGCGCAGGATCCCGGCCAGCTCTACAAACTGATCGCCACCGAGGTCTGGGGCCGGATTTTCGTGCACAAACAGCCCTGGCAAGACATTCGCATCGAGTTCTGAGCCGGTTCGCCGAGTGCGGACCGGCGCGTGCGACTACGCGGCGTCTCGACGGCGGGTAAACCATGTTGCCGGCAGACCGTGTCCAACGACTGTTGAACTCTCCGCGACCGATCTCCCTCACACACACGCAAACGGTCATGCCCGATTACGGCGATCTGACTGACCTGCAGCTCACTATTCTGAGCGTGTTGTGGACCGAACGCGAAGCGACGATCGCAACGATCCACGAGCGACTGCACGAGCGCAACGCGGGCCCCGCCACGCGAAAGACGATTGCGATGCTGCTGTCACGACTCGAGCAGCGCGAGCTGGTGTCGCATCGTGTGGATGGCCGCGAAGGTGTCTATCGCGCACGCGTCGCCAAGAAAAATGTCTTGCGCTCCCGCATGGCCAGCCTGCTCGGCGCGGTGTTCGTGGGACAGCCGCAACTGTCGGGTGCGCACGCGCTCGATCCGTCCGACGTTCGCACCGGAGACGTGGAGACACTGGTCGCGTTGCTACGCCAGCTCGAGCGGGACGTGCGGAAGGAGAGCTGACCATGCTGACCCTTTTCGACGTCGTCGTTACCGCCGTTCTCACGTACGGGCTGCACAGCGCCGTCGCGTGCGGCATCGCGATCGCGATAAGTCGACGACTGAAACGTCCCGAGGATCGAGATCTCGTCTGGAAGGCCGCCCTCGTCGCACCGGTGTGCTCCGCGGCGGCCACGATCGGTGTTTCCATATTCGGCGATCGCGGCGCGTTCGTCGATCTCGCCAACCTGATTCGTCACACGCTCCCGTTTCGACTCCCGGGCCGGCAGATCATGGTCCGCGTTGTCGACGACGGCTCGGGTCCCGACGTCGTTCGCCGCCTGACCGATCCCGTCACGTCCGTGCTTTCTGGTGTGGTGATCGCGTGCACGTTGTGTGTCGTCGGCATCGCCGTCGCACGGCTCATACATCGACGCCGCGAGCTGTCGCGCGGCCTCGCGACCCGGCGGCGCATCCGCGAGCTGCGGCTGGACGCAGGCCGTCGCAACACCATCACGCTCTCCGTCGCCGAACGCCTGCAGTCACCCGTTGCGATTAGCTCGGCTGAAGTCTGCTTACCAACGGAAGTGATGGACGCGTTCAGCGAAGAACATCGCCGTTCGCTGATCGCGCACGAGGTCGCGCACATCGAGCGACGCGATCCGGCGTGGTTCCTTCTCGCCGAGATCGTCGCTGCGCTTTCCGCGTTTCAGCCGCTGGTGTTCGTCATCACGCGGGCATTTCGCCGCGACGTTGAACTGATCTGCGATGAAGCCGCAGTGCGGCGCACCAACGACCGCGCCGCCCTGATTGGTGCGTTGGCGCGATTGGCGGCACCTTTCGACCCACGAGCACCGATGTTCGGCGCGGCCACGGCGTACGACGGCTCACCGCTCGTCGCGCGCGCCACACGAATTGCCACATTGCCGCTCACCTCCGAAAGCATGGCACTCCGCGGATCGCGCCGTATTGCATTGGCCGTCGTGGTCGTGTTGAGCGCGCTGCTCGCACTCGTGCCGGTGGTGTCGGCCGCGCCGCGCGCCAGCGACTTTTCGGCTAGTCCCGACGATGTGATGCGCCGGGCGCGCGCTGAGGGGCACCTCGTCTCCGTCGATAGCACGGTCATCGTTGGCGGAATGGACCTCGGGACCAGGCGACGCACGATCGTGCGGCTGCAGTAGCCGACTCGCACAGATGGGAGGCGACCCGCGCCATTCGCGCGCCCTCCACTGTTGGCGCCTCGCCGGGTCGCTCGAGGCGCCGCCGTCCTGACGGTGGCGCAGACTCGCTAGAGCCACCGCTGCATGGAGTATCCGCCGAGGAACGGGCGCTGCATCGCGGAACGAAAAATCTGGCGGCCCCATTTGAATTCTTTGTACAGCGTGACGAAGCGCCACATGTCCTTGAGGACCTTGGCGCGATCTCGCCACCCGAGCGCCATGAGCGCCGCGGGGAAGTCGGCCTCGTGCGGCTGCTCGAACGCGATCTTCAGCGGATTCCATTGGTCGGATGTGCGCCGCACCTCCGACGCGATCATTTGGCGATACATGTCCTGCACCGGAGTATTGCGCAGCCGCGCCTCGACAATGGCCTCGCCGCTGATGGCTCCCGAGTGAAGCGCGCAGCTCATCCCTTCGCCGATCATGTTGAGGAATCCCGCCGCCTGCCCGGTGATGAGCACGTTGCCTTTGCCGAACACATAGCGATTGATCAGCGAGGGCCCGAAGTTCTCCGAGCATCCTTCGTCGTCGGAGTGCGGATGCAATCGGACTCCGTGTTTGTCGGCGAGATAGTTGACCACGTTCTCGTGCTTGTCGGCGAACTTGTCGCCACGTTTGAACCCCACGCCGACAATCTGCTGGCCGTCGCGGGCGTGACTCCACGTGTAATGCCCGAGCCCGGGATGAAACCAGAAGTGAAAGTAGTCGTCGTCGAGCGGGCATTCGATGACATCGTGAAACTTCTGGCCGACAAAGAACCAGGGAATCTGTTTGGGGTAGTCCGGATAGATCGCGCGGGTGACGAGTGAGCTCGGGCCGTCGGCGCCAATGACGTGACGCGCGCGATAGTCGATGTCTTCGCCGTCGCGCCGGGCGTGCACGATGACGTGATCACCGTTGTCCTCGAGGCCGGCGAACGACGTCTGGTCGTGAATTTCTGCGCCACTCTTGGTGATCGCCCAAAAATCCGAGAACTTGCGATGCAGATGTGGCGTTGAGCCGCCGAAGAAATCCATCGACATCGACACCATGCTCGGAAAGTGAAACGTCACACCGCGACACGAGGTCGGCTCGTGGAGTATCTCGCGCGGCAGCGGACCAAAGTTCTCGAGCAGGAACCGATGCCCGCGCGGCGATAGGATGCCACTGCAAATCTTGTGGCGAGGCAGCTGTTTGCGTTCCAGCACGATCGTCTCGAGACCTGCGTCCACCAACCGCTTGGCGGCCGCGGCGGCCGACAAGCTCGCGCCGACGATGACGACGTCGACCGAGCGCGTCATCGCAGTGCCCCCGGGCGCGCGCGCGTGTCGGGAACATCACCCAAATGGGCCACGTGGACGACGGGACAGTCGGCGATCTGCTCGAACACGCTCACGTCGCCAAGGCTTTCCACGACGATGCGCGCAACACGGCGACCGTGAAGAATCCATTGTGCATGAGGGGCATCGTTGGCAACGTCATGACCCAGCCGGTGCGACAGATTGTGGGCGGTGGCGGGAATAGCGATGCGCTGTAAGTCGAGGTTGATGGTGCAGCCGGTTTCGGCTCGCAGGGCGTCATAGTGTCGAACCTGCCGAGTGTAGTCCGCATGATAACCGCGAGGCTCGATCACATACAGGTCGGTGGCGAGCAAGTTCCGTCGCACAACCGGGAGACGGCTCAGCGCCGCTCCGAGACTCTGGATCGGCGCGCGCGGGAGCCACGCGCGCATATGCCGGAACAACAATCCGTCGGCAACAATGATTCGCTTCATCCGGCGCAGTGACTCGGTGAACGCGTCGATTCGATCCGGTGACACAGACATCCCGGTCTCGAGCGCGAACGACATGTCGGCGCCATCGTCCTCGACCACGGTGACTCCCAGCAGCGAGACGACACGCGCCAACGTGCTCGAACTGTCGCGCAGCATCTGATTTGCGACGAATACGTTCCGCGTTCGCGTCGGTGACGGGCGCGACACCACCGCCCCACGCGGCCGCGCCGGCGATGCGGGAGAGGACAGTTCCCACATCTGGCGGCGAAGGCCACCGATCATCCCGATGAGATCGATGTCCTCCGGACACGCGGGCTCGCAAGCGCCGCAGAACGTGCACGCCCCAATCGATTCAACCAAGTCGCTCGCTGCGAGCCCGTGCTGCAGCGCCTTCGCCCGGCCGTGCGGCGTCAAACGCACGTCGTGCGTGATGCGCCACACCGGACAGGCCAGCAGACAGAGACTGCAGCCCGTGCAGGCGGCGAAATCGTTGGATGGAAGCGATTTTTTCGCGAGACCGAGCATCAAAAGATCACATCGCGATTGAGAATCATGGCGGGATCCGCGGCGCGCTTCATGGCCAAATGACGGTCGACGACTTCATCGCCGAACACGCGGCGAATGTAGCCCTTCATCATGCCGCCAAATCGGTAGTAGCTCGCCCCGAGGTCCACGCCAATGTCGTAAATCTCGTTCTTGAAGGACTGCAGATAGTCGCGACTGTACGCTCCACCGCGTGTCATCGGCTCGAACTCGCAGCCGTACGCGCGACCCGTTGCGCCCGGCGGAATGCACGACATCTCGTAGTGCGCGCCGTGGTCCTCGCGCAGCTTGATGCCGACGCAGTAGAGCGTGTAGTGTGCGAAGTATTTTCGACACACCGCGTTTCCCCGCTCCACGGCCTCGATGAACGTCTCAGCCGACGTTGCGAGATCTGGAATCACCATCTGTCGGCTGCCCCAGCATTTCCAGACAGCGCGTGAAAAAACCACGGTCCGATCGTGCATGTCGTTGCCGCGCAGGAACTCCGGCCGCTGAAATTGTGGAAACAGCTCGCGCTTCCGGCGGTAGATGTACAACGCCTCGCCGACTTTCCACGGACGCAGCGCGTAGTAGCCCGCCGCACGAATGGCGAATGCCACCTCACCGTGCCCGCGCAATCGGGGCCGCCACCTCGCATTGAACTCGGCTTCACGCGCCGGAGAATCGAACGCGACCAGCAGATTCACCGCGCGATCCATCATCGTGAGGATGCCTGAATAGTCGCTCGCGTCGTTGGCGTCCAGCAATTGCAAATCGGCGATCGCGGCGCGCAACGACGTGTAGTAGAAGTAGCGCATGCGAAGCGGCGTATAGCGACGCACCTGAAGTGTCGTCTCGGTGACCACGCCAAACTGGCCGTACCCGAGAATCACGCGCTGAAACAACTCCGCGTTCGTTGCGTCCGAACATTCCACGATCGCACCGGTCGGCGTCACAACCTGCATCGCGACAACCTGGTCCGCGCTGCATCCGAGTCGCGGCGAATTCACGTCGATCCCGCCGACGTTCACTGTTCCGCCCACCGACGACGTGAGGTTGAGCGGCGCCGACAGATAGTCCAGTCCATGCCGCCGCAGCTCCTCGGCCAGACTGTGCCAGAAAATTCCCGCTTCGGCTCGCACGGTAAGCGCGTCCGAATCGACGTGCAGCACGCGATTCATGCCGGTCATGTCCAGCAACACACCGCCGAACGCGACCGATTCGCCTTCGGTGGTCAGGCCGCCCCCTCGTACGGTCACCGGCGTGCGATGTCGTTGGGCAGCGTGCAGCAGCGCGGACACCTGCGCCGCGCTTCGCGCGATGACGACGCCGTGCGGCAATCCATACGCCGTTCCGCCGGCATCGGTCGCAAACACGGCGCGCGTCGCCGCATCTTCGAGCACCTCGACGCCGCGGCCACGCAAATCGCCCACGAACGACGCCCAGCCAGCACCGTTCCATCGTGACGGATTCGTCTGGCGACGTTCGACGCCCCGAAGCGCATCCGGAGAAACGGGACAATGGCCGGGGGTCCCGGCAGGCACGGTTGCGATCGTGGTCATAGACAGTGACGCAATGTGCGCGCGCATCAGACGACGAGCAACCGACCGACCTCCCATTTGCATCGCGCTGGTCGAGCGCGATCGTCAACCGTTGATGAAGATTCGGATGTGCACGGGCTGCTTCGAATTCACGAGAGTCTTAACGACTGGCGGCACGAGCTGCATCTGTACGGCGTTCAGAATGCTCGGCAGCGTGCTCTGGAGGTCCAGCCGCGTCAACTCCCACGCGCCATCGATCGCGTCCTCGGCGCGTTTGTAGGCTTGGTGCGCGTCGTACTGGTCGGGCAGCTCGGCCAAATAGTTGGCGAGCGAGGTCCACAGCGAGTCCATCCGTACGCGGTAGGACGCGCGCACTTTCTGAAGCGATTCCACCTGGTCGCGCGACAGGAGCAGCGAATCTGTCTGCTGAAGCACGATGCCGTAGAGATCGGGCACATTTCGGTCGTAACGACGCTTGAGCTCGTGCGCATCGGCTTTGAGACCCCGGTGTCCGTTGCGGCCGGGCTTGAGCCAACGATCCACCTGCTGCTCCTCGATCTGACGCCCGATGTCGATGCTTACATCGAGGGTGACGCGGAACGGAGCACGCAGTGTCGTCGCCGACGGTCGCGTGCTGCCGAATCGCGGATTCACTGAATAGAGAAACCGCTGCGCGTTCGGATCCCAGCCGCGCACGTTCATGAGTACGGGTTCGGGCGTCGCGGCCGCGCCCCAGCCGCGAAGACCGTTTGCGCCGTGAAGTAGTTGATCGAGCCCGCCAAGGGGATTCGAGAAGTTGAGACCAATATCGAAACGGCGGCTCAAGTGTGTGCCGTCGCCGGTGATGCCGAGTCGCGTGTTGAGCGTCGTAGTCCACGGGCCGTCGCAGCTTGCCGGCGACGCCGCGCGATTGAGTTGTCTGGCCAGGCAGTCGCGGACGCTGCCCGACGACGATGCCATGAGCGTGTGCAGTCCTTGCGCGACCGACGGGTCTGTCGCGCGGGACGGATCTGGAATGAACGCGCGGTCGTTCACCAGGCCATCGCCGTTGATGTCGCCTCCGACGAGCGGAGTGAACGGCAGTCCCGATTGAAGCCGTCCGATCATCGTCAGCGTGATGTTGTTCGTCCCGTACCCACCCTGCAGCAACAATTGGTGGCGTGCATCGAGATCACCTCGCGTCCACACGCGCTCGGTCGGAGCACCAAAGGTCGACGCGTCGAAACCGCGCTGCAGTGCGCGCATCGAAGACAAGGTGTAGCCCGCCGCGACATAGAAATTTGACAGGCCGCTCCCGGCGAGATTCGGCGACATCGTGAGCGTGGCTTGTCTGCTCACCGAGCGACCATCGCCGCGCGCACTGATCACGTGGCCGTAGTCTCGAGACGCGCGTGCGTCCGTGGCGCTCACGAGCCCCGTGGAAGGAACGATGTTCGCCGGCTGGACGAACATCGGCCGTTGCTCATCGCGCAGCGTGAAGGCCGGCTTTGAAGAAAAATTCACATCGTACGTTCCCGGTTGATTCAGGTTGAGCGAATAGAGGCCTTCGAGCGTGTAGTTGAACGCCTTGAACACCGACGACCACGCGAGATTGCTCCGCCAACTTCGCGCCATACTCCACGCGGGGTCGAAGAAGAGAACTGTTGGCGCCGCGTCGGCGAATGATGGTGCTCCCGACACGCACGTGGACGGAATCGCCGATGGCTGCGCGGCAAACGCCTTCCAATCAGGACGCGGAACCGACGCCCCAATGCAGCTCACGCGCGATTGTCCGCTCGGCAAACCGTTCGCCACGAGCGCTGTCGAGAGAAGGTTGGCCGGCGTCAATCCGCGAAACTCGCCGATGCCTCCGCGGAGCACGCCCGGAGTCGTGCCGCGAAAGTTGCCAAGCCCGTTCGCGATCACGCTGTTTCGAACCTGTCCACTCCGGTTGTAGTTGAATCCGAATCGTGGACTGACGTGCACGTCGTTCGGTACGAAGTGTGTCTCTGCTCCCAGAATCCGTGCGAGCGCCTCGTTCCGCGGCGGCGCGCCCGTGAATGCGTTGCCTTCGAGACGCGCCCCGTACAACACCTGCCACGCCGGATTCACGCGCCACAGATCGCTCGCCGCCAGAAACGCATTCCACTCGGCGCCCTCTCGACCGGGGGAATTGATCGTGCGCGTAAACGACGCCGGCGTGTTGGCGGCGAGATCGCCAAGCGAGTTGTACGCGAACGTTCCGAGGCCGTTGGGCGTGATACGTTGATCGTATCCGTCGAGCCGGACGTCGCCGCTCAATTTGACTCGGTGGCGCGGCGTTCCCGACGCATAGAACTGCACATCGCTCGCCGTCTCCCAGGTCCACTGTTTGGAGTCCGTGGCCAAACCAGAATTTCCGCCGAACGCGAGCGATGCCACGCCGCCATCGGCATCAACCAGGTCGGATTCCACGCGGACACGCGCGTCGGGAAGACTCAGATACGGCGAGGCGCGGTTTCGCGTGAACGAGAGGCCGCTGCGCACGTCCGCCAGATAGTCGCTGCCGAAATACGTGGACGTTTGCGCCTGAAGCGACCCAATCGCCTGCGAGCTCTCGCCGCCATGCGCCGGAGTTGCCGTGGGTGCCGCGCCGAGCGCACCGCTGCGTGCGAGCTTCGCGTACGTCGTGAGTCCCCATGTCGTCTTTGCGGCGCCGAGCGTGACGGGGTCGAACGGCGTGTGATCGAAGCGCCCAATAAATGAAACGTTATCGGTCACCGCGTTGCTTGGCACGCTACGGGCGGTGAGCGGAATCTGCGCCGCGCGGAGCAGCGAGAGAAACCGCGTCGCAGAATCGGGCGCGACGCCGGCATGCTGAAGAAGACTGTTGTCCGCCGACAGGAGCGAGGCCACGTCGGCCATTCGGCGACCGCCCTGCACGCCGACGTTGTAATACCATTTATCCTGAATCATCTCGCCATCCGCGCCAAGGCTGACGTTGCCGCCGCTGAATCGCTGACCGAGATGCGCGGAGATGGGGTCGGTGTATTGAAGCGAGGGCGCATCGAGCGTGACGTGTGAACGGCGACCCCCGAACAGATTTCCCGGCGCGAGCTCGACGTTGGTGTTGGCGCCACTGAACCACCCACGCGACGGGTCATAGGCCGACGCCGACACGCGCACTCGCGAGTTCGCGTCGCGAGGAATGTCCGCGCCGGCAAATGACATTCCATTGAGCGTGGTGCTGTTTTGGTCGGCACCCAGTCCCAGGACGGAGATTCCTCCGTTCGTTGGAGTGACACCCGGCAGCGTCGCGGCGATGCCTGCGAGATCGCCGGCGACGTCGGGCGCGAGTTTGCCGACCATTCCGCCGGACATCTGCTCCGACGCGCCGACATCGGCGCCGAACGCGGGATTGCGATCGGGCTTCGGCTTCCGCGCCGTCGTCACCACCGGTCCCAACTCCTGTGCTTTGACGACCGGCTTGAGCGCGGCGTCGACGACGAATACCGTATCGTCGCCGACGCGCGTGACGCGTTTACGAAAAGTCTCATAACCCGCCGCCGCGACGTGGACGAGGTAGTCCCCCGTCCCATCCGGCCAGTCTATGGTGTACGTGCCGGCGGCGCCCGTTCTTCCAGACTTGAATGCGCGGTCTGGCGCGCGCGTCACGATCACGTCCGCGCCTTCGAGCGGCGTGGCGGCGGCGCCGGTGATCGTGCCACGAACGATCTCATGACGGACCGCCACCGCGGGTACGGGCGCCTGCGCGCCGATCGCGCCGACCGGTGCCGTGATCGGTGAAGCCGCGACGACGGCAACAACGGCAACCAGGACGACAGGGCGAAATACGCGGCGCATGGGATCTCCGGCGGGCGAAGGAAGTCCAACAGTCGTTGGACACAACGCGCCGCCACACGGTTTCCGGCGATTCGCGAGGAAACCATCGATCGCCGACGTGTGTCCAACAACTGTTGGAGATGATCACTTCACGACTTTCACCACGGAGACCCGCGTCATGGCCTCGACTACGCTTCTCATTCGCTCACTGCTCGCCGGCGTCGCGTTGACGCTGGTTGCCGGCCGCGCGGCGCACGCACAGGCCGCACCGTCCAAGCCCGCGCATCCAGCCGTCTGCGCTCAGGGTGTGCGCGTCTTTACCGAAAAACGTGAGATCCCGGTTCCATACGATACGCTTACCATGCCACCCGCCGACGGGCCCGTTCGCATCTCCAGTCCCGAAGAGGCCGAGGCAGCGGAGTTGGCCGTTCGCGGCCGCGCCGGCTCCGTTGGCGCCACGGCCATTCTCATCTCTGACGAAACGTCCGATGAGGGCGGCGGAACCCGTGTTCGGCGGACTGTCACCGCGCTCTACGTTCCAGCGGACGCGGCGCGCGCGCAGCAGGCCTGTAAAAAATCGTAGGAAATAGTCAGAAACAGCGCGGTGCCGACATCGATGTTGCGGGGGCGGCTCGTTTCGATCCCGCCGGCGTCGACGTGCCCGGCGTCGATCGTTTCGCGGGGCCGACCGTTCCGACTCTACCCGCGGCTTTGCCTCGCGCTACCGCGCCGCCGCGGCAATCACGATTTTCTGATAGGCATCGACGGCCGCGTGCAGTTCGTCCACCGTCACGCACTCGTCGTCGCGATGGGCGACGTGAATCGAGCCCGGACCGAACAGATACGGCGTTCCCCAGTTCGTGAGCACGGGAATGTCGGTCGCAAACGCGGCAACGGACGTCGGGAATCCGTCCACGACGCCAAGCCTGACCGGCGGCACCATCGGCCCCCATTGCAACGACGCACGCCACGCCGCCCAGTGCTCGACAATCTTCATCACCTCTTCGGCGGGCGTGACCAGACGAATCATGATGCGCGCTTCGGCCCACGGTGCAATGACGTTGTCGGCGACACCGCCGGCGAGCGATCCAATATTCAAGGTCGTGTCGCCAAGCAATGCGTCTTTGGGAAACGCAATCGACTCGAGCTCCGCGAGCAGGTGCACCAGATCGCGTGTCGCGGAATGGCCCAGGTGCGGGTACGCCGAATGTGCGGCTTGGCCCGTTGTCCGTACGGTCACGCGGACCGCGCCTTTGGTTCCGACGGCGAGTGTGTTCTCCGTTGGCTCGCCGTTGACGATCACGCGGCTCGACGACGGAACCCGCTTCGCCGCGAACGCCTCGTTCGCCGCGTGCGCGCCGTCGTGCGTCACCTCTTCGCCGATCACGAACAGGAGCGCGATGGGAAAACCGCTGTCTCGAAGATGCTCGGCCGCGCAGATCATTGCGGCGGCAATTCCCTTTGCGTCGCACGATCCGCGGCCGAGAATCTTGCCATGCTCGAGCCGTGGCGGAATGAACGGCGGGACCGTATCGAGATGCGTGGAGAGCGTGACCGTCGGTTCGTCAACGCAGGTCGCAAAGATGTCGTCGCGTCCCGGCGTGACCGGAATGCGCTGCGTGCGCCAGCCCCGCTCCGCGAGGTAGTCGTCCAGCCACGCAATGACGTCGCCTTCCCTGCCGCTGGTCGAGTCGATCGACATCAGGCTCAGGGTCAATTCGATGGGGTCGCTTGCTGAATTCATCACGGCAAGATCGAGGGTTCACCCCGGTCGGCGCAACGCCGGTTCTGTCGCCAACGGCGACCTGGTCTTAGCTTGGGACCACGCTCATGCTCGCGTTCGTCGAGCATCGGTGTCAGCTGCCCCCGCCCGCGTGCTCCTCGGAGATTTTTCTTATGCATCGCCCCTCGCCTACCCCCTCGCTCGCCGCTTCTGGTTTGACTGTCGGGACCGCCGCGCTCGCCGCGATCTTCGCGCTCGCCACGAACCTTCCCGCGCAGAGTGCACGGAACGCGTCACAGAACGCCGCACCGCCCGCTGCGACTTCGGCCAATCCGGACAATGGCAAGAAGGCGATGACTGTCGCCGATATTGCCAGGTGGCGGACGATTCGCGACGTCGCAATCACGGACGACGGGACGTGGGCGAGCTTCAGCTATCAACAGCGTCGCGTGGACGACACGCTCTATCTGAAGAATCTGCCGGTGGGCGCCGAGCAGAAGATTCCGCGCGCGTCGCGGTCGCAATTCTCCGACGATTCGAAATGGGTGGCGTACTTCGTGGTCGAGCCAATCAAGCCGAACGATCCGGTTGCCGAGGCCGAGACGCCGCAGAATCGTCCGGCAAAGCTCGAGCTTCGGAATCTGGCGACGGGAACGACCGTGTCGTGGGACAATGTCGGCTCATTTGCGTTCTCGAAAGGGTCGACGGCGCTGATGGTCCGTAAGGCGCGTCCCGGCGCCGGCCCGGCGGCGCCAACGGGTGGTCGTGGCGGTGGCGGCGGCGGCGGTCGAGGTGGCGCGGGCGCTGGTGCAGGCGCGCCGCCGGCGGTGGCCGGGACGGATCTCATTCTTCACCATCTGTCAGACGGCATGGATGAGTTGATCGGCAGCGTCACCGCGGCCGAATTCAACCACAGCGGCAGCGCGTTGGCCTACACCGTGGGAACCACGGAACGCGACGGCAACGGGTTGTTCCTCGCTGCGATCGGCGGCACGTGGTCGCGCCGCACGCTCGACAACGTGCGCGCCGACTACGCGCGCCTCACGTGGGACGATTCCGGAACGGCGGTCGCGGCAGTTCGCGGCATGGATCGGCGCGGTTTCACCGAGAAGGAGAACGCGCTGATCGCATACGCTGGAATCGACGGGGCCCAGCCCACGTCGTATGTGCTCGACCGAAAGACGCTGAGCGGTCTCGCTGACAGCCTCGTGATCAGCGAGAAGGGTACGCTGACGTGGAGCCCGGATCGCTCGAAGATTTTTGTCGGCCTGAAGGAGCAGGAAGCGCGGCCGGCACCGCGCCGCGACTCCACGGCGGTGGTCGAGCCGATCGGAAACGTCGACGTCTGGCACTGGAAGGATCCCTACATCCAGTCCGTGCAGATGGTGCGTGCCCAACAGGATCGCAATCGCACCTTCACGGCGAGCGTGCTGCTCGCGCAGAAGAAGATCGTACCGTTGGCCGACGCGCGGATGGATCGCGTACAGATCGCCAAGGACGGCAATTGGGCGGTGGGCCAGGACGACAAGGAATACGTCGACGACTGGAAACCGCAGCTCAACGACATCTATCGCGTGAACACGAGCACCGGTGAGCGCACTCCGATTCTCAAAGGACAAGAGCGTTCGCTCGGGCTTTCGCCGGACGGAACGTATTTCCTCTACTGGAAAGGCGGTCACGTGTGGTCGTACAACCTGGCGACGAACACGCACACGAACATCACGAAGTCGGCGCCGGTGAGCTTCGTCAACGCGGAAGACGACCATGTCGGCGAAAAGCCGGGGTATGGCATCAGCGGCTACGCGAAGGACGGCAAGTCCGTCATTCTCGACAACAAGTATGATCTCTGGGCCGTGTCGCTCGACGGTTCCACGCCGGCGAAGAATTTGACGAACGGCGCGGGGGCCAAGGGCCAGACGCGCCTGCGTTACGTGCGACTCGAGGCCGACGATGCGGCTCCGGCGGGACCTGGCGGCGCTGGCTTCGGCGGGCGTGGCGGTGGCGGCGGCGGCACGATCGACCTGTCGAAGCCGATGCTGCTGTCGGCGTTCGAGGAGACCGACAAGAAATCCGGCTTCTACCAGCTCGACGGTGACAAGCTCACGAAGGTGCTGTTCGAGGATCGCGTTTTCGGACGCCCGATCAAGGCAAAGAACGCCGACCGCGTGCTGGTCACGCGCGAGACGTTCGTGGAATACCCCGATTACTGGGTAACGGACGGCAAGTTTGCGAATCCGCAGCGGCTCACGAGCGCCAATCCGCAGCAGGCCGAGTTCAAGTGGGGGCACCGCATCTTGTTCGACTACAAGGACAAGGACGGCCACAAGCTGCAAGGCACGCTCGCCATTCCCGATGGCTACGAAAAAGGCCAGAAGTTGCCGATGCTCGTGGATTTCTACGAAAAGAATTCACAGAACTTGAATCACTACGAGTCGCCGCGCTACGCGAACTCGCCGCAGTATGTCGACTACGTCAGCAACGGCTATCTGGTGATGGTCCCCGACATTTACTACCACACGGGGCGGTCGCATACCGACATGCTCAATTCGATCGAGGCGGCGGTGAAGCGCGTCGAAGACCTTGGCTACGCCGATCCCAAGCGTGTCGGTCTGCACGGTCACAGCTATAGCGGCCAGGGCGCCGCGTACGTGTCGACGCAATCCAAGATGTTCGCCGCTGTCGTCGCAGGTGCGGCGGCCGTCGACCTCGTCGCCGACTTCAATCAACTCTGGAAGACGAGCGGCACGAACCAGCACCGCTACGATACCTACGGCCAGGGCCGATTCGGCACGAACCCGTACGAGAATCTCGCGCTGTTCCAGGACCAGTCCGCCGTATTCCACGCGCAGACGATGAACACGCCGCTGCTCATCGAGCAGGGAACGAACGACGGATCCACGGAGTGGCTGCAGGGCGTGGAGTTCTACAACGCGCTTCGCTTCCTCAAGAAGCCGGTCATCTTTCTCTCATACGAGGGCGAGGCGCACGGATACACGCGGTACGACAACCAGTACGACGTCGAAGTCCGCATGCACCAGTTCTATGATCATCATCTGAAAGGCATGCCGGCCGCGGACTGGATCGCGAACGGCGTGCCGTTCACGAAGAAGAAGACACCGACCGGTGCGGCGGCGCAGCCTGTTCAACTCATGGGCGGTGGAGCCGGCATCGGCACCCCAATGACGGCGGGCGGTGGTGGCGGTGGCGGCGCGGGCGCGGGGAATCCTCCGGGCGGACCGCCGATCACGCCGTAAGCGCCGTCACTCGATGATCACGACGACCAACAGGAACGACGCCAAGCTCCGCGCTTGGTGGTGGCAACGCCAAGGCCTCGACGGTTCCCTTCGAGGCAAGAGCGCTGCGTCAGTCCTGGAGCGAACCGGCTGGGCGCGCTCGGTCGGCGGCGTTGGGCCGTACGTTACGCTGTTCTCGCGCGCGCGCACGTCGCGCGAGACCGCCGACGCCGCCGTCGCGAAGTTGGATATTTGCGAGCTGCCCACAGCCCGCGGCTGCACCTACGTAATACCGGCCGGCGATTTCGCGCTCGGGCTCACGGTCGGTCGTCCGTTTGGTGACGCCGACATGAAAACGGCCGCAAAGCTCGGTGTCACAGCGAAAGAAGTCGACAAGTTGTGCGACGCTGTCCTGGGGGCGCTCGGCAAGGAACCTCTCGATCCCGAAGCGATTCGCGGCGCCACTGGAAAAGCGACGCGCAACCTCGGCGAAGAAGGAAAGAAGCGAGGCATGATCACGACGCTGCCACTCGCGCTCGGCCGGCTGCAGGCGAGCGGCGACATTCGTCGCGTGCCCGTAGGCGGCCGTCTCGATCAACAGCGTTACAAATACGTTCGCTGGACTCCCAATCCGCTCGCGAAGTCCAAGCTGTCGGAGAGCGAAGCACTCACCGAGCTCGCGCGACACTTCTTTCGATGGGTCGGCCCTGCGACGATGAAAGAGTTGCAGTGGTTCGCAGGCATCGGCGTCAAAGCCGCCAAGGACGCGGTCGCGCCGCTGCAACTCGAACCTACGGAAGACGGCAGCGACCGTCTGCTGCTCGCCGAGGACGCCAAGACGTTTCACGCGTTCACGCCGACGACCGAGCCGCAGTTCGCCCTCGTCAGCAGCCTTGACCCAATCTCGGCCACGCGCCGCGATGTCTCGACGCTCATCGACGACAAGCATCGCGCGACCGTGGAAAAGATCACGTTCGGCGAGCGGCCCGGCAGCAACCTCATGGACCTCATCGCCCACGCGATCCTCGACCGCGGGCGGCTGATCGGATTCTGGGAGTTTGATTCCGAAGCCGGTGAGATCGTCTGGACCGTGTTCGACGCCGCGCTCAAGAAATCCAGAACACTGCGGGCGGCGGTGGCCGAGACGGAGGCGTTCGTGCGCGATCAACTCGGCGATGCGCGGTCGTTCAGCCTCGACAGCCCGAAGAGCAGGAAGCCCAAGCTCGAGGCGATGCGGCGAATGGCGTAGACCCGGCTGGTCGTGCAGCGGAGCGAAGCGACGAACGACCTGCTCGCCGGTTAAGAATTTACCCGACGGGTCCCCCAGCCCGCACACCGGAACCGAATCGGCTATACTTGTAATTAGCCTGGCGGCCGGCTCGCGAGCCCCGCCAGTGGCTCCGTCTGTCACCCTCGCATCGGCCGCCATGTCGTGCCGCGAGAGACAAACTCCATGACAAGCAAGAATTCCTTCGGAAGCCGCGCGGCGCTCAGCGTCGACGGTAAGCAGTACACAGTCTTCCGCCTCGCCGCCCTCGACCAGCTCTCCAGCGGCAATGCAGCCAAGCTACCCTTCTCACTCAAGATTCTCCTCGAGAATCTGCTTCGAAACGAAGACGACGCGTTCGTGAAACGCGGCGACATCGAGACGATGGCCAAGTGGGACGTGAAAGCGCGCGGCGAAACAGAGATCGCGTTCCGCACCAGCCGCGTTCTGCTGCAGGACTTTACCGGCGTGCCCGCCGTCGTCGATCTCGCCGCCATGCGCGACGCCATCGCCGCCCTCGGCGGAAATCCGCAACGCATCAACCCGCTGCAACCGGTCGATCTAGTCATCGACCATTCCGTTCAGGTAGACGAATACGGCTCACAGGCCGCGTTCCTCATCAACACCGAGCTCGAGTTCGATCGAAACAAAGAGCGGTATGTATTCCTCCGCTGGGGTCAGGACGCGTTCAAGAACTTTCGCGTCGTACCGCCCGGCACGGGTATCTGCCACCAGGTGAACCTCGAGTACCTCGGCAAGACCGTCTTCGTATCTGAAGAGAACGGCGAGTCCGTTGCGTACCCCGACTCGCTCGTCGGCACCGATTCGCACACCACCATGATCAACGGCCTCGGCGTGCTCGGCTGGGGTGTAGGCGGAATCGAAGCTGAGGCGGCGATGCTCGGCCAGCCCGTGTCGATGCTGATCCCCGAGGTGGTCGGCTTCAAGTTGCACGGCAAGCTCCCACCTGGCGCGACGGCCACCGATCTCGTGCTCACGGTGACCGAGATGCTGCGCAAGAAGAAAGTCGTCGGCAAGTTCGTCGAGTTTTACGGGACGGGCCTCTCGTCGCTTCCGCTCGCCGACCGCGCGACCATCGCCAACATGGCACCCGAGTACGGCGCGACCATGGGGTTTTTCCCGGTCGATGAGGAAACGCTCAAGTATCTGCGGCTGAGCGGACGCCCCGAACACCACGTGAAGCTCGTCGAGGCGTACACCAAGGATCAGGGCCTCTTCCGCACCGACGCGACGCCTGACCCTATGTTTACCGACTCGCTCGAGCTCGACCTCGGCACAGTGGAGCCGAGCCTCGCTGGACCCAAGCGCCCGCAGGATCGTGTGCCGCTGTCGCAGGCAAAGACGATGTACCGCGAAGCGCTTGCCGCGGATCTGTCGAAGTTGGCCACTGCGCCGGCCGCCGCGAAGTCTGCGGGCGGAGTCGCCGTCGCCGAAGATCCGGGCGAAGCCGGCATGAAAGTGGAATACGCCGGACAGACATTTACGCTGCGCCACGGTGCCGTGGTGATCGCCGCGATCACGAGTTGCACCAACACGTCGAATCCGTCGGTGATGCTCGCGGCCGGTCTGCTCGCGCGGAACGCGGTTAAAAAGGGCCTCACACGCAAGCCGTGGGTGAAGACGTCGCTGGCGCCCGGGTCCAAGGTCGTCACGGACTACCTGCGTCAGGCAGGCGTGCAAGATGCCCTCGACGAACTCGGGTTTCAGCTCGTGGGTTATGGATGCACGACGTGCATCGGCAACTCGGGCCCGCTCGCCGATCCGATCGCGCAGGCAATCGAGAACGGTCGGCTCGTCGCCGCCGCAGTGCTCTCGGGCAACCGGAATTTCGAAGGTCGCGTGAATCCGTTGACGCGTTTCAACTATCTCGCGTCGCCACCGCTCGTCGTCGCGTACGCGCTTGCGGGCCGGATGGACCTCGACCTCACGCGCGAACCGCTCGGCGTCGGAACCGATGGTCCGGTATTTCTTCGCGACATCTGGCCAACGCCGCAGGACGTCGCGGACGAAGTCGCGCGCAGCGTGAAGCGTGAGTTCTTCACGACGCAGTACGCCGATGTGTTCAAGGGCGATGCGCAGTGGCAGTCGCTCGACGTGCCCAAGGCGGAGACGTACGCGTGGGACGCAGATTCGACCTACGTGAAGAATCCGCCCTACTTCGACGGCATGACGATGGAGCCGCCGGGCATCCGGGCAATCACCGGCGCGCGCGCGTTGGCGATGCTCGGCGACTCGATCACGACCGATCACATTTCACCGGCCGGCAACATTCCGGCGTCGAGTCCCGCCGGCAAATGGCTCATCGCGAACGGCGTGGACAAAAAGGATTTCAACTCGTACGGTGCGCGACGCGGCAATCATGAAGTCATGATGCGCGGTACGTTCGCGAACATCCGGCTGCGGAACGAAATGGCGCCAGGCACCGAGGGCGGCTGGTCCACGATGGAGCCCGGCGCCAAAGCGGAGCCGATCTACGACGTGGCAATGGCGCATCAGAAGAACGGGACGCCGCTCGTCATCGTCGCCGGAAAGGAGTACGGCACCGGATCCTCGCGCGACTGGGCGGCCAAGGGCACGATTCTCCTTGGCGTCCGTGCCGTGATCGCCGAGTCGTTCGAACGCATCCATCGGTCGAATCTGGTTGGCATGGGCGTGCTGCCATTGGAGTTCATCAATGGCGACACGCGACAGTCGCTCGGCCTTACCGGGTTCGAGACGTTCGACGTGGTCGGGCTCGACGCGAGCCTCAAGCCCCGGGCGACGCTGACCGTTCGCGCCACGTCGCGCGACGGTGCGAAGAAGGAGTTCAAAGTCCTCGCACGAATCGACACGCCGGAAGAGATGAACTACTACAGGAACGGCGGCATCCTTCCGTACGTGTTGCGTCAACTGGTGGGGGGGCGGTAAGCCGCGTCCGCGCCGAACACGCAAAGGGTGCCGAGTTCCGCGAATCATGCGGAGCTCGGCACCCTTCGTCGTTCACACGTTCAGGACCGTTGAGGTCAAGCTTTAAAGCTCTAGAACGGCTTCCGTCCAATATCCACGTTGTTGCCGATCACGCCGCCGAGGATTGCGCCGGCCGCTGCGCCGATCAGCCCGCCTTTGACCTTGTCGCGGCTCGCCGTCGCGCCGATCACCGCACCTGCCGCGGCGCCGATGGCCGCGTCACGACCTGTGTGCTTCTCGATCGTCGGTTGCGGCGCTGGCGCCGGATAGTACCCGCCGCCTGAGCTTGCTCTCGACGCACCACTCGACCGGCGGACCGTTGAGGTCCGACGCACGGGGGCCGCCGCCGGTTGGCGCGCTACGGGCTGGTAGTTCTGACCAGCACGCTGCGCGGCCAACCCTGCCTCGGTCGGCGAGACGAACTGCTGAGCATTATACGGCTGCATCTGCGCGGCCAATGCGAGGTCGTTCTTCAGCGCGTCATCGACGGCAGGCGAATTGTTCCTGCCACAGGCCGCCGTCAGGACCGCCATTGGAAGGAGTACTACCCATTTCGTTCTGCGCATCGGAGTTCTCCGGCAAAGGTCATCGTACCATCCGACATGGGTAATTGGCACGTGCCGTTCCGAGTATTAACCGCGAATTGGGACGGTTGAAGTGCTAAACCGTCTACTACCGTGACAATCGTGTGTCCTCAGATTCGGATATCGCGGTGCCCCGTTTGACCGAGTGCGCCATATTCATCGTGCGGGGCAATCCCGCCGTCTTCGACTCGAGAGGATTCCTAT
The DNA here is from genome assembly GCA_040002475.1 of bacterium. GTDB lineage: Bacteria > Gemmatimonadota > Gemmatimonadetes > Gemmatimonadales > Gemmatimonadaceae > JAQBQB01. The sequence goes on along the minus strand of JBDUEJ010000002.1, from coordinate 85,199 downwards.
GAAACGTGATGTTGGAAGAAGGGCTGTTCAGCTCGCCGCATTGTCGGTGGTGTTCGCCGGAACGTCGGTCGCAGCGCAACAGGCAGTGCCCGGAGGTGCGGCAAGCGCGCCCGACGTGGGCCAAATGGCGCCTGATTTTACGCTTCCCGGCGCCTCGCGATACGGGCTGGTCAAGGATCCCGTGCACCTGTCCGACCTTCGCGGTCAAACCGTTGTCGTCGCATTTTTCCCCAAGGCGCGGACAAAGGGCTGAACGGTTCAAATGGAGGCGTACCGTGATCAGTACGCCACGCTGTTCAACAACGGAAAGAAAGTCGTTGTGCTGGGCATCAGCACCGACGCGGACACGACCCTCGCCAATTGGGCTCGCGAGTCCAGCTTCCCGAACCTCTTTGCGAGCGACCCAGACCAAGTCGTGGCCAAGCAGTATGGATCGGCCGACTCGAAATTCGACACGCGCAACGTGTTCGTCGTGGGACCCGACGGCCACATCGTCTCTCGCATGATGAAGTTCAACGTGCTGTCGAACGACGCGTACGCCGAGCTTGGGAAGGCGGTCGCGGGAACGATCAAACCATCGGGAGGGTCGCATTAGCATCAACCTGGCGCCGGCAGCGAATACGAATCGGTCGCTCGTACTGGAATTGTACGATGCCGCCATCGCTGCCGCCGCGCCGGCGGAGGCAACCGCGCGAGCCGTCGACGCACTGTCGATCGCTCGCGCGAGTCGCGTTTGGGTATTCGCATTCGGAAAAGCGGCCCAGCCCATGGCTGCCGCAGCTACAGCATCGCTTCAGCGTGGGCTGCATGCGATCATCGGCGGAGTCGTTGTCAGTCCCGAAGGCGGGCCCGCGCCGTATCCGACCATCGTCTCAGTGCGCGGGGATCATCCCATTCCCGGCCGCAACTCGTTCGCGGCGGCAGCGAAAGTTGGCGAGGTCACTCCGGGACGGCGAAGCAATGACGTGGCAATTGTTCTTTTGTCGGGCGGCGCGTCGAGCCTGATCGCGGCGCCTCTTCGCGGAATGAACGAGGCGGATCTGAGCCTGCTGTTCGAGCAGCTTCTCGGATCCGGCCTCGACATCGTGGCCATGAATGCCGTTCGGAAACGGTTCTCGCAGTGGAGCGCCGGCCGTCTGGCACTCGCGCTCGCGCCGGCGGCGACCCACTGTCTCGCGATTTCGGACGTACCGGACGACGATCTCTCGGTCATCGGCTCGGGCCCGTGCGTGCCGGACTCCGTCACCGTGAAGGACGTGAGCGACATTTTGCAGCGGGCGAACTTGCTCACCCGAATTCCGCAGACCTACCGCGACTACCTCGGAGCCGTTGGCCGAGGGCTGATTCCGGAAACGCCGACGAAGGCGCACCCGGCGTTCGCGCACGTGTCGGCTCGCGTGATCGGGAACAATCGCCAGGCGCTTGATGGGATCGCCGCCCATGGCAAGGAGCGTTCGCTGCTCGTGGAGGTCGCCGACAAACGGACGACCGGCGAAGCGGCCCGAGTGGGCGAGACCATCGCCCGGGCGCTGATCGCCGCGCGCGCAGCCGGCCCGGGCCGATGCATGGTCTGGGGTGGGGAGACGACGGTCACCGTCGCCGCAAATGCGGGGCATCCGTCGGGCGGTGGACGCTGTCAGGAGCTTGCGCTCGCCGCAGCGCGCGTTCTGCATGATGCCGGCGAGAACGCGGCCGGCATCACGCTGTTGGCGGCAGGCACCGACGGCAGAGACGGCGCGACCGACGCCGCCGGCGCGATCGTAGACTCGACAACGTGGGCGGCGATCGCCGCCGGCGGACGCGATCCGTCGCAAGCGCTCGCATCCCACGAATCGCATGGAGCGCTGCGTGCGGGCAATGCGCTGATCCCGCAACGCGAAACGGGAACGAATGTGAACGACGTGATGATTGGGGTGGTGTGACGGGGGTTTATTTTACCCCCATGTCCACCACTGCCCCATTCACCGTCGGCATCATTCAGGACTCCGCGAGCAACGACGCTGCAGCGACGGTCACGGCGACCATCGCGCGCGTCCGCGAGGCGGCGGCCCGCGGTGCACAGATCGTCTGCCTCAAGGAATTGTTCAACGCACCCTACTTCTGCAAGTCGCAGAAGGCCGAGCGCTTTGATCTCGCCGAACCGATTCCCGGACCGACGACCGACCGCATGCAGGCGCTGGCCAAGGAGCTCGGCATCGTGATGATCGTGCCGATCTTCGAGCGACAGGGGCCGGGCGTCTACAGAAACTCCGCGGCCATCATCGACGCCGACGGATCGTTGATGGGAGTGTATCGCAAGATGCATATCCCCGACGATCCGATGTTCAACGAGAAGTACTACTTCACGCCAGGCGACGGCGGTCGCGATCCGCGCCTCGAGGTCACGCCGGGAATCGCGAGCCAGGCGAGCGGCTTTCGCGTATGGAAGACGCGCGTTGCGAACATCGGCGTGTTGATCTGCTGGGATCAGTGGTACCCCGAAGCGGCGCGCATCACGTCCCTGCTCGGCGCGGATATTCTGTTCTATCCAACCGCCATCGGCTGGCATCCGTCGGAGAAGGCGGAATTCGGCGCGGCGCAAGTCGATGCGTGGCGAACAATCCAGCGCTCGCACGCGATCGCCAACGGCGTCTTTGTCGCGTCGCCGAATCGCGTGGGGCACGAGGACGAGCCGGGCACCAACGGCCTCGAGTTTTTCGGCAATTCGTTCATCGCCGATCCGTTCGGCCGTATTGTGGCCAGCGCCGGCACCGATGAGGAAATTCTCATCGCTGCGTGCGACCCGCGTCTCATCGAGGAGACGCGCCGCAACTGGCCGTTCCTGCGCGACCGGCGCATCGACGCCTACGGCCCAATCCTGAGCCGGTATCTCGGAACGTGAGCCGGTCGTCACGCCCGATGCCATGACGGTGTTCCCCGCCGAATTCGCGCCACATGAAGCGACGTGGATCGCGTGGCCGCACCACGAGCCCGACTGGCCGGGAAAGCTCGAGCCCATCCCGTGGGTGTACGCCGAAATCGTTCGCGCGCTCCACACGCACGAGCGCGTCGAGATTCTCTGCCATACCGATGCGGTTGAGACGTCGGCGCGCCGGCACCTCGAGGCGCACGGCGTCGACGGAAACGTCCGGCTGCACGTTGTTCCCACCGATCGTGTCTGGCTCCGCGATTCGGCGCCCACCGGCGTGCTGCGTGAAGATGGGTGGGTCGGCCTGGTCAATTGGCGATTCAATGCGTGGGCCAAGTACGAGAATTTCGAGCGCGACGCACAGGTCGGTTCAGCGATCGCCCGCATCACGGGACTTCGGCGTATTGAGCCGCTGCGTCCCGATACCGGCGAACGTGTGGTGCTCGAGGGCGGCGCGATCGACACCGACGGCGACGGGACGCTCCTCGTGACCGAGGAGTGCCTGCTGTCGCCCATGCAGGAGCGCAATCCGGGACTCGACCGCGCCGGTTACGAGCGGGTGTTCCACGACGCGCTTGGCATTCGACAGACCATTTGGCTTGGCGAAGGCTGCGTCGGTGACGATACCCACGGGCATGTCGACGACATCGCGCGTTTCGTCGCTCCAGGCGTGATCGCGCTGGCGTACGAGAACGATCCGGCCGATGCAGAGAATCACCGGCGGTCGCTGGACAACTATCGTCGTCTCGAGCTCGCGGGCGGCGCGGGCGGATCGTTGCGCGTGGTCAAACTGCCCTACCCTCGCCCGGTGATCATGAATGGCGAGCGTCTGCCGGCGAGCTACGCCAACTTCTATATCGCCAACGGTGTGGTGCTCGTTCCCACCTTCAACGACCGAAACGACCGCGTCGCCCTGAACACGCTCGCTGAGCTCTTTCCCGATCGCGAGGTTGTCGGCATTCACGCCGTGGATCTGGTATGGGGGCTGGGCACGTTGCACTGTCTCACCCAGCAGCAGCCGAGAGCGTCCGCAGGGTGACGCCGGTCCCGCTATTACGCGCCGATGGCGGAGACGGGAAACACAGGAGGACAGATGAATAGGGATTGGTGTGACGCGCGAAGGCGTACAGCACCGTACCTATCCACCTGCCAACCTGTGTGTCGAGCTTTCCCTTCTTATAATCTACTAATCTACTGGGCTAATCTACTGGGCTGCGGTATTGCTGCCGTCTTTTCCCAGCCCGTATGCACGAAGTTTTCTCGCGAGCGTCGGCCTTGAAATGCAGAGAATCCGGGCCGCTGCGCTCTGATTATAGTCGGTTAATTGCAAGGTCAGGTCCAGAGCTTCGCGCTCGATGTCACGCAGACGCTTTCCGTCGGCGGGAATGCGGATCTCGCCATAGGTCGTCGCGCCGCGGATCGCGCCGCTGCCCGCCCGGCGCTGGTTGATCACGAGATGCTCGGCCCCGATGAGCGGACCGTCGCAGACGACAAGCGCGCGCTCGATCACGTGCTTCAATTCGCGGACATTGCCGGGCCAGCGATGGGCGCGGAGGACCGCGGCCGCGTCGAGGCCGATCTGCCGGCGGGGCGTGCCCTGGAGGCGCGCCGCTTCAATGAGGAGATGCTCGGCAATGAATCGAGCGTCGTCTTCGCGGTCGCGGAGCGGCGGCAGCTCGATACGGAGCACCGACAAGCGGGCGAGCAGATCTTCGCGGAAGGCACCACCCGACACACGGTCTTCGAGACGCGTCTTGCTGGCGCCAATAACGCGACAGTGAACTGGCGCATCATTGCCGGCGCCAAGGCGCGGAATGCTGTATTCCTCAATGGTGCGGAGCAGCCGGTCCTGGAGACTGACCGGCATTTCGCCGACTTCGTCGAGAAACACGGTGCCGCGACCCGTGAGCTCGAGTACTCCGAGCTTGCGCGCACCTGGATCGTTGCGCGATGGCACGGTGCCGAACAGCTCGACCTCGAGCAACGGCGCCGGAATCGATCCGCAGTTGATCGAGACGAACGGAGAGTTGGCGTACAGACCCGCATTATGAATGCAGCGCGCGACGAGCTCTTTGCCCGTGCCCGCTTCGCCGGTCAACAGCAGCGTACGCAGAGGCGTTGTGGCAACCCGACGAGCCATGTGCAGAGCGTGGCGCATGCCCGAGCTCTCGGCGATCACCGCGGAGAACTCGGTGGCTGCGTCTCGCGTACCGATCGGTTGCCGCTGTACGGAAGGCGCGGTCATCGTCTCACTCCAGTCGGTGGAACCCCGTTCCGCGTCAGGACGCACAATGCGCCATGCCCGCGGCTCTCCTGTGAAGTATCGGCACATGCGCGGATGTTTATGAACGACATGTCATGCCGCCTGCGTCGCACTCGCCAGGGCCACGCGAAGTACCGAAAGCCGCTCGAACACGCCGGCGAATCCGAGGGCTTCAACCTCCGGGCTGATTTGATCGATGAGAACGAGCAGGGCGTCGGTCGAGCGGCGCAGCGACGGCGCGCATTCCGCGACGAGGTAGGCCGCGACGTACGGATCGTGCCGCCCGGCGATGGCGACCGCCTCATGCAACAGACGCAACGCGTGCGCGTCGTCGCCGCGCTCGGCAGCGAGCCGAATGCGCAGGGCGTCCACCAATTCGCGCCCCTGGAACCACCACTCCGGACGCGGCTCGACGTTCGTGCGAATCCACTTCATAGCGTCTTCCGCTACCGATCGCGACCCAACGGCGAGCGCGGCGAGCGCCTGGCCGGCGCGCGCCCCAAGCTCGACATCCGGCTGGCCGATGCGCGCGGCGACGGCAACGACTTGATCGTACAGCGCGGATGCCGTCGCCCAGTCGTCGCTCTCGCGCGCCAGATGCGCCATGTTGTACAACGTCGCCAACCGGTGCGCTTCGTTGGATGACTCGGTGAAACGCTCCAACGCTTCGTCGTAACGCTCGCTCGCGAGCTCCAGCTGGCCGCGCCGCAGGTACAGCACGCCGAGATTGAGCGACGCCAGACCGGCCAGATCGACCGCGTGCGCCTCTTTCGCCGCCTCGAGCGCCGAGTCGTACGCCGCTTCCGCGGCCGTCACTTCGCCCGAGCGCTGGTGGATGATTCCGATGTTGATGTAGCAGCGCGCTTCGCCGCAGCGATCGCCGACCGTGCGGAACAGCGCGAGCGCACGCTGATAGAACTCGCCCGCCTCGACGGACCGACGATCCATCATCGACGTCCCGAGCCGCGTGAGCGCCTCGGCAAGCAGACGACCGTCATCGGCGTCCTCGGCGGCCAATACGGCCTCGCGAGCAACTTCTTCCGCGTCGCGCCACTCCCCGAGTCTGCCCTGATATTGCGAGATCATGTTGAGAACGGCGGCTTCTTCCGAACGATCGTTCAGATCACGCGCCTGTATGAGCAGCGCGCGGCACGCCGCGATGGTCTCGCTCGCCGGCTGACCCTGAAGCGCGCGCGTGCGCTCGCGCATGCGGCGCAGGCCAAGAATCGCCCGATCCTCCGTTCGTCCCGCAAGACCAGCGAGCGCGCGATCGCACAACTCTTCGGTCAGCGCATATCGGCCTTCCGTTTCGGCGACTTCGGCAAGGCGCTGCAGTGCTCGTGCGCGTTCGACCGGGTCGGATGCGGCTCGCTCGGCAATCTCGAAGAACTGGCGTGCTTCAGCGTGCGCGTACATCGACAGAGCGGCGCTGCCGGCCACGATCGCGTGGCGGAATGCCTTGTGAGGAATGCCGGCGCGATCGTAGTGCATCGCGATTTCGGCGGCGTTGTCAGGCGCGAATTCTTCCATCGCCAGCGCGACGCGCTCGTGGATGCGGGCGAGCCGCCGCGGATTGATCGAACGTCGCACGGCGTCGACCAGCAACCCGTGCGTAAACGAGAATTGACTTCCGGACGCTTGCTGCGACGGCTCGATCACGGCGTGCGCGATGCCTTCGTCGAGCGCATCGAGCACCTCGTCTTCGAGGCCGGCGCCCGCCGCCATAGCGAGGTCGACGTCGAACACACGACCGATGACGGCCGCCGTGTTCAGGATGCGGCGCGCATTCGGCGACAGACGCTCCAACCGGCGATCCATGAGTCCCGTGAGCACGGCGGGCAGGTCGCCCTCCCGCTCGGACCGCATCGTCCATTTGGCATGCTCGTAACGAACCGCGCCGTCGTCGACGAGCATTCGGACGAGCTGCGTGGCAAGGAGCGGGTTGCCTTCGGAGTAGCGGTGCAGATAGGCGAGCAGCTCGCGGCTCGCCTCGCCGCCGAAGACGTTTGCCAGCCATTGCCGTACCTCGGCCTCCGTGAGACGCGGAAGCTGAACCTCGTTGAAGCGCTCGTCGCGCAGCAACCGATTGCGGCGCTCCAGCGCTTCGTTGCGAATATCCTCGCTGCGCATGGTGAGGCAGATGAGTATTCTCTCATGCTCCAACTGCCCCATCACGTGCTCCAGCACGTCCCACGTGGCCGAATCCGACCACTGCATGTCGTCGAGCAACACGACGATCGGACGCGCGGCCGAAGCGATCCGGAGATACGACACGATTTCATCGAACAGCGTGTATTTGCTGCCGGTCGGCTCGAGCGTGCCCGATCCGAGGGCCGGCACCAGTCGCGGCAACTCCCGCCAGCCTTGCTGGGCAACCACGCCGAGTTGATGGATCGCGGCGATGGCCTCGGCCCACGGCGCGTACGGCGGCTTGGCGTCGGCTTCACTGCACCGTCCCGCCACGAGCGAGCCCGCGCGCAGGCGAACTTCGGTCGCGAGACGACGCACGAGTGTCGACTTTCCCACGCCCGCTTCGCCGACGATCGACACCAGACTCGGACCGCCCTCGAGCGTCGACTCGAGCAGTCGCACGAGCCGCTGCATCTCCTGTTCGCGTCCCACGAACTGCTTCAGGTCGATCGTTGGCTCCGTCGACTCCTCTTCGCTTTCGGACGCCGAGACTACCGTGTCGCGCCCGCGTCGCTTCGCTTCATATAGAGCGCGATCCGCCGCCTCGAACAGCGAATCGAAATCGCCGTGCTCGGAACGCGCGCCGGCCACGCCCATCGAGAGCGTGACGACCGCCGATCCGGAACGTTCGCGCAACGGCACCGACGCGCGGCGGACGGTTCCGCGAATACGCTCGGCAAGCTCCGCGGCTTCGTCGATGCCGGTGTGCGGTAGCAGGATGATGAACTCGTCGCCGGCATAGCGTCCAATGATGCCCGTGGACGCGGCAATCTCTCGCAACGTTCCAGCCACGACGCGGAGCACGGCATCGCCTTGCAAGTGACCGTGCGAATCGTTGACGTTCTTGAATTCGTCCACGTCGATGACGATCAGGGATACGGTGGCGAACGGTCCGCGCTCCGCGAGAATCTTGTTCGCGACTTCGACGAACGGTCGGCGCATCAAGAGGCCGGTGAGATCGTCGGTCGGCCCGGAGACGTTGAGGTCGCGGACCGTGGTTCGATCTCCCGCGATCTTTGATTCGATTGTCACGCGCTGCCTGAGCGACGGCGCGCGCTGCCGCATCAGATCCTCGAAATGCGAAAACAGCTCGGGATCGAATTGGCGCTCGACATCGGCGCGCATGATCTCCATCGCGGCGTCGTGCGTCAGGGCGCCCTTGTAGCTCCGCTTGGACATCAATGCGTCGTACACGTCGGCAATGCACAGAATGCGGGCGCTGCGCGGGATGTCGGCGCCGGACAGCGCGTCGGGATAGCCCTGGCCGTCCCACTGCTCGTGATGCGATCGCACCATCGGAATGACGTCGCCCGGGAAATCCATGTCCGCCAGCATTTCGACGCCGGCGACCGGATGCCGTTTAATCAGCTCCCACTCGTCTGGCGCCAGCTTGCCCGGCTTGTTCAGGAGTTCAGATGGAATGATCAGCTTCCCCACGTCGTGCACGATCGCGCCGATGCGGAACCAGAATAGCTCGCGTGTCTCCATGCCGGCGCGCATCGCGAGCGCGCACGCGAGGTCGGCGACGCGCTCGCAATGGCCCTGCGTGTAGCGATCCTTCGACTCGATCGATCCGCTCCAGTGGCGGACGGCATCGATGAAGTGCCGTTCGAGACGCGCATTGCGACGATCGATGTCTGCCAAATCGCGCTTCGCGCTGAGCTGGGAGAAGATTCGATGCCCCCGATTCAGGTGCATCAACGCGTCGCGATGCCGACCCTGCTTCCGACACAGCTCGGCATGCTCGCGCGCCGTCTCGGCGGACAACAGTAGGTCGCGCCGATCGACGGCAATCCGTTGCGCGCGTTCGAGATGCTCTTCGGCCACGGACAGCTCGCCGAGCTCGCGGGCGATCGTGCCGAAGTGCTTTTGGATCTCGCCGGCGGCCACCGCGTCGGTCGTCAGGGCGGAAAGCGACGCTGCCAGCTCGCACGCGCCGCGTGCTGCGACGAAGTCGGAGCGGGCGATCTCGAGCTCGGCGCGGTTGACCTCGAGCAGCACGCGGGCCGGCATGTCGCCGAGCGCGTCGGCGATCTGCACGGCCTCTTCGAAGGCGCGCGTCGCGTCGTCCCACCGTTCCAGGTCGGTGCACAACCGCCCCATGTTGTTGAGGGCGATGATCACTTCCTTCGGCGCGCCAAGCGTGCGGAACTCGGCGAGGCTGGTGCGATAGTACCTGAGTGTTTTCTCATGATCGCCGCGCACCTGCGAGATCACGCCGAGGTTCTGGGCGGTCATCGCGGCGAGGCGGGTCTCCCCGGCGTCGATCGCGTGCGATCGTGCTTCGAGGTAGAGCGCTTCAGCTTTGTCGAGATCGCCCTGCTGCTGGTGGACGATTGCCTGGACGTTGATCGCGTGTCCAAGGGCGCCGGCGTCGCCGACGAGCTGGGCAACGGCGATCGCGCCTTCGAGGCAGTCGAGCGCGGCGTCGGCGTTGGCGTCGACCTGGTAGGTGCGACCAACCCATCGCAGCAGCGAGGACGCAGTCTTGCCGTCCTCGGTACGCCTGAGCGAATACAGCGCGCGCTCATACAACGAGCGTGCGTCGTCGCGTCGCCCTTCTCGCTCCGCGAGTTGGGCTTGCTGGATCAGAACTTCGACCGAGGGCTTCATCGTCGCTCGGATCCGCCGCCGATGGAACGAGTGAAACAACACCGACTGAGGGGACGCATGGATGTACGCCCCTCAATCAGTATCGGCACGAATCAGCCGGAGGCGAGCATGTATCCGGAGAACCGGCGAGCGAACACCACGCGACTCAACAGCATGTCGACTTCCGAGCGCCGAAAGGCCGGCATCATCGCAAGACGATGAATACCGCTGAGTTGGGACGAGGCAACCGAGAACTGAGCGCGATCGGCTGCGCTCGTAATGGCGCTGTAGCTGGAACTGGCGTCCATGCCGCGTCCATCGCCGCCGTCGTCGCCGGCAGCAACGTTGTACCCGCTGAAGTGCTTGATGCGGCGGGTGATCTTGCCCGTGATCGGATTGTGCACCGTCATCAACGTGGCGTCCTTCTTTGCTTCATCGGTGCAGGAGCCCGCTGTTGCCTGGCAATACAGAATGTCGAAGTGCGGGTCGAGCGATGCTTGCAAGTCGGCGAACGTCAGACTGACCCACTGCGCCGGGTTGTTCGACGGCACGAATCGCAGATGCGTGCTGAAGTCCACGCGGGCATGGCCGTAGCTGTCCAACCACGCCTTGACCTGCACCGTGACAGGCAACGTCGCCTGAACGCACGGCTTGTCCCATTCGCCTGAGCCGTAGCTCGACTTCGAGGGATCACACAGCGAGTGGGCCGGGAACGTCAGCGAGTTGCCTTCACCAAGGTAGTAGTACGTCTGGCGAGAGGGGTCGATCGTGATGGCGAACTTCACTGTGTCCGAACCCGTCAACGATTGCATCGACCCGCCGCCATTCACTACTGCTGCGGCATCGGATGCTTCGCTTCGCGGGGCGACCACACTGTCGCTACACGCCGCCAATCCTGCGGCGAGCGCGAACAGTGCGGTCTTGCGTGCCTTGTTCATCAAAGCCTCCGTCGGCTGAGAAGGGTGGTGCAATGCGTATCCGCCGCACGAGCGCGATGGGTACACTCTGCGCCTCAGATTATCGGCTGGCGGCTGCGACATTTAATTTCTTCGGAGCGGTTGGTATACATCGTTGCACTCTGGAACGAAGCGCAACAACTCCACCGAGCCTCCCGCGCCGAGCGCGCCGCGCCCGCGGACTTGCCCAGGTCACCGCTCCATAAACTGTTGCAGGCCCCGGACGTCCGTCGTCATTGACGTGCCCGGCGACGCCGCTCGGCTCCGATTTCGTCAATCCCCGGTGCTCGATGTACGCGTCCAAGCGGCTTCTGTTTCTCATCGCACTCGCGGCTTGTTCGCGCGGTCCATCCGGTACGGTCGCTTTCGGCGCCGCCGGACCGTGGAGTCAACCGTACGGCGACGCCAATAAGAAAGGCATCGAGCTCGCCGTCGACGAGATCAACGCGAGCCCGGCGTGGCAGACACAGCGCCATCTCGAGATCAAGTTCGAGGACGACTCCGGAAGCGGCGTCGTCGCCACCGAAATCGCCCAACGATTCGTCGACAGCCTCCGCATCGTCGCCGTCGTTGGCCACGTGAACTCCTCCGCGATGGTGTCCGCAGCGCGCGTCTACGACAAGCACCTGGCCGCCGTCGCCACGACGGCGACATCGCCAAGCCTCACCGGCATCTCGCCCTGGACGTTTCGCGTGATCCCGAGCGACTCGGCAAACGGCATGACCATCGCCAAGTTCGCCAACACGCGCGGCCGCAAGCGCGCCGCGCTCCTCTACGAAAACAATCCGTACGGTCGCGGCCTCGCCGACAACTTTCAGCGAAGCTTCAGTGGCCGGATCATTGCAATCGATCCCATCGCCGAGGGCGGCGATCAGAGCTTCGAGGCCTTCGTGAGCTGGTACAAGCGCGAAGCGCCCGACATGATCTTCATCGCCGGCACCGACGCCTCGGGATTAGCGTTCTTGAAAGAAGCGCGTCGGCAGCAGCTCAGCGCGGAGCTTGTCGGCGGCGATGGATGGCAGACGCTGGCACCGAGCGCGCTGGCCGAAGGCGTTTATGTCGGCGCGCCGTTCAGTGCGCAGGACCGCCGGCCCGAAGTGCAGACGTTCGTCGCCGCATATAGGAAGAAGTACAACGCGACGCCCGACGGCAACGCCGCTCTGGCCTATGACGCCACCAAGCTGCTCGCGACCGCCGTCGAGCGAGTGGGGACCGATCGCACGAAGATTCGTGACTACCTCGCGGCGCTCACACCCGGCACGGAGTTTCACGGCGTCACCGGCACGATTCGTTTTCGTCCCGACGGTGACCCGATCGGAAAGTTCATTCGCATGACGCGCGTGCACCAGGGCGCGCTCGAAGTGGAGGCGGGCCAGTGATCAAGCTCGCCAGCTTCAACCTCAACACCATCCGCAGCCGTCTGTGGCTCGGCTTCGGCATTCTCGTATTGCTGCTCGTCGTCGCGGGCGCCGTGGCGCGCCGGTCGTTCGCCGGCCTCTCGGCCGCGATCTCCGAATCGCTCACCACGGTGCAGACGGAGTCACAACTGTCGAGCGAACTGTCGGCAGACGTCCTTCGAACGATCGAGGCGGGATCGCGCTACCTCGACGGCCGCGATTCGGTCGCCGAAAACGCCTTTAGAAAATTTGGATGGGCCGCGCACGAATCCCAACGGCTGCTGAACGACCGCCCGGATCAGTCGTCGGCCGAAATCGCGCTCGTTGCGGCAATCGACAACAAGCTCTCGGCCATGGAGATCAACTTCGCGCTCGCGCATCGCCTCGCCGACCTCGGTCGACAGGACGAGTCGCGCCGCACAGCCGTGCGCGCCCGCGCCTCGGTCGACGAGTTGCTGAACGTCATCGACCAGCTCGGCCGCCTCAAGACGGGCAAGGTCGCAACGATCAAATCCCGTCTCGCAGACGAATCGGACCGTCGCTCGGCATGGTTGCTTGCGCTGATTGGACTCGCGGTCGTCTTCGCCGTCGTTGTGGTGATGTACACGGTTCGCCGCATCGGCGAGCCGCTCGACCTCCTCGTCCAGCACGCGCGGCGATTGAGTGAAGGCGATCTCTCGAGCCGGGCAACCGGGAGGATGCCTGGTGAATTCAGCATTCTCGCCGCCGCGATGAATCAGACGGGCGAATCACTCTCCCGCGTGGTGTCCGTCGCCGCCAGGACCGCAGAGGACGTCTCGAGCTCCGCGCACGATCTGGCGTCCGTATCCGAACAGATCTCGCTGTCCGCAAGTCAGATGGCGAGCGCCATGACCGATGTGTCTCACGGCGCCGAAGTCCAAGTCGAACAACTGCGGACGGTCGACGACACGCTCCAAGCAATTCGCGAGGCGGCAAACGGCGTAAAGCAACGGTCGGCCGAAGTCACGGATCTCGCACGAAGCATCGAAGGCGCGGCGCAATCGAAGCGCTTGGAGATCGATCGTGCGCTTGGCATTCTCGTGGACGTCAAGCACAGCGTCGAGAGCGCCGCCGAGGAGATCCGGGCACTCAACGCCACCGTGAGCGACATCAATCGGTTCGTGGCGGCCGTGGGCCAAATTGCCGACCAAACCAACCTGCTCGCGCTGAACGCGGCAATCGAAGCGGCGCGCGCCGGCGACGCCGGTCGTGGCTTCGCGGTCGTCGCCGACGAGGTGCGCAAGCTGGCCGAAGAATCGCAGAAGTCTGCCGATGACATCGTACTGATGACGAGTCACGTCACCGCGCGAGTCACCAGCAGCGCGCGCGCCATGGAGATGAGCGCGGGACGCGTCGGCGAGATCGAACGCGTGTCGCGCGACATCGACATGGCCCTTCGCACCATCACCGACGCCGCCGAGCGCACGCGCGTTGCCGCGGTCGGCGTCACTGGCGCCGCGGAAGCAAATGCGTTTGCGGTCACGAGCGCCGCGAGCAGCCTGGAGGCGATCGCCAAAACCGCCGAGGGCCATGCGGCAGCCGCCCAGCAGGTGAATGCGTCCACGCAGGAGCAGAGCGCGGCGTGCGAGCAAATGACGTCGGCGTCGAACGTATTGCTGGCCGGGTCCAACCAATTGCGGGAGCTGGTCGGCGGCCTTCGGACGTAGGCCGGAAAGCCAGCCCACGAGGGACGCCGGGCGCCATTGCGCGGCGTCACGCGACCGCTGAGCTTCGGAAGTCGGCAGTTCCTGCTGTCCTTCCCCGCTCCCCGCACCCTCACGCTCGAATGCGCATCGAGACCATTGCCGTTCACGCCGGACACGACGTTGACCCGGCGACGGCCGCCGTCACACCGCCAATCCATCTGTCCACGACGTTTGCTCGCGAAGCCGACGGGAGCTATCGCGCGGGGTTCCTCTACTCGCGCTACGCCAACCCGAATCGCACGGCACTCGAGCTGTGCCTGGCGGACCTCGAAGGCGGAAGCGTCGCGGCAATGTTCTCGTCCGGCTCGGCGGCCACGATGACGCTGCTCCAGGCAATCGGGCCGAGCTCGCACGTCATCATTCCCGATGACGCGTACTTCGGCACGCTCAAGCTCGTACGCGACGTGTTCGGTCCGTGGGGCATGGAGCTGTCGGCGGTCGACATGACGAAGCCGAGCGCCGTCGAACAGGCCATGCGGGCAAACACGAAGCTCGTATGGATCGAGACGCCGTCGAATCCCCTCCTTCGGGTGACCGACATCGCGGCAATCACGGCGATCGCTCACGGCGGCGGCGCAGTCTGCGCGGTCGACAACACCTGGGGCACGCCGGTACTCCAACGACCGTTGGACCTCGGCGCCGACGTCTCGATGCACGCGACCACGAAGTACCTCGGCGGTCACAGCGACGTGCTCGGCGGCGCGCTCGTCGCCCGGGAGAACAACGAGCTCTTTCAGCGCATCGCGGGGATTCAGATGACCGGCGGCGCGGTGCCGTCGCCGTTCGAGTGTTGGCTCACAATGCGCGGCATCCGAACGCTCCCGCTTCGCGTTCAGGCGCAGAGCACAACAGCCATGGCACTCGCGCAGTTCCTGTCCGACCATCCGAAAGTCGAAGCCGTTCACTATCCGGGGCTCGCGTCGCACTCGGCGCACGGCGTGGCCAAGCGGCAGATGAGCGCATTCGGAGGCATGATGTCGGTTCAGGCGGGCCACAACCGGACAGAATCGATCGCGATCGCCAGCCGGCTCCAATTGTTCACGCAGGCGACGAGCCTGGGCGGAACCGAAAGTCTCATCGAGCACCGTGCGTCGGTCGAAGGTCCGGGCACGCGGGCTCCGGAGAACCTGCTCCGCGTGTCGGTGGGCCTCGAACACATCGAAGATCTGAAAGAGGACTTCGATCGGGCGTTGAAGGGCTGAGCGTGCCGCGGGGAAACCGTGCCGTGCTGCTCTTGAGCGGTGGCCTCGACTCAACGACGCTGCTCGCCCACGCCACGCACGAAGGCTTCGACGTGCACGCCATGACCTTTCGCTACGGTCAGCGACACGCCGTGGAGATCGACGCCGCGCGACGCGTCGCCGCCGCCTACGGCGTCAACGATCACGTGGTCGTCGACATCGATTTGCGAACGTTCGGCGGCTCCGCTCTCACGAGCGACATCGACGTGCCCAAGGATCGCGACATGGGTGCGGATGGGGACAGCGGAATTCCCATTACCTATGTGCCGGCGCGCAACACCATCTTTCTCTCGTTCGCGCTCGCGTGGGCGGAGGTGCTCGAAGCGCGCGACATCTTTATCGGCGTGAACGCGCTCGACTACTCGGGCTATCCCGACTGTCGTCCCGAGTACATCGCCGCGTACGAACGAATGGCCAACCTCGCCACGCGCGGCGGCGTGGACGGAACCAACCCGATCACGATTCGCACGCCGCTGGTCGCGCTGACAAAAGCCGAGATCATTCGGATGGGAATTGGCCTGGGAGTCGACTACTCGATGACCCAGAGTTGCTACGACCCCGATCCGAGTGGCGCCGCGTGCGGCCACTGCGACGCGTGCCAACTACGCCTGAGAGGATTCGCTGAGGCGGGAACCGCTGACACCGCGAAGTATCTTTAGGGGTGGATTGGGTCACCCTTCAGTCGCGCCATGTACACCGTCAAGGAAATCTTCTATACGCTGCAGGGCGAAGGCGCCAACACCGGGCGTCCCGCCGTGTTTTGCCGTTTTTCGGGGTGCAACCTCTGGACGGGGCGTGAGCGGGACCGCGCAACGGCGGTCTGTGATTTCTGCGACACGGATTTCGTGGGCGTCGGCCCAGACGGCGGAAGGTTCGCGACCGCCGACGATCTGGCGAATGCGGTGTCGACGCGATGGCCCGATCCTCGGAGCGACGGTCGCCTCGTCGTTTGCACGGGCGGAGAACCGCTGTTGCAGCTCGACACTCCCGCGATCGACGCGCTTCATGCGCGGGGGTTCGAGGTGGCCGTAGAAACCAACGGGACCCAGGAAGCCCCCGACGGACTCGATTGGATCTGCGTTAGTCCCAAGGCGCGCGCCTCGCTCGTACTTCGATACGGAAATGAGCTGAAGCTCGTCTATCCTCAAACGGAGTTGGATCCGGCGCAGCTCGAGAGCCTGGAGTTTGACAACTTCTATCTGCAGCCGATGGATGGCCCCGACGCCGTGTCGAATACGCGGGCCGCGCTCGAATATTGCTTGGCCCACCCCAAATGGCGCCTGAGCATCCAGACCCACAAGCTTCTGGGCATTCGGTAGTCAGATCGCAAAATTGGTTGCTGAAAAACCAACTGTTTAGTGAAGGCGAGGACCCCGCTTGCCGATACTTGGCAGCATCGTTGACCCTGTCGGCGTGTGGTCTTAGTATGCCTAGCTTGTTTACGACTGGCGGCGAAGTCGCTGCCAGGACCGCACTCCGAGGGAACCGGACCCCGTCGGGCAATCGACGCGGCGTCCATTCTGACCCTTTTGAACATGCCGCTTTTGAGCTCTCTGCAATCGACCAAGTGCGCCCGACTCGCGTTTGTGCTCTGCACAATCGCGCTTTCGGCCACCCCGATCGTCGCGGCACATGCTCAGATGGCCAAACCGTTTGAGGCGTACAGCAACTCCGCGCGCTCGCTGCGCGACTCCGTGGTCCAAATGGCGAAGGCACAGGTGGGCAGACGCTATCGGACGGGCGGAACTACGCCGGAAAAGGGTTTTGACTGCAGTGGTCTCGTGAAGTACGTGATGGCGGCGCTGGATCTGAAGCTGCCGCGGACCGCGCGCCAACAGGCGGTGCAGGGATTGGCCGTGAACAAAGACACGAGCCGCCTTCTTCCCGGTGACCTGCTCACCTTCGGCAAGGCCAAGAAGGGCGTGAGTCACGTGGGCATCTACATCGGCGAAGGCAAGTACATCCACGCCAGCAGCGTAGCGGGCAAGGTGATCGAGAGCGCGATCGACCGGCCGTTCTCCCCACTCATCAAGGCGTGGAAAGGAGCGCGGCGAATGTTGTCGCTCGACGATAGTGTCGCGACAGTCGCGATCACCCCGAGCAAGGGCAGTAGCTGGTAGAAGACCGACGGCGACCTCAGGGTCGCTTTCGTTTTCCCAGGCCACCGTTCGCGTCCACCGTTGCACCCGTCCTGGGAAAATCCAAGGCGCTCAAGGAGTCGACGAGCGTCCATGCGCGGTGTGACGCATCCGGCCTGATCACGCCCGGCCAGAGCTGCATCGTTGGTCGCAACTCCGCGTGTGAGACATGGTTTGCCGAATCGATCGTCGCGCACGCGACGGCGCCGCGGTTGGTCGGTTCGCGCAGCTTGAACGGGCCGTACGTGAGCAGGTTCCCGAGCGAATAAAGCACCAGACGATCGCCACGCCATTCCGCGGCGCGAAGTACATGCGGGCCATGGCCCACGACCAGCGTTGCCCCACCGGCCATCGCAGCATCGGCAAACCCCACGGGGTTGCCCCGGTTGATATTTAGAAAACGCTCAACGGCGTTGTGCGTGCGCTGCGCCGTCGGGCCCTCGGCGCCGAGGTGCATGGTGACGATCACCGTGCCGTACTGCTGCACGGCGCGGGCGACGTGGCGGCGAACGGCGCCGAGGTCGCGCGCGTCGGGAGTCGTGCTGTCGGTGTAGAATCCGAGAACGGCGATGGTGTCGCCCGACGGAAGCGCGACGGGTGTGGCGATCGTATCAACGCCGGTGACGCGCACGCCGGCGGCGCCGAGCGCACTCACCGTAACAGTGCGGCCGGCGGAACCGGCGTCGTGCGCGTGGTTGTTCGCCACGTTCCCGACCACTGCGATGGTGCCTTCGCCGAGCGAACGGAGTGCCCCCGCTGCCGCGGGAGGTTGCCTGAAGGCGAAGCAGCTGGTGGACTTGGGACCGCACTTTCTTGGCGCAGGTCCCGCGCCGATCGCGCCTTCGACGTTGACGAGCACGAGGTCCGCACCGGCGAAGAACGGCCGCAGCGTGGTGACGAGGCTATCGGGATCGGGACGCAGACCAAACCGCATCCGCAGTGTGTCGGCCGCGTACTTGGCCCAGGCGGGATCGAGATTCGTGCCGAGCGTGACGTCGCCGCCGGCGCAGACCCGAATTGGAACCGACAGGGGCCGACCGCTGTGCGGAGGCGCGTCGTCGGGCCGTCGATCGCGCTGCGCTGTAGCGAACTGCCCGACTCCAACTACAGCAACGATTGCGAACCGCGCCGGTGTCCACCACCGGCCACCCGTCATGGACGACCGACGAAGACCTTACCCCGTGCGTCGTTGCTCCAACACATGTTCGGATTGACGACCGTCGACCGACTGGCCTGGGCTTGTTGTTCCGCCTGTGGAAGCATCTGCTGCGAGGCCGTCGGCTGGTTTGGAACCGCAGGCGTGTACGGCAACGGTTGGCTCGCCCCGACCGGGGGTTGCGCGATCGATGGCTGGACCACGGCGGGCTGGACTACACCCGGAGGGCTTTCCGCGCCGAAGTTCACGGGTACGCCGCACGACCGCACCACGCGCTCGAATCCGCGTCCGAAGTCGGCGAAGACACGACCGTCGGGAAGAACAACGACCGGGATGTTTCCGAAAAACACTGGGCGGCGTGGTGCGTTGGGATTCGCGGGAGCAGGCTGAGCCGGTGCGGGAGCGATCCCCGCGACCTTTCCGGCCGGAGCGGATGCAGTGCGCTGTCCCAGGGCCAACGCAGGCGCGGCAACCGTGAACGCGATGAGGAACGCTATGACAATTCTCGACTGACGCATGAGTCCACCTCCGACCACTAGTAAGACCCGTTGTACCGCCCGCCCGTTCCCTTCTCTTTTCAGCTTCGTGCAGGCTCTGATCCATGCGTAGCAGGCCTAGTATGCCTGGCATGCCCGGCATGCCTGGCGAGATGCTCAAACCCGCTCAGTCAACCTATTTGCCGGTAGCGTTGTCTCATAGGGTCTGAAACCCCGGGAGGGGTGGGGCCGTCAGTGTGTTCGGTTGTGGGACGTCGATTCCCACAGACGAGCATCGGACAACAGAAAGCGGTCGGTTTACAACCATCTAACTCCTTGCATCAATGTGCGTTAGCAGATGACTGAGCTCGGCACGGTCCTTCCCTAAGCGCTTCGTAGTCACTGGTCCTCGCCACTCGCCATCTCCGCACGAGACGTCACCTTGGATATCAAGCGCGATCCACCCAAACAGACGAAGAAGTACATTGCCGCGGCCGTTGGCCTGCTCGGCATCGTCGCCGTCTCCATTGGAATCAGCCGCCTGCAGCCAGCCGCTCCGCCAGTCGAGAAGGGCACGCTCTGGTTCGACACAGTCAAGCGCGGGCCCATGACGCGCGATGTCAACGCGCCAGGCACGCTCGAACCCGAATACGTTCGCAACATCACGGCGCTTACGAGCGGCCGCGTCGAAGACCTTCCAGTTAAACCGGGCCTCATGGTAACGACGAGCACGGTGCTTGTGGTGCTGAGCAGCCCGGACGAAGAGATCAAGGCGCTGCAGTACGAGCAGGGGCTCAACCAGGCCACCGGAGCGCTCGCGACGCTCAAGACGGCTCTCCGCCAACAGATTTTGGCGCAACGCGGCGCGGTCGCCACCATGCAATCGTCGTATAACAATGCCGTGCGTCTGTCGGCCGTTCAGGATTCGCTCGCCAAGAAGAATCTGTCGTCGGCCAACGACGTCGCCCAGGCGCATGATCAGATCATCGAAATGAAGGCGCGACTGGATATCGAGAAGAACCGTCTCCAGGACGTGGAGTCATCCGAGCAGTCGCAGATCGATCTTCAGACGCAACAGATCGAGAGCCTGAAGCGCATTCTCGACGATCAACATCGCCGCGTCGCGGCCATGCGCGTGACGTCGCCTGAAGCGGGACAGCTGCAAAGCCTTGGCAACCCGCCGCTCGAGTTGGGACAATATGTGAACGCCGGCAGTCAGCTCGCCCGAGTCGTACAGCCGGGCAAGCTCAAGGCGGTGCTGCGCGTTCCTGAAAACCAGGCCAAGGACGTGGTGCCGAACCTGCCCGCCACGATCGACCTGCACAACAACAACACCGTCAAGGGCCACGTCATCCGCACGGACCCGAACTCCATTCAGGGTACGGTCACGGTCGAGGTGTCTATCGACGATCCGCTTCCCGCGGGGACGCGCTCGGATCTCGCGGTGGACGGCACGATCACAATCGAGAAGCTCAACGACGTGCTGTTCATCGGCCGCCCGGGTTTCGGCCAGGCTCAGAGCTCGGTCGGCATTTTCCTGGTCGACAAGGGCAAAGGTGAAGCGCATCGCGTCACCGTCCAACTCGGTGTAGCGTCGGTCAACACGATCGAAGTCAAGAAAGGGTTGCAGGTCGGCGACAGTGTGATCATCTCCGACATGTCCCAGTTCGACGCAACAAGCAGGGTTCGAATCAAGTAGCTGGCGTAAGCGTTCGTTCTTTCACGATCTTTCAATCGTAGTTTCTCGTAGTTTCTCCACCTCAGCCCGAGCGACCACATGGCCACCGAGTCCGCATCCTCGTCACCGGCTGCCTTCTCCGCGAGCACGGGGAACAACCAGGCCTTGATCCGCCTGTCCGGGATCAAGAAGGTCTTCTACACCGACGAGGTGGAGACCCACGCACTGCAGGACATCCACGTCGAGGTCCAACCCGGCGAATACGTCGCCATGGAAGGACCGTCGGGCTGTGGAAAAACCACCCTGTTGTCGATCCTGGGACTGCTCGACACCCCCACCGACGGCGAATACACGCTCGCCGGCGAGCCGGTCGCCCAGCTCACCCCGTCGCAGCGCGCCCGCATTCGCAATCGTCAGATCGGCTTCATCTTTCAGGCGTTCAACCTGATCGGCGATCTCACAGTCTACGAAAACGTCGAGCTCCCGCTCACGTATCGCGGTATGTCCGCCGCCGAGCGGAAGCAGCGCGTCACGGATGCTCTCGAGCGCGTGGGCATGAGTCATCGCATGAAGCACTACCCCGCGCAGCTCTCCGGCGGTCAGCAGCAGCGCGTCGCCGTTGCACGCGCCGTTGCAGGCGACCCGCTCATCCTCCTCGCCGACGAACCGACGGGTAACCTCGATTCGACGAACGGCGAAGCCGTGATGGAATTGCTCCGCGAGCTGCATCGCGGCGGCGCTACCATCTGCATGGTCACGCACGATCCGCGCTACGCCGCGCACGCCGATCGCTCCATTCACCTGTTCGACGGACGTGTCGTCGAAGAGCGCCGCAGCGAAAAGGCCTGACGTAGCACTCGGGGTACGGGAAGCGCGGGTCACGTTCGTTCGTTGACCATTGCGCTTCCCGCTTCCCCCTTCCCCTCCCGACCCTCCGGTCACCCGTACAACTCGAACCGTTCACCGGGACCGCGTCACGCGGCTCCCAGCCCGGGGCTTGCCATGGAGACACTGATGCGCGCGACGTGCAGTTCGCCTTTTGGAGTCCGGCAAAGTCGAGGGTGTGCACCACGGTCGCGCTGCTGTCGTCCAACCGAGGCCCTCCGTGCCGAGTGAAGAATGATCGTGGGCGTTGCCGTCGGTGCCTCGGTCGACACATTGTTGAGCCGTCCGGCTCGAGCGGCGACACGGAGTTAACTTAGGAGTCACTATGTCATTCTTCTCTACACAACCCAAGGTCGCCATTCGCGACGCCGTGGCCGCGCCGATTCTCGGACCGCTCATCGCGATGCGGAACTTGGAAAAGGTGTTCGAGACACCCGCCGGCCGGTCATACGTGCTCCGTCGCATCAGCGGCGAAATTCAGCAGGGCGAGTTCGTGTCGATCATGGGTCCGTCGGGCGCCGGCAAGTCCACGCTGCTGGCAATCCTCGGCATGCTCGACAGCGTGTGGACCGGCGAGTTCTACTTTCTCGGCCACCCGGTGCACGCGATGAGCCACAAACAGCGCGTGGCGTTGAACAAGGAGTACATCGGGTTCGTCTTTCAGCAGTACCACCTGATCGACGACCTCACGGTCTCCGAGAACCTCGACATTCCCCTTTCGTATCGAAATGTGAAAAAATCGGAGCGCGAGGCCATCGTCGCCGACACGCTCGATCGATTCGGCATGGTCGGGAAAAAAGATCTCTATCCGCGGCAGCTGTCGGGCGGACAACAGCAGCTCGTTGGTGTGGCGCGCGCCGTGATCGCCAAGCCAAAGCTCATTCTCGCCGACGAGCCTACGGGCAACCTGCATTCGAATCAGGGCCGCGAGATCATGGACCTGTTCAAGAAGTTGAATGACGCCGGCACCACGATCATTCAGGTCACGCACTCCGAGGAGAACGCGAAACGCGGCCACCGCATCATCGAGCTGAAGGATGGCTGGATGACGGGAAGCGAGGGGGCCGTACCGGCGTAGGCGTCTGTGCGAATGTGGGACGCACGTTCCCACATTCGCGCAAATATCGACAGACGCCGATTCGCCGGTACATCGGGAAGTCTTTCATGGTAAGTGAGTTACTGCGTGCCCTCGGTTGGGCACGCAGTTTCCATATCTGGTGGTCGCGCGACTCGCGGTTTCTCGATTCGTCTTCGACCTCCTCGTCCACATGGACACATTCGCCCAGGATTTTCGCTACGCGCTGCGGCAGCTCATACGGACGCCGGCGTTTACGATCCAACGAGATCCAGGCACGTACGATTGGAATCGGCCTGACGGCGGGGCGCGACTTCAACGCGACGGACGTTCCCGGGTCGGCCGGGGTGATCATTGTCAGCGAGGACTTCGCGCAGCGCGCGTGGCCCGGCACCAGCGCGGTTGGCAAGCCCGTGAGTGTCACTGGCGCGAAGGGTCCGTTCCTCACGGTCATCGGCGTTGCGCAATCTGCGCTCACGTTTGGTCTCGGCGAGCGCGTGCGTCCAATTGTATATCGCTCGCAGCTTCAGACTCCGAGTGCACGCGACGTGGCGCTCCTCGGCGTGATTGGCGCACTCGCCGTCACGCTCGCCAGCATTGGTCTGTACGCCGTCGTTTCGTTTTCAGTAGGGCAACGGACGCGCGAGATCGGTATTCGCATCGCGCGCGGCGCCGCGCGGAAGAACGTTGTGCGAATGTTCGTCGCTCACGGCATACGCGTGACGATCATTGGAGTCGTCGTTGGCGGAATCTTGTCAGTCGCGGCGGTCAGGGTGCTGTCAGCGATATTTGTCGGCCTTGCCGCTCCGGAGGCGGTCAGCTTCGTCATTGTCGCGGGTCTTCTCGCCGGCGCGGCGGTGCTCGCGAGCTGGATCCCGGCGCGGCGGGCCGCGAGGGTGGACCCGATGGTCGCCTTGCGCGCCGAATGATTTCTGCGACCCAAGCGTTGCTCGGCGAGTAACGACGCGCCGACGCCGCCCTTATACTTATCGGCCGAATGTCCGACGCCGCCCGCATACTCATCTCCGACGACCAGACCGACGTTCTCGAGGCCCTTCGGCTCCTGCTGAAGGGTCAGGGGTTCGACGTCGACACCGTGACCTCGCCTACTGCCGCGCTCTCATCGCTGGAGCGCCGCGACTATGACGCGCTGCTCCTCGACATGAACTACACGCGCGACACGACGTCGGGCAAAGAGGGACTCGACCTGCTGTCCACGCTGCAGTCACTCGAGCCCGACATGCCCGTGGTGGTCATGACGGCGTGGGGCAGCATCGACAACGCGGTGGAAGCCATGCGTCGCGGAGCGCGCGACTATGTCGAGAAGCCGTGGGACAACACGCGACTCGTCTCTATCCTGACCACGCAGATCGAGCTCGGACGGGCGCTCCGCCGCGCGCATCGACTCGAGACGGAAAACCGCTTGCTTCGCCGCGATCATCTGCCGCAGATGATCGCCGAGTCGCCGAAGATGAAGCCGTTACTCCAGCTCATGGAACGCGTGGGGCCGTCGGACGCCAACGTGCTGATCACGGGCGAGCATGGCACCGGCAAGGAGCTCGTGGCACAGTGGCTCCATGCATCGTCGCCGAGGAGCACGCGGTCGTTCATCGCGGTGAACATGGGCGGGCTGTCCGAAGGGCTGTTCGAGAGTGAGCTGTTCGGCCACATCAAGGGGTCGTTCACCGACGCAAAGGTGGATCGCGTGGGGCGATTCGAGCTGGCCGACGCCGGCACGCTCTTCCTCGACGAGATCGGGACGGTGCCGCTGTCGATGCAAGCGAAGTTGCTGCGCGTGCTGCAGACGGGCGATGTGGAGCGCGTGGGATCGTCCAAGGCGCGACACGTCGACGTGCGCGTCGTCTCGGCGACGAACGCGAATCTGCAGCAAGAGGTGGGCGAGGGCCGCTTTCGTGAGGACCTGCTCTTTCGCCTGAACACGATCGAAATCCATTTGCCGCCGTTGCGCGAACGGCGTGAGGACATCGCGCCGCTGGCGATGCATTTTCTTCGGCGACACGTCACACGGTACCGAAAGCCGCTCACGAATTTCGATCCCGGCGCCATGCAGCTCCTGCTCGCGCATCCGTGGCCCGGCAATATCCGGGAGCTCGATCACGCGGTCGAGCGCGCCGTGCTCCTGGCGCAGGGCGACCAGGTGCGCGCGGTGGATCTCGGCCTGCGCATGACGTCGAGCCCCGCCCCGCGCCTCGAGGATCTGCCGCTCGAGGACGTTGAGAAAATGCTCATTCAGAAAGCGTTGTCACGCTACGAGGGGAACGTGAGCCGCGCCGCCCAGGCGCTCGGATTGTCCCGCAGCGCGCTCTACCGGCGAATCGCCAGCTATGGTCTCTGACGCTGACGCGGGGCGCGGGACGCGGAGTGTCGACGACTCGGCGCCCGCCCCTCGCGCCCCGCGGCAGGTGCCCAACCACGAGCGGCTGATCTTCCGGCTCGCGTTGATCGCCGGACTGCCTGGCGTGGTGATCTCCATGATCCTGCTCTGGCGCGACGGATACAGCGGCAAGGTTCAATGGACATTGGGCCTGCTGGTCATCGGCGCCTGGTTGATCACGACACTCGTGCTGCGCGAACGCGTCGTGCGTCCGCTGCAAACGCTCTCCAACATGCTCGCGGCGCTGCGTGAGGGCGACTATTCCATTCGCGCGCGCGGCGCCGACCGCGACGACGCCCTCGGTCTCGCGTTCCTCGAGTCGAACCTGCTCGGCGAAACACTTCGCACGCAGCGCCTGGGCGCCATGGAAGCCACGACGCTGCTGCGCACCGTCATGTCGGAGATCGACGTCGCGGTGTTCGCCTTCGACGACGCCGGCCGGCTTCGCCTCGTCAATCGCGCCGGAGAACGGTTGCTCGCGCAGCCGGCGGAGCGGTTGCTCGGGCGCACAGCCGATCAAGTCGGACTGGCCGACGGACTGCAGGGCGCGTCGCCGCGCACGATGGACGTCACGTTCCCCGGCGGCGCCGGACGTTGGGAAGTGCGACGCGGATCGTTTCGGCAGGACGGGCGGCCGCACACGCTGCTGGTGCTCGCCGACGTCAGCAAAACCCTGCGCGAAGAAGAACTGCAGGCGTGGCAGCGACTCGTCCGCGTGCTCAGTCACGAGATCAACAACTCACTCGCTCCGATCAAATCGATCACCGGCAGTCTGACGTCGCTGTTGGAGCGTCACCCGCGCCCCAGCGACGCCGACGACGATCTGCGCCGAGGACTCGGCATCATCGGCGGACGGTCGGAGGCGCTCGTTCGCTTCATGTCCGCGTACGCACGACTGGCGCGACTTCCCGCGCCGAACAAACGGCCGCTCGACGTGGGCACGTGGGTTCGGCGCGTCGCATCACTCGAAACGCGCATGCCCGTCAGTGTGCGCGAAGGTCCGCCGACGATCGCGTTCGCCGACGGTGATCAGATGGATCAACTGCTGATCAACCTCGTTCGCAACGCGGTCGATGCATCGCTGGAAACAGACGGACGCGTGCGAATTCGTTGGATGACCCACAACGGAACGTTGTCGTTGATCGTCGAGGACGAAGGACCCGGTTTGGCGAACAGCGCCAACCTCTTCGTTCCGTTTTTCACCACGAAGCCGCAGGGCTCGGGGATCGGCCTCGTTCTGTGCCGGCAGATCGCCGAAGCTCACGGCGGGTCGTTGTCACTGGACAATCGGACCGACCGACGCGGATGTATAGCGACACTTCGTATCGAGTTGCACGAGCCGGGAGCCTGATCGGCGACGAACATGGCAGAGGGAGACCTTATGAGTAGCGCTACATATCAAAAACCTTGTTGAGTGCCGCGACGCGGTTCGCGTTCGGCGCCACGGTCGCATTCGCTCAGGACCCGACAAGGACTGGCCCACGTTCGCAGACTCGCATTCCCTTCTCGAAGGACGCGGTCGGCGACGTGGCGCACGTCGACACGGTGAAGGTCTTTCAGACCGATACACTGCGCATTACCACGCAACTGCCTGGTCGTGTCGATACGGTACGTGTCAATAACACCACCACGCACTACAACACCGTGCAGGTGATGGCGCCGGTGCCACCGATGCATCTTCCGGGCGGCTTGTACTTCGGCATCGAGCGCGGCGTCAGCGCGCCGAACGGCGCGCTCTACAGGGACAACAGTGCCGGGCCGAGCGCGCAGGCGCAGCTCGGTTGGCAGGGCGCGAACAACCCGATCGGCGTGCGCGTCGGTGCGAACTACGCGCGGCCGGGCGACGATTCACAGTATGCTGGTACGCAGGGCAATCCGTCGATCGTCAACGCTGATCTCAAGCTCGCACTGCCGTTTTTCCATCATCTGACAGGCAGCCGTTCGCGCTACGGTCTCTACGCGATCGGCGGTGGTTCATACGCGATGTATAAAGATTTGCCCATCCGTCTGAATCCCGGCGTCCCGGGCGGCGTTCCGCCGACGAACATTCGTGTCGGTCCTACGAATTGAGAGAAGAACTTGGGCTACAATGTTGGCGGCGGTGCATGCTGTCGAGGGGTCACAAGGAGCTGTTCCTCGAGTCGCGCCTCATCGACTTCACGACGGATAGCACGTCGCGTGCCCGACAGATTCCGTTCATCCTCGGCATCAATTTGTACTAAAGCATTCTTGTTGAACGAGAGAATGCTGGGTTAACGCGGACCGCCGCGCAGCCCGGTATTAAGAAGCAGCCCGGGCTGTACGCCTGGGCTGCTTTTTTGCTGAATGGCGCTTCGCAGTCGTACTAAGGTCCGCAGTCATGCGATGCAGCGGCACGGACTCTGCTTTGTATCAGTGCGGTGCCGCGACGAAGTACGTCGACCGGGGACCTCGGTGAAGAGCTGCGCCGAGTGGTCCTCGCCCGGTAGTCGTCCGCGGGGGCTTGTCGATCTTGGACGACACAGAGGGAGGAGACCCATGTTGAAGCGCAATGGATTGATGTTTCTTGCTGGTGCGGCGTTCTTCGCTCTGGACGCTGCAGCCGCTTCCGCTCAGGCCAAGCCGCCGACGTCGCAGAAGCGCATTCCGATCACGAAGGAAGCACCAGGTGAAGTTGTACCCCCGGCGCCGCCGCGCGTCGACACGGTGACCGTGTTCAAGACGGACACGATGCGCCTGCAGGGCAAGACCGATACGGTGAAGCTCACGAACACCGTTACCCGCGTTGATACCGTCACGCAAGCCGTTCCGATGATCCCGCGTCATATCGGCGGCATGTACTTCGGAGCCGCCGCCGGCGGCGCGCTGCCGTTCGGCGCAATTCGTACGGTGAACGAGCCGGGTGCGCTCGGACAGCTGCAGTTGGGATGGCAGGGTCTGAACAACCCGCTCGGCTTTCGCGCCGATGCGAGTCTGACGCAGTACGCGCACAGCGCCGAATACGCCGTGCTGGGTGATCGTCCGAAAGTTTGGAACGTCAATGCGGACGCGAAGCTGAATCTGCCCATCTTCACGCATACCCTTGGCAGCAGCGTGATCTTCACGCCGTATGTCATTGGTGGCGCCAGCATGCTTCGCTATAACAACCTTCGCATGAAGCTCGACACCGACGGCGGCGTCGTTGGTGGCTTTGGTCCGCAGCACGCGCTCATCGCGAGCGGTGACAACGGTGGTGCGCTCGCGGATACCGACTACCACAGCGACTACGGCTGGAATGCTGGCGGCGGTCTCTCGTTCCACGCAGGCCGGAAGGAAATGTTCATCGAAGCACGCGGTGTTCACTTCAACCATGGCAGCCAGTTCGGAAGCGCGTGGCACGTGCCGGTCGTCTTCGGCGTGAATCTGTACTAACCAGTTTTGTTCAACAGTAGAGCGCGGTTCAATTCGCGGCAGACAAGGATTTTCACCTAGTCTGCCGCGGCGAACTCAACGAATGAGCGTCGGCTGGCCCCATGTGGCGCTTGCCCCGCTCATTCGTCGTTTGGGTTGATGGACCGTTGGAACAGATTTAGAGTATTACGCGAGGGGTAACAGCGCTTCGGTCTTTCACTCCCAGCGCGTTCCAGTAGAGCCCACGATGCATCGCAGCAAACAATTCAGAATCCTCGCCGTCCTCGGCGCGGCGTCAGTTATTGGTGCCTCGCCCGCGTGCGCGCTCGCCGCACAACGACAGATTGCTCAAGTCGACATAACGCCCCGCGCCCGAGTCGGCGGCGACACGGCGGTCGACGACGGAACGATCGCGTACAGCTTCAAGTCGAAATCCGACAGCGTTTCCTGGGCGCGCCATCGCGCCCTCGCGGCGCGTGCCTCCGGCTTTCGACTCGTCGTATCGCTCCAGGATCGTCACCTGTGGGCAATCATCGGCAACGACACCGTGCTGAGCGCCCCGGTGGCGGTCGCCAAGGGAACGACGCTCGCGTTCGGCAAGTCAGCGTGGACCTTCGAGACTCCGCGCGGCATGCGAAGCGTGCTCGGCAAGGAAGCGGACCCCATTTGGCAGCCGCCTGAATGGCTCTATGCAGAGACTGCTAACGAACACGACTTGAAGCTCGGTCACATCAACCCCGGGCATCCGGTAAAGTTATCCGACGGTCGCTCACTCATCGTTCGCGACGGCCTTGTCGGCGTGGTCGAGAATGGGGAGTTCGCCGCCTTGCCCACCGATGAGCACATCGTGTTCGACAACACCTTGTTCGTTCCGCCGCTCGGCACCAAGAACCGCAAGGTCGAAGGCGAGTTGGGCAAATACCGCTTGAACATGGGCGACGGATTCCTGCTGCACGGTACGCCGTACAAGGAATCGATCGGCCTCGCCACCACGCACGGGTGCGTGCGCCTTCGCGACGACGACATCGAGTGGCTCTATGAGAACGTGCCGGTTGGAATAAAAGTCTACATCTACTAACGCGAACCCGGCGCCCGCAGCGGCCGCGACGAGCAATGGCACACAACAAGAAAGGCCCGCGCGAACTGCGCGGGCCTTTCCTGTTCGTCCAACGACTTCGCTCGTCTAACCAACCCGCTTCGCTCGATGACATCATCGCGATCGAGCGTCATGCGAGCGTCATGGTACGTTTTGTAGCACCCCCCAATCGGGAGGCCGGACTACGGCTTTTTGGTGACCTGGGCGCGAATTTCGCCGCCGCCGTTCGTGACCGTGTGGATGTTGACATACGTCGCCCCGGCAAACAGCAACTTCCTGAGCGAATCGCCATTGATCGTCGGCGTGAACTGCGTCGCGGCGGTCAGCGTCACCGTGCCCGTCGCAGTGCCGCTATTGGCGGTCTTGAAACCACCGAATACCACGCCCGGCGTGACGGCGGGATCGAAGTTCAGGACCGGGCTGGCCGACGTCGCCGCGCCGCCGACAACGAACGGGCCATGGATATGGCCGTTGTTCACGTTCGACGTCAACCCGGTGTACGTCGCCGTGTAGGTAAAGACGTTGGTCGATGTATCCAGCGTCGCGGTAAATGTGCCGCTGCCGGTCGGGCTTCCGAGCAGCGCGCCAGGCTCGCCCGCGGGCGTCATAGTCGCGGTGAACGTGACGATTTTCGAAACCGGCGGCGTCGTGGTTGAATCGCTGCCACACGCCGTCGCAACGACGAGGGCGGATGCCAACATGAGCATTGGAGTGCGCATGGTGCTTCTCCTAAGTGTTCGGTGGTGAGGTGGTGGTGGAGACTGAACAAGCCGTCGAGCATATCCGACACCCAGCACGCGAGTTCCACGCCGCCTCACGCCGGTCCCGATTCCAGCGCACAAAAAAGTGCGGCGGACCATTTCCGGTCCGCCGCACTTCGGTCCATCGGTCCCCTCCGAACTACCGCGGCGCGATCAGTTGATCGCCGCCGGCAACGATGACGAACTCATCGCGGCGGTTCTGCGACCAGCAGCTCTCCGCGTGCTCCTGACACACACCGCGCTCTTCGCCGTTGCTCGAGATGTCGATGCGGCCGGCGTCGATACCGTGGTCGATGAGATACTTTCGCGCCGTCTGCGCGCGGCGCTGGCCGAGCGCCATGTTGTACTCGTCCGATCCGCGCTCGTCGGCGTTGCCTTCAATGCGAATGCGAACGGTGGGATTCGCGCGCAATACCGGAATCTTCGCGTCGAGAATCGCCTGTTGGTCGGCGCGCATCTCCGCGCGATCGAAGTCGAAATAGAGCTTCGCCAGAAGTGCCGTGCGCGCACGGTCGACTGCGGCGATCGAATCGCGAATGATGCCGCTGCGATCCGGGGCAGGAGCCGGGGCGGGCGGTGGCGTCTCACGACGCGGCGCCGGCGGCGGCGGTGTTTCCTGGCGCGGGGCAGGCGCCACGACCGGCGGCGGCGGCGGCGGCGCTTCCTTCTTGCCGTTGCCAAGCAGGAAGCTCAGGCCCGCACGAATCTCGACGTTCGACGACCGTGCGGCCGTCCTGTTCACGCCCACGACGACCGGGAACCCGAACGTGGACGCGGTCGGATTCTCGACGTATTGGACGATACCGTCGAAGCGGAGTGCCAACGCATCGCCAAGCATGAAGCGCAATCCACCGCCGAGTGGCACGGTGAAGTCCGCGTGGTCGGCAAAGCGCTGTCCGCCGGCACCCGCCTCGAGCAGCAGTTGATGCGTGCGACCGCCAAGCCCGAACGGGATGTTGTACGTCAACTGCCCGGTGAGCACCTGGCTCGTGCTGTTTCCCGCTGCGCGCGGCGGTTCGTTGTCGAAGGTAGAAATTCCCGCGTCAGCTTCCAATTCCCAGTGCCTCGTGAGGAACACACCGAGACGACCTCCGCCACCATACCCATTCTTCACGCGCCACGCAGCATCGGTGCGAGTGAACTGCCCGAAGCCGCCAATCTCGACGTTCCCGGCGCTCTGCGCTGACAACAGCGCGCTGGATCCGATGGCGAGTGATCCCGCAAGAACTGACATCAACAGACGTTGTGGACTCATTGCAACCTCCTAATCGAAAGACGTGCGCGCGCTGTGCGTCGTCGCGGTGTGCGCGTTTCTGCTTTGGTCCGTGCTGCGAAAGATGAC
Source organism: bacterium (assembly GCA_040002475.1). Lineage (GTDB taxonomy): Bacteria > Gemmatimonadota > Gemmatimonadetes > Gemmatimonadales > Gemmatimonadaceae > JAQBQB01. The sequence continues at coordinate 53,554 of JBDUEJ010000002.1, read as the reverse complement.
AGGCTCGGCAACCGGCGCGTTGCGAGGTCCGACATGCCCCAATCCGTGATAGGACGCACAACGTAACTGTGAGCAACGTCGCGAAATGTCGAGTGCGCTCGGGCATGCTAAATGTAATTGCCCCCATGCTCAAGACCAGCCTCGAGTTCAAACCCGCTGGATCCCGCTTTGACACGGTCTCCGCCGCGCGTGAGATTCCCCCGAGCGTTCAGCGCCGACCGCCCCGCGCTCGCGATTCGCGCTCGAGTCGCGTCTGTCCCAGATCATCCCCTATTCCCCTTGCGGCTCACACGCGGGCCGCCGAGTCGAGGAGTTTTTCGCAATGCAGATCCGTGGCTTCCTGATCGGGACGTCTCTGGTGTGGACCGCCGTTGCGGTCGCTCCACCGTTGCTCTCCGGGCAAATCGGTGTGCAGCGAGAACGCAACGCGCCGAGCGCGTACGCCATCACCAACGCCCGCATCGTTCCCGTCGCTGGACCGGTCATCGACAAGGGCACGGTCGTGATTCGCAACGGCGTCATTGCCGCGGTCGGCGCGAGCGCGCAAACGCCGGCCGACGCACGCGTGATCGACGGTACGGGCCTCACGGTCTATCCCGGCCTCATCGACGCCAACGCCAGCCTCGGGCTCGCGACGGCTGCCGCCGCACCCCAGGCGGTCGCCGGCGGTCGCGGTGGTCGTGGCGCAGCGCCAACGCCACAGGGCGCGCCCGGCGGCGCACCCAACTCCACGCGCCCGCTGGGACTGCAACCGGAACTCACGTCCGCGGACCTCGTGAAGCCGGACGCCGACGGATTCAGCGGACCGCAAAGCGCCGGCATCACCGCCGCGCTCACCGCGCCGCCGACGGGGATATTTAGAGGATTCTCATCAGTGATCAATCTCGGCGGATCCACGTCGCAGGCCATGATCATCAAGACGCCGGTGGCCGAGCACATCGGATTCATTCCGCTGCGAAACGGCGGATTTCCAAATTCGCTGCTCGGAGTCTTTGCCGCGCTGCGCCAAACGTTGCTCGACGCGCAGCACTACGGCGCCGAGCGCGCCGCATACGCGAAGAATCCGCGCGGCATGCGTCGCCCGGAGACCGACCCGTCGCTCGACGCCTTGCAGCCGGTGCTCGCACGGCAGATCCCCGTGGTGATGGAAGCGGCGTCGGCGCGCGAGATCGAGCGCGCCTTGGATCTCGCGAAGGAATTCAACCTTCGCGTGATCATCGCCGGCGGTGAAGAGGCCGACCAGGTGGCCGCGCGACTCAAAGCCGAGAACGTGCCCGTGCTCCTCTCGCTCAATTTCCCAAGGCGACCCACGGCGTCGGCCGACGCCGACCCTGAGCCGCTTCGCGTCTTGCGCGCGCGCGTCGAGGCCCCCAAGCTCGCCGGCAAGCTCGCCGCGGCGGGTGTTCGCTTCGCGTTCGCCGATGGCGGGATGAATATCTGGTCGGAGTTCCTCGCGAACGCCGGTCGTACCGTCGAGGGCGGACTCACCTCCGATCAAGCGCTTCGCGCGCTCACCGCCGGCTCGGCCGACATCCTCGGCGTGAGCGATCGGCTTGGCACCATCGAGACGGGCAAGATCGCCAACCTGACGCTGACCCGCGGCGACCTCTTCGCCGGTCACGTCGCGCAGGTGTTCGTGGACGGCAGCCCCGTCGAAATCCGCGCCCAGGCGGCTGGAGCGGCCTCGCTGGCAGGCGGCACGTGGACGGTGACCGTGACGATGGACGAAGGTGAAAAGCCCGTGACCATGGCGCTGCAACAGTTCGGCGACCAACTGCGCGGCACCATTCAGGGCTCACTTGGCAGTTCACAGATCTCTGGTGGTTCCATCGGGGCCGACGGCACCGTCAAATTCACCGCGACCGTCACGATGGGCGCTGGGACCGAGGAAGCCACGTTCACGGGAACGATCGCCGCGAACGTCATCCGCGGCACGGTCGCCGTCGTGGGACATCCGCAGGGCACATTCATCGGCCAGCGTCCCGACGCGGCCGGCGGTGGACGTCGCGGACGACCGCCCGTTTAGACCGAATATCGATCGACCAGAATACGGCAACCAGTTCTCGGTTATCAGCTCACCTCTCGGAGTTTCACGATGAATATTCGGATTCTGGCAAGCACGGCGGTGCTCATGGGGGCGGCGCTCGGCGCGCAGCAGCCGGCGGCGGCGACCAGGCCCGCGATCAAACCCGTGGGCGCGACGCTCATCAAGAACGCGACCATCCTTACGGTCACGAAGGGCAGGCTCGAGAACACCGACTTGCTCCTGCAGAACGGAAAGATCGCGCAGATCGGGAAGAACCTCACCGCGCCGGCCGGCGCTCAGGTGATCGACGCGACCGGCAAAACAGTGATGCCCGGCATCATCGATCCACATTCGCACTCGATGGCCGACGCAATCAACGAAGGCTCGCTTTCGGTGACGTCGATGGTTCGAATTCGCGACGTGCTCAACCCCACCGACATCAGTGTCTACCGCCAGCTCGCCGGCGGTGTGACGACGATCAACGTGCTGCACGGATCGGCCAACACGATCGGCGGACAGAACGCCGTCGTGAAGCTCAAGTTCGGGCGCGAGGTGGACGAAATGCTGTTCCCCGGCGCCATGCCAGGCATCAAGTTCGCGCTCGGCGAGAACGTCACGCAGAAGAATGGGCAGACCGCGGCGCAGGCCACGGGACGGCCGCTACGCTATCCTGCGACGCGCATGGGCCAGGAAGAGGTGTTGCGTGACGCTTTCACTCGTGCACGCGACTACAAGGCATCCTGGGACGACTACAACGCGGCCGTGGCGAAGGGCGACAAGACGCTCGTGGCACCAGATCGCAATCTCGAGCTCGAACCGCTGGTCGAAGTCCTCGAGGGCAAGCGCTTCGTGCACGCCCACTCGTATCGCGGCGACGAAATGCTGATGCTCCTCAACGTGGCCAAGGAATTCGGATTCACGGTGAAGACGCTGCAGCACGGGCTGGAGGGCTACAAGATCGCGTCCGAGATCGCGCAGGCCGGAACGGGCTTGTCGACCTTCGCGGACGAATGGTCGTACAAGGTCGAAGCCTACGACGCGATCCCGTACAACGCTGCCATTCTCATGCATCACGGCGTCGTGACCACCGTGAACTCCGACTCGGACGAGCGCGCGCGGCGCCTCAACATCGACGCCGCAAAGATGATTCGCTACGGCGGGCTCACCGAAGACGAAGCGCTCAAGACGATCACGTATAATGGCGCGCTCCAGCTCGGTGTGGAGAAGCGGGTCGGGTCGATCGAGATCGGCAAGGACGCCGACGTCGTGATCTGGAACGGCGATCCGCTCAGCGTCTATTCCATGGCCGAAACGACGTTCATCGACGGCGAGATTTTCTTCGACATCAAGCGCGACAAAGAGATGCGTGATCAGATGGCCAAGGAGCGCGCCGCGCTCGAGGCCGCCGATCGTCGTCGCGTCACACCGGTGGTCCCATGAAGAGACAAGGCATGATTGAGACGAGCGGAGCCCTCGCCGACAAGAGCAGATCCCTCGCTGCGCTCGGGATGACCGGAAAGGCGCTCGGGATAACAGTGGCGGCGCTCACGGTGTTGGCGTCATCAGCGCACGGCCAGCTCGGGTCGTTCAATCCGAATCCCGGTCCGCAGGGCACGTTCGCGATTCGCGGCGGCCGAGTGGTCACGGTGAGCGGCGCCGAGATTCCGAATGGCGTCGTGGTCATCAGCGGCGGAAAGATTACCGCCGTGGGCGCCAACGTCGCCGTTCCATCGGGCGCACAAGTCATCGACGCGACGGGACTCATGGTCTATCCGGGAATGATCGAGACCGGATCGAGTGTGGGACTCTCCGAGATCGGACAGGGCGCGGTGGCGACGGTCGACATTCAAGAAGTTGGATCGTTCAATCCGAACGCGCAGGCGTTCTACGGCATCGACCCGCATAGCGCGCACATCGGCGTGGCGCGCGTCGTCGGCATTACCACCGTCGTCTCACGGCCCACGGGCGGCATCCTCTCCGGTCAAGCCGCGCTGATGAATCTTGCCGGCGACACCCCGCCCAAGATGGCCGTGATTCCCAAGCTCGCTCTGGTGATCGAGCTCCCGCGCTCCGGCTTCGGTGGTCGCGGCTTTGCTCGCGCGGCGGCCGTACAGCAGGGCGGACCCGCCGACGCGAATCGCGTTCGTCAACTCCAGATGGATTCGCTGCGCGCGATGCTGCGCGACGCTGAAGCCTATGGGAAGGCGCATGCGGCATTCGCCAAGGACAAATCGATTCCGCGTCCCGCGCACGACGTCGTCCTCGAATCGCTGCTCCCGGCGTTGAATGGACAGATGCCGGTGATCTTCCCCGCCGATCGAGCCACCGACATTCGGGACGCCGTGACGTTCGCCGAAGAGATGCACCTCAAGCCGGTGATCATGGGCGGACAGGAAGCGCCGGCGGTCGCCGCGTTTCTCAAGCAGCACAACACGCCGGTCATCGTCACCGCGGTGATGAAGCTGCCGTCGCGCGAAGACGATCCGTACGACGTGAACTACTCCATCCCCGCCAAGCTCGCTGCCGCCGGCGTGCAGTTCGCCATCTCGACGGGCGACAAGGGATCGGAGATTCGCACCCTGCCCTACAACGCCGGCATGGCCGCGGCGCATGGCTTGTCCAAGGCCGACGCGATCAAATCGGTCACGATCTGGCCCGCACAGATCTTTGGCGTCGCCGACAAGATGGGTTCGATCGACGTCGGCAAGATGGCGAACATCGTCGTCACCACCGGCGATCTGCTCGAGGCCAAGATCGACACGAAATACCTGTTCATCGACGGACGCCTCGTGCCACTGGATACAAAACACACGCAGCTCAACGCGATCTTCAAAGATCGTCCGTGATCAACCCTGGGGAGTGACGAGAAACACCGTTCAGTTCGAGGGGTAGAGTGCGGCGCCGCCGACGCTTTGCCCCTCGATTGTTTCTTTGACCCTCTCACGCGTCCGCCCGATGCCCGTCAACAAACGTCTCTACGAAGAGATGCAAGTGAAGCGCGAGGCCGAGCACATCAAGGCCGAGCGCGATCGCCGCTGGGCGATGATTCGGAGCGGGGTCGCTTGTTTCGGTTGGGCCCTGCTTGGATTGGTGGTCTACGCCTTCGCCTTTCACACCACCGACGCGGGAACGGCTGACATTTTTAAGTGGGCCGCCTACGTCGTCACGTACGGGGGCGTGTCGTTCACGTTGCTGCGCGCCTATCGCGCCGGAGAAAAACGCGGCGACTGGTAGCCGCCCGCCGGAACTGGGCGCCTACTTCTGCGACTCGCGCGCCGGCGTCGCGTTGGCGCCCTGCACGAGAAACTTCCACATCCCGTTCCTCTGTCGTTGCCACACAGCGAGATACTTTCCGAACCGCTGCACGGCGGCACCCGACTGGCCTCGACCCGTGGAGATGGTCACGCCAACGGTGAAGGCCAGGTCGCCCGATGCCGCGACCGATGCGTAAATGGGTCGCCACGTGAGCGACGTTCCCGCCGCGAGCCCGCCGAAATATTCGTTGATCGCATCGGAACCCACGATGAGGCGCGGCCCGCCGAACACGCTCCCCCCGGGGGCCACCGTATTGGAGAACGCGTACGCGACGCCCATGCGATCCGCGAGATCGGAGAACAGACTGTCGGCGGACCGCACGGTCGCCACGGCTTCGGCGCTCTTCTTTGGCACGGCACTTGGCGGCGGCACGAGTTGGCTCGATTCGAGCCGAACGTCGCCGGCGAGCGGAGCGCCGATCTCGGCGTACGCCGCAATGCGCCACGGGCTGCCGCGTCGTCGCTCCCAGTAAGCGATGTAATGATCGATGCGTATGACGCCGTTCGATCGCGGCGCATGGGCGGCGATGCCGAACGTGTACGCCGCGGTCAGATCATACGAAACACCGCCGCCGAGTGGCTCCCACCTCATTGTCTCCCGGGCAGCCTCCGGGGAGGCGGCGAGCAGCACGGCGGCGGCGGCTCGACCGAACGTCGCTGGTACGCCGGCGCGGAGGTAGACCACATCGGCGGCGAGAAACGCGATCGAACCGTTGACGTATCCGCGCGCCAGGACGGAGTCGTCTCGGGTTTGGTCCAGCAAAATCAGACTGTCTCGCGCGGGGCCACGCGCGGGCTCCGGCGCCACCGGCCGGTGGTGCAGGCTACACCCGAACAGCAGCGTCGCCGCGGGGATCAGCGTGCGGGTCCTCATGCAGACACGCTACCGCGAGCCGAAGGGTCGCGCCAGACTTGCGTCGGCGTTCGTTGTGCTGCTAGCGACCCGCGCCGCCCGCCAGGGCGCCGTGGACAATTCTTGATGGGATCCTCGTGAGCAGGACAGTGTTCGATGACGATCTTGTTACATTCGCCGGCGAAAACCGCGGCGCACGAGCTGACAGGTCCCTCGTCGGCACCGTGATGGCCGAAGCGTCGCATACGCGTCTCCGCAAGGTCAGGTCCGCGGAAGGCTCAACCTCGAGCGCGACCATGGTGGTCACTGTCCTGCTATCGGAACGATGCGCGCCGAGTGGTGCGATTGGCGATACGGCAGGATCATTCCGCCTCGGGATCGGCGACTCTTTGCGCCGGCGAAGTTTGGGCGGGCGGCGACGCGATGACGTATTAGAGTTCTCTACTCATTGCTTGATAGACGGGAGACTGGTTGACGTCACACCGGTGCGTTCCCGAGTGACCGTGGGCTCCGCTCCTTCCGGCGGCGTCTCTTCCGGCAAGCCCAAAAGGGTGCGGGCCTGGTTCAGGGCCTCATCCAAGTTCCCAAACAGATTGTCGCGGCCAATTTCGTCGAGCACCGGCGAGCCGGTCAGCGCGACGAGCGGCTGCATATGGACGTCCGAGAGCAGGACGACCGTTCCATCGCCTCGACTGCGGTGCACGACATCCTTCAGCGCGTGCATTCCGGTCGAGTCCAGCGCGAGAACATGACGCATGCGGATGATCAAGACGCGCGGTTTACCGGAGACGCGAGCGAGAGTGTCCTTGAACGTTTCGACGGCACCAAAGAAGAACGGGCCGTTGATTTCATAGACTTCGACGCCCTTTGGGACGGCACGCCGATTCGCGGCGTTCGCGTCGTCGTCCTCGGCCGAATCATCCTCCAACTCGCGCGTCACGACGCTCACGTTTGTCACGTCCGCCATCCGACGAATGAAGAGGAACGCCGCGAGCACCATGCCGACTTCGATCGCCACCGTGAGGTCGACGAGCACGGTGAGCAAAAAGGTGGTGAGGAGAACGGCGACGTCGCTCTTCGGCGACTGAAGCTCGGCGCGGAATGCACGCCATTCGCTCATGTGGTACGCGACGACAACCAGGATAGCCGCGAGCGTCGCCATGGGGATGAGCCCTGCCCACTTGCCCGCGACGAGCGTGATGATGAGCAGCGTGAGCGAGTGCACCATGCCCGCCACGGGCGTCCGCCCGCCGTTCTTCACGTTCGTCGCGGTGCGAGCAATGGCACCCGTGGCCGGAATGCCGCCGAACAGCGGCGTCACGATGTTGGCGACGCCCTGCGCCACCAGCTCCATGTTCGATCGGTGGCGGCCCCCAATCATGCCGTCGGAGACCACGGCGGAGAGCAGCGATTCCACCGCGCCGAGCAGCGCGATGGTGAACGCCGGCCCAACGAGCGAGGTGACTTGCGCCAAGCTTAGATGCGGTATCTGCGGATGCGGAACCGCGGCGGATATCTCACCGAACCTGCTCCCGATGGTCTCGATCGGAAGGTGTAAGACCGTGGCAATCACCGTGGTGACGATCAGTGCGACGAACGGGCCGGGAATTCGATGGTTGATGCGCGGCCACACGATGATGATCGCCAACGCGAGCAGCGCGATGCCAATGGCCGGCGGAGCAATTCCCGTGGCGTGCGCAAAAGCCATCCACTTGCCGAGAAAGTCCGGCGGAACCGTTCCCATCTGCAGCCCGAAGAAATCCTTCATCTCGCCGGAGAAGATGATCACGGCGATTCCGCTCGTGAATCCGGTGACCACGGGATGGGGAATGAACTTGAGCACGGCGCCGAACTTGGCGAGCCCAAAGATCACGAGCAGCACGCCGGCCATTAGCGTTGCGACCGTCAGGCCATCGATGCCGTATTTCTGAACGATGCCGTAGACGATGACGACAAAGGCACCGGTCGGCCCGCCGATTTGCACGCGAGAGCCGCCCAGCGCGGAGATGATGAAGCCGGCGACGATCGCCGTCCACAACCCGCGACCCGGCGTAACTCCGCTGGCGATGGCAAACGCAATGGCCAACGGCAGCGCGATGATTCCGACGATGACACCCGCAACCGAATCGCGCAGAAACTGTGTGCGATCGTAGGATTTCATCGATGTAAACAGCTTTGGAACGAGCACCATCGGCCTCCGTGGACACTACGACGAGCGACAGCCTCGAGGCGGAACCCGCGGCGTGGTCTTCATCATTGAACTTGCGTTCAATATAAACTTATGCCATATTGAACGAACGGTCAATAGCGCGTAAGTATCTCGACGGCATACGGATGCACCACGGAGGCAGATTTGCCAGGCACCAAGGTCTCAGAGCCGCTCCGGCGCCAACAGATCATCAACGCGGCCTTTGAGCTGGCGATCGACGGCGGATTGAACGCCATCACAATCCGCGATGTCGCCCAGCGCGCCGAGATGAGCTCGGGGTTGGTCATCTTCCATTTCGGAACGAAAGACCAGTTGGTTCTCGCCCTGCTCGAGTGGGTACTGCAGACCACGACCGCACTGTCGGTCGGCCCGGATATCGAAGCCATTGGCGACCCGCTCGAACGGCTCATCGCCCTTCTCCGGCAGGAGATGGCGCGGCTGTCACGCGAGCCGCAACGCATTCGGCTGTTCTTCGAGTTCTGGAGCGCCGGCATCTGGAACAGCGAGATCGGCAATCGCATGCAGCGCGAGCTCGATCGATACCGTGAGGCGTTCCGACCCATGGCCGAGGCCGTGCTTCTCGCCGATCCGGCGCGGTTCGAGGGCGTCAGCGCCGCAGGGCTCACGGCGGTCACCGTCAGCTTCATCAAAGGCTGCGCCGTCCAGGCGATGATCGAACCGCAACTCGACATCCGCGAGTTCCTGGCGGCCGCCGAAGGTCTGTTGGTCAAGCAGCTACATCCGACGCCGCCAACGGGACGCCCATCCGCGTCGCGGGGACCGCGAATTCTTCCGGCGCGCGTTCGCTGAATACCAAACACTTACCTTTGTTCAAATGCCGTTGTCATCGAAACCAGCCCGACCGCCCGTTCCGCCGCCGCCTCGCCGGCCCGCGGCCGACGGCAAAGAAGGACGGAGTCGAAACTCGGAGTCGCCGCTCCAGATGCCGACGGCTGCCGTCGCGCTGCGGATGTTGGGTCGCACGATCACACTTCGCTGCCCGAATTGCGGCAAGGGTTTCGTGCTGCGACGCACCGGCGGCGTTCGTCCGCGTTGCCTCGTGTGCAACTTTCGCTTCGAGCGCAGCGACGAGAACTACTTTTCCGGCGCGATGTTCTTCGGGTTGCTCGTTGGCGAGCTCATCTTCGGACTTGTTCTTCTGGCCATCATTGTCGCGATGTGGCCGAACGTTCCATGGGACACGATGACCTACGGCATTCCAGCCGGCATGCTCCTCGTGATGCTATTTCTGATTCCAATCTCCAAGGTGATTTGGCTGGCATTCGACGTGGCGGTTCGGCCGGTCGTGGCTGACGAACTGGTTTAACCGAATTGGCCCCGAGCGTCAGTCTGACGCTTCGCGCACGCCGCCGGAGTACACCGTAACGCCGTCGTCTCCATTCAATAGCAATCGCGCTCGCTCGTTTCCGTAGCACCGCATGAGGTCGAGCATCATCGGCTCTTCTCCGGTCCACGGATAGGCGTACACCAAATCGAAGTCGTCGAGCGCGAACCCGAGCTCGGCGTACGCCGACGTTCCGTCTCCGATCGTCCCGTGGCGGCCGTCCTCGTTGATCGACGGCTTCCAGCGATAGCCCGCCGGAATAAAGCTGGCCGATACAAATCGAGCCTTGCAGCCGTGCCGCTCGGCGAGCGCTCTCGCCGTCGTAACGAGCGATGCGTCGAGCTCAATGCCATACGCCTCGAAGCCGAGCATGTCCGCCATGAGCGTGACGATGCCCGTGGCCGATCCCCATTCGAGAAATCTCAAGCCGGACGAGCGAAGTGAAATGAGCGTGTGCAGGACGCGCTCATAGTCCGCCGCAATGAATGGATGAAAGTGGCGGGTTCGGACCTCGCGATCGAACCGATCGAACACGTCGAGCCCTTCTTCGATCAAGGCATTGAGACGCGCGCGGAGCGGCGCATCGATGTCCGAACCCGCTGTTGTGGAAACCGGCGCGCGTTGCACGCCTTTGGCACCCTTCCCCAGTGGTCTCACCCTGGCTGCGTCCCCTTGTCAACATGAGGCTGCCCGGGCTCCCGACGCGGCGCCGAACAACGAACGAGCATCCGAGTGCCGGATGTCGCTCTCGAAATATCGCCGGTTCGCGGCTAGCGCGCGGAAGTTCTGGCTTCGATGCGAGCTCGACGCGAGACAGCGGTCACGTCTTCTTGGCCGCGATCGCCCGAATGCCGGCGAGCGAGAATTCCACGATGTGCTCGACGGCCGCCGCGATCGCCGCATCGCTTTGGGGCGGCCATTCTGGTACGATCGCGGTCTTGAACGCGTCGGGAAGATAGAACAGACATTGCGCCTGCACGCTCACCACGCACCGGCCCACGCGCGGATCGTCCTCATCGCAGTCGAGCAGTTCGGCCATCACGCCGGCGAGGAAGCGCATTCGGGGAAGGATGGCGTGCTCAAAGACCAACTGCGCCGCGGCGGTGGGTTCGCGTATCTCGTGCCGCATGAGCTTTGGGAGCCACTCGTCATCGCCGAGAGGCTTTACAAGGCGCGGGAGATACTTGGCGATATAGTGCCGCAACCGCTCGGCGGCGGACGCGTTGGGGCCGGCGTTGAGCATGGTCGCGTTGAACGCGGCTAGCATGTCGAGACCGCCGCGCATCACCTCTTCGTACAGACCGAGCTTGTCACCGAAGTGGTAGCTCACCGCGGCGACGTTTGCCGTTGCTTCGCGACAGATGTCGCGCACGGACACCTTCGCGAATCCGTGCTCGGAGAACAGAAGGCGACCTGCCTCGAGCAGACGATCGCGCGTCTCGGCGTCGCTGTGCCTGGCGCGACTGCGCGGCCGTCGCTTGGCGTTCGTTGCCCGCGCGCCCTTCATCATAGTGTGCGCTTGAACAGCAGCGTGGCCGCGGTCATGCTCACCACGGTGAAGATGATCAGGAACAACAGGTCGAAGCCGATCGCCGCGAAGCCCGTGTCCTTGAGCACCAGGCTCTTGAGCGCGTGCACCGCGTATGTGAACGGATCGCAAATCGCGATCGCACGCATCCACTGCGGAAATGCCTGCTGCGGGTAAACGGCGCCGCTCGGAAAGTAGAGCAGCGTGTTCAGAACGCCGAACATCGCGCGCGGCAGGAGCGGATCGTTCATCCGAACCATGAGCAGAAACATCATGCTCACGAGTGCCATTGCCGTCACGAGAATCACGCAGAACAAACGCAGCATGCGCAGCGGCTCGAACGGATTGGGCACGCCGGCGATGAGCATTCCGATCGTCATCAGCACGAGTCCGGCGAGCACGGCCTTGATGGCGCCCGACACCGTGAAGCCAAGGATCAGCTCGAGTCGCGAGATGGGCGTGACGAGATATCCCTCGTGCAGCCCGCGCGCCTTGTCGTCGATGAAGATGATACCGCCGCCGATCATGACCATCATGAAGATGGACATCACGATCGATCCGGGAAGCAGATACTGGATGTACGGCACGTACGGGTACACCTCGACCATGTCGAGCGACGTGGTCGTCAACACTCGCTGCGCGCTGGCCGGCGGCAGGTTGTAGGACCCCACCAGACTCGAGACGGTGGCGGCCAGTGTGCCGGAGACGAAGCCGTCGGTGTTGTCTTCGATGAGAGCGACGCGCGGCTCGTCCTTCGCCAACACACGCCGGGAAAAGCCGGGCGGAATCGTCAACACGCCGTTGAGGCGTCCGTCGCGGAGTGCTTGGACCGCAACGCCCACGTCGTGGTACTCGATCATCTCGAAGGTCCGCGCGTTGACCGCGACGGCGCCGGCCATGGCGCGCAAACGAACTGCGGGAACGCCGCGATCCTGGTCGATGACGCCGACCTTCAGATGCTTCACGGTTCCACCGAATGCGTAGCCGAGCACGACGAGCTGCACGATCGGCATGATGAGCGACATGACGATCAACATGGGACTGCGCCGAAAACGCCGGAGCTCACGCTCGATGATCGCCAGAGTTCTATCCACGCGGCTCCTCCATCATCGGCGCAGCATGATGTGGCGGTCGGCCGCGGACGGCTCCTGCAGCGCGTCGCGCAACTGATGCCCGGTATAGTGAACGAACACGTCGTCGAGGGACGTGCTCTGTACGCCGAGCGAATCCACCGTCACGCCCGCGTCGGACGCGGCGGCCATCAATGCCATCGTCGTCGCGGGTGCGCTGCTGGACGTCAGACGGAACACGTGGCCATCCTCGCTCACGCGTTCGACGCCCGGCAACTGCTCGAGCCGCGAACGCCAGTCGGGCGGCATGTCCGAGAAGCTGGCGTCGAGCGTGTTCTGGCCGGGCACGGCGGCCTTGAGGCGCATCGGTGAGTCGAGCGCTTTGAGCTCGCCGTGATCGACGATGGCAATGCGATCGCAGAGCTTGTCCGCCTCGTCCATGTAGTGCGTGGTGAGGAGGATCGTGAGGTCGCGTTCCGACTTGATCTTGCGAAGCATCTCCCACACGGCGGTTCGCGACACGGGGTCGAGCCCGGTGGTGGGTTCATCGAGAAAGAAGATGCGAGGCTCGTGTACCAAGCCGCGGGCAATCTCGACCCGGCGACGCATTCCGCCGGAGAGTTGTTTCACCGGCTTGTCGGCCCACTGCGTGAGCTCCACGGCCGCGAGGAGCTCGGCGATCAGTCGCTTCCGACGATCTCGCGGGACGCCGTACAGTTTCGCGAAGATGAGCAAGTTCTCTTCGGCGCTCAGCTCGAGGTCGCTCGTCATGGCCTGCGGAATCACGCCGATCGCGCGACGGACGGCATTGGGATCGCGCACGATGTCGGCGCCGTCGACCAGTGCCGTGCCTTCGGTGGGCAGCACGAGCGTGGTCATCATTCGAATGAGCGTCGACTTGCCGGCACCGTTGGGCCCGAGCAAGCCAAAGACTTCGCCGCGTTCGACGGTGAACGAGATTTTGTTCACGGCCGTGAAGGTACCGAAGCGCTTGGTGATCGCGCGAACGTCAATCGCGTCCACGCTATCCGCCGATGGGAAGCGTCACGTACGCCGTCATGCCCACGGCAAGGCGCCGCTCACGGTTGTCGACGCGTAGGCGGACTTCGAACGTCTTGATGTCGCGCTTGATGCGGCTCACGTCGCGCTGCGTGGCAAAGCCGGCGTCAACGCCGCGAAAAAACACGACACCCATGCGCTTCTCGCCGGACGGCAACCGAACCCCGAGGCTGTCGCCGATACGAACGCGATCGATATAGCTCTCTTCGACGTCGGTGCGAATCCACAGGTCGTCGGGATCGATGATGGTCAGCACCGGTTGGCCGGCGTTCACGACCTCACCCGCGCGCGCGGCGCGCACGTCCACAATACCGGAAACCGGCGCGTGCAACTCCGCGTATCCGAGACGCACGTTGGCCTTGGCCGTTTGGGCTGACGCGGCGGCGTGCTGTTGCTGTGCCATACTGAACGCGCTCTTTTTCGCGGCGACCTGGTGCGCGGTCGACTGGGCGAGCGCGAGCGCAGCCCGTGACGCTTCGATCTGTTTGTCGATCGCGTCGGCCCGGGACTTCGCGACGGCATACGCGGCGCGGGCTTGGTCGATCTCCTGTTGCGCCATGGCGCCGCTCTTGAGCATTTGCTCATCGCGGTCGAGTACGAGCTTCATGTTGGCCAGATTGGCGACCGCTTCCTCCCGCTGGGCGATGACGGCGCCGAGCGCGGCGGACGACTGCCGAATCTGCTCGGCCGTCTGCTGTTCCTCGAAGCGAAGCGACGATTCGCTTTCCCGCACCTGGTCGGCCGAGCCGGCTTCGGTGCGCGTGTAGAACGCGCGGTCAGCGGCGAGCTCGCCCGATGAGATCTCGGCCAAAAGCTGATCGCGAACCACGTGATCGCCTTCGGTCACGAGCAGCTTGACGATCTGCCCGCCCACCTGCGGGCTGACGACCACTTCATTCGTCGTGACGATGCCGGTGAGCACGAGTGCGCTCGGCCGGCGAGTCATGAGGTAGCCCGCAATCACAGCGGCGGCAACAATGACGATGATCGTGATCGCTCGTTTGGATTTCATGCTCCTCCGCGGGGCCGGCCTGAAGCTGGGCGGATGTCGTCGCCCGGCGATGTCAAACAAGTGTATGAAACGAGTGTTTTACTGTCAAGAGCGAGCCAGCGAATCGTGAAGACTGGGCGGGCTTTGACTAGATGGTTCCCGCGCGGTCGAGCGTTTCGCGAATTTTTTGCGTCAGGCCGTCCGGGGTGAACGGCTTCTCGAGAAACGGAGAGCCGGCGGGCAATTGGGCGCTGTGCAACATCGCGTCGCGCGTGTAGCCCGACATCAACACGACCGGAACGTCAGGCAGAAGCCGCTGCAGGTGACCCGCGAGCTCGCGACCGCCCATGCCCGGCATGACCATGTCGCTCAAAACGAGATCGAACGCGGCGTCGCCTGCCTCAACGATGCGCAGCGCACTGACGCCGTTGTCGGCCTCGATCACGCGGTAGCCTCCGCGCTGAAGCGCCGCGGTCGCGACCGTTCTCACCGCGCGATCGTCCTCGACCAACAGAATGGTCTCGCTCCCAGCGCGCGATGCGACGCGTACCGACGCGGCGGCGATCGCGTCCGCGTTCACTTCGGCGCACGGAAGATAGATCTTGAATGTGGTACCGCGCGCCACCTCGCTATGGACCGACATGTGGCCGCCTGACTGCTCGACGATGCCGTGTACCGTCGACAACCCGAGACCGGTGCCTTTGCCGCTCTCTTTGGTTGTGAAGAACGGCTCGAAGATGTGCTCGAGATCGTGCGGAGAGATCCCCGTTCCGGTATCGCTCACCGCGAGCATCACGTATCGCCCGGCGCAGCTGTTGGGAGCGTCGCCCGTCGTGTACGCCGCGTCGATCACGACGGTGGTCGTCTCGATCGTCAGCGTGCCGCCCGCGTCCATCGCGTCCCTCGCGTTGACCACGAGATTCATCAGCACCTGCTCGAGCTGCCCGGGATCGGCCTTCACCAGATCGATGGACGGCGAGAGGTTCGTCTGAAACTCGATATGCTCGCCGATGAGACGGCGCAGCATCTTTTCCACGTCGGCGATCGCTTCATTGACGTCGACTAGCTGCGGCTGGAGCACCTGCTGGCGGCTGAACGCCAGAAGTTGGCGAGTGAGCGCACCCGCGCGCCGCGCCGCGTGACGAATCTCGTCGATGAACGTACGGTCGTCGTCGCCAATCGATTGCGAGGACAGCAGCAGCCCGGTGTAGCCCTCCACGACCGTGAGCACGTTGTTGAAGTCGTGCGCCACACCCCCGGCGAGCTGGCCGATCGCTTCCATCTTCTGTGATCGGCGAAGCTGAGCCTCGAGGTGCACGCGATCGGTCACGTCCTGAACGGTGCCCACGAGCTTCCGGTGGCCGCGTTCGTCGACAATGACCCGTCCCTTGGACTGCACCGTCTTTACCGGCAAGTTCGGAAGCGTGATCCGGTACTGCTCGGTAAACTCGCTCAGATCGCGAAGCGCGGCACGCGCCACGTCCTGCATCCGCTGACGATCGTCGGGATGCACCGCGGCGAGGAACCTCTCGGTCGGCGGAGGTTTGATTCCAACCTCGAGACCGGCCAGCCGATACATCTCGTCGGACCAGAACACCTCTCCCGAGGTCGAGTCGATTTCCCAATATCCGAGATTCGCGACGCCCTGCGCCTCGGCCAGCCGTCTCCCCAGTAGCAGGGCTTGGTCGGCGAGCGCCTGCTGGCGGCGGACACCCTCGGCAAGAACTTGATTGGCGTCTGTGAGTCGCTGGGCATGTTCCACGAGCAGCGCAGCCTGCGACTCGAGCTCCACGGCCTGATGCTGCATTGTATCCGCCTGCTCTTCGAGCTCGGCGTTTTGGTCGACCAGGCGCTCGTTTTGCTCGGCCAGGAAACTCTGGTGCGCTGCGGCACGATCGATCTGACTCGCCAGCCGTCGCCGAAGAAAGACGACGAGGCCAATGAGCGCCAAGTATTCGATGAAGACGCTCAGCCCCAGAAGTCGAACGAAGCGGAGATGACCCGCGGCTCGAGCGTACGGCGCGATCGCGATCGACGCCGCCATGGCGCCGAGCACAATGATGATTCCCCACGAGGCCCGGATCAGGAATCGCGTCGCGGCGCGTTGTTCTTGTGCGGACTGTTGAAGGTGCGCGTCGAAAGTTTTTGGGAGCAGCACGGCGTCGGTGGAAGACTCGCAGGGGCAAGACGCAACGGTCGTTTGTCTGTCCCCTTCCAACAGGACGCGACGGTGCGGTCCTCGTCACGTTCGCCTGTCGCGCTCGGCAGACTAATGAGTTCTAACATCGCGCGAGGGCGTGGAAACGGGTTCGCGCCTACGATCCGCTGGCGAAACGCGCGACCATCCCGATCGCCGCGCCGCCCAGCACGAGCCACGCCGAATTGAGGCGAAATCGGAAGAGCACAAGTCCACTCGCCGCCGCGATGACGACTGTTGTAGGGTCGACGACTGCAGCCCTGGTCAACTGCCAGGTGACGACCGCCATCAGAGCGAGCGAGACGACGTTGACGCCGTCGAGAAACGAGCCGGCGATAGCCGAGCGGCGAAGCCTGGGAACGAGCGGGCCGCTGATCGCCACGAAAACGAACGCCGGCAGAAAGATTCCAAGTGTCGCTACCATGGCGCCCGAGCCGCCTGCAATCAGGTAGCCGGCGAACGTCGCGGCGGTGAACACCGGGCCGGGCGTGATTTGTCCTACGGCGACCGCGTCGAGCAGTTGTCGTTCGGTGAGCCAGTGCAGTCGCTCGACAAGGTCCGCGCGCATGAACGCGAGCAGCACGTATCCGCTGCCGAACAGCACCGCGCCAATCTTGAGAAACACGCCGAAGAGCGGCCAGAGAGCAGCGGTCGTCGCGGTCCCCGCAGCGCCGACTCCGCTCGCTACGACCGCACCGACAGACCTTGTCGGCGTCGCCGTCGCGGGCCGCGCCAAGAGCATGAGCGTTGCTCGGGCACTCGGTGCCCGTCGCCGATGCGGCGCGGTGGCGAGCAACCCTCCCGCGGCAAGCACGACCAACTCGTTGACACCCATCGCGACGGCGATCACCGCCACGCCGCCGAGCATGATCAGCCAAGTGTTTTTCATCGCGGTTTTCCCCAGCCGCCAGAGCGCTTGAAGAACAACCGCGATCACCACGGGCTTGACGCCGTAGAGAACTCCGGCAACCGCAGGCAGTGCTCCGAACCGAACATACGCCCATGCCATCGCCGTCACGATGCACGCCGCCGGCATGATGAACGAGACTCCCGCGACAATCAGTCCCGGCCACCCGGCGCGCGCATGTCCGATGTGGATCGCGAGCTCGGTGGAATTGGGTCCAGGTATGAGATTGGTGGCGCCGAGGTAGTCGGTGAATGCCTCACGCGTGAGCCAACGGCGGCGGACGACGACTTCGTCTTCCAGCATCGCGATGTGGGCCGCGGGACCGCCGAAGGCGATCGTGCCCAATTTGGCGAACAACGCGGCAAGCTCGGCGAGCGATGTTCGGTTCGGCTCGGCGTTGGACGGCGGAACCGCTGAACGAAACGCCACAGAGATCGATGAACGGGAGAGGGACGGTATCGTCGCCCACTAACTCGCGGCCAAAGCTCGCTTCGCGGCGTGACCACGCGTGACAAGATAAAACGATCGGCCGCTCGACGGATCGCGGTGCACGCCGGCGACCGTGTAGCCGTGGGCGAGCGCCCACTGAAAATGGTCGCGTACCGCGAGTCGCCACGTTCGTGCGGCCGCGGGGGATTTGGCAAGTACGTCGAGCACGTCGGCCGGTATCTCGATCAGTGCGGCTTCGGGCGTTCGATCGCCAACCGAAACGGTCATGTCGTTCAACTGCGGGAACGCGGTGAGGACGGGACTCCCTTGCACCGGTGTGGCGCGCGAGATCGACGATTCTGCGTGCGCGGTCCGGAGACAAACGATCAACCGGTCCGTCGCCATACCGAGGTGTAGTGGACTCGCGGTCGTGCCGTACATGTCGGGCACATACTCCACGACCTCGGCGCCGAGCCGATTCAAGTTGAAGTATGCGTTCTTGGACATCAGCGGATCGAAGGTCCAGAAGATACGAGTCACGCCGATCGCGCCGAGGGTGTCGCGCTGATATGCCTTCAGCTTTCTCCCGAGCCCGAGGTTGCGCGCGGATTCGCGAACGCCAAGCATGTGCGACCAGTGGACCAACTCGCCGTCGCGAATACCATTCATTCCGAACACGAACCCGAGCATCTCGCCCGAGGAGTCGAACGCGCCCGCGGCGAGTCCGCCAACATAGTCGACGATGTGCAGCAGGGTGGCGGGGACGACGTCGTCATATTCGAGGCCCCAGATCTCACGTTGGAGCGCGACGGCGGTCCAGCATTCATCGTTCGTCCGCAGGGGACGAATGTCGAGGGATTGAGATCGCACGCTATCGGCTCGAGACGCTGCGTTTCCGCAGGAAGCGATCGAGAAAGGCGTCCATGCGGGCGTACGTTTCGAGCCACCGGCGATGCAACAACGTTTCGTGAGTGTCGTCGGGGTTTACGATGAGCTCATAGTAGACGTTCCGCGCGCGGAGGAGATCGACCAAGCCAATCGTCTGCGAGAAGTCGACGTTGCGATCGTCGTCGTTGTGCCAGAGAAGCACCGGCGACTTCCATCCGTCGATCGCCGAGATCGCCGACGACTTGTAGGACACGTCGCCGCTGTCGAGCGAGGTGCCCCAGAGGTGTACGCCGGCCATGTCCACACCGGCGGCGAAGACGTCGGAGTTTCGGGCGAGCGCCTGCGCCGTGAGCACGCCTCCATATGAGAGTCCCCAGATGCCCACGCGCGTTGGGTCGACGTCGGCGCGCGTCTGCAAATACTTTCCTGCCGCGATGACGTCCTTGTACTCGGCGTTTCCGCGACCGCCGGTGTTGGCCGCGGTTCGAAACGATTTGCCATAGCCGATGCCGGAGCGATAGTTCACCGACATCACGATGTAGCCCTGGCTCGCCAACCACTCGTTCACGGCGTACGCCATGTGGTAGAAGTCCATATAGTGGTAGCCAAGCAGCATTTGGCGAACTGGGCCACCATGGACAAAGATGATCGCCGGGCGTCGTTCTCCCGCCTGCAGTCCCTTGGGCAGGAAGAGTTGATTGTGGAATTCCACGCCGTCGTCGGCTTTGAGCAGCACCGGCTCAGGAGCGACCTGCGTTGTGGCGAGAAACTCTTTCGTCAGCACGGGGAAGACGAGTTTCATCGCTCCGCCGCTGATCGGGGCGATGCCGACCTGCATTGGACGCGTCGCGCTGGACGAAAGCACGGCAACATGTTTGCCCGACGCGAGCGGCGCGGGATACATCTCGATCTCGGCGCCTGACGTGATCTGCGTTGCGGGACCGCCCGACGTCGCCACCTTCCAGACGTGTCGGCGGTCGATGTCGCCGGCGTTCGTGGCGTAGTAGAGCGTCGTTCCGTCGGGGGAGAGATTGAGCGACTCGACGGCACCCGATCCGGGAGTGAGCTCGATGGGAGTTGTGGTTCCACCCTTCGCGCTCACGGAGTACCAGCGAATCCATTCCTCGGGTTCTTGCTGGAAGATGATGTTGTCACCGGCGAACGCGATCGCGTTCACGTTCGGGAAGGTCCGATCGGCGGGCTGGTTGTGCCAAACCTCATCCGCCTTTCCGGTCGCGACCTCGGCGACCATGAGCGAAATGTTATACCCGCCGCGAAATTCGGCGCGGTAGAGTCCATCGGCCCGACCAGTGGCGTTTCCTCCGCGACCGCCGCGAGCCGCTGCCGCACCCGGCCCATTCGGATTTCCAATGCTCCCGTCGCCGCGTTGGGTTTGCTGACCAAACGGCGTGCCTGGTCTCCGAACGAACGCAATCCGCTTGCCGTCGTTCGACCAGCTGGGACTGTTGTCGAAGTCGACGCTTGGCGCCATGAACTCGGTTCGGCGCGCTTTCACGTCGTACACGCCGACGAACGAGTGGTTGTCGCGAACGCTGACGAAGGCGAGGCGCGATCCGTCGGGCGACCAGCGCGGGCCGGCATTGCGTCCCCACGCCTTGATCAACGGCTTGCGTCCGGTTTCGATCGAGTCGGTAGCGCCACGGGCGACGCGATACGAATAGATCTGACCGTCTCTGACGAAGGCGACCGTGCGTGCATCGGGCGACAGCGCGGGCGCGGAGCCTTCACCGAGTCGCCATGCGCCGGTGCCGTTCGTCTTCGCGGCCCACACGGCGCTTTCGCCGCCATTCGGATCGCTCGTTGGAACAGCGATCCACCCCCGAGTGTTCGGCAGTCCGCCGCGCAAGAACGTCACGGCGGATCCATCGTCGGAGATCGACAGGTCGGATAGAACGATTCCGTCGTCATCCGTGAACTTCGTGAGGCGCACCGGCTTGAAGTCCGGCGCCGCCGCGCTGTACACGTTGCGCTGGCCGTGATCGTAGGCGAGCCAGGCCACGCGATCCGCTTTTTTCGCCGAGACGAGGTCCTCCGGAAATGCCGGGGCGATGTACCGCGCCACCGACGATGGCGTCGATTGCGCGCGCGCAACCTGCGCGACGACAACGAGCGAAACGAGTGCGCGAAAGGCGATGCTGCGCATGGATGTTCTCCTACCGTGGGAAGCGAACGATCTCATTCTGTAACGGAATGCCACCCTTTACTGCTGTGGGAGCGTGCCGCGTGCATGTGATGGCCGGCGGGTTGCCGCCAATGCCACAGTTGCCGATGACGTCAAAGCTCATCGCGTATGGCACGCCCTCCGATGCAAGGAAGTTCGGCGCATCGGCGATCTGAAAGTGGACGTGCGGCTCGGTGGAGTTGCCGGAGTTGCCCAAGAGCGCCACGACTTGCCCGCGCTTGACGTGATCTCCGACCTTGACGCGCAACGAACCGGGCTGAACGTGCGCGTACAACGCGTACTTCTCTTGCCCAATGTCGATGCCGACGAAATTTCCGCCGACCGTCACGAGATCGATTTTGACCGCACGCGAGTTGGCCCCCGGGATGTTTTCCGGTATGCTGTCCTTGGTCGCCGCCACGATCCCGTCGGCGACAGCAAGAAGCTCGTGACCGTAGGCGTAGTAGTTGGCGTTCTTCGCGGCGTCGCTCCCGGGTCGTCGCGAGCCGCCTGTCGAGTCGACCTGGAGAAAGTCGATCGCAAAGCGCTGCCCGCTGGCGACGTGACCGTCGAGGGCCAGCACGAGCCGGCGATGGCCGGACGCGTTCGACGGTCCGTTGAGCGCGGCCCATTCGCCTCGAAGCGGCGGACTCATGGCGATCGCCGCGCGTTCCACGGGAATCGTCGCGCCGTCCAACACCTCGGTCAACGAGTTGGCGTGCTGGAATGTCAAGCGTTGCGTGAGGCGCATCGGGGGGTTGTCGCGATCCACCGGCATCCACATGTAGACGTATGCCCGCAACCCGGGACCAATACGAAGACGCTCGGCAGCCGGAATCGCGGGGGCCGGCCGGGCAACCGCGCGCAACAACGCACTGTCAACGAGCGACATCACGATCACGCCCTTCTTGTCGGCGTCGAGCACATCGACACGTCTCAGGGTCATCGTATCGGATGTGAGATTCGTGATGTGCAGCTCGTAGGCGAGGAACGCGCCAGAGTCGCTCACCGCGATCGTTGGCGGTTTCGGCACGCGAAACTCCAGGGCCGAAGGGATCTGCGCGCCAACAGCGACCGTGACCGCGACCGGCGCTATACACCAGAGGCCGGCCACGATCACCGATTCAATTCGTCTCATCCAGGCTTCTTGATGTTCGGGTTGTTGACGACTTCGACGTCCGGCAGCGGGAAGCACGTCTGCGTCCCATACAGTCCACCGCCACCGGGGTAAGCGGTTCCCGCCGCGGGGGTGAAGGTCTGGTTGTAGCGCCGAAGGTCGCCCAATCGGTGACCCTCGAGAAACAGCTCACGACGCCGGTCCTCGATGATCTGCGCCTTGATCTGCGCGGCGGTTTGACCTGCTCCATCGTACGCGGGAACGCCGGGGCGGCTCGCGCGGACGATGTTGATCGCGGCCACCGCTCCCGTCAGATCATTCGCCGCCAGCTTTGATTCCGCGACGATGAGCTGCGCCTCCGCATAGCGGGCAATGGGTATCACCGTGGTCAGCGCGGGATATTTGTCCGGTGTCCACAGCTGCGTGCCCGCCACCGTGCCGGCTTTGCCGGTGTTGGTGACGGCAACCCGCGGGTCGGGAGCGCCGTTGATCGTCAAACCGCGAAAGCTGGCGTCGACGGTGGAAAAGCTGTTTTGGTTGAGTGAGAAGAAGGAAAAATTCTCCCGTCGGATGTTGATGCCGTCGGCCGACATGTTCAGAACGAAGGTCGCGGGGACTTTTGCGGCGTCCGCTCCGGCCGACGCAGCGTCGCCAAGATCCAACTCTGCGCGCGCTCGGCCGAGCAGGGCGAAGCTCAATGTCGTCGCATCGCTTGTCGCGGTCGCTGCGACGACGGCTGAATCGAAACGGATCTTCGCTTCGGTGAACAGCTGGGCGGGGGTGAGCTCCGGTCCGATGTTGATCGCCGCCGAGCACATCCCTTCTCCAAGCAGAACGATGCTATATCCGGCGTAGGCCGCCGCCTGTCCGATGAGCTTGACGCGGCTCACTCCCGCCGGAACTTCGGCGTCGGTCCAACCGCGCAGTTTGGCCGCGACCGTGTCGCCCGACGCGCGCGCCGTAGACAGCGTCGTGTAGATGGGTGGCTGCTGGTTGGTCGTGCAAATGGCGGTTCCATAGCTGGCGTTCGTGGCGATCGTACGACGATCGAAATCGAAGTTCACCGTATTGGCGATCGCATTCGAGAGCTCATCGGCAAACAAACCGCTACCGACGACGTAGCGAGAGAACGCGCATTCAAAATCCGCAATGGCGCCGTTGGTCAGCAGCACGGCGTTCGCCGGGATGAAGACGCCGGCGGCATCCAATGCGCCTGGATTCGACTGCTGAAGGCTCGTGAGATCGCGGCAGGCGGCCCCGGCGAGCACCGCCATCGCGAGACACGTCCGAGAATAGTTTCGCATGGCTCACCACTTGATGTTGAAGGTCCCAATCAGCCGAGTGAGCGGCGGAGTGAGTGCTTGATCGACCGATGCGGCCGTGGTGGCGGGGTTGTTCCCGTTGACCTCCGGGTCAATCCCGTTGTACTTCGTCCAGGTGTGCAGTTCCCGCGCTGCGAACGTGATCGAGGCCCGCGATGCGCCACCGGTGAAGCGCTCGGGGATGACATAGGTTGCGGACACGGAGCGGAGCTTGGCGAACCCGCCGTCTTGCCAGTATTGGTCGACCATCCCAAGGCCTGGCGCGGTGGTCGCCGTCTCCGCGAGGTACACGGGCGAATATTTCTCGGGGAAGTAATTCGCCTCGCATAGTCCGGCGCCAAGCGCGCCGGTGCAGCGCAGCTGCTCCACGGCATTCTGAATGCGGTTGCCGCTCCGGAAATCAACGAGAGCATACAGCGTGAGGCGGCGGCCGATCGATACCGTATTGGTGAGAGATGCGGTCATCTTCGGAGTGGGAGTTCCGGTGAACACGAACGGCGCCGTGGCGCACGCGACGGATGCTTTTCCCGCGCCGCCGTCGCACAACACGTTCGTCGCGAAGTTCGTCACTGGATCACGGTCCGCCGACACGACTTTGCGGAGGAAGATGCCACCGATCGGATAGCCGACGACGTTGAACTGGCCTCCGCTGGTGACGATCGTCGGCACGTTCTTCTTGATGACGTCCTTCGCGGTGCCGAGCGTTCCGGCGATGTCCCAGGAGACGGACCGCCGGTCTACCGCCTTGAACGTTCCCTCGAGCTCCAGACCGTGATTCTGAACTTCGCCGAGGTTCACCAACTGGGTGCCGGGGAACCCCGACGACGGCGCGACGGCCTGGTTCACGATCTCGTCGATCGTGCGCTTGTTGAAGTACGTGAAGCCGAGGGTGAGACGCGAGAATAGCCCCGCCTCAAATCCAAGCTCCGTCTCCTTGCCATGCTCGGGATGGAGATCGGCGTTGCCGGCGGTTCCGGGCGTCACGGTGATTACGCCGCCAGGACCTGGCGTTGTGGTGAACGTTCGCAGCGCGCTGAAGGCGGCCGGCGGCCTTCCGGATTCGCCGTACGCGGCACGAAGGCGCAGCGTGTTGATCTTGTCGCTCAAATGCCAGAACGGTTCGTCGCTGACGACCCACGAGGCGCTGACCTTTGGATACGTCACCCATTTCAGCTTGTCGCCAAACGCGCTGTTGTTGTCGACGCGCACGCCCGCCGTGAGAAAGAATCGATCGTGCCAGGCGAACTGCTGCTCGCCGTACGCGCCGATCGTCGTATTGATGGTTTGCGTTTGTGATGGCGCGCCGGTCGCTCCCGCGTTCACAGTCTCGACGCCCGGCGCCGGAAACCCGATCGCCGTGAGCACGCTCGTATTCAGCTCCGTGTTGTAGAACTGTCCGCCAACGGACGACGACGACGCGAGGTTCGACGTGAGATTGAACTTCGCGGTGCCGCTGTAGTCGGCGGAGATGATGGAGTTGTGCCGGAGCGTCTGGCTGATGCTGCCGCCGGCAGTCGCGGCAGAGAGCAGCGCGGCAAGCTCCGGCGGCGCGAAGTGCTCGATGCCGCGCGCGTCTTCGCCGGTGTAGTCCAATCCGACGATCGCGCGCTGCGTGAACCAACTCGTCGGACGATTGTTGAGCGTTCCGCTCGCCGTAAACCGATTGATGCCGTCAGCGTTGTCATACAGCTTTTGCGTGACTTCGGGCGGGAAGTTGGAATAGAATCCTCGTCCCGCCGGCGCTGTCCACAACAGCGAATGGCCAAACTCCGCGCCGAACATCGCCGACAGACCAAGATCCGCGCCGAGATGCTCCGAGAGATTGACCAGGTTGAGACTTCCCGAGAAATCCGTCTTGGAGTTGACGGCGACGTCGATGTTCGTGTGCGCCGACGCTTGGCGAAGCGAGTTGTTCGGCTCGATGCCGTAGTCGTTTTCATAGCCGGCGGACACGTAGTAGCGTACCTGGTCGCGCGCACCGGCGAGCGTCCCCGTGTAGAGTCGCGTGAGACCATTCTTGAACAACGGCGTGCCGCGCGCTTTTTCGGTTTGCACGCCATTCCACGTGAGGATCGCGCCGGAGACCTTGTCCTTGTCGAAGTTCGTCGGCATCCGGTTTTCCGCATCACGGAAGAAGAGCGAGCCTTCTTGCACCTGGGCGCTGAACTCGCTGCGACCGCTCGACGCGCCCTTCTTCGTGATGATCTGAATCACACCGTTCGCGGCCTCGGTGCCATAAATGGTCGCCGCGGCGGGGCCTTTGATCACCTGGATGCTCTCGATGTCGTCGGGCGAGATGTCGTTCAGACGACCGGCAATCGTCGCTCCCTGTCCGCCCAGCCGACCCGGCGCACCCGCCGGACCTGTCGCCGTCGCATTATTGACGCGAATGCCGTCGATATAGATCAGCGGACTGTTTTCCAGACCGATGCTGCTGCGTCCACGAATCTGAATCGTCGGTCCCGAGCCGAGTCGTCCACTGCGCTCCAGGATCGCGACCCCGGAGACGCTGCCCTTGAGCAGGCTGCTGATGTCCGGCGGCTGGGCTTGCGCCATGACCTGCGTCGCATCCACGGTCGACACGGCGTTGCCCACGGAACGAAGCTGTTGCGCGCCCGCCGTCCCAGTCACGACGACTTGGTCGAGCGCTATGGCGCCCGACTGCAGCGTGATGTCGATCGTCACGTCGCGATCCGCGACGACGACCGCGGGCCGTCGCTCGACGGTGTAGCCAATGCGACGCGCCACCACCGTCTGCGAACCGACAGGAACGCCGGTCAGGCGAAACCGCCCCTCGACTGACGTCCCGGTGGTGAACCTCGTCCCCTCGACTTGGATGGTGACGTTTTGGACGCCCTGCCCCGACCGCGTGTCCGTCACGCGTCCAGCAATGGCGCCGGTTTGCGCGAAGGCGCGTGATGGGCCGACGCCAAGACCGACGGCGCCAAGTGCCATGGATGCCAGGATCAGGAGCCTGCGACGCAGGCGCTGATCGACGAGTGTTCGCATCCGTTCCTCCGGTTGAGTGGTGAAGTGCATCGAGCGTTTGTCAGGCTGTGGGAAGTGGTGCGGTGGGCGCCGCGCGTTGCGTGCGCGCGCGCCAGAAGTAGAACGCCGGTGTTCCGAGAAGCACGACACCGAGTCCGACGAAGGCGCGCTCGGGTTGCTCACGCAGCGTGTTCAACACGAGTGCCGCGGCCGACACGACGAACAAGAGCGGCGTCAGCGGATACCCGGGTGTGCGGAACGGACGCGGTGCCTCCGGATGCTTTCGCCGAAGCGCGAAGACACTCAGCGCGCCGAGCCCATAGAAGATCCAACCGGTGAACACAACGTAGGTGAGCAACTGCTCGAACGTCCCACTCGCCGCGAGCAGCGCCGACCAAATCGCCAGGAGAATGATGGCCGCCACCGGCGTGCCGAACCGCGCATTCACGCGCGCCAAACGCGCGAAGAACACGCCGTCACGCGCCATGGAGTAGTAGAGTCGCGGCGCGGTCAACATGACGCCGTTCGCCGCGCTGAAGATCGAGACGAGAACGAGCGCGCTGAAGAACTTGCCGGACACGGGTCCGAAGACGGACCGCATCGCGTCCGCGGCAATGTGATCGCTCGCTGCCGCGCCGGTCACGCCAAGGGCGACGATGTAGCCGACATTCGCAATCATGTACAGCGCGATCAGCGCCGCCGTCGCCACAGCGATCGCCCGCGGAAAGACGCGTTGCGGATCGCGCGTCTCTCCGGCCGAGAAGGTCACGTACTGCCAGCCTTCGTACGCCCAGAGAATCCCGATCATCGCGCCGCCGATCCCGGCGAACAACGATGCCGGCTTCACGACCGGTATCGCGCTCGCCGACGACGACGCACCGTGCCCCAGCACAATGAGCGCGAGACTGATGATCAGCAACGCGCCGACTTTTGTGGCCGTCGTCCAATTCTCGACGGACGAGCTTTCGCGCGCCCCGCGTACGTTCACCGCCGCAATGACGAGAATGAGAACGACCGACACGATCCGCGCGCTCGTCGAACTCATGGGGACAAGCTGGCCCAGGTAGTTGGAGAACGCGACCGCGAGCGCGGCGATCGATCCACTCGCGATCACCAGGAAGCTCGTCCAGCCATAGAGGAAGGCCGGCAGCGGACCGAACGCGTCACGGATGTATGAATAGAGTCCGCCGGCGTCGGGGTTCGCGGCACCAAGCTCCGCATAGGTGAGCGCGCCGAGAAACGACACAATGCCGCCGATCAACCACACGGACATCGCGATACCGAGACTGCCGCCCGTCTGTCGCAGCACGACGGCCGGGACGAGGAAGATTCCCGAGCCGATCACCGTGCCGAGCGTAAGCATCACCAAATCCGTGAAGCCGAGCGTCCGGCGAAGTTCTCCGGCGGCGGGCGTCGTCATCCGACCGCCACCGTCGCCGCGCGGCTCGACAACACTTCCGAGCGCGTCGTCAACGACTCGATCACGTCGACGTCGACCTCAACTCCGAGTCCCGGCTTCGTGTGCGGAACATGCACCATTCCTTCGGCATCCATCGTCCATTCGGGCGTGACGATGTCGCGGGCCCAGTAGCGCGCGCTTGGACTGAGATCGCCCGGCATGGAAAAATTGGGGAGCGAGGCGAGCGCCACGTTGTACGCGCGACCGATGCCCGTCTCGAGCATGCCGCCGCACCATACAGGCACGCCGGCGTCGCGACATACGTCGTGTATGGCCTTGGATGCGGCAAAGCCACCCACGCGTCCCGGCTTGATGTTGATGATCTTGCCACTCCCCAACGCGATCATGTCCCGCGCGCGCGAGACATCGATGATCGACTCGTCCAGACACAGCGGGGTCGTCATCCGGCGTTGAAGCTCGGCGAGCTGCAGCAGGGCGTCGGCACCAAACGGCTGTTCGAGCATCAACATTCGAGATTCGTCGAGCTCGATGAGGTGCGCCGCGTCCTCGATTGAATAGGCGGCGTTCGCGTCAGCCATGATGTCGAGGTTCGGACCAAGCGCCGCCCGAACCGCACGCACGTATTCGACGTCCTGGCCCGGTTGAATCTTGAGCTTGATCTTGCGATAGCCGGCGGCGACGGCGGCGAGCGCCCGATCGACGAGCAGTTGCGGCGACGTCTGAATCCCCAGCGAAATGCCGGTCGGCACGCGGGTTTGTGTTCCACCGAGCAGCGATGAGAGCGACACGCGGCGGAGCTCGGCCTCGAGACCCCAGCAGCCCATTTCGAGCACCGCCTTGGCCATGTTGTGTCCGCGAATGTCCTGCGCGAGGATGTCGTGCACAGCGGACGCCGAGGCCAACGGTCGCCCGAGGATCCGCGGCGCAAGCCATTCGCGGATCGCGAGCCACGCGGTATCGATGGTTTCGGGTGTGTAGTTGGGCCGCGGAAAGGCGACACACTCGGCCCACGTCGTCGCGCCGTCGGCGTCGTCGAGCGCGACGAGCAGGATCCGTCGTTCGGATTCCACCCCGGAGGAGATCCGGAACGGCTCCTTGAGCGCGAGGCGAATTTCGCGAAGTGTGACGCGGACGAGACGGAGCATGCCGGAGGAAGGAGGCGGGTGATCAAACCGGCGAACGCGCCCAACGTAATGCTCGGCACTCCGAAGCGATAGACCATTCTGGTATACCAGATGTACGGAGTCCGGACCGGTGTCCACGCCGGTGCTTGCTCCCGTCCCGCACGATCCATAGCTTGCCAGCCGTGCCCGCATCGCCTCCGAACCGACCCAAGACTCCGGCCGCCGCCCGCCGACCCGTCACCCCGACGCGTCGCGGCGTGGAGCACGAGCCGGTCGACAACGTCTCCCGCGTCTATGCCGAGCTGCGCTCCCTGATCATCTCCGGGCAGTTGCCGCCGGGCGCGCGAATCGCCGAACGCGCCGTCGTTGCGCGCATGGGCCTTAGCCGAACGCCGGTGCGAAGCGCCTTGCACCGGCTTCAACAGGAAGGATTCGTGGCGTCCGTTGGACGCGCGGGCGACCAACGATTGATCGTCACCCCGCTCACCCGCGGCGACGGACGCGAAGTTTTTCTCGTCGTTGGTCATCTCGAGGGGCTCGCCGCGCGCGAGGCGGCATCGCTCCCGACCGACCGGCGCAAGAAGCTCGTTCAGGAACTGCGCGCCGTGAACCGTGAGCTGTCGAAAGCGTCGCGCGCCAAAGCCGCACCGGCGAAGCTGTTCGATCTCGACCTCGAGTTTCATGATACGTATGTCGAGGGCATCGCCGGTCCGCGGCTCGTCGCGTTGCATCGGGCGATCAAGCCGCAGTGCGAACGATATGCGCGTCTCTATGTCAACGTGCTCCTCGACGAGCTGCCCACGTCGGTGAAGGAGCACGAAGCGATCGCCTCGGCCATCGCCAAGGGCGAACCCAGGGCGGCGCAGCACGCCGTGGAAACCAATTGGCAGAACGCGGCGAACCGGCTGTCGGCCGTGATCGAGGAATTCGGCGAGCGCGGCATCTGGCACCTGTGGGACGCCGGAGCCGCGACGGCGGACGCCGCGGTCGCTCGACGAACACGATAAACTGACGCACGCTTCACAACGCCCGCGCGTCGCGGGCGTGTAGGTATACCGAAGATGTATACCGACCGACCTTTGGAGGTTGATCATGGTCCGCCGCCCGCTGCCGTCGCTCGCCGCACTCCTCGCGCTGTCCCTCCCACTCGCCGTCGCCGCTCAAGGCACGCGTCTCCTTCGTCATCCTGACATCAACGGTGACGCCATTGTCTTCGCGCAAGGCGGAGATCTCTGGACTACCACCCGCGCCGGCGGCACGGCCAAACGACTCACCGCGACGCCGGACGTCGAGTCCGATCCGCATTTTTCCCCCGACGGATCGATGATCGCGTTCAGTCGAACAGCGGCCGGCAATACCGATGTCTTCGTCGTGTCGGCGGCCGGCGGCGAGCCGCGACGGTTGACCTTCCATCCACAACTCGACCGGGTGCGCGGGTGGACGCGGGACGGAAAGCGCGTCGTCTTCGCGTCCGACCGCGCCAGCGTCCCACAGTCATCGTATCTGCGGCTTTGGACGGTGCCCGTCGACGGCGGCTTTGAAGAAGCAATGCCGATGCCGCGCGCGTTCGCCGGATCGTACTCGCCTGACGCTCACCGCTTCGCGTACGACGAGTTGCCGCTCGCCTTCACTCCCGATTGGTACGAGACGAGTCTCTGGCAGCGATACCGCGGCGGACGGACACAACCGATTCGCATCATCGATCTCGCCGCATTTACGGTCGAGAAGCTGCCGTGGAAAGACAGCAACGATCACGACCCGATGTGGATCGGCAACACGGTGTACTTCCTCTCCGACCGCAGCGCGGGGATCAACCTGTATTCGTACAACGTCGACACGAAGCAGGTGAAACAGGTCACGCATCATGAAGACGGCGACGTCATGAACGCGTCCGCCGGCAACGACGCGATCGTGTACGAGCAGAACGGCTACGTCCATCTCTTCGACGTGAAGACCGGACAAGCGCACCAGTTGGCGATCAACGTCGTCGGCGAATTTCCCTGGGCGCGCGCGCAGTTCAAACGCGTGGCCGGAATGATTCGCGACGCAGCGCTGTCGCCGACCGGCGTCCGCGCCGCGTTCGAGGCGCGGGGCGAGATCTTCACCGTCCCCACCGACAAGGGCGACTGGCGCAATCTCACTCGGTCCACGGGCGCCGACGATCGCAATCCCGCCTGGTCGCCCGACGGCAATCGCATCGCTTGGCTGTCCGACGCGAGCGGTGAGTATCAACTCATGATCGGCGATCAGGCGAACCTGACCAAGCCCCGCGCGATCGACCTGCCGGCGCCGGCATTCTACCTCGACCTCTCGTGGTCGCCCAACGGCAAGCTGCTGATGCTCGCCGACAATCATCTGAACTTGTGGACCATCGACGCCGCGACCGGACACGCGACGAAGATGGATTCGGATACGTACGCCAATCCCGGCCGCGACTTCGACGCCACGTGGTCGCCGGACTCTCGGTGGATCGCCTACTCCAAAGGTCTCGACAATCATTTGCGCGCCGTCTTCGTTCGCTCCCTTGCCGACACGAAGCCGATGCAGCTCACCGACGGTCTGGCCGATGCCACGTCGCCGGCGTTCGACGCGACCGGCAAGTATCTTTACTTCCTCGCCAGCACGGACTACGGCCCGCGCACCGGCTGGGTCGAGATGAGCGCCGTCGATCGTCCCATTCGCCGAGCGGTCTACCTGGCGGTGTTGAGCAACGCCGACGCGTCACCGCTTCTGCCGGAGTCGGGTGACGAGCCCATCGCGCCCACAATGCCCCGCACCCGCGCCGACTCCATCGTCAGGATCGACGCCGGTATCAATCAGCGTATCATCAGCCTCGACGTCCCGGCCGGTGATTACAGTAGTCTCATCGCCGGACCGGCCGGCACGTTCTTCTACACCGAGCCGATGCCTGGCGGCGGCGCGCTCCGTCTGCAGAAGTACCAGTTGAAGGACCGAGCCGCGGCCGTCTTCATGGACGGCATCCGCTCCTACACACTTTCGGCCGACGGAAAGAAGCTCCTCTATTCGGCGGGCGGCGGTCCGGCGGCACGCTGGGGCGTGGTGCCAACCGACAAGCCCGCGCGCGCCGGCGACGGTCCGCTCAACGTCGCGCTTCTCGAGACGTGGGTGGATCCGCGCGTCGAATGGGCCGAGATCTTCCGTGAAGGCTGGCGTAACCAACGCGACTATTTCTACGATCCGAAGATGCACGGCGCAAACTGGCAGGCGGTCCTCGCGAAGTACACGCCGCTGCTCGCCTCCGTGAATCACCGCAACGATCTCGGGTATGTGATGGCGCAAACCGGCGGCGAGCTCACCGTCGGCCATTCCTATCTTCTGGGCGCCGGCGACATTCCCTCCGACCCGCCCGTGCCGGTCGGGCTGCTCGGCGCCGACTTTACCGTCGAGAACGGGCACTATCGGCTTCACCGAATACTCACGGGCGAGAATTGGAATCCCGAGCTGCGTGCGCCCCTCCGCGCTCCCGGCATCAACGTCGCCGAGGGCGACTACCTGCTCGATGTCAACGGACGGCCGCTCACGGCGCAGATGAACGTCTATCAACTGTTCGAGGGCGCCGCCGGGCATCAAACGGTGCTTCGCGTCAACAGCGCGCCGTCGATCGAAGGCTCGCGTCTCGTCACCGTTGTTCCCATCGCCAACGAAGACGCACTGCGGACGCGCGCGTGGATCGAAGACAACCGGCGCAAGGTCGACGAGCTTTCGGGCGGGCGCCTCGCGTATGTCTGGCTGCCGAACACGTCGATCCCGGGCTACAACGCGTTCACACGCTACTTCTATTCGCAGCAGGACAAGGACGGCGCGGTGATCGACGAGCGCTACAACCATGGTGGCCTCGTCGCCGACTACATCGTCAACGAGCTCGATCGGAAGCCCATGGGCTACTTCGCCATGCGCGACGGCAAGCCGTGGGCGTCGCCCGCCGCGGGTATCTTCGGCCCGAAAGTGATGGTGATCAACGAGTCGGCCGGCTCAGGCGGCGATGCGCTTCCCTACTACTTCAAGCTGCGAAAGATCGGACCGCTCGTTGGCACACGGACGTGGGGCGGTCTCGTCGGCACGACAGGGGTTCCGAATACGATCGACGGCGGGGGCATCACGGCGCCGGGTTTAGCGTTTTATGATTTGCAGGGGCATTGGTCGGTGGAAAACGAGGGAATCGCGCCGGACATCGAGGTCGAATACACGGCCGCCGACGTCATCAAGGGCCACGACCCGCAGCTCGAGCGCGCGGTGAAAGAGGCACTCAAGCTGCTCGAACAGAGTCCCGTGAAGCGTGTACCGCGCCCGGCGGCGATCGACCGCTCGAAACCGCCGCAATAGTGGTGCTGGCTAAGCGCCGGGCCCGCGAAGTGCGCGTCCGGCCTTGGCCCCGGTGTGCTTGCCGTGGTCGATCGTGATCACGCCGTTCACCAACACCCATTCGATCCCGCTCGGAAACTCCATTGGCTTCTCGTACGTCGCGCGGTCCTGCAGCGCGTCGTAGTCAAAGATCGTCACGTCGGCCCAGTTGCCGGCTTGAATCGTTCCGCGGTTGGCGAGCTTCATCCGCGTCGCCGGCCATCCGGTCATCTTGCGAATCGCTTCGGGGAGCGTGAGCACGTGACGCTCTTTCACGTAGCGTGCGATCACTCGCGGGAAGTTGCCGAAGCTACGCGGATGCGGTAGACCAGTTTCGTCGGGCACGCCGATCTGCGCGACCGCGCCGGCGTCGCTCCCGATGCTCGTCCACGGAAAGCGCAGCGCCGTCTCGATGTCGGGCTCGCCCATCATATGATAGATCGCCATCACCCGACCGCGCCCCTGCGCCACGAGATCCCATGCGACGTCTGCCGGATCGCGCTTGGTCTCTCGAGAAATCTGCGCGATTGACTTCTGCTCATACTTCGCGTTGTCCGGATTGCGCGCATTCACGAGGATCACGCCGTCCCACCCGCCGGCCGCCTCGATGATGTTCCACCACCCGGGCGATCCGGTCGTGATCTCTCGCTTGAGCCGAGCGCGCGTTTGGGGGTTCGCGAGCCGCGCCTTGAGAGAGTCGGTGCCGCCTTCCTGCGCCCAGCTCGGAATGGTCGCTTCGAGACCGGTGCCCCCAGCGGTGTAGACGTAGAGATCGGCGGCAACGTCAACGCCACGCGCGCGCGCCGCCTCGACCGTCTGACGCACCGAGTCCATGAGAATTCCCCAGGCCGGTTTGTGCGCCACCTTGAGATGAAACACCTCGACCGGCAGTCCCGCGCGCTCGCCGATAGCGATCGCCTCGTTCACCGCATCGACGACTTCCTTTCCTTCGCCGCGAATGTGGCTGGCGTACGTGCCACCGTACTTGGCTGCCGCCTTCGCGACCTCCACGAGCTCGTCGGTCGTGCTGTAGCTCGACGGCGGATAGATGAGTGCCGTCGTCATTCCCATTGCGCCGCCACGCATCGCTGTGTCGACGATCGCACGCATGCGATCCAACTCCGCCGGCGTCGGTTTACGCGCCGACATGCCGAGCACGGCGACACGAGCCTGCGTCTCGCTGAAATAACTTCCGAAGTTGATGCTGATCCCCTGCCGATCGAGCGTATTGAAATACTCGGCGACCTGCCCCGCGGGTACCGGCGTCCCGCCTTCTCCACCGATCGCCGTCGTCACTCCCTCCTGCAGCTTGTTCTCGGCGAGTCCGTTGCGACGCAGCACGGAGCCCGACTGATCCATCATGTCGATCCATCCCGGGCTGACATATTTCCCCGACGCGTCGATCTCGCGCTTTCCGTGCGCGAGAATCTTCCCGATCTTCGCGAAGCGACCGTCCTTGATCGCGACGTCGGCGAGGATCCATGGATTGCCTTCGCCGTCGAGCACGCGGCCGTTACGAATGACAATATCGTAAAGCGTGTCGCCGACGACCGGCGTCTGCGCTCGAGCCGACACGCCGGTCGATACCATCGCGGCGGCGAGCGCGAGCGAACGGATCAATCTCATTGTGTCGTCCATCCTCGAAAGCCTCAACATGGAAGATTCATCCGGATATTCGACGAAGAACCCACGGCTATCGAACTATCTCGGCGCGCGCACGCGCGCGAATGTGACTCCCAATACGCGAACACCGGACACTCCGCCAACGCCGTCGGGCAGGAACGTGAGAGTTGTGGGATTTTCTGCCGCGTCAGGC
This sequence comes from bacterium, assembly GCA_040002475.1. Taxonomy (GTDB): domain Bacteria; phylum Gemmatimonadota; class Gemmatimonadetes; order Gemmatimonadales; family Gemmatimonadaceae; genus JAQBQB01. The sequence goes on along the minus strand of JBDUEJ010000002.1, from coordinate 18,407 downwards.
GGGCGCGTCGAGAAAGTCTCGAGGTTCACCGGGAAAATCGGCGTGTCGGCGTCGGTGACGATCTGCGCGCGGAGGGCGCCGTTGGTCACGGTCACGCGAACGTCGCCATAGGCTGAATCGGAGTAGGTTCCGGCATATCGGTCCAGCGGCAGCGACGCCGGCCCCTTGGGGCGTGCCTGTGCCGCGGCGGCGCTTGGGCTCGAGTGCGTGAACAGCGTCTTCATCTCAGCGCTCCAATCACGCTTGGCGCCGGCATTGTAGAGATCGAACGCTTGGTACATCAACGCGTGCCGCAACTCCGCGTGATCGAGATTCTCCAGAATGTAGACGCCAACCCGCTCGTTCGGCATCAGGCCGATGATTGCGCACATCCCATCGATACTTCCGGTGTGCATCCACACCTGCTGCCCGCGATAGTTCTGCACGAACCAGCCCAATCCGTAACTGAAGAAGTCGGGCTTCGTGAGCTCGAGCGCCGGATACTGCGCCATCGGCGCGGCGATCTGCGGCGTAATCAGCTCACGAAAATTTGCGACCGTGATGAGCCGCTTGGTTCCGACGCGCCCGCTGTCGAGCACGAAGCGCATCCACTTCGACATGTCGCTCACGCTCGACCACACCGAGCCCGCCGGCGCGACGGCGTCCGTCGACCGAACCGGAACGACCTTCACCGAATCGTTGATCAGCGCGTGCGGCACGGCGACGTTCGTCTTGCCCGCGATCGACGACACGAGGGTTTCGCTCTCGGTCATTCCGAGCGGCGCGAAGATCCGCGCGCGGATGAACGCGTCCCATGACTGGCCCGACACGCGCTCGATGATCGTGCCCCCCAACGAGTACATGACGTTCTGGTATTGCCACTCGGAGCGAAACGACGTGGTCGGCTGCACAAATCGCAGACGACGAATGATCTCCGTTTGCGAGTATCGCCACGACGCCGCCCAGAACAGATCCGTTCCCGCGAGCCCGGTGCGATGCGTGAGCAGATCGCGGACCGTCAACTCGCGCGTCGCCCACGGGTCGGCGAGCTGCAGCTCAGGAATGTACTTCGTGACGCGATCGTCCCAGCGAAGCTTGCCTTCGTCCACCAACATCGCGAGCGCGGCCGACGTCATCGCCTTGGTCGTTGAACCGATGGCGAAGCGCGTGTGCTCGTCGGCGTGACGATCCTTGCCGGCTTCGAGCACTCCGTAACCCTTCGCGAACACGAGCGAATCGTCCTTCACTATCGCGATGGCAAGCGCTGGAACACGCCAGTTTCCCGCGGCCTGCGCGACGTAGCGATCGAACGCGGCCCAATCGGGCGACTGCGCGACGGCGCGCTGAGCGACGCACGTGAGCAGGACCGCCAGCAGACGTCGAGCGTTCATTTCGCCCCCGCGTTCACGACCGACACCTGAACATAGGACGGCGTCGCGCGCGACCGGAAGACGCGATGCGTCTGCTTGGTGAAATCCGAATCCTTCGCGTCGAAGATATTCGGCACGAAGGTCTGCGGGTTGCGATCGATCAATGGAAACCAGCTGCTCTGCACTTGTACCATGATTCGATGCCCCTTCAGGAACTTGTAGTCCTGCGTGTGCAGGTCGACGACGAACTCCTCGAGCTTGTTCGGCGTGAGCGGCAGCGGCGTAACGAAGCCTTTCCGAAAGCGCCCGCGCAACACGTCGTTCGCGACCATGAACTGGTCGCCCGCAAGTTTCGGCTCGGCGGGATAGTTGTCGGGATAGACATCGATCAGCTTGACGATCCAGTCGGCGTCCGATCCGGTCGTCGACGCGCGCAGATGCGCGGTGATATCGCCGGCGATCGTCACGTCGGATGGCAGCGGCTCGGTCTGCCAGCTCACTACGTCCGCGCGTCCATTGAGAAAACGCTGATCGTCGGCCAACCAGCGCGACCACGTCGACCCCTGCTCGAAGCTCGGCTTGATCGGCCGCTCGCGATACGGCACGGGGTCGGCCGGATCGGAGACGAACGCATCGAATGCGGTCGGCGAGCGATCGGAGGGTGCGTCGAACGACAGCTTGTGGTCGGCTTGGAAGTACAGCCGTCGCGGCGTGACGCCGGTCTTCATCGGCCAGCTGTCGCGCTTTTCCCAGGTGTTCGATCCTCCCTCGAATACCGTCGCCTCCGGCAACGACAGCTTTCCGATTCCCTTGAGCCAATAGGCGAACCAAGGCGCCTGAATCGTCCGGCGATAGTCCGGCGACGTCGTACTCCCAAAGTCCACGTCGCCGAGCTTCTGACCGCTCGGCCCACTCCACCCGCCGTGATTCCACGGTCCAACAACGAGATAGTTGAGATGCTTCGTGTCATACTTCTCGAGCAGGCGATAGATGGTGACCGGCCCGTAAAAGTCCTCCTGGTCCCACCATCCGGCCACACTGAGCGTTGGCACGGTGACCTGCTTGATGTAGGGCGCCGCCGCTTGCCGCTGCCAGAACGCGTCGTAGTTGGGATGGTGCGAGAAGTCGTTCCAGGTCGGCATGTTGCTGTGGAGATACTTCTCGTTCACGTGCGCAAGCGACCCGAGCTTGAGGTACCAGTTGTAAACGTCGGAATCGCCGAACGCGAACGGCGCGCGTTCTTTGTTGGTCTCCATCATCACGACGTACTCGAACCCATAGCTGAGACGAAACGCGCCGTTGTGATGGAAGTCGTCGCCGATGAACATGTCGGCCGGCGACGCCTGCGGTGAGACCGCTTTGAGCGCGGGATGCGGATCGAGCATCGCGACCACCGTGAGCCAACCCGGATACGACACACCCATCATGCCGACGCGCCCGTTGTTTCGCGGTACGTTCTTCAACAGCCATTCGATCGTGTCGTACGTGTCGGTCGCCTCGTCGATGGCCTTGGGATCGCGCTTGTCGCGCATCTTGCGCAGCATCACGAACTGGCCCTCGGACTTATAGCGTCCGCGGATGTCCTGATGCACGAAGATGTAGCCGTCCTTTGCCAACTCGGCGTAGGCCCCGGCGAACGCACGCTCACCGCCCTCAATGCCATACGGCGTGCGGATCATGATGATCGGCAGATTGCCGGCGAACCCCCGCGGCACGAAGTAGTTCGTGTGCAGCTTCACGCCGTCGCGCATCGAGACCATGACCTCGGTCTTGTCGAACACTGGAAGCGGCGGCGTGCCTTCAGTCTGTTGCGCGGGCAGCGACCACGGAAGCGCGCCGGCGAGCGCGGCAGCAACGACGATCTCGAGCAGCTTCATGACATTCACCAGGCGGCGGAGAGAGGACGATGCGTCCGAGTGTACACCAAAATGGTCGACCAAGCAAATGGTGGGGGCAGGCAATAGCTTCGAATACGGCCTTCGTCTCCCTCTCACGGTCCTCCTATGTCCAACACAGCCTCGTGCCGCCGCGCGCTGATCCCACTTTTCCTTTCCGTCGCGGCCGTATCACTCGTCCGGACCGCGGTGGCGAACGGGCAACAGGCGCCTCATGCGGCATTCACGTTTGTTTCGGATTCCGCCATTCTTGCGATCATCCGTCAACGCGTTGAGGACAAGCGGAGCGCGGGGATCGTCGTCGGCATTCTCGAGCCGAGCGGTCGCGCGCGCATCGTTGCGTTCGGCGACCCGGGACCGGGCCGGCCCCCGCTGGATGGCAATTCTGTCTTCGAGATCGGTTCGATCACGAAGGTGTTTACCGCGACCGTGCTCGCGCAACTGGTCCAGGAGGGCAAGGTCACGCTCGACGACCCGGCGCAAAAGTACCTGCCATCCGGCGTCACGCTCCCCGTTCGCAACGGCAAGTCCATCACGCTCGGAAGCCTGTCCGAACAGAACTCAGGGCTCCCGCGAATGCCGTCGAATTTCAATCCGAAGGACGCGGCCAATCCCTACGCCGACTACACCGTTCAGCAGATGTACAATTTCCTCACCGGCTACCAACTCACCCGCGACCCCGGCGCCCTATTCGAATACTCTAACCTCGGCGTCGGCCTTCTGGGGCACACGCTGTCGTTGGCTACCGGAATGTCCTACGAGGAGTTGGAGCGCCAACGCGTGTGGCAACCGCTCGGCATGACGCATACGGCAATCACGCTCACGCCGTGGATGAAGGAGCGCCTCGCGCTCGGACACGACGAGAGCGGAAAGGTGGTTTCAAACTGGGATCTGCCCACGTTTGCCGGCGCCGGCGCCATTCGGTCCACGACCAGCGACATGCTGCTCTTCGCCGCCGCAAATCTCCATCCCGAGCGCGGCCCGCTCGAACGCGCCATGGAGTTCGCACACCAATCGCGCGCTCCCGCCGGCGGACCAAACGCGTCGATTGGTTTGAACTGGATCAGCTTGCGCGCCGGAACAGACACGATCGTTTGGCACAATGGCGGAACGGGCGGCTATCGCACGTTCATTGGTCTCGAGCCCTCGAAGAAGATCGCCGTCGTCATTCTCACCAATTCCGCCGGCGCCGGCGCCGACGACATCGGCATGCACCTCCTCGACCCAGCACTGCCGCTCGCACCCAAACCGGTCCCGCCGCGCCAACGCACAGCGATCGACGTCGCTCCAAACATTCTGAGCACGTATGTCGGCGTCTATGACCTCGCCCCCGGCTTTTCGCTCGAGGTCACGTTGACCAACAGCGCGCTGTTCATGCGTCCGACCGGACAACCCGCGGGACGACTGTGGGCCGAAACGAACACGGATTTCTTCCTCAAGGAAGTCGACGCTCAAGTGTCGTTCGTTCGCGACACGCAGGGCACGGTCACCGGGCTCATCTTGCGTCAGAACGGACAAAACGCCCCGGCCAAGAAATCGAAATAGCGATTCGTGGACGTGCAGACTCACCTCCCCGAACGGAATCTCGATGTCGTTCGAGCGATTGCCGTTCTGTGCGTCGTCGGCGACCACGCGCTCCGGGTAAGCCTTCCCGGCCCGCAATCCGAGACCGGTCTGCTCGGCACCCTCGGCACCTTCGGGGTTCTGTTGTTCTTCGTGCATACGGCGCTCGTTCTCATGCGCTCTCTCGAGCGGCAGGGCGAGCGCCGCGACTGGATGAGAGCCTTCTACTTTCGACGCGCGTTTCGCGTGTACCCGTTGGCGATCGTCGCGGTGTTGCTCGTCGTCGCAATCGGTGATCCGCAAGCGGGCCACGCATTACCACGGGGCGAGGCCGGGCCCTTCACATCGCCGGACGCGGCAACCATTGCCAGCAACCTCGCGCTCGTTCAGAACCTGACCGCCAAGCGAAGCATTCTCGGTCCACTCTGGACACTGCCGATTGAGTTGCAGATGTATCTCTTGCTACCGCTGTGCTTCCTGGCGGCCCGTCGGACATGGCGCGCCATGCTTGTGTTGTTCGCGGCGTTCGGCGCGGCCTATCTCATGGTCGCGCATCCCATCATTCCAGGTACGGGTCGACTGACGGTATTCGCGTACGGACCGTGCTTCCTCGCCGGAGTGGTCGCCTATCATCTCCTTCGCCGAGGCGCTGAGCCAAAGCGGTCCGTTTTGATTCTCGCTCCGGTCCTGATCGCAGCCGCGGCGTATCTCTACTTCGCCCTTCGCCAGCCACACCGGTCGTTGACCTGGCTGACGCCGATGGCTGTCGGCATCGCGTTGCCACATATCCGGGAAGCGGCCGCGTCTCCGCTGACGCGACTGGCACACATCATTTGTAGGTACTCATACGGCATCTATCTGCTGCATGTGCCTGTACTCTGGTTTGCAGCAACGAAGTTGGAATCCTATCCCGTCCTCTTCCGCAATGCCGTCGCCATCGCCGGCATTGCGGGATTGCCCTGGATCGCATATCACCTTGTTGAGAAACCTGGCATAAACCTGGGCAAGCGATTGGTGCGAGGACCAGCCAGCGACGCCGCGTTCGCGCCCGCGCCCTAGACGAAACGATCCCGTGACCCCGCGAGAATTGAAAGCCACCGCAGTACACGGTACTTCGGTACCTGTTACGAGGACTGGCTTACGAGCCCTCCCAATTCGGTCCGCCTTTGGAAGGCTGGTTCCGCTCAGAACTGGCAGCTCGCTTTCAAAGTGAAGGTCGGCGGCCCGACTCTCCCGCATGTGGCCCGACCATGAATTGGGAGGGCTGGCCCGATATCCTTGTACCGAGATACCACGGTACCCTGTACTGCAGTGGCACAATCTCGGGCGGGCTCGCGCCATCGATCCCGGCGATGCAACGTTTGCGGCCAATAGCCCCACTGTAGCAGTGTGACCATCGTACCGCTGCTCGTTGATCCGCCCGACGCCACGCTCATTCGCCGCTTCTTGAATGGCGATGAGCGCGCATTTCGCGAGCTGTACGTCCGCCACACGCCTCGACTCAAGATGACGGTGCGTCGCCTCCTGGGGCGCACCGGCCCCGACGTCGACGACATTGTGCAGGACACCTGGCTTGCCGGCTGCCGCGGCATCCACTCGTATCGCGGCGACGCGACACTCGTGGCGTGGTTGACGTCGATCGCCGCACGCACGACGTACGCACTGCTCTCTCGGCGAAACGGCCGCGAGACCCCTCTGCACGACGACGTTCCCGAACCCCGCGCGCACGCGCCTGAGTCGGGCATCGATCTCGAACGAGCGCTCGCCGCACTGCCCGACCATCAGCGCGTCGTCGTCGTTCTCCACGACGTCGAAGGCTTCACGCACGACGAGATCGCCGCGCACCTCGGCATGGCTACGGGAACCTCCAGGGCGACGCTGTCACGCGCACGACAAGCCCTGCGCCAAGCACTGACCACAGGAGTTTCGAATGCAGAACGATGACCGCACTCGCGAAGAGCTCATTGAATACGACGACGACGAGCGACGCCTGTTCGCGGAGCTGCCGCGCGAAGAGGTGCTCACACCCGGCGACGTTGACCGACTCGTGCGTCGTTTGCGATTCGAGGGATTCTTTCGGGCACGCGTGAACGCGTGGCGATGGGGTCTCGCCGCCGCCGCCGCCATCGTGCTCTTCGCGGCCGGAACCGCGACCGGCCGCTTCGCCGAGCGACGCAATTCCCTCGACGCTCTGCTTGCGCGCTCCGACCTGAGCATCACGGATCGCGTTCTGCTTCTTCAACGCGCGGGCACTGCCTACGTCCAGGCCGCGCAGAGCTACGCCAGCGCGACCACGACCATCGACTCCGGCGCGGTAGAAGTAGCGAGTCGCGTGCTGATGGGCGCGGCACACGCCGTCGCACGCAACGGTCTCGACGCCGGGCTCTCGGCCAGACTCACGAGCGCGCTGCAGCCCTCCGTCATGACGCCGGTATCGGCGCCGCGTAAACCTGTCATCTGGTATTGATCATGAGCACATACTCACGAACCTTCGCGACCGTTGGATTGCTCGCCATTGCGACGACCGTCGCCGCCCAAGAGCGAGACGCGTGTCCTGTCGGGTGGGGCTCCGCATTCGGCGTCACCGGAATCCAGTGCCCGACCTGCTCGGTCAAACGAGACGCCACTGGACGTCAGACCTTTACGTTCTTCGCGGAACCAATTGTTCTTCAAGCCGCCCCAACAAGCGTGCTCGTTGCCGGGGACATCGTCGAAGCGGTAAACGGGCATCCCATCACAACGAGCGCCGGTTCCGAACAATTCGCACGTCCCGCCGCAGGACCAAACGAAATTACCGTCCGTCGTTCCGGCGACCGACGTACACTCTCTCTGACCATCACCGCGGCGTCCGCAGAGTGTGAGCGCGCACTCCAAAGTTCCGCATCGCGCGCCGACTCGATCACGATTCTGTTGAACGAGGTGGTTGCGCGGCTGAAGGCCATCAAGCACGATCCGCCCGTGCCGTTTCCGGTGCGCGACTCGCTGGCCGAAGTGCTCAGCGCTGCCTCCGCGCGTCTCGCTGCAGCGACAGTCCGCTTGAACTACGGCGCGATCGGTGATAGTCGATTCGATCGCAGCACGCGGGCGATCTTCGTGATCGACGGGCAAGTCATTCGCGATAGCGTTACACCGCCGGCGCTCGGGTTCGACGACTCGGCCGCCGGCAGATTCGGGTTCGCCGTCGCGTGTACCTCGACCTGCCAGCCGGCGCCGGGCAACGAGGGCAAAACGATGTTCACATACTATAAATACTCGAGCTACCCACCAGTCATCGCGGTGCTCTCGGGCAGCGCCGCTGAGCATGCCGGAATCAGAGTCGGCGACGTCATCACCAAGGTGGACGGCCTCTCCGTCCTCGACGAAGCCGGGGCGCTGAAACTCTCGAGTATGCGCTGGAAGGACAGCATTCGTCTCACGGTGCTGCGCGAGGGAAAAGAAACCGCGTACCTCGTCACGACGCGGTGAGGCTGCGCCGGGCGCTCGTCATCCTCGGCTAGTCGACGATGAGCGCCGCGTGTTCAACGAGCGTCGTGGCATTGCGTGCCGGCAGCAGACGCCAGGTTATTGCGCTGCCCACACCACCTATCACGGCAGCGGTCAACATGAGCCACGCGATGCCCGACGCCACGCTCAGTTGCGCGATTTCGGCCGTGAGCACACGAGTCGTCGGCCGAACATCACGCATCGCTCCGCCCCCGCTCGGATCGCCCGCGATCAAACGCCGCACTAATGGCGCAGCATCCACCGACAGCCCGGCGTCCTCGGCGCGATGCGAAAACTCGGTTGTCGCCGAACGTGACAGCACAATACCGAAGACCGCCACGGCCAGAAGAATCGCCGTGAATCGGATCGTCGCGGCAAAGCCACCTGCCGTGGAACCACGCTCCGGCGGAATGGTGCTCTGCAGTGCCTGTGCGGTCTCTCCGTTGAGCATGCCCGCGCCGACGCCCGTCACGACCATCGCCAGCGCGAACAACGGATAGCGGAGTGCCGGCGCAGTCAGTGCGAGGAGCAGATCACCGACGGCAACCGTTGCAAGGCCCCAGACGAGAACGGATCGGCTACCATGTCGCGCCGACGCACGTGCGGCGATCCGCGGCATGATGAACAGCGGAACGGCAAACGGCAACATCGCCAGCCCGGATGCCTGCGCTGAAAAGCCGAATGCGTTTTGCAGGTACATCGGTAAAAAGAAGATCAGCACCTGCGCGGCGGCGGCATACGCAACCATCGCGGCAACCGCGCCAAGAAACGCCGGCTGACCGAACAACGCGAGATCGAGCATCGGTGATGGATGCCGGCGCTCGGCAGCCACGAACAGGGCCAACATGATGGCGGCGCCACCGAGTCGCGCAGCCATGTAGTGCGGATCGATCAACGACCACGTCAACAGAAACAGCGCCGCGCAGAACGTGACGCACCCAACGATGTCGTACCGCTTGGCAGCCGGGTCGCGGGAATCGGGGACCCATCGCACGACGGCGACAAGAAGCGCAGCGCAAATTGGAATGTTGATCAAGAACGTCCAGCGCCAACCCCACTGCGACGTGACGAAGCCCCCGACGATCGGACCGGAGACGATCGCCAAGCCCGTGACCGCGCCCCAGACGCCGAACGCACGCGCTCGCTCAGGACCACGGAATGTATGACCGATGATGCCGAGCGCGGCCGATGGCAGGAACGCCGCACCAACTCCCTGAAGCACACGGGCGACCGTGAGCAACGTCGCCGTCTGCGCGACTCCGCAGAGTACCGACGCGATCCCGAATATCGAAACGCCCGCGAGGACGGCCCCGCGACGACCGCGCACATCACCAAGCACGCCGGCCGGCGTGAGAAGTGAAGCAAAACACAACACGTAGCCGCCAATGACCCACTCGATATCGGCGAACGTCGCATGCAGCGAGCGCGCGATGGAAGGAAGCGCAACGCCGACGATCGTCGTGTCGAGAGTGACCAGCGAGGTCACCGCCGCCATGGTGAAAAGGATGATTTTCTTGTTCATGGACTGAGGCTAACCGCCCTATTATTATATAGCAAATGAATTATCAGTAAGATCATTATGCTTAGATAGCATGAACATACACGACCTCGAAGCTTTCATCGCCGTCGTCGAGACCGGTTCGATCGGAGCGGCTGCACGGCGACTCAACCTCACGCAGCCAGGCGTAACGCGCCGAGTGCAAATGCTCGAGCAAACGCTCGGAACTCCGCTGCTCGACCGGCGGTCCAAGCCGCCGCGGCTCACGACCGCCGGCCACGCCGCGTACGACCATGCGCGCCGAGTTGCGCTCGCCGTGCACGACATGACGCTCGCGCTCGAACCGGAGGGCGAGCCGTACGGTGACTTCCGCATCGGCGTCAGCGTCGGACTGGGCGACCTCGCGCTGTCCGATCCCGTCGACCGCGTCCGCGCGTCGTATCCGCGGTTGCAGATTCGCGCCACCACGGCGTGGTCGATCATCGACCAGGTTCGCGACGGAACCCTCGACGCCGCCGCCGTGCTGGCGATCGACGACGGAAAGCCGCCGGCCGGACTGACGGGCGAGCGATTGTCGTCTCAACCCGCCGTGATCATTGTGGGACATCAGCTCGGGCTCGCGGACTCCGTGACGCTCGACGACTTGGCGGCGGTGCCGTGGGTGCTCAATCATGAAGGTTGCGCATTCCGCCGCGTCCTCAGCGACGCGTTTGTGGCTCGGGGACATGTGCTGCGCAACGGCGTCGAAGTCGGCGGCGCCGAGCTTCAGCTATCGTTGATCGCCCGCGGCCACGGCGCCGGAATGCTGCTTCCGCACATGGTGAACCGCAGTCCGTTCCGCGACGCCGTGCATGTCGTGACCGTCGTCGACTTTCAACCGGTGTTCGCGGTCTGGCTTGTTCACTCGGCGCACCCCGGACGTCTCGCCGCGCCGATCCGCTGTTTTCGAGACGCCCTGATGGAGCAAATACCGGGATGAGTGTTTTGTAATGCGTCGCGGATCGCCGGCGCTTGGGGCAAGGCTTACGGTTTTTTGGCGGCGGCAACCTGCTCGAGGAAATCGAGCGCCCAGTGCGCGACCGACAAGTCCTTCCGCAGGGCCGTCACGGCTTTGAGAATGCCTTGGGCCTGTGGGTGCGGCGCCTCTACCGCGTTCGGAGATGGCGTGGCGGTCGCCTGAGGCGGCTGAGAGACCGGATTCGCGGCGGCAATCGGGGCGATTGGCGGAAGTGATGCCGACGAGCTCGCGGCCGGTGTGACTTGCACGGGCGGCATCGGCGGAACGGGAACGGCCGGTGCGTCGACGACCGCGGTCGTGGAGTCGGACGCACTTGTCTCGGCGCCGGATTGCGTGGTCGTCTCCGACGTTGTGCTCGCGTAGTTGCTCGACGGATCGCCGTCGGGCAAGGGGGCGAACGACGTCGGCAGCGGATGAGCCGTTCGGTATTTGGCGAGGAAGACAGCAGCGTCGAACGTGCCCGGCGGCGCCGCGTCTCGCGCGATCTGGATTTCTCTCGACTCTTCCGTCGTGACGAGAATTGACAGCGACGCGTGATCGTTGTTCACGCGGGCGAGCGCGCACCAGTATGCCGTGCTCTCCGCGTCGGCGAGTCCGTAGGCGTTGAGTCCGTCCGACCTGACTTCGAACGTGAGGCGCCGACCGGTCGGCGCCAGAGAGCCGTTGCTGCACTGTTCAACTAGCGGCTCGCTCGTCGGTGTCCGGGGTTCGATGGTCTGGCGCGTCGCTGGTACTTCGGCTGTTGCGGTCATGGCAGGATCGCGTGGATGGAGAATGGCGGCGGGGTGCTACTCGGACGTTCGCGTGAAACACTACGCAGGCGCGCGTTGCTCCGCGAGATCATGGGCGTACTTCGCGCGACCGACTCGATCCACGGTTGAGCTCGGATGGGAATTGGCTTTAGCGAACTCGCACGAGCCGCCCGTTGACCATTGAACGCCCCGCGAGACCGCATATGGTTCAAGATCACCGAACTCCGACCGGAGACTCCATGCGAACGCTCGTCGTTGGTCTGCTGCTCGCGTTGTCGCTCCCGCTCGCCGCGCAGCGGGCGAAGTCCAAGACGCCACCCAAGAAGGCCGACTCGACCGCCGTGAAGAGCCCGGCCGCGACCGCGGCGAAAGCGTCCGAACCCTGGGTTGGTAGCTCAAAGGGAAAGACCTACTACCGCACGGCGTGCAGCAGTGCAACAAAGCTGGCCGCGGCAAATCGCGTGTACTTCAAATCGGAAGAGGACGCGAAGAAGGCGGGTTACGCCCACTCGACGCAAAAAGGCTGTTGATCGATCCGATGGGAATACCCTAGCTGTGGCGATCGCGTATGCGATCGACGTCGAGCGCGGCGTCGTCATGGCGAGGGCTTCCGGGACGTTCGTCGCGGACGACATTCGGATAATCCGCGACCAGTTGGCGGTCGACCCGGCCTTCCGCTCGTCATACAACCAGTTGTTCGACTTGCGGGACGTGACGGACTTTGCCATCCCGTCGCCGTCCATTGATCAGATTTCCGGCACGTCGATCGTCGAGCCCGGGGTCCGGCGTGCGCTCGTTGCCCGCAGCGGGATTCAGTTCGGCTTGGCGCGCATGTTCGCGACGATGAGCGAGAAGCATGGCCACATCGTGCGGGTGTTTCGCGATCTCGAGGCGGCAATGCAGTGGCTTCTCGACGGCGCGGCGTCGTAGCGGGAGAAGAAATCCGCTAGAGATCACTTGCCGACAGAAGCGTCACCGCATCACCCACTCGAATCACTCCGGGATGCAACACCTCGGCGTTGAGCGCGAGTCGGCCGCCGAACCGAGCGCCGATGTCGCGCAACACGTCCCGGTCGCGTTCCAGCGTGTCGGGGTCCACCGTCGTCATGGGGCACCGAGTGCGCAGGGAGTCCAGCCGCACGACCGCGTCGCCGATGTGCAGCTCGCCGCCGGGCCAGCGCACTTCATCCATGCCTTCGACCCCGCCGATCAGAATATTCGGACGGAGGCGCCGAACGTCGCGTCCGAACGCCGCCACTGCTCCGTCTGTTGCGACGAGGAGCGGCAGCACATCGAAGCGCTCGAGACCCTCATACGGCTCCAGCCAGGCATCGTCGCCCGCCGCACCGCGCACACGCTCCAACGCCTCGTCGCTGTTCCACGCCCAGCCATCGACAAGCGGGAGTCTATTCTCGCCGAGAGTTCCGTGAAGCCCGAGGAGACGGTAGTGGCGCCGCGATGTTCGAACGCCCTCGGGCCCGCGAACGTGAACGATTCGGTCGGACGGGATTCCCGTGCGGGTGAGCATTGCGCTCTCGAGCGACTCTCCGGCCAGCGTCTTGACCGGATAGCGCCACAGCGCCTGAATTGAGAGCGACATGTCTCGCTCACGCGGTCGCGTAAGGTGCGACCTCCGGAAAGTCGATGTTCATCTGACTCACGTTGTTGAGAAAGTTGGTGAACACGTTGAGGGCCACGTGTCCGACGACTTCGACGATCTCGGTGTCCGATATGCCGGCGTTTCGTGCTGCGTCCAACGCGGAGTTGGTTACATCGCCGCGCATGTTGTTGATGTCCGCGGCGAGGCGGAGAATGGCGTTCGTTTTCGGATCGGCGGACGTTCCTCGCCGCGCCGCCTCCAGTTCCGACGCGTGGATCCCATACGCGGTGCCGATGGCCGTGTGCGCCGACAAGCAATAGCCGGATCCGTTCGATTCGGCGACGGCAATGGCGATCTGCTCACCAACCGTGGCGCCCAACGAGGTCGCGCCGATGTTGGCGAACAGACTCAGGAGTGCGTTGAGCGTGGCCGGCGAGTTGGCTGCGGTGAGGGCGAAGTTCGGCGTACCGCCGAACATTTTGGCTGCGGTCGCGAGGTGGGTGGCGGCTTCCGCGGTGGCCGCGGACGGGTCGATCGGCTGGATACGGGGCATGAACACTCCGGGGCGTAACGGGTGATGAAATGTACCGAACGATCGGTACAATACATGGAAATAGTTCGGCCGGCAATGGGTCCTCCACCCAGTTCAGCGACGCGCATGCTTGACCGGCGCCAGGAGGTCGGCCGGGAGTTGTCGCAGCATGCGCCGAAACACGTCGCCGTCGTCCCGCGCGCCGGCCAGCACGAGCGCGCCCTCGATCCGAGTCACCGCGTCCTCGGCACGCGCGCGCGCCACGCTGCGGGACATCTTTGCGTCCTCGAGCGGCCTGGCGATCGCCGTGATCCAGTCGTCGAACAGACCATTGATGCGCTTTTGAAACCGCCCGCGCGCGCTGCCGAGCACCAGCGTCCCGAGCACGCACGCCTCGCGACCGCCGCGGTAGAACGCATCGAGCGTCTTGACCATCGCGTCAAGCCGGGCGCGAGGCGCGCCGCGCGCCATCAACGGACCGAACACCGACTCGCGCATCTGTCCTTCGAGCCGGTCCAGCACGGACCGAACCATGTCGTCCTTTCCGTCGGGGAAGTAGTGGTAGAGACTCGACTTGCCGAGTCCCGTGGCCTTGGAGAGCTCGGCGAGCGACGCGCCGTCATATCCGCGACGGCGGACAACGAGCATCAGCGTATCAATGACGTCTTCGCGAGACTGGAGAGCTGGGGGCATGCCGACTGGCTCGAGTGGACCGAGTGGACCGAACGGTACAATATGTCGGTCGCGCGCGAGACGGGCAAATAGTAGTCCTCAACAGACGGCCAACTGCCGAGACGACGTTCGCTCCGCAGGTGAAGGTCGCGACGGGAAGGTGGAAAGAGTCCGGCGGCGCGTCAGGCGCCGCCGAACTCTCAAGTTCAGCCGTACTCTTCCATCTCGTATACCTCCGACGTTCCCTCCCAACCGGGCCAATTCTTTTGGTGCAGTTCCATGAACTGGCGAGCGTTTTCCAGCGCTTCCGCTCTGGAGCTCACTTTCACAATGGCCCAGCCGCCGACCACTTCCTTGGCTTCGGTGAACGGACCGTCCACCACCGTGAGCTTGCCTTTCTCGATACGTAAGCGCGTGGCGGCCGCGCTGGGCTTGAGGCCGCCCGTGTCGACAACCCTGCCGGAGGCGAAGCTCGCCTGGACGAACTCGCCCATGGCATCGAGGAGCGCTTTCGGCGGCCCTTCGGCGCGATACTTCTCGTCGGCCTTGACCATCATCAGGAACTTCATTCTCGATCTCCGCTGGAGTGCTATTGGGTTCCGGGCCGCATGAGCCCTGTATTCAGACGTCGAACGACCGAGCGGAAAATCGACATCGAAAACAACAAAAGAGCCATCGCCACTCTTTTTGTGGGACTTTCAGCGACTGACGCCTCGCGTTTTCGTCGAGGGGTCGATGTCAAACCGCCAGCCGAATCAAGCCACGCGAGCATGGTTGTCGTGATCTCGGAGACTCGCGATGCTGGCTGCCGATCTGCTCCGCACGCGCGAGGTTGAACGCCGCGCGGCCAGCTCCCGTGCGCTAGCGCCAGCGTCCTTCGACGAAGAACCAACCGTTGCGATCGCGCTCCCAGCGGCCAGGCACCCACTCGCGAAACCCACGCTCAGGAATCGCCCAATGTCCCGCGATCCACTCGTAGTCGTTGTGACGCCAGCCCCAGTGACCCTTCACCCACACGTACTCGGTGCCGGGCGCCGCCGAGACGACTTCGACACGCTCAGCCGGTGGCCCACGTACGACGTATTCAACGCCCACTCTCGGCCGCGGATTGGCAACGCAGGCGCCAAGTGCGCCAATGGCGACGAGAGCGGCGACCAGTCGAATCAGTAAGAATTTGCTCATCTCCCTCTCCTTGCCATGAAGTGCGTCTTCTATCGTACGACGCCGTTCACAGGCAATTGTTAGGAGCGAGTTGCGCGCGCGAGTGAGCTACATCACATCCCTCGGAAACGTGGCTCACTTGCGCTTCACGCGATGACCGACGCACCGACGCGATGCCGATACCGTCTCGAGGTGCCGTCAGCGGAACGTTGACGACCGAATGTCTACGCGCATCGCGCGCACGGCGGAGGGCAACGCGGCGGCAATCGCGATTACGAGCATCGCCGAGCTCACCGACGCGAGAACCACCGCTGAACGCGGATCGATGCCGAACACGAATCGCCGCAGCACTCCGCCAAGAAGGATCACGCCGAGTAGCCCGGCGACGATCCCGGGAACCGCCAGACGCGCCATTTGGCGAAGAACCGATCGGCCGAGCTCCGCCGGTGACGCGCCAAACACGAGACGCATCGCATACTCGCGTTCTCGCGTGGCCACTAGTTGCCGCATCACGCCGTAGCACCCGAGCATCGCCATCACGATGGCAACGACGGAAAACGTGAGAAGTATGATGCTCTGGAGACGCGGCAGTGTGTTCGCTTGATCCACGAGGTCGTCGAGCCGCGCGACGTCGTGCGCCACCAACAGCGGATCCGTCAGCCGCAACGCGTGCCGCATCGCGGCGATCGCGGCGTTGTCGGCCGCTTTCGGCCTCACGACAAGCGACAACGTCGACGTCGACACCTGCGCCCAGGGGACGTACGCGGTCTCTCCCGGGGGCGCGCTCGCGCCCTGGTCTCTCACATCGGCGGCGACGCCGACGACCGTGAGCAGGCCTGGGACCTTGCTCCCTGGCACCACGCGATAGAGCCGCTTGCCGATGGCGCTCTGTCCGAGCCACAGCCGATCGGCGAGGGCGCGACTCACGATCGCCACGGGTGGCGCATTCACATCGTCGTGTCCGTCGAACTGCCGACCGGCGAGGAGCGGAATGCCGATCGTCTGCAGATAGCTGGGCGACGTCCGCCGAATCTCGAACAGCACCGGCTCCTTGCTGAGACTTCCGTCCGGCTGCGGGATGAAGAAATACATCTCCCACGGCTCATCACTCACCGGCAGCGTCGACGAAAACCCAGCGGCCGAGATGTTTGGCTCGCGCGACAGATTTTCAATGAGAGACTTCCCCATGGCCGCGCGTTTCGCGGGATCGGCGTATCGCGCCGGATCGACTTGCACGCGCGCGACGATCGCGCCTGAGGCCGAGAAGCCGCCGGGCACACGCTGCAAATTGCGGAAACTCACACCCACGAGCACCGCCACGACGAGAATCACCACGGACAACCCCGCCTGCACGACGACCATCCCCTGCTGACAGCGCAATGCGCCTCGCGAGAGCGTCATGGATCGCCCGCCGGCGCGAATGGTCTGCGCGAGGTCGCTTTTCCGGCTGAACCACGCCGGCAACGCACCAGCCGCGATCCCGGCGATGGCGGCCACCGCCGCGCTCACCGCGAGCACCCCGCCGTCGACTGAGATGCGCGACGTGAAATACGAGAGCGCCGGAAGCTCCCACCCGCGGATCCACGGAATGGCCAACCAGGTGGCGGCGACCGCGACCGCGGCGCCGGTGCCGACGACCACCAAACTCTGTAATAAGAGAATACGAACCACGCGCGCGCCGCTCGCGCCGAGCGCTTGGCGCACGGCGAGCTCCTGCTG
This sequence comes from bacterium, assembly GCA_040002475.1. GTDB lineage: Bacteria > Gemmatimonadota > Gemmatimonadetes > Gemmatimonadales > Gemmatimonadaceae > JAQBQB01. The sequence continues at coordinate 1,165 of JBDUEJ010000002.1, read as the reverse complement.
CCGCTCGAAACCCCACGCGAGGAGAAGCGACGCGAGGTTCAGCACGGCAAGCGTGAGCAGCACGGCCGCCCCCTCTTGCACGAGAATCACCGTCGAATCGGCGCCATTGAGAAGCGTTCGGCGAATCGGCCGCGGTTCGTACGTGAACTCACGGTTGTCGGCGTTCGCCGCGACCGTACGCTTGGTGAAATCCTTCGCATCGAGCTCCGCGTCGTGGAACGTGCGGCCGTCAGCGAGGCGAGCGTATTGCAAGTAGTGCCGCGCGCCGGTGATGGCCACTCGGTCGCCGGGCGGAACATCCAGGGGAATCCAGATGTCGGTGGGCGCCGGCTGCGCGAACCGCTCCGGCATGACGCCGATCAGCGTGTAGGGCGCACCGTCGAGCAGCATCGTTTTGCCGAGCGCCCGGTTGTCGCCTGCCATCGCCGACTTCCAAAGGCCGTAGCTGATCACCACGAGGCGGGCCGCGGCGGGCTCCTGCTCCCGCTGGTCGAACACGCGCCCGAGTACGGGTACGACGCCCATGGTCGAAAAGAAGTTTCCCGTGACGCGAGCCAGTTGCACCGGTCGCGACTCGGATCCCAGGTCCCAACCGGCGACACCCTGATACGCCAGCGCGACGCCGGAAAATGCATGCTGCGTCCGTCGAATGAGCTCATAGTTGGGATAGGCTTCATCGAAGGCTTCGCTTCCGCCTCCTGGGAGGCCGCGCATTGCCGAGACGAGGAACAGTCGGTCTGCGTCCGGGATGCCGATGCTCGAGAAGAGAAACGTCTTGAGCGCCGAAAAAACGATGGTGTTGGCGCCGAGCGCGAGCGCCATCGTGAGGACGGCGACCGCGAATGCGGCCTTGCGCTGAGCAAGGAACCGGAGGCCGGATTCGCGCGCGAGCCAGCGAAAAGCGGAGAGCATGGAGGGAGCCCGTTTGTGAGGTCGGCGACGCGGTCTACGTCCCCTACTCTACTAAGCGCAAAACCGGGATCGGACCTGACATGGCTTCGGCTTGGTCGATGCGGATCTGCGCCGGGACCCACGCCGTCAGAACGCAAAGAGCCCGACAGCGCGTAGAAGCGCTGTCGGGCTCTCAGTTGCCCCTCCTAGGCTCGAACTAGGACTCTCCTGATCCAGAGTCAGGCGTGTTGCCAGTTACACCAAGGGGCAGTCG
>JBDUEJ010000001.1:0-363140 GCA_040002475.1 bacterium | reverse complement strand
TCGCTGCGCTCTCTCGCGAGCGAATGTCGTCGCGGAGTCGCGCGACGGCGTTGATCGTGTCGTCGAACGCCGCCGGGCACACTCGACAATACGATGTGGCGGTCGGAGAGCCGGCGCGGCGCGCTGCCGGACCATTTGTGGAGGTGGGAGGTATCACAGACGTTGAACGGCGCGGGTCCACCAATACCTGCACGGTCCGTCATGAGCTCGACGCACATCAGCCATATCAATCGCTGGAACGGCGTAGTCGACGCGCCTGCGCCGCGGTGGCGCGCCCTCGGCGCGTCCGTCGCCGTGACGACGGCGTTGTTCGCAGCCGCGATCACAGCGATGACGTCGTTCCGTGCGCTCACCTCGACGTCCGAGATGAATTCGAGCGAGCGCGTTGCGTGGGTGCCCGTCGCGATCCCGATTCCGGCGCCTCTGCCGCCTCGCGAGCAACCGCGACGAGTGGCGCCCGCGCCGGTTGCCGAACCGATCACTCGCGTGCAAAGCTCGAGCAGCGTTGGAATGCCAACCGCGTCCACGATGCCTGCAGCGCCGTCGATCAACGCGCGGATCCGCAGGGACAGCTCGGCTATTCCTCAACCGCCGATCGGCACGCGGATTCCATTGTCGGTCGAGCCGGCGACGCCGATCCCCTTCAATCCGCCAGCAATTGGTGTGGCGGGCGCGCCGGTTGCGCCGGCAGGCGTGGTGCTCTCGCACGCGCCGATGAGTGTTCAGGCGCGCGATTCGACGCTCGCCGCGCTGATGGCCAGCGTGCCCGGCATGGCGCGCGCAGGCGGTTCGGGTAGGTCGGGTGGAACGGTTCGAGCGATACCGATCACGCAACCTGGCGCCCCAGGTCAACAACAACCGGCGGTGTGCGTCTGCGTGAGTCTACCGCTTCCAATCCTCGAGCCGGGTCCGTCGGCCGCGCAGCGCAAGCGCGACGCAGTCATCGCCGCGGACAACCAGGCGAGACTGACTCGTCTCGAGGAGCGCCTACGCGAGCAGCGGGACTCCATGCGTCTGGATTCGTTGCGCAAGGATTCGTTGCGCAGGGATTCGATCGCCGCGAAAGCGAGGCCGCCACGCGGGTCGGCGGATGCCGGCCCGCGCTCTTAGTCGCGAGGGTGTTTCACGAATGTTTCAAGAACCCGTAACGGTCACGGTCGCGCGCATCCACGGGTGAATGCAGCACTGATAGTACTCCGTGCCAACCGTCGTCGCCGCATCCGCGTTGAACGTGGCACCCGGCGCAACGAAGCCGCTGTTGGCCAACTGCGCGCATTCCGGCGCCTCGACCGGATTGCCCGATGCCGTGTTGAGCGCGGGAACGATACCGCCGCCGAACTGTTCGACTTCTGTGAACGTGTGCATCTCGCCCCCGTCGTTCATCGCATTGATCGATTGACCAACCTGGATGGTGAGCTCGCTCGGGTCGAACTTCCATGCGGCGACGCGCTGTGTGGCGGCGAGCTCCGCGTTGAATTGCGTCAGGGTCATGCCGCCCTGATGCGTGCACGTGCCGGCGCCGATGCCGGCGTTGAACGATACGGAATCACACTGGTCTTGCAGACTGACGTGCGCGGCACCCGGCGCGGGTGAGTTGCTGTCACTGCCGCACGCGGCGAGGGTCACCGAGCCTGCCGCGACCGCGAGCGAGACGATACGAAGAATTGTTCTGCGCATACAAACGACCCCTTCGGTTGGAGAACGGCCTTGGATTTCCGCTCGAGCTCGAGCGAAGTGGCGGCGTCGCCGATGACAGCGTGAGCAATTGCATCACGCATCAATCGATAACGCAGCATCCGTTCCCTCCGATCGCTTGCGCGTCGACAACGCCGGGCAGAACAGGAGTATTTGCTCATTAAGAAATACGACAGCGTGCTGTGCCTTCGCCCAACGCTCAGTGCGGTTTTCGCGTGTCCGACGGACGGAAATCCTGCTCGTACGTCTGCTTGATGCGCTGCAAATCGGACTCGGCTTGGTCGCGCAGTCCGCCGGCGACGCGATTTCGAATACTGAACAGTCGATTGTTCGGCAGATTGTCGAAGCGAAACTGCCGAAGCGCGACGAGGTACACACTCTCGTGCCCGGCAACCGTCGAGCGATCGATGACGCCGAGGATGTCGAGGCTGGCCTCGAGGTAGTGATCCGCCCAGAGCTGCTTGTTCGCGATGAGGGTGACGTTCCCCGGGTCCGGCGGACTGAAGATGGACAGCTGGCGAATGTTGAGGAGGGGGCGCGTGTGCGGCATCTGGTCCTGCGACCAGAAGATCATGTTCGTCACGCTGTCGAGCTTTTCGTTTGGATAGTCGAGCAGGTATTTCTGAAAGGCGGGCACGCTGGGGTAGAGATACGGCGACGCGGAGAGAAGACCGGCGAGTGCGTCGCTCGATTTGACGGTCGGCTGATCATCGTAGACGACCATGGCCGCGCTGCCGTGCAGCCGATAGTCGTTCACATACGCCGCCATCTGTTCGCGGGCGTAGTGCAGCAACTCCGTCGAGATGTTGGGCGAATTCCAATCGGCGTTGGTGCTCAAGTACGCCATACCGGCCGCGGGCAATTTGAAGTTGCACGAGCGCGGGTGGCACGCCTTGAGGTCTTTCACGTCGTTCTTGGAAAGCGCGAGGTCTCCGATATCGCCCGGCACCGCGGGCGTGCTGAACACGCCGGAGAGCGAGCGAGTGGGCGAGCGCAGCGGTCGGTCCACCGCGGTGAGATGCTCGACGAACCACGCCCGCGGAACGTCGACCGTGATGACGCTCACGACGGCAACGTCGCGATCGATCGTGGTCTTGAGCACCTTCGCGACGGATTGTCCGCGCTCGAGCGCAGCGAACTGCTTCTCGTTGAAGCCGGCGCTCTGCTCGAGAAAGGACGTCAATGGCGGCGGCGCCTGCTGAGCGCCGACCGGCGCTTGGGCGACGAGGCCACACAGGGCGATGAGTGGCAGCGTCAGCCGCGGGATGAGCATTACTGGAGTCTGCACAGCGGTCGGCGAAAAGACCAGTTGTCGTTGGTGCTATTTCGTCGTGGCCCTATTGCAAACCAATAGGAACAGAGTCATTCTTGTCGGTGAACTTCCAGAGGAGCACGTCGTGTCGGAGAAGCGGGACGTTCAGCAGGGTACGCTGTCGCTGATGGTGCTCAAAACCTTAGATGTGCTCGGTCCGTTACACGGGTACGGGATTGCTCGACGGATCGAGGAGACAAGCAAGCACCGGCTCGCGCTCAACTACGGCACGCTCTACCCCGCGCTCCTCAAGCTCGAGCAGGAGGGATTCATCTCGGCGGAGTGGGGCGTGTCCGATAACAATCGTCGGGCGCGATTCTACACCCTCACCCGTGCCGGGAAAAAGCAGTTGGCGCGGGAGACGCAGGCGTGGACCGAGACCAACGAGATCATGAGCTGGTTTGTCGCTCCTCGGCCGGATCCGGCATGAGTGTGGCGTGGGGGGAAATGAAGGAATCGGTTCTTGAAGGCGGCAGTGGTCGCACAGGTGGCGATCGCCTTGATGTTACTTCTTTCATGCGGCGTCGCGCCTCGGCGAAGTGACGATTGTTGTTCGCACGCATGTATCGTTTGACCGGACGGTCGCCATGCTTCGTCAGGCCGTGCGAGAACAGGATCCCACTCTGCCGCTCTTTGACATCGCGGCAATGCCTGATGTCGTATCTCGCTCGGTAGGTCCGCGCTCCGTAGCGTCGGGAATTCTGTCGGCGTTCGCGTTCATCGCATTGTTCTTGTCGTTGCTCGGGATTTACGGCGTGCTCGCGTACAGTACGGGCGAGCGAACGAAGGAGATCGGGATTCGTCTTGCGCTTGGCGCGGAGCCGCGCGAGACAATGCGGATGGTCGTGAAGAGCGGTGGGACGCTCACGGTTGTGGGCCTTGCTACCGGACTCGGCGGCTTCCTGGCGTTCGCGCGGGTCCTATCGGGCGTCACATATGGTGTCAGCCCCCGCGACTTGGCGACGATCGTTGTTGCGTCGGTGGTCCTCATGACCTGTATAAACACTCATTAGTTTTTTTGATTGCGAGCACGGGACATGCATGGATAGCGCGGAACGTCATTGCCGCCCTCCGAACCCGCCTCCGGTGGCTTTCCCAACTGTGCGAGCGCCCCATGTCAACGCCCCTGACAGATGTTGTCGTCGACCGATCGAGCCGAATTGTTATGCTTTGTGTTCTGTTGTCCGCTGTTGGAGCTTGCAGTAGCGGCGTCGACTCGGACAAAGCCAAAACGGGGGCACAGAGCGGCGAAGTCACGGACGCCGAATCCATGGTGATGGTTAGAGGCACGGTCGTGCGTGTGTCTTCGAATGAGGTCATGGTCAATACCGATTCCGGTGCCGCAACGTTGAAAGTGGTTCAGCCGCTGCGTCTCTACGAGCGCGGTCCGAGCGACCTTTCCAAGGTCAAGGAATCGTCGTTCATCGGGGTCACCACGGTCAAGCAGCCCGACGGGTCGGAGCAGGCGACGGAGATTCATGTCTTTCCGGATGAGCTGCGAGGGCTCGGAGAGGGAAGTCGCATGATGGCGCCGGCGGGCGGCGCGAACGGCAACCGCATGACCAATGGCAAGGTGGCGGGCAGCCCCGATGCGTCGCGAATGACGAACGGCACAGCACAGCCGTCGCGAATGTCGAACGGCAGCGTGAGTAGCGCAAATGGATCTACGCTGGTGGTTCAGTATCCTGGCGGTTCGCAAAGCGTAACGGTACCGCCCAACACGCCCGTCACCGAGATCAAGGCGAGCGCGAAGGTGCTCGGCGTAGGCGATGAGGCGGTCGTCCTGGCGAAAAAAGCGAAGGACGGGTCGCTCATCGCCGACAAAGTGATCTTCGCGGGTAAGTAGAGCGGCCAGGTCTCGGGTTTCCGGTCTGCAGTAGTCTTCAGATCGCCGAGCAAGGAATGGCACGACCTCGGCACGAACCATAACTGTCGAGGCGGGCGTTGCGCCCCATACGCCGTTGGAGTCAACTCGTCACCGCGTTTCTGTTGCTCGCGTGTGCGTCCTCGACCGAGCGCGCGCGCCGCGCGGGCGCGCTGCACCTGCATCGGTGTGTGTCGTGGGCGACGCGCGAGCTCGCGCGCTGTGGAACGATCGTCGTTCCCGAGCATCGCGGCAGCGTTGGCGGGCGAGAACTGTACCTGGGCGTGATGGTACTGCCGGCGCGCGGCGCGACAGTCGAACCCGACCCACTGGTGTTCTTCAATGGTGGCCCGGGGATCTCGACCACCGCCTACGCCGCGTATGCGAGCGGTGCACTCGACGCGTTGCGCGGGTCGCGCGATCTCCTCTTGGTGGACATGCGGGGAACGGGGAACGACGAGCCGTTGACCTGCGACCTCTACGAGAACGGCGGTCGAATCGCGCCGTATCTCCAGCCGATGTTTCCAATTGCGCGCGTCCGCGAATGCGCGGCCCGTCTCTCGCGTCGGGCGGATCTGGCGCAATACACCACGGAGGCGGCGGCGCAGGACTTCGACGACGTGCGTGCAGCGTTGCATCTGGGCCAGGTGAATCTGTACGGCGCGTCGTATGGAAGTCGTCTCGCGCTCGCCTATATGCGCGAATTCCCATCACATGTTCGTCGCGCCGCGCTGCTCGGCGTGCTTCCGCCGGAGGCGCCCGCCGGGCGCGACTTCGGCCGCGGTGTCGCGCAGGCGCTGGATGCGGATCTTGCCGAGTGCCGAGCAAGCGCTCGTTGCAACTCTCAGGTGCCCGACCCGCGCGGCGACATCGCGACTCTGCTCGCTCGGCTACGATCTGCGCCCGTCGAAGTAAGCCTCTGGAATTGGAGACGGCTCTCGAGAGAGCACATCACACTTACCGCGCGAGCTGTCGCCGAATTGCTCTGGGGCGAAACCTACGCGCCCGGCGCGATTCTCGGCGCGTTGCCACTGGTGCACCGCGCGGTTGCGGCCGGAGACTACGCGCCGCTTGCGCGGCGGTTCGTGCGAGAATCTCGATCGCGTCGCTCGGAGCGGCGCGAGGGACTCCAACTCTCCGTTCTCTGCAGCGAGGATGCGCCGCGGCTTACCGCAGTCGACGCGGCCGCCGACGACTCGTCGCTGTTGGGAACACCCGTCGTGCCGGAACTTCTCGCGGCGTGCCGCGTATGGCCACGCGGCGTGATCTCACCGCAGTTCACCACACCGGTCGTGTCGGCAATTCCCACGTTGCTCATCTCCGGCGGGCGAGATCCGGTAACTCCACACGATCTCGCTGACTCCGCGGCGAGAACGCTGTCGCGAAGCGAACGGTATCTCGATTCGACGCAAGGACACGCGGCGTTGGACGACCGAAGCCGCGCCCTCATCGCGGATTTCATTTCGCGAGCGCCCGACTAAACCATTGCCAACCTGCGAACTCCGGCCATGTCAAAGACGGCTCTCATCACAGGAGCCTCATCGGGCATTCGAAGCGCGAGCGCCGCGTGCTTTGCGGACAACGGCTGGAACTTCGGCTTCATGCGGTCGTCCGTTCTCCCGAAGGCGTAGCGCTCGGTCTCGCGACAGGGTCGTCACCGAGACCGACCATCTCGAGCAATTTCAGTGCATTGCGCGATGTCGCGATGCCGGGTCTCACGCGGTAGTCGAACCACATCTCGGGCCCAGCGTTGGTCTCTCGGAACTGCTCGACGAGATGGACGGCTCGCGCGTGCGCCTCGAGCTCAGGTTCGGTGGCAAGCTCGAGGTCGTGCGTCGCAATCGCGCCGATTGCACCGGCGCGCAGGAGATGTCGCAACACCGCGGCGACGGCCGGCCGCCGCTCCTGCATATTCGTGCCGCGGAGCATCTCGTCCGCCACGTACAACAACGGCGGGTCGTCCCCTTCGCGCGCCGCGTCGACGATCGCCTTCAGCCGAAGCAGCTCGACCATGAACAGCGACAGCCCGTCCTCGAGCGCGTCGTGCACATGAATGCTCGTGCGAAGGCGCACGCGCGGGAGACGAAAGGCGCTGGCGCACACCGGAGCCCCTGCCTGCGCGAGCACCACGTTCAACGCGATGGACCGGAGGAGTGTGCTCTTCCCGGCCATGTTCGAGCCGGTGACGAGCAGAAACGTTCCCGTTGGTCCTACCGCGACGTCGTTGGCGACTCTCGTGCTTGCCGCCAGGAGCGGATGTGCGAGGTCCGACCCCTCGACGCTGTGCACGTCGTCGCGAAAGGCGGGAAACGTCCACGTCGGATTCTCGTAGGCCAGCGTCGCGACCGCGGAATGCGCTTCGAGCTCGCCAAGCGCGCTGAGACGATCGCGCATAACGCCGCCGTGCTGCGCCTGCCAGCGTTCGAGGGCATCAACGACGTGAATATCCCACAGCGTCAACGCATTGATGACGACGTGTCCCATGGGCGACAGCCGCACATCCGCGCATGTCGAAATCTGAGCGAGGCGCTCGAGCGCGGGAGCGGCGACGCCTCCACCCATTCGTTCCTGCAACGCGCGAAGGTGCCCTGATTGAAACGCGGTGCGATGGGCGTGGTCGAACATCGCGCTGTAAGCGCGCCCGTTGAAGCCGCGTGCCGAAGCGTTCTGCAGGGTGTCGTTCACGCGCCGGCGCGCGCTCGCCACCACGAGAAGATTGACGACCACCAACACGATCGCGACGGCGTCCGGGATCAATCCGCGAATCGCAGCAAGGATCGCCAGTGGAGTGACGACACCGAGCGTCCGCGCCGCCCAGCGAATGCCAGGGCGGGCACGCAGCCAGCCGTCACTCTCAGCCCAGGTCAAGAGCTTTTCGACCGACGCGCTGGTGCCGGCGCCGGCTGCGTGTACGCCAAGTCGCTCGCGCCAGTCGGTGAGTGGGCGCAGTTCTCCGATCGCCTCTTGGCGTCCGCGCAACGCATCGATGGACGGCGGCGACTCGGCGAGCAGCCACTGTGTGAGCGCATCGTGTCCAACCGCGGCGCTCACTGGGCCGAGCAATTGCGCCAACGATGTTTCACCGGAGAGGTGCAAGTCTCCCGCAAATGGATGGCTTCTCGCGTAGTTCACCGAGAGGGCGGCTGGGAGCGCGGACCATTCTCGGCGGATGCGGCTGGTGCCGGTGTCGCAGCTTCGGCGCAACGCGTCGTGGAGGCGAACGAGCGCGGAAAGCCTGCGGTGTCGGTATACGAGCCCGACGAAAACGAGTGACCCGATGAGGCCGATGCTCCAGGCGACGACAGGCGCATCACGTCGCGCCGCGATCGCGACGCCCGCCGCCGCTGCGATGAACACCAGCAGGCGCGCCGATCCAATCCGCGAGGCGACGCGTGCGGCATCGTCCCGGACGCGCCCGTGCTGCGCGGCGCGCGAGGTATAGTCGTCGATGATGCGGTCGTGCGGATCGGTTGTGGCGGCGGCGGATGACATCGGTATAGCAAATACTATCGCGTCGCTTGCCTGCGGCACACTGGACAGGAGAAGTCGGACGGCGCATGGTTCGCGCGTCCGTGTTCGTTGCTTCGTGCCGGCGTCACGTGGTCATTCGCCGTTCCGCCCGAGATCCCTGAGCTCCCGAGATTTTATGAAGCGCGCTGTAGTCTTTCTGTTGTGCCTCGTCGTCCGATTGGCCGCGGCCCAGGAGCATGACGTTCTCGTCACGGGCGGTTGGCTGTTCACTTCGACGAGCAACGATCGCATCCACAACCCCGGGATTCTCATTCGTGCGGGGAAGTTCCTTCGCGTCGGCGGCGATCTCTCTGTTGCGGCGGCGAACGCGGAGAAGGTTCAGTTGGCCGATACGGAGACGGTGATTCCCGGGCTGTTCGATCTTCACGCGCACTACGCGGTGGAGCTGTTCAACGCGGGACGGAAGGACGAGACGGCGGCGTATCCGTCGCTCTTTCTCGCCAACGGAGTGACGGCGACGTTTCCGGCCGGCGAGATGGATCCCAACGTGATGCGCGCGTTGCGCATTCGAATCGAAAACGGCGAGCAACCGGGGCCGCGTCTCCTCAATTCGGGCCCGTACTTCGGAAGCGCTCGCCCGGGGTGGGACCGCGCGATCACGGCCCAGCAGATCTACGCGGAGGTGGATCATTGGGTCGAGCTGGGTGCGAAGGGATTCAAGGCGAAGGGCGTGACGCCGGACGAGCTGCGCGCGCTCATCGAACGCGCGCACTTTCATGGGCTCACGGTGACTGGCCATCTCGACTCTGGAAACCGGAACAGCGTGAATCCGCGCGACGCGATCATGATGGGGATTGACCGGATCGAGCATTTCCTGGGCGGCGACGCGTTCACTCCCGATCGCTCCGCATATGCGTCATATGAGCATATGTCGTTCGACACGCCGGAGTTCAAGAAAGTCGTGGCGTTGTACCAGCAGGAGCATACGTACTTCGACGCGACGCTCAGCGCGTACGGCTACTACGGCAAGAAGGATCCGGAGGTGTTCACCTATTTCGCCGACGAGCAGAGTTTTCTCACGCCGTACATGCGCTCCGTGCTCGCCGCGCGCTCGCCGCGAACGGTCAACCAGCAGTTTGAGAACATCTATTGGAACAAGCGGAAAGAGATCAAAGCGTTCTACGACGCCGGCGGCGGCGACCTCATCACGCTCGGCACGGATCATCCGAGCTGGGGCGAGTTCTTCACGCCGTTCTCGGTGCATCGCGAGCTGCTCTCGTTTTCGCTTTCAGGAATTCCCAACGCGGCGGTGCTCAAGATCGCGACCATCAACAGCGCGCGCGCCATCGGCCTGGGCGACCGCCTCGGCAGCATCGAGGTGGGCAAGTGGGCCGACCTGGTGGTCGTGCGCGGCAATCCGCTGCAGGACATTCGTCGAACGCGATTGCCGCGCGTCGTGATCAAGGCGGGGCGCGTCTATGATCCCGCGACGTTGATGAAGGCGGTGGAGGGGAAGATCGGGCCGGCGAGCGCGGCGGATTCCGCGGCGTGGGCGCCAACTCCGCCGCGAGGGCGGGGTTGAGCCCGGCGGCTAGCACGTCTGAAGTGCCACCGCGGCCAGATTGATCTTGCAGCTCGACGACGTGCCGTCCTTTGTTCTGACCATTCCCATCAATGTTGATCCGTCGAACGTGAGTCCGACGTGGGTCAACGATGCGACGTTCGTCGCGGTGACGATCCGCGTCTGATCGTCAGTGACCGTCCCGGCAATCGGCACGACCGACGTTCCGGTCGCGAGTGTGAGGTTCACAAAACGCGTTGTGTCGGCGGTAGTGAAGTTGAGGAGTGAAATGGCTGCTTCGACTTTTGAGGTCGCCACCGCGATGCCGTCGATCACATGAGTGCCGTCGGTGCGTCCGCTCAGTGTGAGGTCTTCGACGCGAGAGAATGTTTTCGTCGATATGCCGGGTTGTTCCGACGTGCCCGTGGTCGTTGTGATGACATGCACGCTGGCGACCGTGGCCGCGTCGGCCGAGGCGAGGACGTGGCCCGCCAGATCGGCGAAGCTGATCGAACGAGTCGTCGTAAAGTGAACGGACGTCAGGCCGTCGAGTGTTGTGGCGATCGGGGAACATATAAACGCCTGACTCGCCGCCACATAGTTGCAACCGCTGAGGTCTATCGACGCTGGATGGAATGCGGCGGTGCCGTCGGTCAATTGCAGCACAGCCTGCAGCGGCAGCGCACCGGTCATCTCCGACAACACGGCTCCGACGTCGAGACCGGTGGGGAGGGGATCGGTGTCCAGGGAGCACGCGGCAGCCAGGACGAGGACTGCGCCGGCGACAACCCTACGGCCAGCGACGCTCACGACCATATGCATTTCCTCGAAAAGCATTTTAGCAAACTGTGACTGAGCGTCAAGCACGGACGGACGATAACATCAACGCAACCACACGTAGGTGGTGACGCAGTTCTTTCCCCAGTTCTCGCTCAGCGCGAGAGTTCTGTTCGTGAGCGGAACCAGCGGGAGGGAACCGTGCGACGATCCTTTCACGATGTCCGCCCCGATCTGTCCGCGCGAGGAGCCAGGATCCTGGGCCCCGACGTAGACCTCCATCGTCTCGATTTGATCCACCGTCAGCGTCCCGATGTCGATCGTCGCGGGACCGCCGTTGACGACGGCCGAGCAATTGTTGTCCGTGCGGCACATTCTTCCGTGACAGAGCGCGCCGAAGGCGATGTTCACGGCGTCATACGCCCATTCGATATTCATTCGCTTGAGGTCCGCCTGGGTGTAGACTCGCGAACGCATCTCGCTGCGATGCTCCAATCGAGTCTCGAAGTCGTCCAGGTTGTGGGCCTCTCTCGCGATTGGCGCGCGCTTGAGTGGCGGAAGAAAGACGGTGACTCGACGCCCGCTGTCGTCCGGCACCGTGATTGACACCATTTTGTAGTCGAACCCCGGCTGCGTCACGGTAACGATGTATTTCCCCGGACGCAGCGGAAAGTAGAATGCCCCGAGCGAGTCGGTCTTCACCGACTCGCCATGGCCCAACACTCGAACGTCGGCGCCGAAAAGCGGCTTGAACGCTGTGTCGCCCACGACTCCACTCAGACCGCCGCGCGCGACGGTGACGACCACCGGCGCCAGCGCCTGCGGCAACGGCACCAGCGCGAATGCGCCGGCGCCGCCCGACGCATCTACCAGGATTGTACGAATCTGAGGCGCGTAGCCGAGTTTTCGGGCGCGCACGGCGTAGTTGCCACGCCCGATGTCCTCGAAGTGGAACGAGCCATCCAGTTGCGTGATCGCTCGCCGTTGCAGTTGGGGAATTGTCACCTCGACTTCGCCAACGGGAACGCCCGATGTGTCGCGCACGACGCCGGCAATTTTGCGCGGGCCCGGCGGATCAGGCGCGGCGTTGACGACCACCGCGGGCAACCGGGCCGGCGGGTTCTGTGCGACCGCGATCTGCGCCGCGCCAAATAAAGCAGCCAAGGCCGCGGCGAGTTGTCTGCCGCGACCTTGGCGAGCGTTTCCCAATCGGCGACTGGTCAGAGCGGTGGTCCGCATACGAGTCCCCGCGTGGCGCCGGCCCGCCTGACACAACGGCGCGCCGGCGTTCAGTGACCTACCAGATTCGCGCCCTCAGATTGTCCGCGCGTACCATGGGATCGCCTTCCTTGCACCCCCAGGCAGCTTTGAACTCGGGCATATTAGCCAATGGGCCGTCCACGCGCCATTTGCCCGGTGAATGTGGGTCGGTTTTCAAGTTCTGTAACTGCGACTCCGGACGCGAAAGTCCGCGCCACACCTGCGCCCAGCCGAGGAAGAAGCGCTGTTCCGGGGTGAAGCCGTCGATCTTGGTGCGCGGCTTGTTGCCGAGCGCCTTTTCCATGGCGAAGTACGCCACTGTGAGGCCTCCGAGGTCGGCGATGTTCTCACCAAGCGTGAGGCGTCCGTTCACATGCGAGACGGAATCGACGACGGTGAAGCCGTTGAACTGATCGACCACGCGCTGCGCCGCCGCCTTGTACTTCGCGGCGTCTTCGGGCGTCCACCAGTCGCGCAGGTTGCCGGTCGCATCGAACTGCCGGCCGGAGTCGTCGAAGCCGTGCGTCATCTCGTGCCCGATTACCGCGCCGATCGCGCCGTAGTTCACGGCGTCATCGGCGTTGGCATCGAAGAAGGGCGGCTGCAAGATGCCGGCGGGGAACTGAATCTGGTTGAGCGACGAACTGTAGGACGCATTCACCGTGGGCGGCGTCATGCCCCACTCGGTGCGGTCGGGCGCTTTGCCGACGCGCGCCCAGCTGCGCTCGGAGTTCCACTCACCGACCACTCGCTGATTCTCATAATATGAGCCCGGCTTGATCGCGAGCGTGGAGTAGTCGCGCCATTTGTCGGGGTACGCGACTTTCCGCAGGAATGCGTTGAGCTTGGCCACCGCCTGCACCTTCGTCTCGGCGCTCATCCAGTCGAGCCCATTGATGCGATCCCTGAGCGCCGACACGAGATTATCTACCATTTTCGTGGCGCGCGCCTTGGCTTCGGGCGAGAAGTTGCGCTTCACCCAATCCTGGCCGACCGCTTCACCCAGCGCCGCGTTGGTCGCGGCCGAGCATTGCTTGAAGCGCGCTTGCTGCTCCAGCACGCCGCTCGTGAGCTGTTGCCAGCGGAACGCTTCCTTCCGGAACCCCGAGCTGAGCGAACCCATCGCGCCGCTCACGGTGTGCCAACGCAAATACGCCTTCCAGTTGTCGACCGGAGTCGCGACCAGCAGCGAGTCGAGTGCGGTGAAGTACGCGGGTGCGCGGACGTTGACGTCGGCTACCGTCTTGGCGCCCTGCTGCTGCAAATAGCGCGACCAGTTCACGTGCGGCGTCATCTTGCCGAAGTCGGCGAGCGTCATCTTGTGATACGTGGCGACCGGATCGCGCATGTCGGCCTGCGGGATCGTGATGTTCGCCAGCGCCGTCTCGAGCTTGAGAATGGCGCTCGCGTCGGTGGCCGCTTGAGAATCGCTCTCGCCGATGAGAACGAGCGAGCGCTTCACATGATCGGTGTAGTCGGAGCGGCGTTTCACCGCGCGATCGTTGGTGCCGACGTAATCTTCGCGGTTGAGCGTCAGCCCGCCTTGATTCGCCGACAGGATCACGAGCTTGCTGTTGCGCGGGTCGGTCTGCGGTCCGAGTGAGAAGGGTGCGAGTCCACCACCGCCGCCGCGACCGCCGCCCCCACCTCCGCCACCGCGTCCGGCGCGACTCCCAAAGGTCTTGACGACGTCGTCAGTCGTCTTGACCGCGGTAATCGCGTCGAGGGCGGGCTTGATCGGCTTGAAGCCGGCCGTCTCCATCGTCGCGGTGTCCATGCACGACAGATAGAATGTTCCGACCTTCCAGTCGTTTGATCCGGCCTTGGCTTCGCCGTCGCTCACCAGGTGGGAGTCGTCGATGACGATTTTCTGCACGACCTCCTGGTTCTTGTCGCCGAGCATTCCGAAGCTGCCCAGGTTGGTCTTGTCGGGCGGGATTTTGTTGCGCTTGAGCCACGTGCCATTGGCGAATTGGTAGAAATCGGTGCAGGCGGCACAGGTGGTATCCAGATTGGCGCGGTCGAGCGGCTTGGATTTCTGGGCGGCGAGGCCCGAAGCGGCTGAGACGGAGAGCGTCAGCAGGGCGAGGCGCGCGATGAGCTTGGACATGGAAGACTCGAGGTGGAGGGGTCGACGAAGTACTACGGTCGTCCTCAGTTGGGCGTTGCTGGCGGGCGGTGACGGCGCAACAGGGTTGGGCGAACCAGGTGCGGCACCAGCTTTGGGCGAACCATTTGCGGCAACAGCAATGCCCCGGGCTCGTAGCAGCAAAGCTGACGGCTGACTGCTGCACGGCGACGTGACAGAACTCGGCGCGGCCAATCCGAGCTCAGGTCTCGAACATCGGCAGCGGTGGTGCGCGCCGGACCCGAGAAAAGTCTGTCCTGTGGCAGTGCAGCACGAAGCCGTCAGCGCCGCTGCTGCCAGCCCGGCGCGTTGCAGTTCGTTAGTTGGTTGCGCTTTTTTGCATGGCGCGCTGAATCCCTTCTCTGCGCTGTATCAACGCGGTTTGCGATGCCTCCAACAGTCTGTCGCGGATCTCGCCTGGCGCCGTCCGTGGCGAGCCGCTCTCAAACGGCGGAGCCGGATCGTATTCCACCGCCAACTGAATCGACTGCGCCTTCGCCGCGCCGAACAACTCCGCGGCGATGACCAGCGCGAGGTCGATCCCGGCCGTCACTCCAGCGCCCGTGATTCGATTGCGATCAACGACGACGCGATCGGCCACCGGGATCGCACCGACGAGTGGCAGCAGGTCGAGCGACATCCAGTGTGTGGTCGCCCGGTACCCATCGAGCAATCCGGCCGCACCGAGGAGGAATGCGCCGCTGCACACCGACGTCACGTACCGCGCGTGTGACTGCGCACGGAGAAAATCGAGCAGGACGGCGTTCTCGAGTTGCGCGTTCACGCCCCATCCGCCCGGAACACAGAGGATGTCCAGCGGCGGCGCCTGATCGAAGCCACAGTCCGGCGCAATAGTGAGTCCGAATTCGCTGCGGACCGGCGCAGCGCTTTCCGCCAGCAGATGCACCTTGGCGCCGGGCATTCGGCAGAAGACTTCGTATGGTCCTGTGAGGTCCAGCTGCGTGAGGGCTGGGAACAGGACCATCCCAATCGAGAGCGGCGCGGAGTTGTTGTTCACGTTAGACACAGGGTGGTGGCGTCAGGAATGCGAGGTCGATCCGGCAGGTGTGAGTGCCCGTGCTGCTCGCACGGGTCAACGTCATGAAGGACGTGCCGTCGAACATCATGCTAACGTGCGAGGTCACAGAAGGGTGGCTCGCATCGAAGACGCCGGACCATTGTTCCGTAACGGTGCCTGATAGCGGCCAGGTCGTGCTGCTTACGGCGACAGGCAGGTGAACGTCGCTCATTCGCGTCGTGTCGCTTATGATGAATGCGAAACCGTCCGCGCTGGTTGGCGCCCTTTCCTCGCGGCTGATGGTCGTTCCATTCAGCACATACTTGCCCTCGAGCAGTCCGCTGAGCGTGAGGTCTTCGACGCGGGACATGAGGGCGGCCGAGGCATCGCCGAGCGTTCCCGACGTCGTCGTCACGAGTCGAAAGGATTCCGTCACGCTACGATCGGCGGACGACAGTGTGCGACCCGCGCCGTCATACAGCGTCACGGTCTGCTGTGTGTTCACTCCTGGAAAAAAGCTTGGCAGGATGGGACACACAAAGCTCTGCACGGCCGGCGTGTATGGGCATTCACTGAAAATAGGAACCGGCGAATGGAACGGCGTCGTCGGATCGCTCAGCTCGGATGCCGCCACGATCGGCAACGCATTCTGAAGCTCCAGCCCCAGCGCTCTGAGGTCAAGCGTTGCGGCGCCGGCGCCTGTTGGCGCGTCCGACGAACATCCGGCGATGACGATACCCGTGACGACAAAAAGAACTCCGGCGGCCGTCGTGCGACGGACGCCGGAGCGTGAATGCCATAGCATGTGACTGAGCCGAGCTATTAGTGTACTATGAACATGTCGTGGGCGACGGATTGCTCAGATCGATATTGCACGTCACGCTCTTCCCGCCGGTGACGATCGTCACTGTGAGCTTCGCCGAGCCGTCGAAGGTCATGACGGTGTGAATGGTCGACGTCACTGCCGGCAGGCTTCCCGTACTCGAGACGATCTTCTGATCGCTCGTGATGTTGCCCGAGAGCGGCCATTGCGACGACGCGCCCGGCTTCGCCAGAACCACGTCGGTCGTCTTGCTCGTCTCGGTCGATGTGAGATGCAGCGACAGACCGCCGATCGTCGAGTTGGATTCGGTCGTTCCCGATCCGGTCCCGTTGAGCGTGTGGATGCCGGTGATCAATCCGCTGAGCGTCACGTCTTCCGCTCGATCGACCGCGACGGTTCCCGTGATCGCGCCGGTGCCGGGGAGGGTCAGCGTTCCCTTGATCGCCGATTGGAGGCGCACCGCCGCGGTCGTGGCGACGTCCGCCGCCGACTGCGCGTGACCGGCAGCATCCAACAACATGTACGACGATGTGATCGTGATCCCGTTGAACGTTCGCGCGGGACAGGTGAAGCTCTGGCTTGCCGACGTGTACGCGCACGCGGTGGGCACGACTGCCGACGTCGCGCCACCCATCGCTGACGGGCCCATCTCGGTCCGCGCCGCCGCCGGCGTTCCTCGAGAGATCTCGGCCATTAACGGCGTGAGGTCCAAATTGCCGGAGCCACCAGGCGCCGTGGGGTTCTTCGACGAGTCGGAGCCGCACGCGGCGGCAGTCAACAACGCGACACCGGTCAAGCCGGCACGAAGCAAACGAGACGAATAGGTCATATCGAGTCGGGTGATTGGCATGTCAGTAGTACACAAACGCCTGACGCGCGTTCATGCGACCTCGACCATCAATCTTTCTGCTCACCACGGCGCAGACCCGCTGCCGCGGTCCCGCTCGCTCTCCGGCCCCGTTTGGCGAGGTCAAGGGGCGATCTTGTCGAACGCCACGTTCCCGATCGAATACTCGCGCCAGCGGTTGAAATCGAAATGCCACCATTCGTTCGGATTCACGGCGAACCCCTGCGCTTCCATCGCCCGTCGCAGCAGCGCACGGTGCCATCGTTGTAGCGACGTCCCACCCGGATACCTGGCGAACGCGCGATCGGTGCTCTCATCGTACGTGCTCGGCATATCGATGGGGCGTCCCGACGAGATCTCATACAATGTGAGGTCCACGGCCGAGCCGCGGTTGTGGCGCGAGCCCTCGGCTGGATTCGCGACGAGCCAACGTTTCTCGACCGGCGTTGCGTCCCAGAACATCCTGGTCACATACCAGGGACGATACGCATCGTGAATCAGCAAGCCGTAGCCGAGCGCGCGGAGTGATTGGTGCGCGCGCACCACCGCTTGCGCGGCCGGGGCTTGCATGAAGGCGCGCGCTTCGTCGTAGAAGCGCGTGCCAAGGAAGTTGTTCGTCGTGGCGTAGCGGATCTCGAGCTTGATGGTTGGATCGAGATGTGTGAGCTCCACCAGCTCGGGCGCGTGAAAGGTGCCCTGCTCCTTGGGCGGCGATGCGGCGAGCGCTTCGACCCGCAACTCGGCCACGGGCCGAACTGGTGTCACGCGAAGTTGATTGGTCCCGGGGCCGGGCTCGATGTCGCGACGTACGATGCGCGTGTCGCCAACCGTTGCCGACGTCGAACGCCCTCCGGCGTCGCGGGCGAACTTGATGACCGGCGCGGCGCGACCGAGAATGCGGCCTGCGTCTTCGGGATTGACGACGAATTCCGACGACCCCACCGACGTCTCGCGGAGCGCCGATGCATTGTGCGACGTGTCCGCGATCCAGAGCTTGCCGCTGTCCTCGAGGACGAGCCGCATTCCGGCCGGCGCGTCGTATTCCCCGAGCAGTCCAACCCACTGTTGCGGTGGCCGGGCGGGCATCGGACCCGGGAGAAGCGACTGGTCGGCGGCACCCGCTGGAGAAGCGCTTGCCGACGCCGGCGTCCCAGACCCTGCGCACGCGACCGCGCTCCAAACGACCACCGCACCGGCGAGCGTGCGCGCCGTACTCCGGGGTATGTCGAGACGAAAGGGATTCATTGGATGGGGAGCAACCGTTGAGGGGCAGAGAAGGTACTTACTCTAAACGCGCGCACGTTGAAACCCCCGGCAGCGTTCCGCCGATAGTGGGACACCCGCCAGAAGACTCGCTCACGGAAACCCGGCAAACTCCATGGACCAGCTCCTGCGTGATCTCCGTTTCGCTGTTCGTTCCCTGCTCAAGCGTCCGGCCCTCTTCGGGATTGCCACGTTGTCCCTGGCGCTCGGAATCAGCGCGAACACCACGATCTTTGCCGCGATCGACGGGTTCATGCTCACGCCGCTGCCCTATCCCGACGCGAATCACATCCTGCAAGTCTGGTCGACGAACCCCGCGCGCGGATGGACGCGTGCCACGTCGTCGATGCCCGACTACCTCGACTGGCGGCGGGAGTCGAAGACCATGGAGCTCGCGGCGCACAGCGGCGGGAGCTTCAACCTCGCCGAGGAAGAGCGGCCGGAGCGCGTAGAAGGGAGTCGCGTGACGCCGAGCTTTTTCAAGGTCATGGGGACGGCCCCGCTGGTCGGCCGCGCGTTCCTGCCCGAAGAAGAACAGCCAGGCGCGGCCAAGGTGGTGGTCCTCGGCAACGCGTTTTGGAAACGCCGCTTTGCGGGCGACCCGGCCGCAGTGGGACGAATCGTCAAGTTGAACGGCGTGCCGTTCACTGTGGTTGGGGTGATGCCGGAGAAGTTCAGGTTTCCGGAGCTCACCACGGACATTTGGACGCCGCTCGTGCATGACGGCACCGAGCAGCGCATGAACCGCAGCTACGCTGTGATCGCGCACTTGCGGCCGGGGGTTTCCAAAGTCGCGGCGGACCAGGAACTGGCCGCGATGACGGCGCGACTCGGTAAACAATTCGACGAGGACCGCGAGTTCAGCGCGCGGAGCGAGGTGCTGCAGACCGCGATTCTGGGCGACGGATTTAGTCGAGGCGCGGCGGTGTCCACGGTCGCGGTGGTGTTCGTTCTGCTGATTGCCTGCGCGAATGTGGCAAACCTGCTGCTGGCTCGTGCAACGGGCCGGGCGCGCGAGCTCGCGCTGCGCACGGCGGTCGGTGCGAGCCGCGGGCGGCTCATCCGCCAGTTGCTCACCGAGAGCATTGTGCTTGCGCTTGCCGGTGGTGTGCTCGGCGCGGTGTTTTCGATTTGGGGAATCAAAGCGATCGTGAGCATTTTCCCGGCGCAAATTCCCGGCGCGGAGAACATCACGCTCAATGCCCGCGCGCTCGCTTACACGCTCGGAATCTCGGTCGTCGCGGGCATCGTCTTCGGTGTTGCGCCGGCGTTCAGCGCGACCAAGGCCGGCATCAGCAACGTCCTTCGCGAGGGCGGACGGAGCGGAACCATGAGCCTCCACCGCAACCGCCTCGGCGCATCGCTCGTGGTAGCGGAGATCGCGCTCGCGCTGGTTCTGCTCATCTCCGCGGGACTGTTGATCAAAGGCGCGATTCGCACACAGACCATCGACCTCGGCTTCGACGTTGAGAATTTGCTCACGATGAAACTCGTGCTGCCGGCGAATCAGTACGCCGACACGAGCCGTCTGGTGGCGTTTGAAGACGATCTCCTCGGTCGGTTGACGGCGGTTCCGGGCGTCGAGAACGCGAGCGCGGTGAGCTATCTGCCCACGGAAGGCGGTAGCGGAACGTCGTACGCGATCGAAGGGCGGCCCAAGCCGGAGACGGGGAAGGCGCCGACAGCGCAGTATCGCACCATCATGCCCGGGTATCTGAAGACCATGCGCTTCCGCCTGGTGCGCGGACGGGAGTTCACGGACGGCGATCGCTACAAGGGCGCCGATGCGGCGCTCGTCAACGAGAACTTCGCCAAGAAGAACTGGCCGAAGGAAGACGCGATCGGCAAGCGAATCATCATCGAAACGGCAGCGGGCCAAACGACGCGGGAGATCGTGGGGATTGTCGGCGACGTGCGCGAGCTCGGTCCCAACTCTGAGGCGCCCGACATGATGTACTTCTCGGCGCATCAACTGCCGCAGCGGGCGTTGTCGGTCGTGATTCGCTCGAAGCTCGATCCCACCACGTTGGCGGCGGCCGCGCGTGCGCAGCTGGCTGGCATTGATCGGACGGTGCCGGCGTACTCCGTTCGAACCATGCGCGAAGTGTTGGATCAAGACCAGAAGGGGGACATGATCATGCCGCGGCTGCTGGCCGTGTTCGGTGGAATCGCGTTGCTGCTGGCGATCGTCGGTGTGTACGGCGTGATGTCGTATTCGGTGAATCAGCGGACGCAGGAGGTCGGGATTCGGATGGCGCTCGGAGCCGAGGGCGGCGACATCGTGCGGCTGGTGCTGCGGCAGGGCGCGATGTTGGCCGTGGCGGGGCTGGCGATCGGACTGGGGCTTGCGGCGCTGACGACGCGAACGCTGGCGTTCTTTCTTCAGGGCGTGAGCGCGTTCGACCCCGCGGTGTTCGTCGGCGTGAGCGCGGCGCTGACGGGCGCGGCAATGATTGCGAGCTTCATTCCGGCGATGCGGGCAGTGCGGGTGGATCCGTTGGTGGCGCTGCGGAACGACTAGGTCGCCTCCCGTGGGGGCTCGTATCTTTCGGAATCCCTCACGGAGACCTAGATGAGCGAAGGCGAGGAAGCGCCGGGAACGGCCCAGGCGGACGGCGGCGATACGGACGATACGGGGTGGGTCACGACGACAGTTGGCGCCGTGGGGTTTCGTGCCGATACGAGCATTCGGCAACACCGGTTGGTCGTAGATGAACCAACGTCGGCCCGTGGCACCGACGCGGGCCCAACACCCTATGAGTATTTACTCACGGCGCTCGCCAGCTGCACGGCGATGACCCTTCGCGTGTACGCGGATCGGAAGAAGTGGCCGCTCGAGCAAGTCGTGGTTCGCATGCGTAGTGCACAATCGCACCTCGCCGACTGCATTCAGTGCGCCGAGGCGCCGGTGGGCATCTCTTGGGTGGACCGCCGGATCGAGCTTACGGGACCGCTGACCGACGAACAGCGCACCCGTCTCATGGAGATCGCCGATCGCTGCCCAGTCAAACAAACCCTGGAGCGCGGGATTCGCATCAAACCGGCGTCGTGATCACCGGGCCGCCGCTCGTCACGGCATCGGCGCCTGTGTCATCGCGAGGCTAAGCGGGGCCGTCGGTCAAACACACGTTGAGCGCGACACCAACGCTCGCGCTCGACGCTTCGATCCAACGCTGGAGATTCCGATGACAGGTCGCCGGTTGTCACGCTACACGCTTGTGGTGCTGTCGCTCGTCGGCTCGATCGTGGCGGCCCAAGCGCCCACCGCCGCCCCTAAAGCGGATTCAGCCTATTTCAAGAGCGACTGGGCCGCGGCGCTCTCCGGATACACCGCGCTGGTTGCGCGCGATTCGGCCAATCCGATCGCGTGGTTCCGTATTGGCGTCTCGCAGCAGTCGCTCGGACATTTCCGCGATGCACTGCCCGCCTTTCTCACTGCAAAACGACTCGGGTTTCAGCCGCTCGCCGTCGAGTTGCGACTGGCGCGGACGTACGCACGGTTGGGCGACCGCGACCACGCGATTGCCTTCGCCGACAGCGTCGCGGCCCTTGGCGGTCTGCCGCCCAACGTGTTCACCGACGAGATGGATTTCACCGACCTCCGCGGCGACGCGCGGTTCATCGCGCTCGTGGCACGCGTGACCGACGCGCGCTATCCGTGTCGAGGGTCCGCCGAGGCGCATCAGTTCGATTTTTGGGTCGGGCTGTGGGACGTCGCGCCGTGGGGTCAACCGATGGCGCCGGCGGCTGCGGCGGGCGTCAACGACGTTCATCCGATTCTCGAGCAATGCATCGTATTTGAGAACTGGCATGGCTCGCAGGGCGGTGACGGAAAGAGCTTCAACTACTACGACCGCAACCTCCGCAAATGGCGCCAAATATGGATGGCCGACGGCGGCGGCGCGCTCGACTATACCGGCGAGTTCCGCGACGGCGCCATGCGCTTCGACGCCTGGACGCTCGGCCCTGACGGCCGCCGAGTGCTTCAGAAGCTGACCTTCACGCCGTTCGGGCGGGATACGGTGCGACAGACGTTCGAGGCGTCGCAAGACTCCGGCAAGACGTGGGCGGTGACGTTCGACGGCCGATACGTGCGGCATCAGCCCGCGAAGAGGCATGACTGACTGGCGCAGCGAGCTCCGCGATCTCGGTCGCGACCTCAGCAGCCAGGCGCGTCGCGTTGTACGCGCCGTGGACCGCACCGTAGACCGCGATCCGTACCACATCGTGGGCTATCGCGCCTACGCGACGCACTGGCGCGCGCTCGTTCTCGGCCGCGTGATGCAGGACGAAGGCATCGTACGAGGCGACGCGTCACACTCGGGTTGGCAGAATTTGCTGAACACGGTGCGCAGCCTCGAAAGCGATCCACTCGCCCACGCGCGTGTGCGGGCCGGGATTGGCGGAGAGACGCACGACATCGTTGGCGACGACGAAGGCTTTCTGCGCGAATGGCTCAAGCTCGAAAGGCCGTTGGCCGAAGGGCAGTGGCACACGGTTGATCTCGAGCTTGTCGTCGCCAATGGAAGCGCTCCGGCGAAGGCAACGTCGCAGGTGCTCGTGCCGTCGCCGCACGCCGCGTTCGGCGTCATCAGCGACATCGACGACACGGTGCTGCAGTCCGAGGTGACCAGCTTTCTTCGCGCCGCTCGACTCGTGCTGCTCGAGAACGCGCGGACGCGGCTGCCCTTTCCCGGCGTGGCGGCGTTCTATCGCGCGCTGGAGATGGGTCGCGGCGGAGCTCCGCACAATCCGATCTTCTACGTGTCGAGCAGTCCGTGGAATCTGTACCACGTCGTCTCCGATTTCCTCGAGGCGCAGCGGATTCCGGCCGGCCCGTTGTTGCTTCGCGATTGGGATCTGGCCACGAGCATGGCCGGGCACGGCGGACACAAGACAGCGATCATCCGAGAGATTCTCGAGGCGTATCCGTGGATGCGTTTCATTCTGATCGGTGACAGCGGCCAGGAAGATCCGGAGATCTACGCCCAAGTCGTGCGTGAGTATCCCGGCCGGATCGCCGCGGTCTACATTCGTGACGTCAGCAAGAGTCTCGAGCGGACGTCCGCGATCACCGCGCTCGGCACGGCGCTGGACGCAACTGGTTGCTCGCTGTTGCTGGCCGGCGACACGCTGAGCATTGCGCGACACGCCGCGGCGCACGGGTGGATCGACGACGCGTGTTTGACGGAGATTGGCGCCGAGGCCGTCGGCTGACGACGCGGCGTCATCTCAGGCGCGCGGGCCGAGGTGGGCGTGGACCATGCTGATCGCCATCGAGCCTTCGCCCACGGCTGACGCGACACGCTTTACCGATCCGCTTCGCGCGTCTCCGGCCGCGAACACGCCGGGGAGACTCGTCTCCAGGAGTCTTGGCAGCCGCGCCGCTATTCTCCACGCGTCGTCGTTCAACGCCTCGCGCGGAATCGAATCGCCGGTCAACACGAATCCCTTGGCGTCGAGCTGAACGCAGCCGCGCAGCCAACCGGTGTGCGGCGCCGCGCCGATGAACAGGAAGAGCGCGTTGGTTTGGATCTTCTCTTCACGGCCATCGCCATGGCTGAGCGTCAGTCCGCCGAGGTGACCATTCCCTTCGAGCGCCGTGACGTTGCAGACTTTGTGAATCACGACGTTCGGAAGACACTCGACGCGATCAACGAGATAGCGTGACATGCTTTTGCCCAGGTCGTCGCCGCGCAGCACCACGTGAACGCGGCGCGCCTGGCGCGAAAGGTAGACAATCGCCTGGCCGGCCGAGTTGCCGGCGCCGACGATGACAATTTCCTCATCGCGGCAGAGGCGGGCCTCCATTTCCGTCGCGGCATAGTAAATACCCGCGCCCTCGAACTCGGAGAATCGGTCGACGTCCAGCCGGCCGTACTCGACGCCGCTCGCCACGATCACGCAGCGTGCGCGCACTTCTTCACCGTTCTCGAGCGCGAGCACGCGCTCGCCGGCCTCCAGCCGCAGGCCAATGACGTTCTCCGGCACGGAGATTTGCGCGCCGAATCGCTGCGCCTGGAGCAGGGCGTTCCTGGTTAGATCGGCGCCGGAGATTCCGGTTGGAAATCCAAGGTAGTTCTCGATCCGCGAGCTCGTGCCGGCCTGGCCACCCGCGGCGACGGCGTCGAAGGTGATGGTCTTGAGGCCTTCGGACGCGGCGTACACCGACGCGGCGAGTCCCGCCGGTCCCCCGCCGACGACCACGACATCGTAGACGTCTGTGGGATCGAGCGCGACGTCGAGCCCCATGCGGTGGGCGAGGTCGGCGACCGTCGGTCGGGTCAACAATTGCCCGTCGCGCGTGATCACGACCGGCGTGGCCGACGTCGCGATGTTGAACTGCCTGAGCAGCGCCTCGGCCTGCGCGTCCTGCTCGAGATCGATCCAGGTGAACGGGATCTGATTGCGCATGGCGAAGTCGCACAAGCGATGCGCCTCGGGCGAATAGCGAGAGCCCACAATCTTGATGCCCACGAAGCCCGAGCTGAGCAGCATCGTGCGGCGTGTGAGGAACGCCTTGAGGATTTTCTCACCGGTCTCCGGCAGTCCGGCGACGGCACGCCGAAGCACATCGGCGCCGAGCTGCATGACGCGGCCGGCTTGCGTCGCACGCGCCGTGACGAGCGCGGCACGCCCGGTGAGCATGTCGACGTCGCCCGTAAATTGCGCCGGGCCGTGCACGACGATTTGCTGCTCGCCGGTCCCGGCATGCGAAAAAATTTCGATGCCGCCTTCCAGGACAACAAAGAAGCAGAAACTTCGATCGCCTTCCGCGAACAGAATCTCACCCGCCTCCACCGCGCGCGCTTTGCCGAATCGGCTGAGCCCCTCGATCTCCTGGGGCGTGAGCGAGGGAAACGCGATCTCGTTGTCGTTCGCCATAAGTCCTCTAGACTTCCATTTCGTCCACGAAGCACCAGCGCCAATCTTCGCCCGGCTCGAACGATTGCACGATCGCGTGCTTCGTATCGTGGGCGTGGTGCCGGGCGTGCCGGTTCGGCGACGAATCGCAGCATCCAACGTGCCCGCAACTCAGGCAGAGGCGAAGATGCACCCAGCGTCCGCCGATGGCGAGACACTCTTCGCAGCCCATGGTTTTTGGGCTGACCGTTTTGATTTGAGACAGATGACTACACGTGGCCGGCATATCCCGTCTCCTCGGGTGTGCCGGTGAAAACTACGGGCTGGCGCAACCGTTCCGGAAGTCGGACGGCGGTCAGCCGCTCCGCTCGATCGCGCTGGCGCCGATGGAATTCCCCGCGGTGCCCGTGACCAGGCCACGGCAGGACGCCGCGCCGCAATGGCACTCGAACGGCTCGCTTTCTTCGTTGAGCAGCTCGCCGTAGTTCAACGTCAACTCTTCGCCCCTCGCGATCGGACGAAGTGCGACCACGTTCAGTCCGTGAAAGCCCGTGTTCGGTTCGCACGAATGATTCTGCGGCGCCCACTCGGCTGGGTTTTCGTCCCACAGGACGTACACCTCGTCGCTCAACGGATAGGCGTACCGCCGGAACTGGAGTTGGTCTTCATCGCTCCACACCGACATCACGTGCTCGCGCGACGCAATGCGCTGCGAGCGCTCCTCGCCGCGAAACACAATCTCGTTTGGCGCCACCGCGCGCGTAGCGTAGATGCCGTACCCCGACAGCGCGTTGCCCTTGATGACGAACGGCCGTTGGCGGCGCCGGTGACGGGCGATGCCTTCGGCGACAATGTGCTTGGCAAAGCCGGCTTGCCCGACTCGGTCGTGCTTGAGGATATAGTCCGCCGAGCCTTCGTAGCCGTCGCTGTAGAAGACCGAGCAGGTGAAGTTGATCTCGAGAAAAAACAGCTCGCCGCGATCGTTCATTCGGAAGTCCATGCGCGCGTACCCGACACCGTCGAATCCGCGAAAGACGCGTTCGGCGGCGCGCTTTAACCGGGCGGCGAGCTCCGCGTCGCGAACGGGGATGTTCGCTTCGGGATGGAGCTCCGATGTCTTGAGGGCGTACGTCTTGTACCGCCGGCCTTCCGGGAAGATGAACTCCACCGGTGTGTACGAGGTGCAGCCATGTCCTCCCTCGGGATCGCCCACCACGAGCACCGTGAACTCGCGTCCGTCAATGAACTCTTCCACGAGGAGCTCCGGATACTCCTCGAGCGTTGCCGCGACCTGGCGCCGGAGCTGCTTGGCGTCAAAGACGAGCGAATTGTCGTCCACGCCCAGGCTGTCGCCGGCCTTGGCGGGCTTGATGAACAGCGGGTACCGGAGCCGTGATTTGACCTGCGCGAGATCCTTGACGTCTTCCACGAGCACGTACGGTGGCGTTTGCACACCGACTGTGTACGCGACGTACTTCATCAACTCCTTGGGCGGATCGTACAGCGCCGGCGTGGGTCCGGTGTACGGGAGGTTCAAGAGCTCGAGCGAGTGAATCACATCGATCGAGGGAACGTCCCATTCCAGATAGCCCTCGCACAGGTTGACGAAGATGTCGTAACCCTGCTTGGAAAGTTTCTTGAGCTGACGGTAGGTGGTCAGCTTGTTCAGGGCGACGTGGTCTACGGTGTGGCCGGGGAGGAGGCGGGCCAGGTCGCGCCGCGGGTCGTAGTTCTTGTAGTCGACGGCGGAGGGCGAGTAGTCCGGCTGGAGCACGCAAATCTTCATGAACCCAGGGTCGGGGGCAGGGGCAGGTCGTGACGCGTTGGGATGGCGGTGATTCAGGAGAGGTCGCCGGCCATCGATTCGTCGATGATTTCCCGGACTGCTCGGCTAAACGGTGAACGCGCAAAACGCAAAATGGCGCCGATCGAGGTGTGGTCTTCGTCCTCGGAGATTCCGCACTGCGCGTTCACTTCGAGCACGTAGAGCTTTCTGGTGTTCTCGTCCATCCGGAGATCAACGCGGCCGTACCCTGTTCCTCGAACCGACGCGTATGCGGCCCAGCTGATCGCGCAGATCTCGTCCACGTACTCGTGCGGCGGCTGCTGATACGTCCAGAGAAATTCGTTGTTCCCCACCGGCGTTTCGTCTTCGTAGATCTCCCAGAGTCGATCGAAGGATAAAAATTTTTCGTTGGCCGGCAGTCCCTCGTGAAACACTCGCTCCACTGGCGGATACACGATACTGCCGTCTGGTGAATCGTGCGAGCCTATGATGAACGTCGTGAATTCGCGTCCGCTGATGAACTGTTCGACGAACAAACCGCCGCCGGTCAACTCCCACCCTCGATAGCCATCATTCATCCGACGCACTTGGTCGGTGAGCGTCACCTCGTTGTCCACGACCGATTTGATCGTGATGCCCATGCTTCCGGCTGAGATGGCCGGCTTCAGGATGAGGGGCCGACCCAGTCGGTCGAAGATTCCGCCAATGTTGTGCGCATCGGGCTGGATGACCTCCCAGGCCGGAGTGGGAACTTGCTCGCGGTCGAACGCCTGCTTCATCACGATCTTCGAGGTGGTGATGTCGAAGAAATGCTCGTCGGCGCCGGTATAGGTCAGACCTCTTTCATTCAGGTACCGGATCACGGAGATTCCCGGCGATCCGTTGATCTCGTCGCCGTCGCACAGATTCAAGACGACGGGGCAATATCCGGCCGAGTCGGCGAGGACGCGATCGATGACGTCGCGGTAGGTGCGCATGGTCACCGGCTGCCATCGCCACTCGACTAAAAGCTCGCCGAACGCCTTTTGATACTCGGCTCGGCCCTGGCTGTAGTCGTTGTAATAGCTGAGGTTCGGATCGTCCGTCTCGACGATGGGAACGAACACCCAGACGAGGAGAGGCGGGCGAGACTGCGCAGGCGTGGTGTTCGACGGTCGCGGAAGGTCCATCAATGACGTCGGGCGGAATGGCAGGGATGGCCACCGTGGCCGGTTCGTTGGAACGCTACATCCGAGGCTTCACCCCTTTGTCCAGCTGGTCGATCGTCGCCGTGGACGGCTTTCGCGTCTTCTGCAGACGCGCCGCCACCTCTTCGGCCTGTTTGAGAACTCGCAATACGTTTCCGCTCGCCAGCTTGGCGAGATCGGCGTCCGTCCACCCGCGGCGGGCAAGCTCGGCGAAGATGGCCGGGAAGGTGGAGACGTCCTCGAGGCCAACGACGTTGTCGGTGATTCCGTCAAAATCACTGCCGATGCCCACATGGTCGACGCCGGCGATCTTGCGGACATGCTCGATGTGGTCCGCCACCTGTGCGATGGTCGCGGTGGGCCGAGCATGCGCGGCGCGCCAGGCCGCGACTTCCTTCCGCACCGCCGCCGTGTCCGACGAATGGCGCTTGGTGGCGGCCGCTGTCGCCGCTTCGAGCGCGTCGTCGTCCGCCTTGATTGCGGCCGAGACGAACGACGTGACGAAAGGCACCATGACCACGCCGCCGTTCTTGGGCAAACGGGCGAGGATCGAGTCCGGCACGTTTCGCCGGTGGTCCACGAGCGCGCGGGACCCCGAGTGCGAAAAGATGACCGGCGCCTCGGTCACGTCGAGCGCCGAGCTCATCGTGCCAGGCGAGACGTGCGACAGATCCACCAGCATGCCGAGGCGATTCATCTCGCGAACGACTTCGCGGCCAAAGGGCGTTAGCCCGTTGTGCTTCGCGGTGTCGAGCGCGGCGTCCGCCCAGTCGAGCGTCACGTTGTGCGTGAGCGTCATGTACCGCGCGCCCAAGTCATAGTACTGGCGAAGTAGCGCGAGCGAGTTTTCGATGGCGTGTCCGCCCTCGAGTCCGAGCAACGACGCGATGATGCCGCGTTTGAAGTTTGCCCGCACCGCGTCGGCGGTGAGCGCCCATTGGAACTCGGGATACTTGGCGATCACGCGGCGGGCGATGTCAAACTGCTCGACCTGAACGCGTGCATAGCCCGGCACGCTCGACACGGCGCCGTTCGCCCTGTACGTAGCGTCTGATTTCTCGCCGGGAATATAAATCGACCAGAACTGCGCGCCAACATGCCCCTGCTTCAACCGTGCGAGATCGGTCATGCCGGGCGCGCGCTTGCGGAGATCGTACGCCTCGACGTCGTGCGGATGCACGGAATCTTCGCGAATGCGCCACGGAAGGTCGTTGTGGCCGTCCATGACCGGCGACGTGCGGAGCACGCGCAGTGCGCGCGCCATGTTGGAATCCGTCGATGTCTTGGTCGCTGGGGTCTTGCTCGCGGCGGCTTGGCCGTTTGCGGACGAGGCGGCGTTGGCAGTCATGAGAACGAGAGCGGTGGCGAAGCAGGCGCGCATGGGCTTGGACACAGTGCAAGAGTGAACGCAGGCCGACCATTCCGACAACAACATAAGGCGAAAGATTCCCGGATGCGCTCTTTTTCGGTTCATCGGGAAATTCCGGGATCATCGTCACTTCCATTCCCGAGGAGCCCGGCGCCCTGCCAGCAAACCGGATACGGTTGGCTGGTGCGCGGTCGGGAATCGAGGTCGTTTCTCTGTCCCTGACGGTCGCGGCCGCGATCGCACGTCGCTTTTGGCGCGGAGGCCAGCGATCGTTAGGGAATGAATGATGAACAACATCGCCTCGATGAGGCACGCGACGGAACTGCACCGTGGCGACTCTGGGGTCCATACCTCGCCCAACGCGCATGGGGAACCGTGCGCGAGGACTACAGCGCCAACGGCGATGCATGGAATTATTTCCCGCACGATCACGCGCGAAGTCGCGTCTACCGATGGAATGAAGACGGTCTGCTCGGGATCTCGGACGAGAACCAACGCCTCTGCTTCGCGCTCGCGCTGTGGAACGGCGCCGACGCGTTTCTCAAAGAGCGCGCGTTCGGACTCTCAGGACACGAGGGTAACCATGGCGAGGACGCCAAGGACTACTGGTTCTTCCTCGACAACGTTCCGTCGCACGCGTACATGCGCGCGCTGTACAAGTATCCGCAGCGAGCATTTCCGTATCAGCAATTGGTCGACGAGAATGGCCGCCGCGGCAAGGACGACCCCGAGCTCGAGCTCCTCGATACCGGCGTGTTCGACGATGATCGCTACTTCGATGTCGGCGTCGAGTATGCCAAAGGCACGCCGACCGACCTGCTTGTTCGTATCACGGTTACCAATCGTGGACCGGAGGACGCGCACATCGATGTCCTTCCCACCCTCTGGTTTCGAAATACCTGGGCGTGGGGACTGCACGGCTATCAACCGTCGCTGTCCATGCTCGATGCGCACGACGGTTCAGTTCAGGTCTTGGCCGATCACGAGGAGCTCGGCCGCTACCACCTGACCTGTGAAGGATCTCCAGCCCTGCTGTTCACCGGCAATGATTCCAACTGTGCGCGCCTGTTCGGCTCGCCCAATCCCGCCGCGTACGTGAAGGACGCGTTTCACGACTATGTCGTGAACGGCCGGTCGGACGCGGTGAATCCCGAGCTCGAAGGAACGAAAGCGGCGGCACACTATCGCTTCAACGTTCCGGCCGGTGGTACGCGCACCATTCGCCTCCGTCTCTCCGCCACAGTGAACGGCGCGGCTGCATTTGGTCCAGACTTCGACGCGTTGTTTGAGCGACGGATCGCCGAGGCCGACGCGTTCTATCACCCGCTCGCGGCACCTGAATCGTCGGACGACGAGCGTCTCGTGCAGCGACAGGCGTTCGCCGGCCTGCTCTGGAGCAAACAGTTCTACCATTACGACGTTCGCGAATGGCTGATCGGTGATCCGGGTCAGCCCACGCCGCCCGTCGAGCGCTGGCGGGGCCGAAATCATTCGTGGACGCATCTCAACAACCACGACGTGATTTCCATGCCCGACACCTGGGAATATCCCTGGTACGCGGCGTGGGACCTGGCGTTTCACACCATTCCGCTGGCGATGGTGGATCCCGAGTTCGCCAAGCATCAGCTCGTGCAGCTGCTTCGCGAATGGTACATGCACCCGAATGGCCAGCTGCCCGCGTACGAGTGGGCGTTCGGCGACGTCAACCCGCCCGTCCACGCCTGGGCCGCAATGCGCGTCTATCAGATCGAGCGCCGAGCAACGGGGCAGGGCGACGTCGCGTTCCTGGAGCGCATCTTTCACAAATTGCTCATCAACTTCACCTGGTGGGTGAACCGCAAGGACGCCGACGGCCGCAACGTCTTTCAGGGCGGGTTCCTCGGCCTCGACAACATCGGGGTGTTCAACCGCAGCGAGCCGTTGCCCGGCGGCGCCCGGCTCGATCAGAGCGACGGCACGAGCTGGATGGCGATGTTTTGCCTGAACATGCTGGCGATCGCGCTCGAGCTGGCGCGCAACGACAACGCATACGAGGACGTCGCGACGAAGTTCCTCGAACACTACTTCTACATCGCGCATTCGATGAACGATCGCCCGGCAACGCTCGGCGAAGACACCGCGGACTTCTGGGACAACGAGGACGAGTTCTACTACGACTTGCTGCGCCTGCCGAATGGCGAGAGCACGTACGTCCGCGCGCGATCCATGGTCGGTCTCATTCCGCTGCTCGCGGTGGAGACCATGGACGCCGAGATGCTGGATAAGCTTCCCGACTTTCGGGAGCGGCTGGAGTGGTTTCTTCGCACCCGCGCCGACCTCGTGGGCGACGCGGCGTCAGTCACTCGCGCCGGCGAGGCCGACCGCCGACTGTTCGCCGTCGTCAGCGAGCCGCGGCTCCGCGCTGTGCTGCGTCGCATGCTGGACGAGAGCGAGTTTCTGTCGCCTTACGGGCTGCGTTCCTTTTCGCGCGCGCACGCGGAACATCCGTGTTGTGTCGTCGTCAACGGAACCGACTTCGGTGCCGTGGGCTACGAGCCCGCCGAGTCGCGCAGCGGATTGTTCGGAGGCAATTCCAATTGGCGGGGACCCGTGTGGGTTCCGCTCAACTATCTGATCATCGAGGCGCTGCAGAAGTTCGACTGGTACTACGGCCCCACGTTTACCGTGGAGCATCCAGTGGGCTCGGGACGCATGCTGACACTCTGGGAAGTGTCGGTCGAGCTGTCGCGCCGCCTCATTGGCATTTTTGTACGGCATGAGGGGCGGCGCGCGGTGTTGGGCGGGTCGGAGCGCCTACAGCACGACCCGCACTGGCGCGACCTGGTGCCATTCCACGAGTACTTCCACGGCGACAACGGCGCGGGACTCGGCGCGTCACATCAAACGGGATGGACTTCGCTGGTGGCCAAGCTCATTCAGCAGAGCGGTGTGCCGGCGGTGAAGTAGGGCGCTATATCCCCTTCACCGTAAACGAAATTGGCGGTGTTCCCTGCGCCGTTGCCGTGACCGTGTACGTCGCCGGGGTGCCGCCCGTAATGAACGTGATCGTGGCGTTGCCGGTGGCACCGGTGGTCGTGGTGGTCGGGCTGGGTGTTCCGCCGCTGCTCGTCCACGACACCGTGACTCCGGGAACCGGGTTGCCGTACTTGTCGCCGGCTTTGACAACGAGCGCCATCGACGCCGTGGCCACCACTTGCAGCGAATCGGCGCTCGCTCGGGTGAGCGTGGTGAACACATCGGCGTTGCCCGTCGCGAGCGCCTGAGCCGACGCTCCGGTGATCGCGCCTTGAAGCGAGTTTGATCCGGCAATCGTTCCGATCGTCCAGTCGATCTTCGCCGCGCCTGACGCGTCGGTCGTGCTCGTCGTTGCGGTGACAGTGCCGCCGCCGGTTAGCACGGTCCAGGTCACCGTTTGACTCGCGGCCGGGCTGCCGTCCACGTTCTTGAGGTGGGTCGTGACGTGCACGACTGTTCCCACGGTCGCAACTTGCAGCGCGCTCGCGCTGTCGGTGGTGATGCTGATGCCGGTCGTGGGAGACGTTCCCGGCGTGCTCGGAGGAGGTACGTTCGTTGACCCGGAGTCGGACCCACAGGCCGCGGCCCCGACCAGCAGGCAGGCAAGCAGAACGCGGAACGACGATCGCACTTCCGGCAGCACGGGCATTTCCAGTCTCCAACTCTCGTGAACAGCAGATGTCGCGGTGTTCCACCCCTTCACTACTACGACACGGCTGTGTTGTGGTTCCCTCACACTAAGATCTCTACTCGTCGTTCTTCTTGGCAACTCCACCATCGCGCTCATTGGGCGCGTGGAATGACAGCACGCCGCGACGGAGTCGTCTCAGGCGAACCCGCCAACCTGGAATCACGTCACCCGGGCGTGTGAACGCCGCCGGCCAAACATTGCGCAGCACTCTCTGAAGGATCGCCACCGGTCCGCGGGTCCACATGAGCTGCCGCAACACGCCGCGGTCGTCGAGCGAGCCGCCGGCCGGCGCTAGTCGAGCGACCGTATGAAGTGCCGCCCACGTCGACGCCCGTTGCCCGGCGTCGAGCACTCGCGGGTCCACCGTCTCCGGCGCGAGATCCTCGACCAAGGCGAGCGCCGGATAGGTGAAGCGTGCGGCCCCCGTCTGCTCGAATATTCTCAAGACATCGTCCCAATCACACGGTCGCGCCGGGGGCGAGCCAAACCCTTCACCGCGAATAACTCGGACGAGCTCGACCAGCCGCGCGAGCCGTGTGCCGTCGAGCTCCTGCGAGCAATGGCATGCCAGCGTCACCATGAGCAGCTCGGGCGACAGCACGCGAACCTGTCGGCCGGCGATATCGAATGGCACCAGTGACCCACGCGCCAGCTCGCTGTCGAGCCGAGCGACCGCGCCGGGATGGTAGACGCGATCGAGTGATGCGTGGAGCTCGAGAATCCATTTGCTGCGTTCGTCGAACAGCTCGACCGAAAAGAGGCGGGGGTCCACGCCGGGTCCGATCCAATCGCGTTTGTACGGTCGCAGCGCTTCGGTCTCAGGACGAAAGCCCGCTATCCTGAGCGTATTCTCCGCGTCCGCGACCTGGTTTGGCGCGACCATCAGATCGACGTCCGACATCCGGCGCATGCCGGGCTCCTCGAAGTACACGTGCGCGGTGTGAAAGCCCTTGAGGACAACGGGCGAAATTCCGGTGGCAATGAGCGCGTCGACGGCGGGGAGTGCCTCGCGCTCCATGCGCTCGGATCGCCGGCGCGCGTGAAGCAGATGGCGCGCGAAATAATCGAGCGCCGACGCCGAGCCGATGATCAGCCCGTCTTCTGCCCAGCGCCCGATGATCGGACCCATGCCGGTCGTGTGGCCGGCGATCGTCAGGGCGTACGGATGGTGAGCACCGTCGGGATCGAGCGCGACGCGTCGGGAGCCGGCGAGCACCAGTCGGGTGACGCGCGCGAGCTCGTGCGCGGCGTTCACCCGAGCCGGTTCGGTCAACCGCGGCCAGAGTGCGGCTGGATCCTGGTTGCGTCCGAATGCGGCGAGCCGTCGGGCGACGTCGAGGACATCGTCCGGAAGTTCTGCGTGCTCGGGCGAGGGCGGCGCGCTCGGCGTCATCGAAGGAATATGACACGCGGCCGGTGGGACCTGCAGCCGGAACGTTTGCCGCCGTCGCGGAGTTAGTCGACCGCACGGTCTCGAGTCTCATGATCGCTTGGGGAAGGGAGGGTCAGCTGGAGGAAACGGAGATCGCTCACCCCGTTGCTCGCCCGCGCCTCGTTCCGTGGCGTGAGCACAGCAGGTCGCTGGAGGCGACACTGCCGGCGCTCGGGCCGCAGCAGGCGCGAGTCAAACGGCTTCTCGACGTGCTCGGCGCCGGTCTCGGGCTTGTGCTGCTATCACCCCTGCTCGCTGTGCTCGCGGTGATCGTGAAGCTCGATTCGGCCGGCCCCGTGCTGTTCGCGCAGACGCGCGTGGGATTCGGCGGGCGGCCGTTTCGCATGCTCAAGCTGCGCACGATGCGAGAGGGTGCCGACGAGGAAAAGGCCGCGATCGCGCATCTGAACCAGACCGACGACCCGCGACTTTTCAAGATTCCTGAAGATCCGCGTGTGACGCGCTTTGGTCAGGTCATGCGCCGCTGGAGCCTGGATGAGCTGCCGCAACTGTACAATGTGCTCATGGGCGAGATGTCCCTCGTTGGCCCGCGTCCATTCTTCGAGTCCGACCTCGACGACTACGAAGCGCACCACTTTCGCCGGTTGTCGGTATTGCCTGGGCTCACGGGGCTGTGGCAGGTGAGCGGGCGGAGCGACGTGGTCGATTTCGACGAAGTCGTTTGTCTCGATCGCCACTACATCGAGCAGTGGTCGTTGGCGCTGGATCTCAAGATTCTCCTCAAGACGCTTCCCACGGTTGTCAGCCGACGGGGCGCGTATTAGCCCAGGGTTGCGTATCGGGATGTTCGGGTTGCGCGGACTCCGCCCCGACCTCGAGATCACGGGATTCGAGACGGCGTTCAGCGAGATCGCGCCGCGGCTGGTCGAGCGGGGACATGACATCACGATCTACTGTCGCGCGAACGCGCACTCCGCGGCTCGGCGCGTGCCTCGAGAAGACGGAGTTCGTTTGGTCTACATGCCCGCGCCCGGCGGAAAGAATTTGTCGGCGCTGGCGTCGACCGGTTTGGCGGTTGTCCATGCGCTCGCCGCGCGTCAGTTCGACGTCTGGTTTTTCGTCAACGTGGGCATGGGCCACCACGCGGCGCTGGCCCGGCTGTCAGGTAAACCGGTCGTGATGAACGTGGACGGGCTCGACTGGCAGCGCGGCAAGTGGGGCCCGGTCGCTCGTACCTATTTCCAATCGGCGGCACGGTCGGCCGTGCGATACTGCACGCGCCTGGTGACCGACGCCGACGCGATGCGCGCCTATTACCGCGACCACTTTGGCGCGGACAGCGAGATGATCGCTTACGGTGCGGAAGTCTGCGTGTCCGAGCGGCCAGAACTACTACGCGCCATCGACGCAACGCCTCGTGAGTATTTCCTCATCGTCAGCAGGCTCATCCCGGAAAATTCGCTCGAGGCGATGCTCGAGGGGTTCCAACGGTCGCGCACCACCAAGCAATTGATCGTCGTTGGCGGCGCGAACTATCGCGACGCGTTTCATGCCCGGCTGCGCGATATCGCCGCGGCCGATGCCCGTATCCGGCTGGTTGGCCACGTCGCAGATCAGACGCTGCTCACGGAGCTTTGGTGCAATTGCTACGCGTATCTGCACGGGCATTCCGTGGGCGGCACCAACCCCGCGCTCCTGCGCGCCATGGGGTGCGGAAGCGCCGTGCTCGCGCGGGACACGGTGTTCAATCGAGAAGTGCTCGGCGAGACCGGAAAATTCTTTGCGCACGAGCCCGAGGCGGTACGATCGATGGTCGATGCGATCGATGGCGCTCCCCACGAGGCGGCGGCGCTGCGCGACCTGGCACCCCGGCGAGTTCTCGAGCGGTACACCTGGGAACAGATCGCGGCGGCCTACGATCGCGTGTTCCGATCAGTTGCCGGCGCGCGGTAGGCGGAAGGATGACCAATCTCGATGTCCGCCTCGATCGCATGCCGTCCGCCGAAGAGAGCGTGCCATGCACCGCGGAGAACGGCGCGAAATGCGACGGGATCGCGATCGCGAATCGCGACGGCGCAATAGCGACCGATCAGATCCACCGCCAACGCGGGACCGAGCACGGGCCAGTGGTACCACCGGGCGTGTCGCGCCACGACCCGCAGCGAGTTTCGCGTGCTGAGATAGAAGCGCAGCGCTTCGCCGCCGGCGCGCCGATGGCTCGAGCCTTCGAAGTGCAACACGCGCGCTTCGGGCACGAACCGAATGCGGCGCCGTGCGCCACGCACGCGCAACGACAGATCCAGATCTTCGGAATACGCGAAGAGCGACGCGTCGAACAACGGTTCGGCTATGTCGAGGGCGGTGAGGTCTACGAGCAGCGCGCATCCGCTGGCGAAGGGCAGGTCTCGGCGATCGGTCCAGCCTTCCGACGCGCGCTGCCGAAAGCCGACGTGAATGGCGCGGCCGTGCCACAGCGAGAATCGACTTCCGGCAAACCAGATGCGGTCGGGCGCGTCGCCGAAGAAAATGCGCGGCGCCACGAGCGCCGTGCGCGGATCACGCGCGGCCTCGTCGATCAGCAGACGAAGACAGTCCGTGTCGATCAGCGTGTCGCTGTTCAGGACGAACGCGAATCGGGCGCCCATGCTCGTTGCGATGGCGACGCCCGCGTTGTTGCCGCCGGTGTACCCGTCGTTCAGCGAGCGAGCCACGACGGTGACGTCGGCGAAGTCGGCGAACGCTGCCTGGAACTGCGCCACGCTCTCATCGCCGGAGGCGTTGTCCACCACGACGATTCGCGGACGCACGCCCGTGGAGCCTCGAACAGACTCGACGCATGCGACCGTCAGTTGCGGGGTGCGATAGTTCACGACGATGACCGCCACGCGGTGCTCGTCGTCCCATGGCGCTACCGTCGCGGAAGTGGACGTCACCGTGACTGTCGATGCGAAACCATACCAGCGAAGGTAACGCCGAGTAGCTTCTCGCTCACGTTATGACCTCTCCCTTCGCGCTCGGCCTGATGTTCGTGATGTTGAGTCTCCTCACCGTCGTGGCGGTGCGGTGGCGCGCTCGGCTCGTCATGAGCCTGCCGTTCCTCGTGATCCTCAACGGGCTCGCGATTCCCGTGGGCGGCTCATCGCTCCACGTCGACCAGTTGGCCGCGTGCGCGCTCATGCTGCCCTTGGCGGCGTCGCTCCTGATCGGCATGCGACGCGTCCGCACCGACAGCACGATGTGGTGGCTCGCGGCGATTCTGGTTCTCAACACGCTGTCGAGCGCGAGCCATTCGCCGGCGCCGTTGTACAGCTTGTTGCAATGCGCCAACCTCGCGGCGGTGTGGGTCATCTATCCGGCAATGCTCAATTTCCTCGACACCCGCGACCAGGCAGACGCGTTTCTCCGCCGCGTGCTCTGGTCGGCGGTCGCGGCGAGCGGAATCGGCATTGCCGCATATCTCCTGGCTGTGAGTGGGCTTTCGATTGGTGGAGCGGAAGTGAGCGCGGCCGCGGCCGAGCGTTTGACAAAGGCGTATGGTGCGTACGGGACGATGGTCGAGCCGAACATTCTTGGCGGGTTCGCCGCGGCGTATCTGGTGCTTGCGGTGGCGTTACTCGTGACGACGCCGCGCGATTCCAATACCCCGGGCCGGTCGCGAGCGATCCGCCTCGTCGTTGCCTTCACGGCCGTGGCGCTGGTACTCTCGTTCACGCGGGCCGCATGGATTGCTGCCGCTGCCGGGTTGTTGAGCGTCGCGCTCTTTGCCGGCGCGCGGGACGGGAGCGCCGTCGGAGTGCGACGTCGCGTGAGACGCCTGGTCATCCCGCTCGGCGCGGGGGTGGTCGTGATGATCGTTTTGCTCCTGCTGCCCGGCGACGCCGGAACGCTGTTTCGCTTCAAGCTGTTCAATCTCGTGAACCTCGGATCGCAGACGGCCATACTGCGGCTCGTC
This sequence comes from bacterium, assembly GCA_040002475.1. Taxonomy (GTDB): domain Bacteria; phylum Gemmatimonadota; class Gemmatimonadetes; order Gemmatimonadales; family Gemmatimonadaceae; genus JAQBQB01. The sequence continues at coordinate 324,864 of JBDUEJ010000001.1, read as the reverse complement.
ACGTATGCCATGGCGTTGCAGCAGACGCTCGATCACCCGTTCATTGGGTGGGGCACCTTCACCTTCGCGTCGCTGGCCGCGCAGGGCGCCGATTTTCAGCAGTTCGACAACTGGCGCAACCTGTGGATCGGCAACTACCTGCTCCTGGCGCTACATGATACGGGCGTACTGGGGCTGGGACTCTGGCTTGGCCTCCTGACATCCATCGTGCGTCGGGGCGTTCGCACGTTCCGTGCGCTCAGACCGACGGATCCGGCTGCCGCGAACACGGTCTATGCGCTCACGGCCGCAGTGACCGTCCTGCTCATTGCCTTTCTCTCGACCAGCGGATTCTCACTCGGCTATACCTGGCTGCTCATTGGGTTGCTCGGTGCGTATTGCCGCATGACCGCCGCCGAGGCACCCGTTCCAATCGTGAGCCGCCGCAAGTTGGGGTGGAGGCGACGAGTAGCCCGGGATCAGCGTCCGAGCGCGGCCGTGTGATTGTCATGCGGAGTGGCGTGAAACGCGCCGCAGCGCTCGCGGCCGACGCGATCGTGGGCCCGCTCGCGCCGCTCCTCGTGCGTCACGCCGCGTCATCCGGGATTCCCGCATCTCCGCGCGTCCTCGTGATCCGCTGTGACCACCTCGGCGACGCCGCCATGGCGACGGCGGTCCTCCGCCCCCTTCGCGACGCGTTGCGTCCCGCCACGCTCGACGTGCTCGCCGGCCCCTGGGCCGCTCCGATTTTCGAGGGCCACCCGGCGGTGGATCGCGTGATTCAATTCACTGCGCCGTGGTGGAGTGCGGCTCGCGGCGCATCGCTGCACACGCGCGCAAAGAATTGGATCGATTTGCCGCGCGCTATCCGCGAAGTGCGGTCTGAACGATACGACGTCGCCATCGATCTGCGCGGCGATCTTCGGCAGATTGTGCTTTTCCTCGCGCTTGGCGGGATGCCGGTTCGCGTCAGCTCCGATCGCACGGGGGGACGGCGACTGCTGACGCATGTGTGGCCGCATGACGCGTCCAAACACGAGGTTGAAAAAAACTTCGCGATCGCGGCGCTCGTTGGTGCGACGGGTGCGCCACACCTCGATATCGTGCCAGCAGCAGTTCCGTCGGACGCGATGCGCGCCTTGCTCACCGACGGTTCGATCGCGCGACGCTACGCAGCGTTCGCCCTGCATGGTTCGGAACCGAATCGGTCATGGCCGGCGGCAAACGCCGCGGCGGTGGCCGACGTGTTGTTTAAAGAACATGGATTAGCGAGTGTGTATCTCGGCGCCGCGGCCGACACAACGGCCGGCGACGAGGTCGCGACGCTGGCTCGGTCGCCCGTGATCAATCTGGCTGGCCGGACAACCATCGCCGAAGCACTCACCCTGTTGCAGCACGCAGCAGTGACGATCGCCGTGGATTCAGGGCCAATGCATCTTGCGACGGCGGTCGGCTCTCCGGTCGTGGCGCTGTTTGGTCCCGGTGATCGGCGGGAGTGTGGGCCGTGGACCGGCACTGCGGAGACTGCAGGCAATGCACAGGTCGTGACCGTTGGGTCACCATGCGGCTGCGTGCATCGGCAGTGCGACTACATCGCAGGACCTGGCCGCTGCATGCGCGCCATTGGCTCAAACGCAGTGATCGATGCCGTTCGAGCAGTGCTCAATCAGCGAGAACGAACCGCTCGGCTCTGATTGCCAACACGCAGCCAATGACCAGGCCAACGACCGCCGCCGCGGCGGCGATCGCCGCCGTATACCGAGGTCGCGCTTCCACGAGCCCCTCCGGCGCATCGAGCACGGTAACGACCGGGGTGTTGCGCACCGCCTCGATGTTCGCGATCTCGTAGCGCTGCGCGACCGTGGTGTAGGTCTGTTGCGCCAACGTCACGCGCCGCGCCAGTTCGGCCTCGCGCGTTCCGAGCCGCGGCGACCGCGAAAAATCGATGTTCGTCGCGCGAAAGTCTGCCAGTGCGGTTTCCGCCGCCCGGAGCGAATCGAGCGCGGCCTGGGCGCGTCGCGCATCGAACTCGCGTTCCGCGCCGGCTTGGGTCTGACGCCGGCGCAAGTTGAAGTCATTCACCAGGTCGAGCATCCGGCGCGCGATGAGCGCCGAGAGTTGGCGATTCTTCGTCTGCACCTGGATGCGAACAATGCCCGTGGGCCGATCGACGGTGACCGTGACAATTCTTTTCGCGAGCGCATTCATCGTCGCCAGCGTGCGGTCCGTCGCGGTAAAGCCGGTGGGCTTCACGTATTCCACGAGCGTTCCCCGAAATGGCGTGCCGCCGTATTCCTCCTCGGCGGAGGCGTCGTAGTGCGTCGTGGCGACGGCGTTGAGGAGCGCCTGCGATGTGAGAAGATCTCCATAAAACTGCGCCGACCCCGTTGCCGAGCTCGATGCAATCTGGCTCAGCGCCGGGATTCCCAATTGCGAGGCCACGGCACCCAATGCACCCAGGGAACCGCTGGCCGACTGCGGCTCGGACGCGACGAACGCCGCACGCGCGACGAACGGCCGAGGTCTGAGCAGCGTGACCGTGAGTGCGACAACGGCGAACACGAACGGTATGCCGATCACGAGGCGGAGATGCGTGCGGAGCGCGGCGAGAAACGCCTGCGTCAAATCCTCATCGGAGGGAAATTCAAGCGCGCGGCTCGCCTCGTCCGTGGATGGGCGCGCCGCGCGCTCCGCCGGCGATGCGTTGGTCGTGCTCGGCGGGTTCATGGGCGGCGCGTGATCGCCACGAGAGCCACCAGGCCTCCGAGAATCTGCGCGATGACCGCGAGTCGCGCGACAGGATCAGTGTGATCCGTTTGATCGCGCTCGGTGACGTATACCACGCCGCCCGGTCGGGGCACGGGGACATCATCGGGCAGCAGCATTCTGGTCTTCACCGATTCAACGGTTCCGTCGGGCTGCGTGACGTACGATCGGCCGACATCCGAAATGCGAGTTCCGCCGCCGGCTGCCCGCACGTAGTAATCGAGCTTCGCCCCAGGGACCCACGCGACGCCGCGCGGCGCGTTGACCGCGCCCTGCACCTCGACCACTCCGTTGAATGTCGGCAGGTGAAGCGAGTCGCCGTCCTGCAGCAGAAGATTGTCGCGGTAGTTCGGATCCTTGAGCACGCGCGCGAGATCGACGCCCACGCGGCCGAGTTTTCCGTCGCGGCGGTAGAACACGATGCCCTCGACGTATGCCGTGGCTGTCACGCCGCCTACGCGCTGTAAAAGATCACTCAAGCGGTCGTTCTTGGTGAGCAGCGTGTAGGTCCCCGGCGAGCGCACTTCCCCCGTGACCACGACACGCCGCGGACGCTCCCAATCGGGCTGCGCGAGTATGAGCACGTTGTCGAACGGCTCGAGCGGTACGTCGCGACCGGCCGTGGTTTGCGCGCTCCCCGCCTGAACGGGGCCGGACGCCGCGATCGCGGTCGCCCCGCCTCGTGCGTGCGGGACGAGCAAATAACTGGAATCGAGCGTCACACGCTCCGAAACCGCGAGTCGTCCGCCCTCACGCGACCGCGGGAGACGTGCGATCTCGGCTTCCTGCAACGACGCGCGTTCGTCCAGGCCGCCGGACAGCAGCACGAGATCACGAAGTGTCATGCCCTCGCGATAGGCGAACCGTCCGCCATTGCGCACGGCGCCGGTAATCACGACGTACTCCGGCGCGCGAAATTCCGTCACGGAGAACACGCGAATCTCATCGTCCTCGCGCAGCGCCAGATCGTCGGTCGGGCGGCCGGTGCTGTCTCGAAACGCACTCCGCAGTTGAACGCGCGCCGAATCCGCTCCGCGCAGCCGCGACACGAGCACCTGGCCCAGGTACGCGTCGGGCTTGATGCCGCCCGACGCGCGAAGGGCATCGGACAGTTTCATACCGGGCGAAAACCCAACGTCGCCCGGCGTTCCGACGTTTCCACGCACCGTCACCCGGCGTCCCACTCGCTCGTTCACGCGAAACACATGCACGATGTCGCCGGGTTCCATGGGGAACGCAGGTGCGGCGTCGGACGCCGGCACGCTCGACGCCACGTCGAGAATGACGCGCGCGCGGTCGGTTGTATCCCGCTGACTCGGCGGCAGAATGCGCGCGACTTGTAGCCGGCGCGTCGTCGCTTCCGCGGTAAATCCGCCGGCATCGCGAACCGCGTCGGCCAACGACTCGCCGCGACGAAGCTCATACGTCCCCGGCCGAACGACTTCGCCGTACAATCGAACGCGCCCGCCATGCACCGGCACGAACACGACGTCGCCTGACTGCAGCCGCACGTCGTGCGAGCCGTCGGCATGAAGCAAATAGTCGTAAAGGTCGAGCGTGTCCACGAGCTTGCCGCCGCGCCGGATCTCGACGCGCCGCATGCCGCCGTTCGTGGATGGGCCGCCGGCGGCATACAGGGCGGTGAGCGCGGTACCTGCACTAGAAATCTTATAATTGCCCGGCTGATCGACGTCGCCGAGCACGTACACCTGATTGCTGTGGAGCCGCGCGACGTTCACGGAGAAGTGCGTCGTCGCCGAAGCGCTTCGGCCAAGTCCCGAATACACGCGCCCAAGCCGCGCATACAGCTGGTCTTCGAGCTGCCCGAGCGTGAGGTTGGCCACCGGGATCTCCCCGGCCCCCGGCACGACGATAAACCCTTCGCGCGTGACATCGAGCGTGAACGCCCGCTCGGCATCGCCGGTGAGAATCAGAACGATGCGGTCGCCCGGCCCGAGCCGGTAGTTCGCGTCGACGGGTCCGGCGAGGTTGGGGTCGAACTGCGTGGTTGCGCTGGCGAAAACGTTCAGTCCGAAGATGTTGTACCCGCTGTCCGGCGCCGTGGCGCGCGGCGCGAGCCGGTTGGCTGCACGCCTGGGACCGGGAACGTATCGGCCAAGCGAATCGACGACCATCTGGTCGCCGAGCGAGTCGGCGGTCTCCATCGCATCGAGAACGGCGAGCGAGTCGCGGCTGAGCGTCGAGTCGCGCCCGCGACCGAAGCGCATCACGCCGCCGGTGGTGAGGCCCGCGCGCTTGCGCAGCATGGTGCGCAGCTCGGACGTGTCCACGGAATCCACAATGCCGAGGGTAGCCGCGGCGTCGAGCACGTCTTCCGACGGCAGGGCATTCGATGTGGTATCGCGCGCGCTGCCGCCGCGTCCGCGCGGACCGATGTAGCTGTCGAGGATGTCGTCCGGGTAGCCGGCGGCCCGGAGTCGCGCACGAATTTGGTCGGGCGTCAGACCGCTGTTCGCGATCTCTCGCCGCAGCATGGCGACAAGGTCGGGCCGCGTCTCGAGGAGGCGCCTCGCCTGATCGGGACTGGGTAGCTGCTGGGCGCGGAGCCGCGGCGCGGCCACCAAACACAGCGACGCGACCGCGAAGCACCAGGCGGAAGCCTTCAGGGAAAATGCGCGCCTGAGTCGGACGAGGATGCTGGGCAGCAGGGGGTAGTTCCGGGCGTGAGGCGTCGGAATGAGGGCAATCGCAACGGCCCGGCGCAAGAACCAACGGGTCGCCATCTGGACAAAGCCGGTGTTCTCGCCATCTGTTCCCAGAATGCAGACTGTCTTTGTAACGGGGGGCGCCGGGTTCATCGGTTCGGCGCTCGTTCGGACGCTGATCCGCGAAAGCGCCTATCAGGTCGTGACCATCGATTCCCTCACATACGCTGGAAACCTCGAGTCCCTGGCGGATGTTCTGGACGACCCGCGACATCGATTTGCCAGAGTGGATATCGGTGATGGCCCCGCGCTCCGGTCGCTATTTGAGCACGAGCGCCCGTGTGGCGTCATCCACCTTGCCGCCGAGTCGCACGTAGATCGGTCGATCGACGCGCCCGCCGCCTTCATCGAAACCAACATTGTCGGAACATTCAACCTGCTGCAGGAAGGCCTGCGGTACTGGCAAGGGCTAGCGACGGAAGATGCGCAGAGATTTCGATTCGTCCACGTGTCGACGGACGAGGTGTTTGGCTCACTCGGCAGTTCCGGGTACTTCACCGAGGAAACACCGTATGCGCCACGCTCGCCGTACGCCGCCAGCAAGGCCGCGTCGGATCATTTGGCGCGCGCATGGCATCACACCTACGGACTCCCCACACTGACCACCAACTGCTCAAACAATTACGGGCCATATCAGTATCCCGAGAAGCTCATTCCGCTGGCCATTCACTGCGCGCTCAACGGCCAGTCGATTCCCGTTTACGGCCGCGGCGAGCACGTGCGCGACTGGCTGTATGTCGACGACCACGCTCGCGCGCTCCGAGCGGTATTCGAGCAGGGACTGGCCGGGGAGACATACACCATTGGATGTCACGGCGAACGCGGGAACCTTGCGGTCGTGGAGGCCATTTGTGCCCTCGTCGACGAGCTCGCTCCGCATCCGTCGATCGCCGATCGTCGGTCACTCATCACCTTCGTGCGCGACCGACCCGGGCACGACCTTCGATATGCGATCGACATGACCAAGATTCAGAACGAGCTTGGATGGACCGCGCGCGAGTCGCTCGAAACGGGACTGCGACAAACGGTCGCGTGGTACCTCGCGAACCAGGCGTGGTCTGATCGCGTGCGCGGCAATCGCTACGGTGGTGAGCGGCTCGGGCTTGGCCAGGCAATCTGAATGGAGATCACACGAAAGGGGATCATTCTCGCGGGTGGCGCCGGCACCCGGTTGCATCCGTTGACGCTGGTAGTGAGCAAACAGTTGTTGCCTGTCTACGACAAGCCGATGATCTACTACCCGCTCACCACGTTGATGCTGGCGGGTATTCGTGAGATTCTCATCATCTCCACGCCCGCCGACCTGCCGCGCTTTCGCGACCTGCTCGGCGACGGAACCGGTTGGGGCGTGCGGTTTGAGTACGCGGAGCAACCGACGCCGAACGGGCTGGCGCAGGCACTGGTGATTGGCGCCGGCTTCGTGGGACGCTCGCCGTCCGCGTTGATCCTGGGGGACAACATTTTTCATGGGGCAGGACTCGTGGAGCAGCTGCGTCGCGCGGGAACGCACGATCAGGGCGCGACAATTTTTGCGTCACGCGTGCGTGACGCGCGTCGCTATGGCGTCGTGGAGATCGACGCCGACGGCCGGCCGGTGAGCATCGAGGAGAAACCGGCACAGCCGCGCTCGAGTTTGGCCGTAACGGGTCTCTATTTCTATGACGCCGATGCCGTGGACATCGCGCGCGAGCTCACGCCGTCGACGCGCGGGGAATATGAGATCACTGATGTCAATGCTGCCTATCTCCGAACAGGGCGGCTCTCCGTCGAGCTGCTGAGCCGCGGAATCGCTTGGCTCGACATGGGCACGCACGAGTCGCTGCATTCGGCGTCGAGCTTCATCCAGACCATCGAGGAACGCCAAGGTCTGAAGGTTGCGGCGCCGGAAGAGGTCGCGTGGCGCATGGGTTGGATTGATGACGGCGCGCTCGAACACCTCGCCGGGCGCTTTGGCGGCAATGCGTACGGCCAAGCGTTGTTGGATACGCTCAAAGAACCGAACAAAACGTGAAAGTCACCATCACGGAGTTCCCCGGAGTGCTGATCATCGAGCCACGGACGGTGGAAGACGCCCGCGGCTATTTCGGTGAGACGTTCCGAGCCGACCGGTACGCGACCGTGGGGGTGCACGACGAGTTCGTGCAGGACAACATTTCGGTCAGCCGTCGGGGTGTATTGCGCGGACTTCACTTTCAGTATCCTCACGGCCAAACCAAGCTCGTCTACGCGCTCCGCGGCGAAGTATTCGACGTCATCGTCGACGTCCGCGTCGGCTCGGCGACGTTCGGCCGGGCCATGACGACGAGTCTGTCCGAGGACAACCACCGGCAGATCGTCGTTCCTCGCGGCTTCGCTCACGGATTTGCCGTGCTGTCCGACGAGGCGGTGGTCGCGTACAAGTGCTCCGACTACTATTCGCCGCAGACCGAACGCAGTGTTCGTTGGAACGACCCCGACATCGCCGTCGCGTGGCCGTTTCCCGACCCCGTTCTGTCGTCGAAAGACGCCGTAGCGCCGCTGCTGCGGGACATTCCACACGAGCAGCTGCCGCATATCCCCATTTGAAGTCGATGGAAAATCGTCCGAGCATCCTCGTGGTCGGTGGAACCGGCCAGATCGGTCACGAGCTTGTGCGTGAGCTCGCCGGGCTGGGCCCCGTGATAGCGCCGCCGAGACACGACCTCGATCTGCTCGATGCGGCGTCAACGCGCGACATGCTTCGCCGAACGATGCCGACCATCGTGGTCAATGCCGCCGGCTTTACGGCGGTCGACGCCGCCGAATCAGAACGCGAGCTCGCGGCCGCAATCAATGCCGACGCGCCGGCCTTGCTCGCAACGGAATGCACTCGGCTCGGCGCCGCCCTGGTTCATTTCTCCAGCGACTACATCTTCGACGGCGCGAAGCGGTCGCCGTACGTCGAGACCGACCCGCGCGGTCCCCTCAATGTCTATGGGGAGACGAAGCTGGCCGGAGAGCACGGCGTCGCGGCCGCGGGCGGCATGCACCTGATTCTCCGAACGAGCTGGATCTACGGACCACGAGGGCGAAACTTCGTGTCGACGATGCTGCGACTCGCCCGCGAGCGAGAGGAGCTCAGCGTCGTGGACGATCAGGTCGGCGCGCCGACCTCGGCCGCTGCGGTCGCGAAAGCGGTGACCGAGATCCTGCGTTCCCTCGTGGGCGCAGCCGACTTCGTCGACGCGTTCGAGGCTGCGTCGGGCGTGTATCACATGAGCGCGGCGGGATCCACGACGTGGTATGATTTTGCGCGCACCATTCTCGCCGACGATCCGGCCTCGAACGAACAGGTGTGTCGCGTCATCAAGCCTGTCAAAAGCACCAAGTACGTGACGGCTGCGCAACGCCCCGCATATTCAGTCCTCGACAACTCCAAGCTCGCCGAGGAATTCGGCGTGCGTCTGTCGCCGTGGACCGAGCAATGGTGTGCGGTTGCCGAACAGCTCCGCGTCAACGCTCGTCGAGCATCCTGAGGAGGAGCGGCAGCGCGGCCCGGGGGTCGCTCGAGAGGCGCAGACGCCATCCTCCATTTCGCGCGATGGCGCGTACCACCGACTCATGGCGGTCGGGAAACCGGTCGAAACCCGGCGCGGGTGATTCGGTGAGCGCGGCGACGATCGCAGGTGCGTCGAGCCGCTCGAGCGATGGCGCGGCGTCGCCCGTTTCGAGCAGGCACACCGCGGCGCACTGGGCGACCAACTGGGCGGAGCCGTCGCGAGCGTCGTCGAGGTCCACGACTATTTTGCGCTTCCTGTCGGTAGTCGACAGGACGCCCGCTCGCTCGACACCGGGAAACTGCGACGCCATGTCCGCGGTCAACCGCACGCGCCGCGAACCGCCCCACACGCGAACGTCGGGCGCGAGCTGAACCCACACGTGGTCGTCGCCGAGCACGTCGATTCCCGCCTGGTGCGCGAGATACGTGAGGGTACTCTTGCCCGCGCCGCTCGGACCGGCGAGCAACACCGCGCGTCCGTCGCGCGCGACCGCCGCGGCGTGAATGGGATGCCGATCAAAGTGCGACAGCAGCGCGAAGGTGATCGCCTCGAGCATCGCCACACGAAAATGAGCGCGGTCCGCCGCGAGCTCGGTCGTGACGTACGCCACGCTCTCACGGAGCACAGGATCGCTGATCCCGACGCTTCCCGGAGAATGCACGATCAACCGCGTCGCGTCGGGGCACAGATACTGGATCGGTGCGTGCGCGGGTCCGTGCTCGCTTCCGCCACGCACGACGATGCGAACGGTCACGCCTTCGCCCGCGCCGCCAACTCCGGGGCGCGACGCGAGGCATCGCCATCCGCCAAATGCCTCGTCAACGACACTCACCACGTAGCGACTGTTCGTCTCGAACCGCGTTTCGATGCCGAGCACTGGAAGATCGGCGCTGTAGGCGAGCGGAGGATTGCGGGCCAACGAATCGACGGTTGGAACAAAGTCCACGGTGTGATCGATCACCGGCGTGCCACGAGATCGTCGTAAACCCGCTCGAACGCCGCGGCGGTATAATCAGCATCGATCGCGACCGCGCGGCGTTGCGCCTCGCGCGCAATGCGCAGGCGTCGTGTTTCGTCTGCAGCCAATGATGTTGTTTCGCGCGCCAACGCAAGGGCGTCGCCCACGGGTACGGCGATCGCGGCGTCGGGCGCCCATTCGGCGACATGCCCGACTGCCGTTCCAATGGTGGGCACGCCGGCAATCGCGGCCTCCAGTACGACTAGCGGGCCGGCTTCATGTCGCGACGACACGAGCAGAATGTCCGCCGACTCAAACCGTTCACGCAATGCATCGCGCCGCAGCACTCCATGCCATCGCGTCGCCGACTCGACGCGTTGGGCGGCCGGCGATTGCTGGATCGCGCCGCCCATCGTGTCGAGCCCCACAATGTCCAGCGTGAAGTCGAGACCTGCGTCGCGAAGGTGCGCGGCGGCGGTCATGAGCAGGGCCTGATCTTTGACCGGTCGAATGTCGCCGACGTGAAGAAGACGGAGCGCGCGCGATCGGTCGCGCGCTCGCGGCTCGCGCGGCGGCCATTTGTCGAGCGCCACACCGATCGGGATACGTTCGGTGCTCGCGCCTCGCGCCTCGGCCAGGTCCTGCATCCATCGCGACGCGACCGTCACGTGCGTCGCGCCGGCCATCGCGACACGGAGGCTGACTCGCCCTCGCAGCGTGGTGCGCATTCCGTAGCCAATGTCTTCCAGCGCTACGAACTCGCCTCCCGACGGATGAAACACGACGGGCAGCCGGTGGCGCCATCCGATCAACGCCGCGGAGGTTCCGCACCAGCCAAAGAACGCGTGCACGACGTCGAACGGCCGATTCGGCTGTCGATGCTTCGCCGCGAAATGCTCGAGCAGGCGGCGTGTTGCGCCGCGCGCGGTGCCGATGTTGTGAATGTGCGCGCCGAGCAGTTCCCACGACGCCGGCAGCGGCTCCTGATGCGTCGCAAACACGTGTACGTCGTGCCCGCGCGCCAAGCGCTCAATTAGCCACAGTCGCGACGGGATGACGCGATCGACGCCGCTCCGGTCGACGCCGCCCGGAATGATCATCGCGATTTTCAATCGACGCACGCGTGCCGCCGAGTGCGAAGACTTCCATACACTGCTTGCGGTCGAGTGTCACGCCACCGACCTTGCAGCGAACACGACGCACGTGCGCTGCAAGGTCGGTGGCGCGCCACTCGAATGACATGACCGTGCAAGTCTCGATCATCCTCCCGACCTACAACCGGCTCGGCTACCTCAAGGAGGCGGTCGAGTCTGTGCGCGCGCAAACGTGCGCGAGTTGGGAGTTGATCGTGGTCGACGACGGTTCGGACGACGACTCGATCGCCTGGCTCGACTCGCTCGGCGATCCGCGAATCACGTGCGTGGCGCAGGCGCACACCGGGCACAAGTCGCTGCTGCGCAACGCGGGCCTGGCATGCGCGCGCGCCGACTGGATTGCGTTCATCGATTCGGACGATCGATGGACCCCGACAAAGCTCGAGCGCCAGCTCGCCTATCATGCCGCGAACCAATCGGTTCGCTGGAGCTACACCGGACGCGTGTTCATTGACGCAGACGGCGAGCGCTTGCCGGACAATCGGTTCAGGCCATGGGAAGCGCACTCCGGATGGATTCTCAAGGAGATCATCGCGCTCGAGGCGAACATTGCACTGCCGTCGGTCATGGTGGCGCGCGCGGTGCTGCGCGACGTCGGCGGATTCAACGAAGCGTGGCGGTCCACCGAAGACTATGAGCTCTGGCTGCGGCTTGCCGAACGCTGTGAGTGCGGAATTGTCGACGAGCCGCTGCTCGAGGTGCGCAAGCATCGACGCGCCAGCTTTCAGCGGCCCGACGTGAGTCTCGGATTCGCGAAGATGTTCGAGACCTTTGCCAGGCGCACGCCGGATCGGAGTTTGCGCGCGACGGCACGCACACGTGCGGCGTATCACGCGGTCGACGCCACGAACCGCCTGGCGATTCTGCGGCGTTGGGCTGAGGCGCGGTCGGCGCTCGTGGTCGCGCTCCGTCTCCGGCCGCTGTCGCCGTTCACGTATCGCACCGCGGCGCGTCTCGCGTGGCGACGGATGCGCGCTGCTATGGGGCGCTCCAGTCCACACGGGGCATGATACGCCGCGTGTCGATTGAATCACCATGGCACCGTATGCGCTCCAACAGGTCGGCGAGCACGTCATCGGTCAGATAATGCGGCCGCAGTCCGAGGTCGAGTAACGCCTGGTGCTTCGGATTGTAGTAGTGCTCCTCTCGTTCCTGGCGTGGATTGGGAATGCTCTCGATCCGCACGTTCAATCCGAGTTGGTTGCCCACGTCGCTCACTCGATCGGCGAGCTGACGAACGCTGAATTGCTCGGTGAATTGGTTGAGCACGCGCATCTCGCCTGGCAGCGTGGGATGGCGAAGAGCCAATTCCACGCATTGCAGCGTGTCTTCGAGATTCAAGAAACCACGCGTCTGTCCACCGCTGCCGTGAACGGTGAGCGGTACGCCGGCGACGGCCTGAACGAGAAAGCGATTGAGGACGGTGCCAAAGATATCGTCGTAATGAAAGTGCGGCGCGAGCCGCGGGTCGATGTCCGCCTCGGCGGTCGACAAGCCGTACACCGGGCCCTGCATGAGATCCGTCACGCGCAAACGGTGCGTTCGCACGTAGAACCACAGCATATCCGTGTCGAGGATCTTGGTCGTGTGATAGAGGCTTCCGCCCTGCCGCGGAAAGAGGAATCGGTCGGCACGGCCGTTGTGATGCACATCGAGCCAGCCTTCCTCGATATCGATGTTCGGCGTGCCGTACTCCCCCATCGTTCCCAATTTCACGATGTGACAGTCGGGTGCATGCCGCATCACCGACCAGATCACGTTGAACGTCGCGCCAATGTTGTTGAATAACGTTCGGCGCGCTTGGTCGTAGCCCATCATCGAGTACGGCGCCGATGGCTGTTCCGCGTAATGCACCACCGCCTCGGGTTGGAACCTTTGAAACACGCGGTCCATGAACGCCTGGTCGGTGCAATCGCCAATCTCAACGGCCAGCGGAAATCCCGCGCACGCACCGTAGAGCGCGGCGCGCGCCGGAAGCTCGGGAGTCGCCACAAGTGGCGCGGAATTGGTCTCGCGCGCCATGGTCCGCCGCAGGTAGTTGTCCACGACCATGACGTGGTCGCCGTGCGCCGCGAGCCGCATGGCGGTGGGCCATCCGAGATAGCCGTCGCCGCCGAGAATCAGGACGCGCACGATTGCACCAAAGACTCGTATGTGGCGCGCAACTGTCGTCCAACGGCGTCGAAGGTCAACGCGGCCTCGAAGCGCGCGCGAGTCGCGCGCCGAAGCGCGATCCGATTGCGCCCGGCCCACGCGACGAGCGCGGCGGCCATCGCACAGGCGTCGCCAACCGGCGTGAGTGATCCCGTATCGCCGACGATGCGCTGCGTTGGCGGAATATCGGTGGCGATCGGTGTCGTTCCGCACGACATCGCTTCGAGCAACGAAAAGCCGCCGGCTTCGCGACGACTCGTTTGTAAATAGAAGTCAGCCGCGCGGTGGAATCGTTCCATCTCGTCGTGCGGTCTGGTTCCGAGCAAGACGACGCGGTCGCGCAACGCATCGGAGCTTGCGATTCGCTCTCGAACCGCGTCGAGCATCGGGGCGTGTCCGTGACAACACCAGAGTCGTGCGTTCGGCAGATGCGGAATCGCCTGCTCCACGGCGTGAAGCATCGTGAGAGGGTCTTTGTTCGCATCGAGACGACTCGTCCAGAGCAGGCACGGATCGCCAAACACTCCCGTGCTGTGTTGGGCGTCCGATTGGTCGCCGGGCTCAAAAGTGCTCGAGCCCTCCAGCACATCGAACACAGGTAGGTCGGCGCGCAGCACGCGCGACTCGATCCACGGCGCTGCCTGTTCGCGCGTCGTGAACGCGACGCCCTTGACCGCGCTGAACGCCCAGCGCCACGCCGCGCGTCGCCAACCGCGCGGCTCCGCGGCTCCGTGATCCTGCATGAGCACCGGAGCGGGACGGACGGCCTGTGTCAGCGTGCGCACGGCCCGCGCGTGATGAAAGCCGTGAACGTGCACGACATCCGGAGCAAGCGCCGCTACGCGGCTGACGAGACGTGCGCGTCGTGGATGCGCGTCGTCCACGAAATGAAAGTCCACGCCGTCGCGTTGGATCGTTTCGTCAGCGTGCGCGGACTGCACCACGGCGACGTCGACGCCGGCGTTGGCGGCGCCGCATGCAACGCGCGACAGCGTTGGCCACGCGGAGAGCAGCGACGCACCGTCTCGCCGGTGACTGTCGGCGTGAAAGCTCACCTGCACAACACGCAGCGGTCCTCCAGATCGACTAGGCATCGCTGCCGCCGCCAATCTCGAGGCCAGGCTCCAGCGCGAGCGCCTCGGGCCACGCCAATTGCACGGCCATCAACTTCGGCCGACCATCCAGTCGCACACGCACGGTCGGTACGCCACAGTGTGCGAACCATCCGCCGAAATCCGGATCGGCGATCAGGGGAACACCGCCTCGGACAACGGCGCGGATCGCCTCTCGTCGCGTCTCGATCAGCGTGTCGTACGGATTCGACCCGGCGCGGACGATCAGACAATCGGCCTGCTGTCCGACGCCGAGACCGCCGCAGCCGGGGAGACGAAGGACGCTGCGCGCGTCTGTCGTGACCAAACCCATCAACTCGCGGGACGACCAGGCGCCAAATCCCGCCGCGACGCGCAGCTCGTCGAGCAGATCGCGCGATCCCGTCAATCGCGAGTCGGTGCCGAGTGTGAGACGATGTGCCTCCGCGAGGCGGTGCGGGTCGAGTGAACAGCCGAGCATGTTGAGATTGCTCGCCGGGCACCACACGACCGCCGCGTCGCGATCGATCACGCGTTGAACGTCCGGGCTCGTCATGCCCACGCCGTGGATGAGCACTGTATTGGCCGCCAGACACCCAAGCTCGTCGAGGCGCGCGAGCTCGGCGCGCGCGACATCGTCAGTGCCTTCGGCCAAATGGATCATCCACGGATGCGTGGACGGCGTCGCGCAAAAACTCTGAAACACGGCGGGACCATACTTCGGCGGCTTGTTGCTGCGCGGCAGGCCCAAGCCAAGTGAATGACTCCAACCAAAGTCGCGCACGACGCCCACGGGAAAGTCGGCTGCCTCGAACGACGCCTGCCAGGGATCGTGATGCGCCACCGTCGTCACACCGGCCAGCAGGTTCTTCAACCCGCCGTGCCAATGCCGCACCGCGCTTGGTACCGCCACCGCCGCGGAGACCAATGGGCTCTGGCGATGTGCTTCGAACGCATCGATCCACGCATAGCTGTTGGCAAACAACTCGGCGTGCGGCAACGGTGGAATGCAGTTCAGCTGCAGGTGGTCGTGGGCGTTAATCAGTCCGGGAAATACGAGATGCTCACGAAGGTCGAGCCGAAATGCGCCGGCGGCCACCGTGCTCACTCGCCCGTGCGCGAACCCGAGCGGCCGAGCCGACGCGCGATCGTGCTCGACGACGATCGCGTTCTCGAGAACGGTACCGGCCGCGGATGTCATCATCGGGAATCGGTCGAGCCCAATGACAGCGTGCAGACACACCGCCGGCAGATCGCGTTGCGATGCGGGTCGAGGCCCTGCCGCCAAGCGACGGCGTCCGGCGAATTCAGAATATTCTCGAGCGTGCCCGCCGTATGAATGTTGCCGAGCGGCGGTTGAAAGAAGCATGGCCGCACTGTGCCGTCGGACTCGATGACACTGGAAACCCACGGCGCGTTGCACTCGTTCGGAAAGAAATCGCCGTCGCCCAACAGCGCCGCATAGTACTGGCTCAAACGGCGGCGCAGCTTCGTCGGCGACTCGGCAATGAATCCCGACGCGAAGTCGTCGGCTCGTTCGAGCTCCAGCGCGTCGATCTCCGCGGCCAAACGCGGAAGATCTTCCCGTTCAAGCGCGACCTGGTGTACGCGATCGTCGTCCCAACCGCCTGGACGGTTGAACGCATCGCTGCTCACGTCAGCGGCGAGAAAACTGATTCGGTCGAGCCCGAGCGAGTGCGCGGCGGCGACGGTCTCGCGAAGCATGCTGTAGTTGCTGCGCTGGACGGTGCACCGCCCGGTGACCTGCACGTCCGCGCCGGCATCTTTGACGGCGGCCACGCCCTCGGCGAGGCGTTCGTACGCGCGCGGCACATTTCGAATCTGATCATGAATCGCTCGCGGTCCATCGAGACTCACGACTACATCGTCACAGCGTCGTACCAGCTCGGCGGCGTGCCGGCTCAACAACAGGCCGGTGCTGAGAATCGTGATGCCGATGTCCGCGGCCCGAATGTGATCACACATCTCCCAGAGGCGAGAATGCATGAGTGCCTCGCCGCCGCTCAGCACGACACGTTCTACGCCAAGGTCGCGCCACTGCTCGAGCCAACGCGCAACGTCCGCCGCCGCGAGCTCCGTTTTCGCCGTGCTCCGCCAGATGTCGCACATCAGACAGCGACAGTTGCAACGGCTGTGCGGAAACAGAATGAGAATCGGGAGCCGCGTGATTGGATCGAGTCGCGGGAGCGGCGAATAGCTCGGATCCAGCGCTCCTCCCGTCTGCGCCGGGCGCGGGTCGAGTGTCGTCATCGGCTACGTGCGCCTTTTTCGCCACGACTGCGCGACAACGATCGGCAGGCCAACCTGTGCTTCGTAGGCCGGCAGCCGTCCCGCTTCGTCGTAGAAGCGCTTGATGCCTGGGCCGACCACGCCGGCTCGACGCATCTCCAGCTCGAGCCCCACGCGATTCGCGACGCTGACCTGCGTGTCGCGCGAATGCACAAAGTGTTGAACCTCGCGCACGACCCCGGCTCTGTCACGAAACGTGCGACGGTGGCCCACCGCGATCGCGTCGGGGCTGAAGTCCGAGACCACGACCGCGCCGTCCGGCCGACAGACGCGCGCAAGTTCCGCGTACGCAGCGTCGATGTCCGACACATGGCCGATCACGAGACGACACCACACCACGTCGAACGACTCCGACGCAAACGGAAGGGCGCGCGCATCGGCCGCCGCGACAAGGTCGGTGTCGCGAGCGCGGCGGAGCATTTCCGCCGTGAGGTCAATGCCAACTGCGAACGCCGCACCGGCGGCGTGCAGCCGTCGTCCCGTGCCGCACCCAACATCGAGCAGTCGGCAACCCGCTGTCGGCACGGACAACTCGGCGACGGTCCGATCCTCGAGATAGCTGACGGCCGTCTCCGTCTCATAGTGCGGGGCCCAGAGACGATAACCCGTGCGCGGCGTGAGCGCTCTCACGCGCCGCGTCCGTTCATGCGCGCCGGCGGGGATGCGCGCAGATGTCCGTACGCCTGCGAATCGTCCGGTGATCGCTGCGCAATGCGGCGCACCGCGCGAAGCATTCCCGGGTTGGTGTAGTCGCCGCTGGCCCAGCGGCGCCGCGCTAGGAGACGGCCGAGCATTTTGCCCCATTCAGCGGTCTTGGCGTCCTGCACGGAAGGAAAGCGGCTCTTGAGCACGAGCTCGAAGTCTTCGACCTTGGCCTTGAGCCGCCGGTCGAGCCACGGAACCATGGGATCCTCGTGCGTCATCCACGCGACCCATTCGGGTTCCGTCCATTCTTCCAGCGTCGCCGGCGTGCCGGACACCGCGTCCACGTCACCGTAGGTCCCGCGCCGCTGAGGCGTAGGCGTGTAGAAGTACGTGATCAGCTCCATCGCCGGGTTCACGTCCTTGAGACGCCGGATGAACGCCAGCGTATTCTCGATCTCGCGTTCCGGGTCGTCCGGATCGCCGAACACGAATGAGAATTCCGGAATGATGCCATGCGCGCGCGACCGCGCGGCGACCTCGAGAATCTGCGCGGTCGTCGTGCCTTTATTCATCTTCTTCAATACCGCATCGGAGCCGGACTCCGCGCCGCAAAACATCATCGTCAGGCCGGCGCGCTTGAGCAGCCGCCAGGTGTCGTCGGAGTAACGCGTCAACGTGTCGACGCGCGCCTCGCACCACCACTTGAGCCCGAGCGGCGTGATCCGCTCGGCCAACTCGCGCGCGTGATCTTCCTTGACGAAAAAATTGTTGTCATAGAAGTGCACCGAATCCATTCCGTGCTCGCGCACGAGAAACGACAGGTGCTCCACGGTTCGCTCCGGCGCCTGGACGCGCTCACGGCTTCCGAACACCGAGATGACTCCGCAGAACTTGCAGCCGAACGGGCACCCGATCGACGCCTGATACACGCCCGAGCGACGTCCAAGGAATGTCGGCCGCAGGTACTCCTCCACCCGAATCTTGTGGTACGGTGGCGCCGGGAGCTCCGCCGGCCCCTTCCACATTCGCTCCATCCCGATCGAATGACTGCCGTCCGCTTCGCGAAAGCAGAGCCCAGCGACGGTCGTTGGATCGCGCGAGCCATTGAGCACGTCGAGCAACTCGGCGAACGTGTTCTCCCCTTGTCCGCGAACGACCCAATCCACGTACGATGCGTTCAACACCGGCGCCGGATACAGGCTCGGGAAGTTGCCGCCCCAGACGATTGGAATTGTTGGATAGCGCGCCTTGAGATCGCGGGTCAGTGGCACCGCGTTCACGAGCTGCGGTCCTGGCATCACCGTGAACGCGACGACTCTCACCGGATCGGGTCCGCCCTGCTGTCGGTCGATGTGCGACGCGATCTCATCGAGCACATTGGCGTTCGGGATGTTCCCATCCACGATCTCCCACGTGACGTCGGGCGGAAGCGCCGCGCCCACCGCCATGATCGAGAGCGGAAAGCGCCGGTTCTTCGGCCGCGTCGCGCGCGGATTCACGAATAGAATCACGCGTTCACTCCGGCCGGTCGGCTCGATACCGCGGTGCGTTCCAGCTCATACAGCACGTGATCGCCGAAGAACGACAGCGGACCCGCCACGACGCGATCGAGCTTCTCCAGCGTCGAAAGCAAACGCCGGTGACCCGAGATCCACGGTTCGGCCGCGCTGGGTGGAACGAAAATGCCGATGCCGCGGCGCCCGACCGGCGCAAACCACGGCGCGAACGCGCGATCGACGTCGGCGCCGCGATGGTAGCGCACGAGAAAATGCTGTCCGCCCAGTCGAGCGCTCACGTCGCCTCGACTCATTCGGCGAAATGCGGCGCGCACGTCGCGGCGAACGAGCTGCACGAGCCATTCACCGGGCGAGCACACGCCAAAGATCACCAGCAGGATCTTGCCGCCCGGCCGGACCAATCGCGCCAACCCTGCCGCCACCGGTGCGAGTTCGTGAACGCAGTTGAGTGCCGCGAAGTTCGTGAACGCGCCGTCCAGCAACGGTTGTCGCGCCGAGTCGCGCGCATCCGCGAGTGCGGCCAGCCCTTCGGCGCCGACCACGATCGGCTGCGGCGCGCCGTACGGCCGCAACTTCGTTTCGGCGATTCGCACCATGCTTGGCGAGACGTCCGTGAGCAACACCTCGCGGCCGTGCTCCGTCAACCAGACTGCATCCTCACCCGTGCCGCCGCCAATCTCGAGGACGCGCGCGCGTGGGGGAAACGCACGCACGAGCGACGCACGCACCGCGCGCCGTTGCGCCGACACGCTGAGCCACGCGCCGTAGCGCTCGTCGAACCGCTCGGCGACGGCGTCAAACGCGCGCGCGGCGGGGGAGAGCGACAGGCTGGACATCAAATCATCCGCCCGTGACGACGAGCGGTTCAGCCGACCGATGCGCTAGTTCCTCGCGGGCGAGCGCTGCCCACCGCGCATCGTCGATCGTCGCCGTCCGAACTTCATCGTGTAGCACGTCGCGCAGACGGCGATAGAAGCTCGTGGTGTACGTCCCGCGGAACAGCATCGCCAGATCGTCCGTGTGTTGCCAGTTCTGTAATAGCCCGAGCTCGGCGCGAACGGTATCGTGGAATTTGGTGCCTGGCAGCGGATACGCCACGGACACGCCGATTTCATCGGGACGCTCCTCCCGCACGAGGTCGCGCGTCAGCACCAGATCGTTCCACGATTCGGTGGGATATCCCAATTGCAGGAACCAGCAGGCGCGTATGCCGTTCGCCTTGAGCGCCTGCGTGGCCGCGCGTACTTCGTCCACGGTCGTGCCTTTGTCCATCGCGTCGAGAATCGCCTGCGACCCGGACTCGACGCCAATCCATACCTCTTCGGCGCCGGCATCGGCGAGCGCCGAAGCGACGGCGGGCCGCAACAGGTCGGCGCGGCATTGGATCATGAACGGAATGCGCGCGCCGCGCGCGGCAACCGCTTCGGCGAAGCGTCCAATCCACTGCGCCGTGAGCCCAAAGATGTCGTCGGCAAACCAGATGTGGTCGGGACGAATCTCGTCCTTCAGCCGGCGCATCTCGTCGGCCACACATTCCGGCGACCGTTGCGCGTAGCGGCGTCCGAAGATCGGCTTCGCGCACCAGTTGCATCCGAACGGACATCCGCGCGAGGCCACCATGTTCCACGAAAAGCGCCCGTGCGCGTGGTGCCACGCCTGCCGATACGTCGCAACATCGACGAGGTCCCACGCCGGCAACGGCAACGTGTCGAGGTTGCCGACGGATGCGGCGGCCACAGTGTACTGCAGCGCTCCGCTCTCGTCGTGTACCACGAGTCCGGGAATCGCGTCGAGCGGTGCGTCGAGCGAGCCGCGCCACGCTTCGGCCAGCGCGACAAAGCTGACGTCGGCTTCGCCCGGAAGAACGGCATCCGCGCCTGCCGCCAGGTATGGCGACGGATGGTCGGTCGCGTCCGAGCCGTTGACCGCAACGCGGCAACCCTGCGCCCGCGCGGCCGCGACCATGGCGAGCGTCGCTTCGCGCGTGCGGACCGTGCACATCTTCGTCAGGTAATTGAAGTTGTCTTCGAGAATACCGACGACTGCCGGGCGCGTCGCTGCCACCATCGCCGCGAACTCCTCGACCCCCAGCGCGAGCGTCGCGTCAAAAAACGCCACCTCATGACCGCGCGCCCGAAGCGCCGCGGCCACCAGCAGCGTCGCCAACGGGGGGTAGGGCTTCATGCGCTCGGCCTGCTTTGGGTCCGCGCGGAGGAAGAAAGAGTTGGCAAGCAGAATCATCGGGAGTCAATCCCGTTCGCGGGCCCACAGTTCCGCCGCCGCCGGCGGGAGGATCCCTAGTGATTCTCCGCGCGTCCGAACAGCAGTTCAATGAACGGCCGGTCCTCACGCCGCGCCAGAATGAAGACGTGGTCGCCTGCCTCGAGCGCCATCTCCACGTTGGGCGCCACCAACTCGCCGGCGCGCTCGATGACACTCACGGCCGCGCCGTCGGGCAAGGGAATCTCCCCGATGGCTACGCCTGCCACCGCGAGCGTCGGTTGCACGTAGTAAGAGACGAGCTCCGCTCCTGCCGCTCCCGTTCCGTCGACCTCGATTGTCGTAAGCGGACGAGGCGGACCTGACGACTCGAGTCGCAGCGCGCGCGTGATCCAGGGCACAACGGCACCGGGAACGAGCGCGCCAACCACCGCGATGAAGAACACGACGTCGAACAGATCGCGGCCGCCCGGAACGCGCGCCATCACGGGGATTGTCGCCAGAATGATCGGCACCGCTCCGCGCAGCCCCACGAAGCCCACATACACGATCTCTTTCACCGGATATCTGAACGGCGCGAGACAAATGGCGACAATGAGCGGTCGCGCCACAAGCGCGATCGTCAGCGCGAGCGCGAGTCCAACCGGCGCGACACTCAAGAGTCGAGACGGGAACACCAACAGCCCGAGCATGAGAAACATCCCAACCTGCGCGAGCCAGCCCATGGCTTCGTGCACGCGCTTGAGATTCGCCGCGTGCGCGAGCCTGCCGTTCCCGAGTGCGACGCCGGCTACGTAGACGGCGAGAAACCCACTTCCGTGCAGCAACGTCGGTACGCCGTACGCGAGACAGGCCAGCGCCAGCGAAAATGCCGGGTACAGTCCGCTCGCCGGAAGCTTCAATCGGTTCACCGCGGCTCGACCTGCAACACCAATCGCGAGGCCCACAGCGCCGCCGATTGCCATTTCGATCGCGACGTCCTGCACCAGCCCCCACGTGGACAGCGCGTTTGGTGCCAGGACGTTGGCGGTCAATGCCGTCGTCAGGATCACGGCCATCGGGTCGTTAAATCCGGACTCGACCTCGAGGGTGAGGCCCACACGTCGCTTGAGTTGCGTTCCGCTCGCGGATAGCACGGAGAACACCGCCGCCGCGTCGGTCGATGAAACAATCGCTCCGATGAGGAATGCCAACGGCCAATCGAATCCCAACAGATGCGCGGCAACCGCCGTCAGAGCAGCCGTGCCCGCGACGCCGAACGTCGCGAGCACGGCCGCCGGTCCGGCGACGAGCCGCACACCACTCGCCGGAGTCTGGAGGCCGCCGTCGAACAGGATCAGCACGAGCGCGGCCGTGCCGAGGCGGTAGGTCAGGTGATAATCCTCGAACGCGATGCGCCCCATTCCTTCAGATCCGGCAAGGATCCCGATCAGAAGAAAGAACAGCGCGAGGGGCACGCCGAGCCGCGCAGATGCGCGGCTCGACGCGACTCCAATCGCCAGGAGTGCGCCGATCGCAACGAGCACGATGGCGGTCGCGTGCGGCTCCATCCTCACTCCGGGCGATGCGACTGAACCGGACTATCGGTCATGACTCCCTGACCCACGATTCGTTTGCCGGTAGAGCATCACGCACGCGGCGGCGTAGAGTGCGCCGGTCGCGACGTACATTGGCAGACGGAATGTGTCCGGAAGATAGAATGAGACAAGGGCCGGAAGCAGCGAGGCTCCCATCATGGCGAACCAGGGCTGAATTCGCGCCGCTTCGCGGCGATCCTCAGTGGCGTGAGGCGTTTGGTCGTGTGTGTCGGTCGTAGGCACGCGCAGGCTCCTCCGATGTGAATCGGCATTAGAGAATTAGAAGTTTTCTGGAACGGCAGGCGATGCGGCGCGGGCCGCCGTTGGCCGTGGCGAAGCTGGCGAAGCTGGCGATCAGCGCGCTGCGATCAGGCGTGCGAGGGCGGGGCGGTCGCGCGGTAGCCGCAGACCGAGACGACGGTATTGGCCGTCTTGCGCCGATCGGCGCGGCGGTTCTCCAACGCCGCGGTGGCGCCGACCGGTTCGCACGTGCGCGCCGCGTGCCACGTATGGCTCGCGTGTGTCCCGCGATGATCGGCGGGATTGGACCGGCCGGAGGCGAAAAGAACGCCGTGCGGAATCGGCGCGGCGACCGCAACGCTACTTGCGTCGTGCTGTCCGTCGACGTGCGCGTTGGTCGCCTGCCGAAGCCGCCCGATTCCGGGCAGGAGCAGCAGCGCGACCAACGCGATGGCTATGCGAACGCCATTTACGAATTTGCTTGAACCGCGCGACAGCGAAGCGGGCACTGAATTCCGGGCGAAGGCGTTGGGACCTGCAAGAAAGCTAACCCAACGCCAGACCTCGACGGGCGCTCGCTTCGTGTCGGTCGACTAATACGTCAGTCGGATTTTCCCTTCGCGGGATTTCCATCGGGCATCACGAGATGACCAGTCGCGCCAGAGGCTTTCTTCCCCTGTCCCTTGCGATCGTTCGTCGCCTGATCCTCAGTGTAGTAGTAGAGTGGGTTGCCGTTGTACGTCGCTTGCTGCACGCCGTTCGCGCCGGCCCCGGTTCCAATCATCGATGCCTTGATCATCGTGTCGCCGACCGCCGCTGTGGCTTGCGCAGCGAGCGGCGTCCAACTGTTCGCGTCGGTTGGAGCTCGATCGAGGATGTAGACGGCGCGCCCGTTTGCGTCCGTCAACACCGTCGCCGCGCCCGGTGCGCCCGGCATTGCAACGGTCAGCACGATTCCTGGTGCGGCAGGTGGCGTTGCAGCAACCGCGGCCGGCGCAGTCGTATCAGGCGCCATGGCGCCGGCTGCCGAGGCCGTGTCTCCCGCGCCCTTGCTCTTCGAGCAGGCGCCCGCGATCACCAGCAGCGCAATTGTGCCGCGCGCCGCGATTCGAATGGCATGCATGTCTGTTCTCCCGTGTTCATGTAAGGCGCGAATCACGCCGGTGCAATTCACGAACTGAGTTGCGGTCGGGATGCATGCTTCGCGCCGACTAGGGCTGCCACGCGCCGATTTTCCGCCCGTGCCTGCTTCAAACACGGCGAGCTGAACCTGCCGTACATGAACGTTTTGTCATGAAGCGTTCACGGGAGTGTCATCCATTGGGCTTTACGTTCGTCGCTCTCCTATGGCAACCATTCTGCTGATCGAAGCCGACGAGCTCCTGCGCAACGTGCTGCGCAAGTTTCTTCAGTGGGACGGCCATACGGTCGTAGTGAGTGCAACCGGTCAACGCGCGTTGGACCAAGTCGAGTCCCGCCCTATCGACATTGTCGTTTCGGAGATCAGCCTGCCGGGAGAGGACGGACTAGCGCTCATTCGATCGCTCGTGTCGCGCGCCGGCGCCAAGCCCGTCATTGCGCTCTCGTACACACGCCAGACGGTGCGCCGCGGCATGGCGGCAAGGGCACGCACGGCTGGGGCCGACGCCGTACTGTCCAGTCCGTTCACGCTCGAAGACCTGCGCGGAACGCTTAACGAGCTGATCAAGGGAACAGCGGCCGCCTGACTCGGCGGCCCCATTGAAGGGGCCGTGCGGCGAATTTCTTGCACCGCCCGACAGCTAAATGTCATTCAGCCCTTCCGCGCGATAGCTGGCGGCGGCTGGGCCGTCCCTTCGAACCCCATGGATCATTCCGCGGTCCTGTCGGTAATGCCTGCCCAGAACGAAGTCCGGGCACGCTTGAGCCTGCATGTCTGAACGAACCGATCTTCTCCCTCTTCTCGGACGCTTGGCTGACGCGCCCGGCAGAGTTGAGATCGCTCGCCAGCTGGCGAGCATCTTGGGTGTCGAGGCGCTGATTTTATTCGTGCTCAATCCCGAGCTCGATGCGCTCGTACCGGCGCCGGGCTTTCCTCAGAGCGCGGCCCATTCCGCGGAGTGGCGGTCGTTCCTCGACGAGACTATTGCTCTGGGCCGGCATCAAGGCGAGCTGCCATCGCTGAACGGTGGCCCAAAGGACCACGCCGACGGACGCGCAGTCTCCCAAGAGGCTGCGATCATCCTCCTCGGCGGCTCCGCCAACGAGATCGAGGTTGAACGAGTGTTATCGGTCATGCCGCTCTTCGTTGCCGCCGTGCGAGGCGAGGACGCAGTTCGCATGGCGCAGACGCAGTCGCGCATCACCGCCGACGCCGTTGCGCAGGCCGACGAATTGGCGCAGTCGCTCGCCCGCTCGCGAGTTCGTCTCCATGAGGTAAACCACGAGCTCAAGGCCAAGACTCGTGAAGCGGAGCGCGCACAGAGAGTCGCCGAGGATGCAAATCGCGCCAAGTCCGTATTCCTGGCAACGATGAGCCATGAGCTGCGGACGCCGCTCAACGCTATCGGTGGCTACGCGTCGCTGCTGGAAATTGGAATTGGCGGCAGCATGTCCGAGCGACAGCTCGAGTATGTTCGCCGAATCAGGGCGAGTCAGGCGCACCTGTCCACACTTGTCTCAGATGTTCTCAACTTTGCCAAGGTCGAAGCGGGCCACCTCGAGTATCATCTGGTGGCGTTGGATGTGGCCGCCGAGCTCGCCAAGGTCGGC
Organism: bacterium; assembly: GCA_040002475.1. GTDB lineage: Bacteria > Gemmatimonadota > Gemmatimonadetes > Gemmatimonadales > Gemmatimonadaceae > JAQBQB01. The sequence continues at coordinate 299,258 of JBDUEJ010000001.1, read as the reverse complement.
GCGCTGATCGAGCCGCAAGCCGCAGCGCGGGGCATTAGGTACGCGTATTCGCCTCCAGAGAGTCCGCTCAAGGCGCGAGCCGACCGCGACAAACTCACTCAGATCCTGCTCAACCTGCTGACGAATGCCGTGAAATACACACCGTCGGGCGGGACAGTTGCGCTCACGGCAGATCAGAACGGACGCTTCATTCACATTTGCGTCTGCGATACAGGGCCAGGAATTCCCGAGGACCAACGCGAGGCCATCTTCGAGCCGTTCGTGCAGCTGCAGCGACGCCTCGGCCCGGACGCCGAGGGGGTTGGACTGGGGTTGGCAATCAGCCGCGACCTCGCGCGCGCGATGGGTGGCGATTTGACGGTGTCCGACGCCGGCGGGGTCGGCTCGATTTTCATGCTGGCACTTCCGGCGATGGTCTAGGGTTTCTTAGTAAGGGTTTCTTAACGATCAAGTGTCTATCCCGTCCAACCACGTTTCAGACCCGTTGGGCTCGTCATGACGCAACCCGTCCAGGAATTTGATCTCGCATCGTTTGACGCCTCGGCACTGGCGCTCGAGCCGCGCGAGCGCGTGCCCATCTCGGTGGTCATGCCGACGCTCAACGAGGCAAGCGGGCTCCAGTCTACCCTGGACGATCTGCATTGGGCCGACGAAGTCATCGTGGTCGACGGTGGATCGACCGATGGTACGGTGAAGCAGGCGCGTCACGGAGGCGCTCAGGTCTTGGTCGTCTCCGGTCAGACGATTGCCGCGCAGCGCAATGCCGGCATCGCCGCGGCGCGCAATCATTGGATTCTCGCCCTCGACGCCGACGAACGCGTCACTCCCGAGTTGCGCGCATCGCTTGTGGCGCTCACGACCTCGGGCGACTCCCGCTACTCGGCGTTCCGCGTTCGGTCGCGGAACTGGCATCTCGGTCGCGAGCTGCAGCACGGACCGTGGGGACGAGACTGGAAGGTGCGAGTGTTCTCGCGCGAGCGCCGGTATGACGACCGTCGGGTGCACGAGCATATAGAAGGACTCGACGACGTCGGGACGCTCGACGGAACGTTGCTTCACCATCCCTACCGCGATCTCACCCATCAGGTGCTCAAGATCGCCAAGTACGCGCAGTGGGCCGCGCTGGACATGCGCGCCCGCGGGCGCCGCGTCGGCGTGTTGGATCTCGTGTTCCGTCCGGTGTGGCGCTTCCTTCGCGACTATCTCGTGTACAGCGGATGGCGCGACGGGCCGTCGGGATTCATTGTGGCCGGCGTGAGCGCGTTTTCAGTATTCCTCAAATACGCCTGTCTGCTCACCTTGCCGGGCAGCCCGCCGCCGCCGTCGTCCTGAGCCGGTTCCGCCGCCGCGAACAACACTTCCTCTTGCGGGGTGGTCGAACGGGTCATGCTCAAGGGCCGCGGGCCGGTGCGAATTGTTTGGATCGCCGCGCTCGCGCTCTCAGTGGTCGGTCCAGCATTCGGCTACACCGTCGCACGTCGAGTGCGCGCGCCCGTTGCGGTGACCACCGCTGCCACCTCGACGATGATTTCCGAAGTCGGCGGCGACATAGCCAACCGTTCGACGGCGTCGCAACGATCGCACCGCGGGCCGGACGTGACCGTGCGAGCCAGCGCGCGCGTCTCGGCGCTGCGCGATCTCGCGGTACATGCGGATCGACCGCTTGCCGTCGTATGGGCGCTGCTTTCTCTAGGACTGTTCGCGTACGTCGTTGGCGGCGTTTTACGGCTGCGCAAGGTTCGTCGAGGGTGGCGCGCCGGCGTGGTGAACGGTACCGCCGTCATGATCTCAGATGACGCCGGCCCCGCGCTTGTCGGCGTGATTCGGAGCAGCATTGTCATTCCCGAGTGGGCGCTTGGTCTCGAACCAAACGCGCTCTCATTGATGTTGCGACACGAGTTGGAGCATCAGGCTGCGGGAGACACGCGACTGTTGGCGTTGGCGGAGGCGCTGCTGGTGCTGATGCCGTGGAGTCCGGTGGTGTGGTGGCAGATTCGCCGTCTGCGTCTCGCGATCGAAATCGATTGCGACGCGCGCGTGCTGCGCGCGGCGCCGGACATCGCGTCGTACGGACGATTGCTGCTCGAGTTCGGACGTACGCGCCGTGACGTGCATTTCGCCGGCGCGGCGTTGGCGGACCACGCATCGCACCTGGAAGAGCGGATTCGGAGACTCACTGCCCGGCCGGCGATGAACGGTGGAGTGGCTGGAATGCTGTCGTGCGCGGCCGCCGCGCTGGCGATTCTCGTGGGGTGCCAGCTTCCGGCGCCGTCGACACCGGGTGCGAATGCGCCGAAGCCGAACCCTGCGCCAATCGCGTCACCGGCTGCATCGGTCGCGGATTCGTTGCCGCGTTCATCAGAGGCGCGGGAGTTCGCCGTCATGCAGGTCGATGACGAACGTCGACGTCTGACGATGTCCGACCCGTTGCTCAAACAGTATTTCGACACCAAGACTGCGCTGTACGACTCAGCCCATCCGGCGCAGCGCGCGGAATTGCTGGTCAAGCTCGCAGGCTTGGAATCAACGCTCAAGTCACTCCCCGATCGTATCGATCGCGCGAACAGTCGTGACGCCGCCGAGTTAAAACTGATCGCTGCACTCGACACGATCTATGATCAGAATCCGGCTATTCGCTCTGAGCGTCCCCGCCGAATGTTAGAGATGGAGCACAGCCTCGCCGAAAAGCTGACGGCCCGCGCAAAAGCGCAACCCGATTCCTTCACCGCGGCGTCATTTCACGGCAACGAACGCCTGCCCGGATGGGAATTCTCGAAATACCTGCCCGATTCCGCGGCGGCCGCATGGCCAAATCCCGGTTGCAGCGTAAAGTCTCCAGGTGACGGCGAGGTTGTCAGGCTGCTGATCTCCGACGAAGATGCTGCGCGCGCCGGAACCATTCGCGTCACGTTCGAGGCGACAACCGACGATCGCTCGAAGATCGTGTCGAGCTTCGGAATGTGCTCCTCGGCGACGACGGGCGAGTTTCGCGCCTTCGGCCGAGGCGCGTTCGACGGCACGCCAATCATCGTCAGTTCGCCCTCTCCGCTGTCGATCGTCGTCCAGACAGGCTCGGGGCGGGTCATGGCAGGTCCGCTTTTGGTCCGAAACGAAACCCGCAACTATGATTTTGCCTGGGGCGGACGCTAGGCGAAGGTGAGACGTCTTGACCTTGTCCGCCTTTTGGCCGAACGTCAAAACATGTCTACCCGCCGAAGCTTCGTCTCGTCGATCGTCGGCGCTGGCGTGTCGCTCCCCGTCATGCGTCAAAATGCGTTCCGCCATCTGTTCAGCGCCGAGCCCATTGCCGGCACCCGAGCGCCAGAGTCAGTAGCCGAAGACGAGACGTACTGGCGCGAAATTCAACGGGCGTTCGATCTCGATCGCACGATGATCAACCTGAACAACGGCGGTTGCAGTCCGGCGCCGACGCACGTGCTCGAGCAGATGATTCGAGACATTCGATTCTCGAACGAGCTGCCCACGGAACACATGTGGCGGGTGCTGGAGCCGCGAATCGAATCGGTGCGCCGAGACCTCGCGAAGGACTTCGGCTGCGATCCCGAAGAGATGGCGATCACACGCAACGCCTCCGAAGCCAACGAGACCATGATCTTTGGGCTCGACCTCGCGCGCGGCGACGAAGTCGTCTTCACGACGCAGAACTACCCTCGCATGCAGAACGCGTGGCGGCAGCGCGAGCGCCGAGATGGCATTGTCCTCAAGCCGGTGAAGATCGAGACCCCGGTGAAGAGCACCGCGTCGTACGTCAGTCAAATCGCCGCGGCCATCACGCCGCGCACGCGCGTCATCGAAGTCATGCACATCAGCTTCATGACCGGGTACATCGCGCCCGTGCGCGAGATCGTTGACCTTGCCAAGCCGAAAGGCATCCAAGTGTTCGTGGACGGCGCCCACGCCTTTGCACACTTTCCGTTCACGCGCGACGATCTCGGCGCCGACTACTACGGCACCAGCCTGCACAAATGGATGCACGCGCCGATCGGCACGGGATTTCTGTACGTTCGGCGCGACAAGATCAAATCGCTCTGGCCGCTCATGGCGGGCGGCGTCGATCAGATGGACAACATCCGGAAGTACGAAGAGATCGGCACGCATCCGGCTGCGAATCACAACGCGATCGCCGTGGCCATCGCGTTCAATCGCGGCATTGGCCCCGAACGCAAGATCGCGCGCTTGCGCTATCTACGTGACCGCTGGGCAAATCGTCTGCTCGCCGCGAGCGATCGCGTCCACATGATCACGCCGATCGGCCCGAACGCCAGCGGCGCAATCGGCGTGTTCGGCATCGATGGGATCGACATGGGCAAGCTTGGAGGCTGGCTCAACGCCAAGCACAACATCGTCACCACGCCCATGGTCAACGACGAGTTCAAGGGCATGCGGATCACGCCCAATGTCTACACGACGGTCGACGAAATCGACCTGTTTGCCGATCGCGTCACCCAAGCCATCAAGCAGGGAATCGCCTGATGTTGACGCGAAAGCGTGCACAAGGATGTTGGTGCGGGCGTCGTTCAACAGTGTCCCGCAATTGCGGTGTGCGTTGCGAGCGCGCGAGGCGGCGCGAGATCCGCGCTCGCTGGAAAGCGACCATTCGCGTCGTGCGCCGCGGATTGGAGTAGTCGCACCGTCACTTCGGGCAAGGCGAGCGGTTGGCCATTGGCGAAAGCCCGAGGCGGAATCGTTCGCGCGTCGCGCCCAGTGATCCGCTCGTAAATCTCGAGCGCGGCGAGGAACGTCCCTGTCGGAGTCGGATGGAATCCATCGCTACCGTACAGCGTGAGCGTCGGATCTTTCTGCAGCGCGGACCGCCATGCTTCTCCGGCCGGCATGTAGACCGCGTTGACGCCGGCGGCCGCCGCCTGAAACGAAAGCTGAATTTCATCGAACCACTCGAGCGGGCCGGCATACGGCCAGGCCATGAACACTGCCGTGCGCGCGCCGGCCGCTTTGATGTATGGATCGAACATCTTCGTCCACAGCACGAGCGAGTCGCGACAGATCCCGGCCGGTGTCGGACCCTGCTGCAGGATCACGTACTCCCAGCCGCCCTCTCGAATGTGCGCCAGCGCCGCCGTGCTCCCGGTGAGATGATCGATCAAGGCGAGGTTCGGCCCGGCGTCCGTCGCGACGCGAATCGTGTCGCCGGCCGACGCGGCGATTGCGGCGAGCGTTCCTGGAAGGTCGTTGACATAGGTGAGACTGTTGCCGATGAACAGCACGTGGTGGCCGCCGGGCGGCAACGGGGGCAGCGGCGATGAGCCGCTCAAACACCCGGCTCCCGCGGCCCACGACGCGATGAGAACAAGAACATGACGACGCGACATGCCGCACGCTGTCAGTCGCGTCCGCGCGGAACAAGCGGCATGGGACCACTGGAGCCTCGGCGTGTCGAACCGTGGATTTCACGTTCAGGTTTCAGTGGCCAACGAATGATGCGACCGCCTTCACCGCCGCGTCGACCTCGCCTTCGGTGTTGTAATAGTGCGGCGAGAGCCGGATCGCTGTCTCCACGCCCTTGTCACTGAAGTCGTATTGCCCGAACTCCCGGAGCGACGAGACGGTATTGATGTCCTGCGCGGTGAGGTGTTTCACGAGCTCGCGCGCGTCGACGCCGTCCACCGACGCCGTGACGATCGCGCATCGTGTCGCCCCGCGATCGAGCACGCGGACGCCGGGGATCGCGTCAAGTCGGTTCCGCAAGCGCGCGGCAAGCTCCCACGCGCGACGGCTCGCGACGTCGATCCCAACATCGAGCGCGTATCGGGCCGCCGCACCCTGTCCGAGGACGAGCGCGTACGGGAATTCCGAGTCCTCATAGCGTCGAGCCGTGGGCTCCAGTTCGAAATGGTCGGCTGCCGTCCAACGGGCTCCGCGCATATCGACGAATAGCGGATAGTCCCCGCGGGCCAGCGCGCGATCCGATGCGTACATGAACCCGATCCCACGCGGTCCGCGAAGAAATTTTCGAGCGGTCGCCGAGAGATAGTCGCAGCGAAGGTTGGCGACGTCGATTTCGACCTGTCCCACCGCCTGGCAGGCGTCCACGAGATAGGGAACCTCCAGCGCCTCGCAGACCGCGCCGACGCCGGCGACATCCTGCACGAGCCCGGAGTTGGTCGGAATCCACGAGATCGCAACGAGCTTGCATCGGTCGCGTCCGGCGCGCTCGACTGCGCGTCGCACCGCGTCCGGATCCACACCGCCGTCGGGTAGATCGTCGGCGTGCACGATGTTCACACCGAGGCGCTCGTGCAGGGCAAGGTACTGAATCTGGTTCGACGTGTAGTCGCAGCGACTCGTGACGATGACGTCGCCCGGTGAAAAATCGAACGACGAAACGGCCTGGATGAATCCCGCCGTCGCGTTCGCGACCACGGCAATGTTCCGCGCGTCGGCGCCGACGAGCTTGGCCAGATCATCATAGCCGCGTTCGATATCGGAGCGGGCTGCGTCGGCCGCGTCATACCCTCCAATGTTCGCCTCGAGCGCGATGTGCTCCGTGATCGCGGCGACCACCGGCCGCGGCATGAGCGCAGCCCCGGCATTGTTGAGATGATTGCGGTGAGCGGCGCCCGGTGTATCGTCGCGCCAGCGCCGGATTTGGTCCGAATCGGTCGTCATGCTGGTGTGTGGATGCGTGGAAGTGAACCCTGGACCCAAGTCTAGCGCCACGTCCTCGCCCGACGCGAAGCCACTGCCGCCGCAGACCAGCCGTCTGAGACCTGAGCGACTGGCCGAAGCCATTACCTTTGAGAGACGCCACCTATTTCTCGGTCCGCCTATCGTGTCTGAACCTTCGAACGACGCCACACTTCCGTCCGCCCGCCGCGACTTCATCCGTGACATGGTTGCGGAGGATGCCGCGAGCAACCGTTTTGGTCGCCCCATTGCGACACGTTTTCCGCCCGAACCGAACGGGTTTCCGCACATCGGCCACGTCAAGTCGATCTGCTTGAACTTCGGCGTCGCCCGGGAGTTCAACGGTCGCTGCAATCTGCGGTTCGACGACACGAATCCAGCCACCGAAGACATCAAGTACGTCGAAGCCATGAAGGACGACGTGCGTTGGCTGGGATTCGAATGGGACGCTGAGCTGTACGCGAGCGATTATTTCGAGCAGCTTTATGAGTTCGGCGAGCTGCTGGTGAAGAAGGGAAAGGCATACGTCGATTCCGAGAGCGACGAGGAGATCCGCGAGCATCGTGGGACCGTCACGGTCGCGGGAACCAACAGCCCGCATCGCGAGCGGAGCGTCGAGGAGAATCTCGACCTGCTGCGTCGCATGCGCGCCGGCGAATTCCCCGACGGCGCGCACGTGCTCCGGGCCAAGATCGACATGGCGCACAACAACATGATAATGCGCGATCCGCTGTTGCTGCGGATCCGGCATGCGCATCACTATCGCCAGGGCAACGCGTGGTGTCTCTATCCGTTGTATGACTTTGCTCATCCGTTGTCCGACGCCATCGAAGGCATCACGCATTCGCTGTGCACGCTGGAGTTCAAGGACAGCAACGACATCTACAAGTGGCTCGTGCACGAAACGGGGTTCGAACGCCCGCCGGAGCAGACGGAGTTTTCGCGCCTCGTGCTCGACTATACGGTGCTGAGCAAGCGCAAGCTCCTGCGGGTGGTGAACGACGGCCACGTGTCGGGTTGGGATGATCCGCGCATGCCGACGATTGCCGGTATGCGGCGTCGCGGCGTGACGCCCGAAGCGCTGCGCACGTTCGCCGAGGCGGCGGGTGTGTCACGTAAACCGGCGCGCACGGAATTGGCCACGTTCGAGCATGCCGTGCGCGATGACCTCAACATGCGCGTGCCTCGCGTGATGTGCGTGACGCACCCGTTAAAGGTCGTGCTCACCAACTATCCCGAGGGTCAAGTCGAAGCGCTCGACGCGTCGTACTATCCGCACGACGTGCCCAAGACCGGATCGCGCAAGGTTCCGTTCTCGCGCGAGCTGTACATCGAGCGCGACGACTTCATGGAGGATCCGCCGAAGAAATTCTTCCGGCTCGGCCCAGGCCGGGAAGTGCGTCTTCGATACGGGTATTTCATCACGTGCACCGATGTCGTGAAGAACGCGTCGGGCGAGATCACGGAATTGCGCTGCACGTACGATCCCGCGACGCGCGGCGGCGACTCGCCCGACGGTCGCAGTCCGAAAGGCACCATTCATTGGGTCTCGGCGCATGAGGCGCTCGAGTGCGAGCTTCGTCTGTACGACAGGCTGTTCACGGCGCCCGATCCCGACGCGGTGGAAGACGGCCAGGACTTTTTGAGCCTGATCAATCCCGAGTCGTTGACGGTCGTGAAGGGCGCCAAGATCGAGCCGAGTGTGGGCAATGATCCGGTCGGTTCGCGGTATCAGTTCGAGCGGACGGCGTACTTCATCAGCGACGTCGTGGATTCAAAGCCCGGGGCGCTGGTGTACAACCGGACGGTGACGCTCCGGGATTCCTGGGCGAAGATGAACGTGGCTGCGACTGGGAAGGGCACGCCGACCGCGACGATAGAGAAGAAGAGCACCGGGTCATAAAAGCAGATCCTTCGTCGCTGGCGCTCCTCTGGATGACGGGCGGGCTCGCTGGATACCTTGACATCAAGCTACTTTATGTCGAGATTAATGCCAGGACGCACCAGAGGATCTCATGGAACTGCACGGCATTCATCATCTCACGGCGGTCTCGGCGAAGATCCGGGACAACCACAAATTCTATACACAGACACTCGGCATGCGGCTGGTCAAGCGTTCCGTCAATCAGGACGACGTGAGCGCCTACCACCTGTTCTATGCCGACGCCAAGGGAAGCCCGGGAAGCGACCTGACCTTCTTCGACTGGCCGGTCCAGCCGGAGCGGCGCGGCACGCGGGCAATTGTCCGAACGCACCTTCGCGTCGCGGGGCTGAACGCCTTGCAATGGTGGGGGCAGAACCTGCGCGAACGCGGCATCACGGCCGGCGAGGTCACTGAGCGGGACGGACGGTTGTCGCTCGATCTCGAGGACGCGGAAGGCCAGCGGCTCACGCTCGTCGATGACAAGGGGGAGGGCGACGCGTACCCGTGGGACCGGAGCCCGGTTCCGGCCGCGCATCAGATTCGCGGCCTCGGTCCGATCATGCTCAGTGTCCCCAAGCTCGCGCACACCGACGCCATTCTTCAGCGTGTGCTCAACATGCGGCCCGTTCGTGAGTATGCGCATCCCGACAATGCCAAACACCTCGTCCATGTGTACGAGATGGGCCCAGGCGGCGCGCATGCCGAGTTGCACGTGGCCGTGCAGCCGGATCTTCCGAACACGGCGGCCGGGGCGGGCGGAGTGCACCACGTCGCGTTCCGCTCGGCGGATGCCGACTACGACGCGTGGGCGAATCGATTGAACTCGATGGGTGTCGCGAACAGCGGCAAAATCGACCGCTACTATTTCCGCAGTCTGTATTTCCGCGAGGCGAACGGTATTCTATTCGAGATCGCGTCCGAGGGACCGGGCTTTGCCGTCGATGAAAACGAGGCGACGTTGGGAGAGGCGGTCGCGCTCCCGCCGTTTCTCGAATCTCAGCGAGCGGAGATCGTAGCAAACCTGAAGCCCATTGACTAGCCGGTCGTTGAAGCCTGAGACCACAACCCTGAGATCTGTAACGATGGATCCGATCAAGAATCCACAGAGTGCCGACGGACCGGCCAATGAGACGATGTTGACGCAGCTTCGCGGCGTCCGTCGCGGTCTTCTGCATCTTCACAAAACCCTGCTCGACGCGGAGCGCGTTCGCTATGAGCGCGTCAACGGACGTATCGAGGGCGGCGGAGTGTTGTTGCAGCTGGTGATCCACGATCCGTGGTTTGGCTGGTTGAGACCGTTGTCGGAGCTGGTCGTGCAGATCGACGAACGCCTCGACGCCGAGGAGCCGACACGTGTGAGCGACGCCAAGGCGTTGCTCGATCAGGCGAGCGCGTTGCTCCGTCCGAGTGAAGGCGGAGACGATGTCTTTCAGGAGAACTATCATGCGGCGCTGCAGCAGTCGCCGGATGTCGTGATCGCGCATCGCGAGGTCACGGTGCTTCTCCATGTCTAGCCGGGGTTCAACAAGATGACGTCCGCTGCTCCGTCTGGCGCGCATACTTGGCTCGTGTTGTGGCGAGCGACGCGAGCAATGGAAGCGCATGCTCACGGTAGCATCGTGAGCATGGGGCTCTGTGCCAGCGACTTCGGCGTGCTCGAAGCGCTCCTCCACAAGGGTCCGCTGCCGGTCAATGTGCTTGGCAAGAGTCTACTGCTGACGAGCGGTTCCATGACCGCCGCGGTCGACCGTCTCGTGACGCGCGGTCTAGTGGAGCGTACCGATGATCCGAATGATCGTCGCGTGCGCGTCGTCGCGCTCACAGGCAAGGGACGCAAGCTCATCGCCGCGGCGTTCGCTCGTCACGAGTCGGACCTCAACGCAGTCGTGTCGGTGCTCACGCGCGACGAGCGTATGGCGCTCGTCGCGCTGCTCAGAAAGTTGGGGCATCATGCCGACGATTCGCTCCGCGATGTCGGGGCCGCCTCGTGACGCTCGGTCTCAGCGGGATTCATCATGTGAGCTCGCTCAGCGCGCGCATCGGGCAATCGCGTGGATTTTTCACGCGAGTGCTCGGCATGCGTCCCGTGATCACGACCGTGAATCAGGACGATCCCCGGATGTATCACCTGTTCTTCGGCGACGGCGCGGGGAGTCCGGGCTCGGATATGACGGTGTTCGGGCTTCCGCACAGCGCGCCCGAACGTCACGGCAACAACAGCATTTCGCTCACCACCTTTCGGGTGAATGGTGAGTCGGCGCTCCAGTATTGGGCCGAGCGACTGACCGAGCACGCTGTTCCGCGCGGCGCGATCGCGATGCGTGACGCGCGGCTCGTGCTTGATTTCGCCGATCCGGTGGGAACGCAACTGTCGTTGGTCGACGACGGCGGTTCAGGCGAAACGTACCCGTGGGACGAGAGCCCAGTGCCGGCCGAATTTCAGATTCGTGGACTCGGATACACAACGATCACGGTGCCCGCGCTCGAACCCACCGACCGCTTCCTTGTTGAAGCGCTCGGCCTTCATCCCGATCACACGTATGTGCCGGCCGGTTCGCCGCGCGATCGCGTGCACGTCTACACGATCGGGGCGGGGGGTGCGCACGCCGAAGTGCATGTAAACGTGCTCGACGACCTGCCGCGGGCAAAATATGGTTCGGGTGGCGTGCACCACGTGGCACTCCGTGTTCCCGAAGGCCAAGAGATGGGCGAGTGGCTCGGCCGACTCGATGCCCTTGGCTACAACAACAGCGGCATTGTGGATCGCCACTACTTCACGTCGCTCTACGTTCGTGAACCCAACCACGTGCTCTTCGAACTGGCGACGGATGGGCCGGGGTTCACCGTGGATGGCCCTTTGGACGGAGACCAGTTGTCGCTTCCGCCTTTGCTCGAGCCGCGCCGCGCGGAGATCGAAGCGAACCTGGAGCCGCTCGACTAGGGGCGCAGCGACTACGGGATCTGCGGCCAGACCGTGAGGTCGCGCAGCGGCGTTCTCACGAAATGCCCGCGCATCGACTGAACCACTGAATCGAGTTGGTACAGCAGCGCAGGGGTGAGATCGAGGTCGTGCTCCTCGGGCTGGTCTACCGTTCCAACCGGATAGTCCTTGAACGGCGTGCGCGATTGCTCCACATGCGCACCGAGCATGTGTGTGATCTGGTGATGTCGCGTGAAATCGGCGAGGCGGCTGATGCTGCGAGCATAGGCCGCGGTGTCGCGGACATAGAGCCGCCCGGGGTAGAAGGTGTCGCCCGTGAGCAGCACTCCGGTGCGGCGGTCGTACAGCGCAATGCTTGCCGGCTGATGTCCGGGGATGGGAATCACGTCGAGGATGCGGTCGCCAAGGTCGATGGTTCCGCTGTCGGTCGGCCAACTGCGGATCCCGAAGAACGCCCGGACGGACGCTGTGTCCCGACCCACGAGGGTGATGTGCGGTCGGTTGACGAATTGCGTGTCGCCGGCCACGTGATCGCCGTGTGCATGGCTGTGCGAGACGACGAGGTCGATCGACGGTCGTTTTTCGCGGGCGAGCCACGCCCGCATGAGTGTATCGATCGGCGTCGCGACATCCACGCCGCCGGCGCCCGTATCGAACAGCAGCGCGCGGTCGCGTCCGAAGATGAGATAGAGAAACGGCTTCTCGTAGTTCGTGCATGCTGCTTGCCGAAGCACGAAGAAGTCGTCGTTGTACGGTTGCACACGAAACTGCGGCCCCGCGCAACTCTTGCCGCCGGCGTACCACGTGGTGGCGAGATGGCCGGGCTGTACTTGCCGAATCGCGTGACTCGCGTGAACGCATGCGAGCGCGCCTGTACCAGCAGCCAGCAACAACATTGAGACTTTCTTCATGGCACCGTAGCATGACCAAGACGATCGCGAACGGCGACGAGGAGCGCGCCGCTCGTGAACGGCTTGGGGATGAACGACGTCCCCGACGGCAGCAGCCCTCGCTCGAACACCTCGTCGCCGGTGTACCCGGACATGTAAAGTATCGCGGCGTTCGGTTGTGTGCGCAGCAGCTCAATGCCGAGCTCGCGTCCGCTCATTCCCGGCATGACCACGTCGGTCAGGACGAGTGAGAAAGGCGTCGTCGTGCTGGCCATGCGAGAAAGTGCGTCCTCGCCGCTTTCCGCTTCGACCACGACGTAGCCGGCTTGCGTCAGGATCCGGCTCGTCAAGCGGCGTACAGCCGGGTCGTCCTCGACGACAAGCACAACTTCCGCCGCATCTCCGTCGTCGACAGGTTCCCCAGCGTCGTTCGCGGTGTCCGGGGCGGCGTGCTCGTGAGCCACGGGCAGGTAGATCGTGATAGTCGTTCCGCCGCCGAGCCGCGTGTCCACGTCGATGTTGCCGCCGGACTGTTTAACGATTCCATACACCGTCGACAATCCGAGTCCGCTGCCGCGACCCGCGCCCTTCGTGGTATAGAATGGTTCGAACATCTTCGACGCGGTCGCCGGATCCATGCCGATGCCGGTATCGGCGATGGACAGGGCGACATACCGCGCGATGGGATCGTCGCTCACTGAGTGCGACTTGTCCTCGTTGGGCGGACGCGCGACGAACGTTGTCAGTGTGAGCGTGCCGCCGCGGGGCATGGCATCGCGGGCGTTGGCGGCGACGTTGAGTATGACTTGCTCGAGCTGGCCCGGATCGGCGTGAATCGGCGGCAAGGCCGGGGCGAGGGACATCTCGATCCGAATATCTTCGCGCAGCGACATTCCGAGCACGGGTCTCATGCCTTCGATCACCTCGTTGAAGCTGAGCGCGCGCGAAAGCAAGACCTGTTTGCGACCAAAGGCCAGCAGTTGGCGAGTCAGCGTCGATGCGCGAACCGCCGCTTCCGTGATTCCATCGATGTCCTCGCGCCAGCGGGACGCGGTTGGTCCGCCGCGCCGAAGAAACTCGGCGTGTGCGATGACGACCGTGAGAAGATTGTTGAAGTCGTGCGCCACGCCCCCGGCCAGTCGGCCCACGGTTTCCATCTTCTGCGCCTGGCGCAGCTGTTCTTCGAGTGAGCGTTGGAGCGTGATGTCGCACGACACACCGACGCGACCACGCCGAACACCGTTGGGCGCATGGATCGGGGACGCCGTGACGGCGACCACAAACATCGTACCGTCGCGTCGGCGGATGACCCGCTCACGCGTCGCGCTCTCGCCGCACGGAATGACCGTGGACGGAGCATGTTCTCCGGCGAGCTCCGCACGGATCAAGGTGTCAATCGGACGTCCGAGCGCCTCGGCGCGCGTCCAGCCATAAAGACGCTCGGCGTGCCGATTCCACGCGGTGACGCGATCCGCTTCGTCAACGGCGATGACCGCCTGCTCGACTGCATCGAGCAAGTCAGCCTGAAAGCGAATGTCGTCGGCAGCGCGAACTCGTTCGGTTACGTCGCGCGCGCTCACGACGATGCCGCGCACGGCATGGTGCTGGAGAAGGTTCGTGAAGCTTGCTTCGAGGACGCGGTGACCGCCGTCGGCGTGTTCGAAACGCATCAACGCGGTGGCCGATCCCGCACCGTTGGACGCGACCTCGACCAGCACGCGGCGCATGGCGCCCGCGTCGTCCGGGTGAATGAGCTCCAGCGGCGACGTGCCGACCAGCTCGTCCGACGAATAGCCCAGTACGCGTTCGATCGACGGGCTCGCGTAGCAGATGGTTCCGTCGGCGTCGAGAATCGCGTTCAGCTCCGAGGTCTGTTCGGTGAGCGCTCGAAACACTTCCTCGCGGTCGCGCAACGACGCTTCGACGAGGCGCATCTTGGTGACATCTTCGACCATCCCGACCGAGTAAAGCAGCTGATCCTGGGTGTCGCGAATCGCCGCGGAGGTCAGACGGACACGCAACGACTGCCCGGATTTGTGCAGATACGTCTTCTCGACGGCGTAGGAGTGCGTGCGCCCAAGCGCGAGATCTTGAAAGAGCGCAACGTTCTCGCTGGCGTCCGCGGGCGATGAGAGCTCGCTAAACCGCATCTGTCGCAGCTCGTCGGCCGAGTACCCCACCATTCGCTGGTAGGCAGCGTTGGTGTCGACGATGAATCCCCGCGAGTCGGCAAGCCCGATTCCCAGCGGGGATTCCTCGAAGATCGTTCGCATGCGTGTTTCGCTCGCGCGGAGCGCGCGATCGGTCGCTCGTTGCGCCGTGACGTCACGAGCGACGCCGCTCGTTCCAACGATCGCGCCATCCGCGTCGCGCACCGGAGTGACGATCGTCTCCAGCCAGCGCGGCGATCCGTCCGGGCCCGCCAGCGCGACATCTGCGGCGATCGGAAGTCCGGTGGCAACGACCTGCGCATCGCGCCCCTGACTACCCAGCGCAAGCTCGGCCGACAGCAGCTCCTCATCCGAGGATCCAACGATCGCGTCTTTGGATCGCTGCAGGAGCACGGCGTAGGCGGCGTTGACCGCGACGTATCGCCCAGCGATATCCTTGAGCCACGCCGAGTCGGCCATGGCGTCGAGCAGGGCCCATTCGGCGCCCCGTGGCGTGCCGAGGCTCATCGTCCGCGGCTGGGAGCGATTCGCTCGTTGACGCGCGCCGTCAGCTGCGCCGGCGAAAACGGCTTTTCGAGAAGGTCAAAGTTGCCCTTCGAGCGCGCAACCTCGGCCAGATGGCTTCCGGGGTAGCCGCTGATGAGCATGACGCGCAGGCGGTCGTCGGCTTGTTGAAGTCGCTCCACGAGGTCCACGCCCGACATGCCGGGCATCATGATGTCCGAAATCACGAGATCGAACGATGGGGATGCGTCGGCGGCGACCTGCAGCGCTTCTTCGCCCGATTGAGCGCACGTGACGTCGTATCCCACGGCAGTGAGGCTCCGCGCAACTGCTCTGCGGACGCCGGCTTCATCGTCCACGACCAAGATGCGAACCGGAAGGGCTCGATCGCAGGCGACGGTGCTGTCGATTGTTGATCGTGTCATGCGATTGCGGTTCCAACCTGACGAGACAGAGAATCCTAGAATAACAGTATCGGCATACGTCAGCCGTGGATGAACCCTCAAGATCCCGGTGGCACCAGCCGACACTTGATGGTGGGAGAATCACGCCCATGGACTCGAAGGCCAGCCTGGTTGATCGAGATCATTGCATTTCACCAAAGCCGGGCCGAAGGACATAGTGGCTGAAGGTGAACGCGCAGGGGCTGGAGCGTCGCGACGCCGCGCTGACAATCGCCGCGGATGACGCCGAGTTGATTCGCACTGCCATGCGCTTCTCGCGGCAGCTCGCCGGCGGTGTGACGCACGATCTGAACTCGACGCTTCAGTGTGTCGGCGACGCGCTCTTTGCGATTCGCGAGGATACGCGCGCGCTCGTGGACGCCGAGTCGGCGGACGTCGCCGGTCTTTCCGCCGCGCTCGAAGCATCGCTGGCGCTGGCCGACGAAGCGTTCGACCGTCTCGGCGTCATCGCACGCGTCGTTCCCGAGCTGATTCCTCAAGTGACTGAGGGAGCGCGGCCGGTGAACCTCATGCGTGAGCTGCAGGATATCGCGGCGCTTACCCGCCCCCTGTGGAAAAACCGGATCGATCTTTCGGTCGAAATTGCTTCGAGTAGTGAGCCGTTTGCGTGCGTCTGGTGGGTCGTCGGCGTTGCGGCAACCCGCATGGTGATGGCCGCCGCCGAGCTCTCGCCGAGGGTGCCGACCGGAGCACCGATGCCGCGCACTGTGCTCAGTGGCTTGCAGCGCGGCACGAACGCCGAGATTTGCGTGCGCGTCTCACGCTTGTCGAGCGGATCTATGCGGACGATCGACGCGATGCAGTCCGATGCACCCGATGCCGACGCGACGCTCACGCTTTGCGCCAAGCGACTCGGCGCCGAGTTTGAGCGATCCGACATTGAACCAGGCGTGAGTGAGACGGTATTCCGGTTTCCGATTCAGTGTGACACAGCCCTTTCCCAGAGTCCATTCGCATGAGTACCTCTGTTCTACAGCGACACCCGGTCACGCCGGCGATGACGGAACGCCCGGCGAAGGTGCGCCCCCAGGTGCTCTGCGTCGACGACGAGCTTCACGTGCTCCAGGGAATTGAACGCACACTCCAGTCGCGGTTCGCCGTCACGAAAGTGTCGAATGCGGCCGATGCGATTGTCGCGCTCCAGTACGGAGGACCGTTCGCCGCTATCGTGTGTGATTTTCGTCTCGCGGAAACCGACGGCGTCCGCCTTTTGACGCAGGTACGAGAGTTGGCTCCGCTCACGGTGCGCCTGCTCTTGACCGGGAACGCGTCGATGGACGATGCGATTGCGGCAATCAACGAGGGCCACATTTTCGGATTCGTTCGTAAGCCGTGCCCGCCGGACCTGCTCGTCCAACGTGTCACTGACGCGGTGGCTCAACACCGTCTGTTGACCGTCGAGCGCGATCTGCTCGAGAACACGCTGCACGGATCGATCAAGGCGCTGACGGATCTCGTTGCGCTGAGTTGTCCGATCGCCGCCGCGCGTGCCAAACGGGTCACACGCTACGCGTGCGACATCGCTGTGGCGATGCGTGTGGAGCGATGGGAGCTGGAAATCGCCGGGATGGTGTCGGAGATCGGATGCATGACGCTCCCTCCCGATCTCATCGAGCGGGTGTACCGCGGCGGGACGCTCGCCGTGTGGGAGCAGGCACTCGCCGATCGACTGCCGATGATTGCGCACAATATTCTCTCCACGATTCCACGGTTGGAGGGTGTCTGTGCCATTCTCGCGCATCAGGGCGACCGATTCGAGCTTCGTCCGATCGACGGGCGCGTGGTCGTGGAGGTGCCGACCACCGCGAGGATCCTCAGGGTTGCGTCCGATTTTGACACGCTCGTCGAGTGCCGCGGTCTCAAGATTGACGACGCTGTTCGCCAACTCTCGTCAGTTCGCGGAGTCTACGATCCGAAAGTGTTGGAGGCGCTCGCCGCGGCCTCCGCCTTCTTCGTTGGGGGGCTCGAGACGAGCGAGATGGCACTCTCGGACGTCGAGGTCGGAATGGTGTTCGTGAGTGACGTGTTGAGTCCGGCCGGTGTGTTGTTGATCGCGCGGGGCCAGGATCTGACTGGCGCGTTGCGCGAGCGCGTACGAAATCAGTGGTCGGCGTTCGCCGACAGTCTGCGCGTGCGCGTGATCGCGAGCGCAACGGCGTAGGTCAGTGCGACTCCTTTCGCCGCTGCGGGAATCGCCTCACTCGAGCCGCGTCGAACTGCTGCGCTACTTGGCATGGTTCAGCGCGAGCGTAGCGCTGCTTTCCATAGTCTTGACTCCGATGTCGCCGTCGGCGCGCCTGACCCTGGCGGGGTCGGTGACCGGGCTGGTGTTGCTCTGGCATCTGCTATTGCATGTGTTGAGCGACGCGCTCCGGGGAAGGGATGTGGCCGAGTCGCAGTTGCGCGAGAGCGAGTCGCACCTCCGTCAACTGGTGAACGAAGCCCCGATCGGCATCATCTCGCTCGGCAACGACGACCTGGTGACGATGTGGAATCCGGCCGCGGAACGATTGTTCGGATGGACGGCAGAGGAGGTGGTGGGGCGCCCACTTCCCATGATCCCGCGAGATCGTCCGCGAGAGTATGCGGCGCAGCGCGCGAGCGAGCGGGCCGGCGATCGCAAACACGAAATAGAGCTTCCCTCCTTGCGCAAGGACGGCACGACGATCGACGTGGTGTTATCGACCGCGCCGCTCCTGGGCCGCGGGGGCGAAGTCCGCGGCACGATCGCCTTGGTCGCCGACATCACGCAGCGAAGGGCGCTCGAAGCACAGTTGCGCGAGGCGCAGAAGATGGAAGCGGTTGGACAGCTGGCCGGCGGAATCGCGCATGACTTCAACAACCTGCTCACGGTCATTCTGGCGCATGCGGCGTTTCTGGAGGGCGCGGTGGGCCAACCGAGTGCGCTCAGTCCCGACATCGAGGAGATCCGTCTCGCGGCGACCGGCGCCGCCGGACTCACGAAGCAACTCCTCGCGTTCGGTCGAAAGCAGGTGTTGCGCCCGGTGGTCCTGGACCTGAACACGACAGTCGTAGATCTCGTGAGCATGCTGCAACGATTGCTCGGCGAAGACGTCACCATCGTCACCTGCTTGAGCGCGAGTCCGGTGTTGGTTCGCGCCGATCCAGGTCAGCTCGAGCAAGTGCTCATGAACCTGGCGGTGAATGCGCGCGATGCGATGCCGCTAGGCGGCTCGCTGACAATTTCAACGGACGTCGTCGAGGGTGAGCGGCGCCCGGTGCTATCGGCACAGGGCGCTCTCCCGCCGGGTTCGTACGCGCTGCTGTCGGTGCGTGACACGGGCACGGGGATGTCGTCGGAAACCCAGGCACGCATGTTCGAGCCGTTCTTCACCACGAAGGAAGTCGGGCGCGGGACGGGCCTCGGGCTCTCGACGGTGTTCGGGATCGTCGCGCAATCGAACGGATTCCTGTCGGTGGATTCGGCTCCGGGATCGGGAACGGCGTTTGATATCTACCTGCCGATCCAATCCATCGAACTGCTCCCCGTGCGACACGAGATCATGAATGCCGACAAACGGCCGCGAGGCCAGACCATTCTCGTCGCTGAGGACTCCGAACAACTCCGCGCGCTCGCCCGGCGAATCCTCGAACGCGATGGCTATGGCGTCATCACGGCCGCGGACGGTGTCGAGGCGATCGAATTGGCTGCCGCGTTTTCCGGACGAATCGATCTGGTGCTGACGGACGCCGTGATGCCACGACTGGGCGGTGGCGAGTTGATTCGCGCACTTCGGGAAACGCGCACCGATTTTCGCGTGCTGTATATGACAGGATACACGGAAGACGACCTGGTTCGACGCGGAGTTGGCGCCAATCAGGGCGAGCTCCTTCACAAACCATTTACGCCTGAGACGCTCAGTAGGCAGGTACGGCTCGTTCTGAACACTCCTGCCGGGGTTGTTGGGCGGAACGGGTCACCTGCCGATACTCGGCAACGGGCATCGTGACAGGCCGCCGAACCGATTCGCCATACCAATCATCATGAAGACATTCTCTCCGTTTCGTCTCGCTCCAACGCTTGCGCCGCTCGCGCTTCTCGGCGCTTGCTCGACGCCGGTTGCGACCACGACGCCGGCGCCCGTTCAGCAGCAACGCGTGTCGGCAACGAGCGCCGGTCCGAAGCACATGCTCTTCCGCGCGCACGGTCCCAAGGGTGCCACGGTGTACATGCTCGGCTCCGTGCACTTGTTGTCGCCCGACGTGGCGAAGCTTCCCGACGTCGTGGACACGGCGTTCGCGCACGCGAAGGTGATCGCATTCGAGACGAGCATCGATTCGATTCAACTTCGTGCGACCGAAATGGTGGCGCGCTCGCGCTACGCTGGTGGAGCGACACTTCGGACCTCGTTGTCACCCAGGGCGATCGCGCATCTCGATACGGTGTTGAAGGCGTACGGATTGACCGTCGACCAGGTGAACGGGTTCAAGCCGTGGTTCGTCTCGGTGCTGACGACGCAGCTCGTCATGCAGCGGATGAAGTTCGAGGCGCAGTATGGCGTCGACATGCAACTCAATGCACGGGCCCATGGCGCAAAGATGCCGATCGTCGGCCTGGAGACGGTCGACTTCCAGATGGGCTTGTTCGATTCGATCCTTCCCGCCGATCAGGAAAAGATGATCCTCGAATCGAGCGGGCCGGACTCGTCGGTTCGTTCCATGACCCGGATCAAGGACGCCTGGGTTGCCGGGAACGTGACGGGATTGGACAGTTTGCTGAACGCGGGGATGGCGTCGTCGCCGGCGATGTTCGCGACGATGGTCACCGATCGCAATCGGAGCTGGATCCCGAAGATCGACGAGATGCTCAAGGGCAAGGACGACGCGCTGGTGGTGGTTGGCGCGGCGCACCTGGTTGGGAAGCAGGGTGTTGTCGAGCTGCTTCGCGCCAAGGGGTACAAGATCGAGCAGATGTGAGCGTGAGCTAGTGGCGGTGCGCGGAATCGTTCATACTTGACGTTCCGCGCAACCACCACGTGCTCCCACTCATCGGCATCTTCATCGTCGTCGCCGGCTTTGCCCTGCGACTGAATCCCCTGTTGGTGGTCGCGACCGCGGCAATCGCAACAGGGCTCGCCGCCGGCCACGCGCTCGTGGATGTCGTGTCGTCATTCGGCAAGGCGTTCATCGATAGTCGCTCCGTCGCGGTTGTGTGGCTGGCTCTTCCAGTCATTGGACTCCTCGAGCGAGCCGGCCTCAAGGAACGCGCGCGGACGGTCATTGCGCGAATCCACGTGGCCACCACCGGGCGACTGTTGCTCGCCTATCTCGCGGTGCGACAACTCACGTCGGCGCTCGGCCTCACGTCGCTCGGCGGTCATCCCCAGATGGTGCGGCCGCTCATTGCGCCGATGGCCGAGGCGGCCGCCGAGAATCATTGGGGCGAGCTGTCGGAAGAGACGAGGAACCGCATTCGTGCGCACGCCGCCGCCGTCGACAATATCGGCTTGTTCTTTGGCGAAGATATTTTCATCGCCATCGGGTCGATTCTGCTCATCCGCGGGTTTCTCGATCAGAGCGGAATTCACGTCGAGCCTTCAGCCTTGGCGCTCTGGGCAATTCCCACGGCTGTGTGTGCGTTCATCGTTCACGGAACGCGGCTGCTGTTGTTGGACCGCTCGTTGAAACTGGCGTGCGAGCGCGACCACGATCGCGGCGCCGCCGCGGACGCGGCGGGCGACGCATGATCACGCTCGACTTCGTTTTCATCCTCATGGGCCTCATGATGGCGGGAATCGCCATCGTGAATCTGCGAGATCGAACGAGCGCGAAGCGCTACAACAACGCGGCATTCTGGGGCATCTACGCGACGACGTTTCTCGTCGGATCGCATTTGCCGAACTTCGTCAACGGCACACTCGTCATCGCGATGGTGCTGATCGTGGCGGTCGGCAAGTTGCGTGGCGCGCCGGCGGAGGGAACCACTCGGGTGGATCGTGAGGCGAGCGCGGCGCGCTGGGGGAACAAGCTGTTCATTCCCGCGTTGACGATTCCCGCCGTCACGCTGCTCGGCACGTTGACGCTGAAGCGCATTCACCTCGGCGGCGTCGCTTTGATCGACGCGAAGCAGGTGACCTTGATCTCGCTGGGATTTGGAATCGCGGTCGCGCTGATCGTGGGTCTGGTCATGCTTCGCCCGCCGGTCACCGCGCCGATCGTCGAGGCGCGGCGCCTGATGGACGCCGTGAGCTGGGCCGCCGTGCTCCCGCAGATGCTCGCCGCGCTCGGCGCGATGTTCACGCTCGCGGGCGTGGGACCGCTGGTGGCCGGCATCATTCAGCGATGGATCCCGCTCGACACGGCGTTGATTGTCGTCGTGGCGTACACCGTCGGCATGGCGCTGTTCACGAGTATCATGGGCAACGCATTGGCCGCGTTTCCCGTGATGACGGCCGGGATCGGGCTGCCGCTGATCGTGCATCGCTTCGGCGGCGACGTCGTGATCATGGCCGCCGTGGGAATGTTGTCGGGATATTCGGGCACACTGATTACACCAATGGCGGCGAACTTCAACATCGTGCCGGCGGCGCTGCTCGAGCTGCCGGACAGCAACGCGGTGATCAAAGCGCAGATCCCCACGGCGATTCTGTTGCTCGTGGCGAATACGGCGATCATGTATTTCTTCGTGTACCGCAAATAGCGAACAATCACTAACGACGGCTTCCACTCGTGCTCGATACCTCGCTCGCCTCCAAATTTGCGTCGCTCGCGCTGGCCCACGTTCGGCGTGAGTATCCGAACAAGCTCGATCACGTGCTGAACGGACCCGACGACCTGCGATCGCCGAGCCAGCTCCATCCGGTGTTTTACGGGAGTTTCGATTGGCATTCGAACGTTCATGGATACTGGCTGTTGGCCACGTTGTATCGGATTGCGCCGCACATCGGTGACCGGGCGCGCATTGGCGAACTGTTCGATGCGCAATTCATCGAGGCGAAGATGGCGGTCGAGGTTGCGTATCTGGAACACCCGTCACGCGCCATGTTCGAGCGCCCGTATGGTTGGGCGTGGGTGCTAATGCTCGCCGCCGAGCTCGCACGCCACGAGAGCGCCGAGGGACGCAAATGGTCCGCGGCGCTTCGTCCGTTGGCGGATGCGTTCGTTCAGCGTTTCCGCAATTTTCTCCCGAAGGCGACTTATCCGGTCCGCGTCGGGACGCATTTCAACACGGCGTTCGCGCTGACGCTGTCCATGGACTACGCCGAACAGCTGGGCGATTCATCGTTTGCTACCGTGCTGCGAGACAAGGCGACGGTATGGTACGCGAACGACGCCGATTGCCAGGCATGGGAGCCGGGCGGCGACGATTTCCTGTCGTCGGCGTTGATCGAAGCCGAGTGCATGCGCCGGATACTCGACGCTCCGGCGTGGCGTGCATGGGTCGATCGATTTCTTCCGCGTATTGCACAGCGCGAACCATCCAGTCTCTTCACGCCGGCGAACGTGAGTGATCGCTCGGACGGGAAGATCGCGCATCTCGACGGCGTCAATCTGAGTCGCGCCTGGTGCTGGCGCGGCCTCGCGTCGAGTTGGGAGGCGACCGACGGGCGTCGCGCGATTGCGCTGGATGCGGCGGACCGCCACGTCGCGGCAAGTCTGCCCCATGTGGCTGGCGACTACGCCGGCGAGCATTGGCTGGCGACGTACGCGCTACTGGCGATGTTGGCGTAGCGACGTCGATCCCGGTATTTCGCGGGCGCGACACTAGCGAGTGCACGAGGCGCGCGCACGCGCCATGACGCGCGCATGACGCTCGACTCCTATCGTTCTGTCTTCGCTGCGCCCGGCCGGCATCGCCGCGTCGCACGATTGAGTGATTTCACCGCAAAGGTCGCAAAGGTCGCAAAGGGCGCAAAGAGGCCGGCCAATGAATTCCACCGAGATAAATGACTGCAGCCGGACGGTCGTTGACGCCGCGATGATGGTTCACTCTGCGTTGGGTCCGGGCCTATTAGAAAGCGCTTACGAAGCGTGCATGGCACACGAGCTTCGGTCGCGAGGCCTACGCGTCGCAACCCAGACTACGCTTCCGGTTGTGTATCGCGGGGCGCGCATCGACGCAGGCTATCGTATCGACGTGCTCGTCGAGGATGCCGTTGTGATCGAGCTGAAAGCCGTCAGCAGATTATTGCCGATTCACCAGGCACAACTTCTGTCATATTTAAGACTGAGCGGTTGCAGGCTCGGGCTACTGATCAATTTCCATGTGCCACGGCTCCGTGATGGTCTGAAGCGCATGGCGAACAATCTGTGAGTGCGCGTCAATCGCGGGCGCGGGCGCCTCAAACCCATTGCGACCCTTGCGACCTTTGCGGTTCATTCGTTCCTCAAAACGCTACCGCGCAACGATCTTCGCGAGGCGCGGCAGATCGTTCGACCAGTCGGCCTGCGTGAAACCGCTCGGATACTCGGCGCGCAGACTGTCGTCGGGCGTGAACGCGAGCACCTGCGCCGCATGGCCTACGCCGTACGCCGACACGCGCGGCCCGGGCGGCATATTCGTCATCAGTTCCATCTGCGACGGCGGCAAGCCGAGCGTCGCCTGAATGTCGTTGACCACGTCGACGCTGCCGCGCAGTCCGATGAAGCGCCGGTCGAAGTTGTTCAACCAACCGCGCAAGCGCGGGAGCGTGTCGCGCGACGGATCGGTGGTCACGAACACCACGCGCACCCTGGCCTGGTCGGCCGGCGACATGCGCGCCAACGCGCCGGCGATGTTCGCGAGGTGTGCGGGACAAACATCGGGACAATTGGTGTAGCCGAAATAGAGCAGCGTCGTCATCCCGCGCGTGTCGGCGACAAAATGAAAGTCACGCCCTTCCGTGTCCTCGAGCGTGAAGTCCGGCTTGGCGCGCGTGGGGGACAGTGTCACACCATGAAGTCCGTCCAGCGCTCGCGCGCGCGGGTCCCCGCACGCGGAGATGCACATCGTCACCACCACCAGTGCGACGCGGACCCACACCGGCCCGCGCATCACACCGCGCCGCGCGCCGACTGCCCGCGTCGCTTGGCGTCGAACGACAGCACCGCGTCGGTGAGCGGACGGATGTCGTAGCGCACCGGATCGGTCGTCGGCAATCCGGTCTCGCGCCCGATTCGGTCGATCGCGGCACGCGCATCGGCATCGGACATATCCACCGTGTTGAGCGAAATGCCGATTGTCTGCGCCGGCCGCAACGGCGCGGCGATCGCCTCGTGCAGCGCGATCGCGTCGGCGATCGGCGGGATGGGCAGCCAGTCGTTGTGCCGGAATGTTTTGCGAGTCGGCTGGTGACACATGATCATCGCGTGCGGCAGACTTCCGTGCAGCAATCCGAGCGACACACCGGAGTATCCCGGATGAAAAATTGAACCCTGCCCCTCGACGAGAACGATGTCGGAGTCTTTCGCCGACTGTAGCGTCACCGCTTCCGCGGCCCCGGCGATGAAGTCGGCGATGACGGCGTCGACGCACAATCCCCAACCTTCGATGAAGATTCCGGTTTGTCCGGTCGGCGCGAAGCCGGCGCGAGTGCCGCGCGCCTGAAGTGCCGCGCGCAACTGCAGCATCACCGTCATCTTGCCAATGTTCGCGTCGGTGCCGACGGCGAGCAGCACGGTGGATTTGGTCTCGCGTACGCGACCGGTGCCCACGGGAAGATCGTCGGGCGGGCGACGCACGTCGTGCAGCGTGACGCCGCGCGCCTTCGCCAACGCCGCAAGCTCCGTGTCGTTGGAGATGAACGAATGCAAGCCGTTCCAAATATCGAGGCCGCGCTCGATCGACACACGAACCGCCGTGCGTAGATCGTCCGTGAGTCCCGATCCGTGCATCGCGATGCCGACGAGCAGCGAGTCGGCTCCGTGTTTGACGCCTTCGTCAACCGACGCGACGACCGGAATGTCCCCGCCGTAGCCAAGAACGTCGCCAACGCGTTTGCCCGCGTGACGGCTATCGAGGACGGCAGCGACGTGATCTGCCGAATACCGCACAACGGAATTGCCGGTCTTCGAGGCCGGCGTACCGAACTGCCCTTCGGAGTAGATGAGATAGCGAGACATGCGGAGGGAATCAAACCGCGCTCAGCGATAACGGAACCCCCGCGCGACAATCAGCGTCAGGGAGTCGTGGGAGTTGCCGCAACCTTGCGGTCGCCGGCGCCGCTCACCTTGGCGTAGTCTACCATCCACGTGCGAAGGCCGAGGTCGACCAAATTCTTCGTGTGCCCGGCCGCGAGCTGCTTGTTGTATTCGGCGAAATAGAGGTCGAACGGATCGCGTTCATCGTCGTCGCGGATCAGCAGGTCGGTGTCGGTCATCGTGAGCTTGCCGAAGCGCAGCTGGCCGCCTCGAAAGTAGACGAAATTGCGCGCGTCGCTGTCGGGCTTCACGAACGTGCCGAACACGGTGTCGTCAGGCGTGCGGGCGAAATCCTGCACGAGCAGATTGCCGTCGATGTGAACGCTGCTCAGGTGTCCGTCCACGAACGGCGGAGGAATGATCTCAAGCGGCTCGAGGAAGATGTCGTCTCCGGTGACGGACGCGCCATGCGCCTTGCTCAGATCCATCATCGATGCCAGGTGCAACCCGATCGCGTGCATCAACGCGATTCCGTCCACGCCGAGGATGCGCAACTTGTCGGGGTGAAGACGCAGGCGTCCGTCGGGTAACAGCACGGGAACGGCCCACATCTCGAACGGGATATCGACGCCTTTGTGGAGCGTGCCCTTCTGAACGACTTTCCCGTCCTCGATGCGAACGCGGAGGTTCTTGATCGGCGCGTCGGGATAGTTGAAGGCGTTTTCGTTGAGCAGCGCGGTGATCGCGTCGCCGTCGAGTGAAACGCGGCCGCTGGTCGCGCGAATCCTGAACGACTTGGGCTCGTCCAGCCACGCGACTGAGCCCGGCGTCACCGGGACCACCTCACCGCGCAACGACTGCACGCGCATGACGTTCTTTGCGTCAACGTGCAGGTCCACGTTGCGCAGCTCGATCCATCCGGTTGGGCCGGTTGTGGCGAGGGCGACAACCGCACACGACGCGGTGGTGTAACGGCACGCCGACTCGAGTAGTTCTCTGAACAAACCGCAGTCTCCCGATAGTTTACCCAACATCTACATCGCAAGAACCGGTGCGGGCTCGCTTGCCACCGGGCTCGAGCGCATGTTGTCACGACCGTCGCGCTCCCGTCGGCTCACCTCTCGCCCTTTTTGATCATGCGTCTGACGCGAACGATTGTTATCTGTGGCGCCCTCGCCGTCGGCACTCGTCTTGGCGCGCAGCAGGTCGATCTGGCAAAACTCCAGGACGAGGCCGTTCAGCGGACGCAGGAGTACCTCCGCATCAACACCACCAATCCGCCCGGCAATGAAGCGCTGACCATGCAATGGTTTGCGCGAATCTTTCAGCAGGAGGGCATCGCGTTCGACACCGCGTCGTCCGCCCCAGGTCGAGGCAACATTTGGGCGAGACTGAAAGGCGGAACGCTGCCGGCCCTCGTTCTTCTACACCATATGGACGTCGTGCCGGCGGACCCCAAGTATTGGGACGTCGATCCGTTCGCGGCGACGGTGAAGAATGACGTCATCTTCGGACGCGGCGCGCTCGACACCAAAACACTCGGCGTCGTTGAGCTGGAAGCGTTCCTGGCGCTCCATCGTTCCCGCGTGTCGCTCGTGCGCGACGTGATCTTCATCGCGACGGCGGACGAAGAAGCGGGTGGAACGTTCGGCGCAGGTTGGTTGGCGAAGAACCACCCCGAGGCATACAAGGGCGCCGGTATGCTGCTGAACGAAGGCGGAGACGGCAGCATCGCCGAGGGTCGCACGCAGTTTTCGATCGAGGTCACGCAGAAGGTGCCGTTCTGGCTCAAGCTCACCGCCACCGGCAAACCGGGACACGGATCGACGCCGCCGCCGGCGTCGTCGGTGAATCGGTTGTTGCGCGCGCTCGATCGTTTGCAGACGTATGAGTTTCAGCCGCGCGTGGTTCCGGCGGTGGCGACGTACCTGGCCGCGCTCGCGCCGTCGGCGTCAGCGAAATGGAAGGACGGCTTCGTGAATCCGTCCAAGATTGCGCACGATCGAAACGCGCTCGCGGCACTGCAGCTGGAACAGCCTGGAATTGCCGCGCTGTTTCGAAACACCTGCGCGATCACGATGCTGCAGGCGAGCAGCAAGATCAATGTGATTCCGCCCGAGGCGCAGGCGCAGGTGGACTGTCGCTTGCTGCCCGATCAGGATCGGGACCAGTTTCTTCGCGAGTTCACGAGTGTGCTCAACGATCCGGAGATCAAGATCGAGCAGGTGTTGGCGTTCAGCGCCGCGGTCTCACCGACAACCACGCCCCTCTATCAGGCGATCGTGGACGTGCTGCATCACTACCATCCCGACGCGAGCATCGCGCCGTCGGTCTCCACAGGCTTCACTGACAGCCATTGGTTTCGCGATCTCGGAATCGCCAGCTACGGTTTTGCGCCGTTCGTCATTCCCGAGGCCGACGAGTCCGGCGTTCATGGAAACAACGAACGAATCTCGACGGCGAATGTTCGGGCGGGCACGGCGATCATGCTCGACCTCGTCCAACGTGTCGTGGTAGCCGCCAAGCCATAGGTCTCGATTGCTGAGTTCGCTATACTTCAGTCCGGTTATCGGGAAAACTCGAGAGAGGGGCGACGTGAGATGGAGATCCACGGTCCCGTGAGCGCCGAGCAGCGGGATGCGCTCCATCGCATTCAGCGGAGCCAGGGACACCTGCTTGGTCTGATCAATCAGGTCTTGAACTATGCCCGGCTCGAAACCGGAAGTCTGCGCTACGACATTACCGAGTATTCGTTCGATGACCTGCTGCGGACGGTCGAACTGGATACGAACTATACGAGGACGAAGGAAGGCCTCGGCCTCGGTCTCGCGATTGGCGGGGACTTGGCCCGGGGCATGGGCGGCGATCTCACGGTCGAGAGCACGCCCGGCCAGGGATCGGTGTTTACGCTCGCTCTTCCGCTCGGCGGTTGATAGGTTTTACCGGTACTCTACCGGTTGAGGCCCCAATGGTCGTCGTGCGTCGCTCGTTGTTTGTCGCCGCGCTGTTCGCGCCGGTGAGTCTCGTTGCCCAGAGTGGTGCGCGGGCGGCGGCTCCGCCGAAAGTGGGACCTGCGCACGGAACGGTCATCGTCGTTGGCGGCGGTTCCATGGGGCCTGAAATTTATTCGCGCTTCATCGAGGCGGCGGGCGGCCCGAACGCGCTGATCATCGACGTACCAACCGCCGGGGGCGACTCGGTTTACACCCAGGACGCACCGGGGACGCGGGGTTGGAAGCAGGCGGGCGCGAAGAACATTTACGTTCTCCATACCACCGACCGAAAGCTTGCCGACACCGACTCGTTCGTGGCGGTGCTCAAGAAGGCGGGCGGCGTGTGGTTCGAGGGCGGCCGTCAGTTTCATTTGGTGGACTCGTACGCGGGGACGAAGACTGAAGCCGCGTTCAACGAGGTGCTGGCACGCGGCGGTGTGATCGGCGGTTCGTCCGCCGGTGCATCCATCATCGGGGACTTCCTGGTCCGCGGCGCGCCGTCGAACAACAACTTCATCATGGACCATCCGGGATACCGGAAGGGTTTCGCGTATTTGAAGGGCGTCGGCATCGACCAGCACGTCGTGGCGCGCGAGCGACTGGCCGACCTCGCCGACTCCATCATGCCGAAGTATCCCGAGCTGCTGGCGATCTCCGAGGACGAAGGCACCGCCTGGGTGGTGAAAGGCGACACGGCGGCGATCGTTGGACGGAACAAGGCGTTCGTGTACGGCGGCAAGGACGCGACGGACGCCGGCAAGCCGTTTCTCACGCTGCACCCGGGCGACCGGTACAATCTGGCGACGCGCAAGGTGATGCATCGCGCCGTCGACGACTCTCCGGTGACGCCGAAGTTTATCGATTCGTTATTCAAGAAATATGCAGACGCCTCCGTCGGGGGCGCGACGGTGCTCGTGGCGCAAAATGGCGACGTGTTCATCGACCGCTCGTACGGCATCTCGGACCAACCCAAGTACATGCCGACGACGACCGTTCCGCAATTCTCGCTGGGCGGAATTTCCGAAGTCTTCTCGGCGATGTGCGCGCAGATCCCGGAGCCGCCTGCGGGCCGCGGCAATGCGGCCGCCGACAGCGGCGGCCGCGGGGCGGGGCGCGGCCGCGCCGCGAGCACGAGCACGCCGTTCCAGAACTGTCTCACGCGTCGCATCTCGACGCCGATCGGCATGCACAAAACCACGGCGACCGCCGACGGCGACGTCCAGTCCGATGTCGATGAGCTGTATCGCCTGGAGCTCGGCCTTCAAAACCCGCGCGCCTTCACGCGTGACACGACCACGGACGCCAACGGAAAGTCAAAAGGCCTCGACGAAACGAAAGGCTGGGAGGCAGACACGCGCGGCGGTGTCGCGCGACTGAGCGCGTTTGGCGTGGCCGGCGGCAAACGCAACGCGTTCGTGCGAATTCCAGAGAAGCGCGCCGCAATCATCATCTTGACCAACGACGCAACGGCGGATGTGAAGGCAATCGCCGACAAGATCACCGACCGGTTGCTCGCCGCCAAGAAGGCGAAGTAGCGGGAACCTCGCGGGAGCCGACCGGGGGGCGCGGCCACCGGCTCTCGCGGAGAACGCACCGAAACGATGCCCGACGGCCGCGCACAATCGCATTTGACCAGACGGCTCATGGTGTTCGGGCCGGCGCTGATCGTCGTCGCGTCGGGCGTGCTCGCGTTGGGCGCGCTCCGAGCCGAGTTGACGACGCGCCGGCTGGTCATCCACACGCGCGACGTGCTGGAAACGTCATCATCGCTCCTTACGACGCTGATCGGGGCTGAGAGCGCGCAACGCGGGTTTGTGATCACCGGTGACACTGCGTTCCTCGGGCCCGACTATCCGTCGCGGCCGCGCGCCGATCGTCTCATTCGTGATCTTCGCGGTTTGACGCGCGACAACGTGTTGCAGCAGTCGAGAGTCGACACGATTGCCCTGCTCTCAGGCGAGCGGTTGGCCCACATCGATAGCTCGGTCATTGCGATGCTCGCCGGCCAACGCCAGCGGGCCGCCGGCTTTGTTGCGCCGGGCCCGGGTCGTCAGCTCGTCGCCGACATCCGGCGCGTGATCTCCGAGTTGCAGAGCGATGAGGAACGCTTGCTGCACGCGCGCGAGCAAGCCGAGCGGAGTGCCACGCGGTTGACGTCGGTGGTCATTCTGCTCGCGACCTTGGTGGTGGCGTTGTTCGCGCTTTCGGTGAACCGCAACTACGACCGCGCGCTACTCGATCGGCGAGCGGCGGCGACCGACGCGCAGGCCGCGAACACGCAGCTGCAGGAGCAGGCCGTCGAGCTCGAAGCGCAGGCGAATGCCGCGAACGCCGCCGCCCACGAGGCCGAGTTGGCTCGAGACAACGCACATACCGCGCTCCTGTCCGCCGAAGCGTCGGAGCGGCGCGCCGAACGATTGCAGGTAGCCACGGAGGCGTTCAGCGGGGCGCTGTCGCACACGGCGGTCGCGCAATTGATCGTCGAGCAGGCGCTGGCCGCGCTGAATGCCGATTCTGGTATCCTCGCCGAGCTGGAGCCAGCCACCGATCTGTTGCGCTACGTTGCCGTGAGAAACATGACGGTGTCCAACCTCGGCGGCACCATCTCGATCAACCTGGACCTGCCGCTCTGTACCGCGGCGCGAACCTGCCGCCCCGTCCTGCTGTCGAACCCGAACGCAATACGCGAAGAGTTTCCCGCGGTGGTCGCCGCTCACATGCGCGACGGCGTTCGTGCAGTCGCCGCGTTTCCGTTGGTGAGCACCGGACGCGTGCTCGGCGCGCTGCTCCTCCGATGGAAGGAGGAGCGGACGCTGTCGCCGGTCGACGTCTCGTTCGCGAGCGCGCTGTCGCGAATCGCGGCGGAAGCGTTCGTTCGAGCGCGATTGTTCGAGGCCGAGCGAGAGGCGCGCGCGGCGGCTGAATCATCCAACCGCGCCAAGGCCGCATTCCTCGCGTCGATGAGTCACGAGCTCCGAACGCCGTTACAGGCGGCACTTGGCTTTTCTCAACTCATGCGAACGGGAATGTACGGCCCGATCAACGATCAGCAGGCCGAGATTCTTGGTCGCGTGGAACGAAGCCAAACGCATCTCGCGCGGTTGATCGACGACATTCTGGATTTTGCACGCCTCGAGGCGGGCCGTGTGAGCGTGCGGATCGAGTCGGTGGCGGTGACCGAAGCGATTAGCGATCTCATGTCGCTGGTCGAGCCGCAGGCGGCTGCCAAAGGTGTGAATCTCCTGCTGCTCGCGCCGGCGGAGTCGTTGCGCGTGCAGGCTGATCGCCGGCGTCTCCAACAGGTGTTGATCAACCTCGTGGGCAACGCGATCAAGTTCACGCCGGAGGGCGGGACCATCCGCGTCAGCGGACTTCGGCTTGGAGATCAGGTGGTACTGCGTGTGCGCGACACGGGCGTGGGAATTCCCGCCGATCGCCTCGACGCCATCTTCGAGCCGTTCGTTCAGGTGGACGACGGCCTCACGCGCTCGCAGACCGGCGCTGGGCTTGGCCTTGCGATCAGCCGCGATCTGACGCGCGCCATGGGTGGCGACCTCGCGGTGGAGAGCGTGGTGGGCGGCGGGTCGACGTTCTCGGTGCTACTGCCCCTCGCCCTCGGCGATATGGCCGAGGTTTAGCGATACACCGTGCATCCCCTCGCTTCGAGCTCGTCGAGCCACGAGGGATATGACACAATCGGATTCCAGCGCAGGTCCAGCTTTTCCAGCGGAAGGAGCGCGAGCCGATCGGACAGTGTGGTCATGCCGTTCGCCCGCACGTCGAGATATGTGAGACGCTTGCAATCGCCGAGCACGGAGAGATCACTCACCCGATTTCCACGCAGCGTGAGCTCGGAGAGTTTGTGAAGTCCGCGAATCGAGTCCGGCAGACGCGCGAGGCGGTTTGCTTCGAGATTCAACTTTCGTAGCTGCGTCAACGATCCGATCGACTCCGGGATTTCGCCGAGCTCATTGCGATCGAGGTGCAGCTCGCGGAGGAGCGACAGGCGCCCAAATGACGCCGGCAGTGACATGAGGCGATTGTTCGAGGCGCGCAGCTCGATGAGGCTGGTCATGTCGCCGATCGATTCCGGCAACCGCGTCAACTCGTTGTCGCCGATGTTGAGATAACGAAGACGCGTGAGCTTGCCGACCGTCGGCGGCAGGCTGGTCAGCAGGTTGTCGCTGAGATACAGATAGTCGGACAACCCCGCGAGGTCGCCGATCGCGTTCGGCAATGCCGCCAATTCGTTATGGCCGAGGTCGAGCAGGCGGATGTTGCGCAAGCTCCCGATGCTTTCTGGAATCGAGCGCAGCTTGTTGTTTGACACATTGAGAATCTCGAGCGCCGTTTCCTGCCACACTGACGAGGGAAGGGCAGTGAGCTCGGTGTGGCGAATGGTGAGATCGGTTCTCGCGGTCATCGACGGGACAGCCCGGTCGCGATACGCAGGTCCTCCGCGTCGTAGAGGCGGCCGGCTCGAATCACCTGTTCGACTTTGCGCACGTCGCTCACGTGTTCGGCCGGTTTTCCGTTGATCACGATGACGTCGGCGATCTTGCCGACGGTCACGCTGCCGTAATCCTTGTCGTCCTTCATGACACGCGCTGAGCCGATCGTGGCGATCTGCAGCACCGCGGGCGCGGGAATTCCGGCTTTCTCGTACAGTTCGAGCTCCATGTCGAAAGTGATGCTTCCGAAGTTATCGGTGCCGGGAACGAGTGTCACGCCGGCATCATACAAACGACGTAACAGTCGCAGATAGTTCGCATCGCTCTTTTCCGCGTTCGAGCTCACGCCTGCGCCGACCGCCGCCGCGACGTTCGATCCCGCGCTCGTGATCCACACGCTGAACGTTCCGTCGATCACCGTGTTCTTGCGTTTGAGGAAGTCGATCAGGTCGGTCATCGGTTTTCCGTCCACGTCCACGGTCGGCGCGACGTTGGTGGCGACGAGTGAATACGCGCGCATGGTTGGAACGTAGAGCGAATCTTGAAAGAACGTCGAAAAAAGAAACGCGGCGTGGTTCACTTCGTCGAAGCCGAGCTCCACTGCCGCGGGCACGCTGAGTCCGCGCGGGATGTGTCCGCTCAATCGCATGCCGCGTTTGTGTGCTTCGGCGGCAAACGTCGGGACCAAGTCGGGGTGAACGAGGTTGTAGAGCTTGATCTGCTTGTAGCCCATCGAATCGAACTTGGCGACCCAGGCGCGCGCCTCGGCCTCCGTGCGCACGATGATGGGTGTAGGCCCCGCCCACTTTCCCGGTCCGTCGATGAATCCCGAAAGAATGGCGCGCGGTGCGGCCAGGCGTCCGGCCTGCGAACGATCGCGTTGCGACATCGCAACGTCCGGATCCGATCCGAGGTCGCGCACCGTGGTGAGCCCGAACGACAACTGCATTGGACTCGAGAGCGTCTCGCTGGTGAGCTGCATGTGGCCATGCATCTCCCACATGCCGGGCATGATCGTCTTGCCGGTCGCGTCGATCACTGTAGCGTCGGATGGAACGGGGGTCGATTCCGCCGGGCCGACTGCCGCGATTCGATCGCCGCGAATGATGATCGTGGTGCGCGGCATCATCACGCCGCGCTCGCTGTCGAACAGGTCGCCGTTCTTGATGGCGATCGTTCCGCTGGTCGCCTTCTGCAGGCGCTTGTTGAGCGCCTCGGCTTGCGCATCGCGGAACGCCATCTCGAGCTTGCGAAGCGCGGGCAACGCCGGCTCCGCGCCCGGCTTCACGGTCATGAACCAGCTGATCTCGGTGACGAAGAGATCGTCATGGCTGTCGAGCCAGATTGCCTGCGGTGTGGTGCTTCCGATGTTGCCGTTGCTGTTGGCGATCGTGACCAATCGCACGTGCTCGTTGCCATGCGACGTCGGCACGGTTGCCTCGGCGACAACCTCGAGATGCGCGGTGCTGTTCGCCGAGAGACGCGCGGTGTGTCCGGGCTGACGCAGCAGGTGCTTGGCGAGGCGTGCCTGGTCGAATGGCGTGAAGGTGATCGTGTAGTACGTGCCCGCGTCGGCCTTGGTCATGGTCGTGCGGCCGGCCGTCCATTGGCGCACGGAGTCGCCGACGATCTCGACGCGGATGGTCGGATCGCCCGCGCGATCGTCTGGGAGCACGGGGCGGCTCTCGAGCGCGATCACCGAGTCGCCGCGAATGACGTAACGCATCTCGAGGCGCGTGCCCCGATTGCGATCGGTGTAGATGTAACGAACGCGCACGGAGTCGCCACTCCGCGTCACGACCATGGTGCCGGCGAGGCGGTCGTGATTCAAAATGGGGTAGACGGTACTATCGGCGGCGCCGAAAATGGTTGCCGCGAGGAGTGTGATCAGCATAGTCTGATTTGGGTCAACTGCTGAGTTCGGGGAGGGCTGGTCCGCGGCGGCCAACCGGTGGTCGATTCGTCCAGGAATGATCCTGAGCCCTGGTCCTCTAGCCATAGTCTTCAGGCGGCCCCAGCTTTTTGCAACGGAGACTGACTGACGGCTAACGCTGGAAAACGCAGGGCTCAGGACCGTTACTCGACGAGAATCGCTTGCGTGGATCAATCACTCTATCACTATACGAAGTCACAGCTCGAGCCTGCACTGGCAACTCGGACTCATCGGCCTCATCGGCTTCGCGGCACGACTGGCGTCTTCGGCTCCAGTCTCGCTGCGCACGGCCAGCTGTTGAAGTCAGTGAGTAGAACGAAGGCTTCTTCCAAGGGCATGGCGTTCATCACGAAGGCAGAGTTTGGTGTGTAGCCGGTCGGATCGTACCGTAACCCGTTCCACAGGAGACAGCGTATGCCACAGAATCGGCGCGAGTTCCTCGAGCAGTTCGGTGCCACCGCGATGTTGGCGACCGTTCCATTCTCTCCCGACGTTCTGCGAGCGTTGGCGCCGAGGGTCGGCGAGGGTCGCGCGGCGGCCGAGGATTGGGACGTGACCTGGGCTGATCGCATTCGCGGAAAGTATCGGGCCGTCTTCGATGTGCCCGAGATCGACAGTGGCTATGGCGTGTGGCGCGCGTCGCTCTGGGCGCAGCAGTACATGGAGGTGCTCAAGGCGGCGCCGCAGGATTTGTCGTCCGTGGTCGTGCTGCGCCACAACGGAATCGCGCTCGCGATGCAGCAGTCGTTCTGGGACAAATACGAGGTGTCGAAAAAAGCGCCGGTCAAGCATCCGATCACCGAACAGCCGACCGATCGCAACCCCGTGTTGCTATCGTCGTCGCGCAACGAGGTGCCGGCGATGTTGGACGACGTTGCGCTCGACAAATATTTGAGCCGCGGCGGAATCGCGTTGGCGTGCAACCTCGCGCTCGACGACATGATCGCCCTGGTGACAAAGAAGGATGGCGGTACACCCGAGGCGGCGCGAAAGACGGCAATCGCCGGCCTGGTGCCGGGCGTCATCCTTCAGCCGTCCGGCGTGTTCGCCGCGCTCCACGCGCAGGACGTGGGCTGCAAGTACCTGCGCGCGAGCTAACGCCTTCGCGATTGGCGGTCGTCCTCAGGGCACCGAGGACGACCGGCTCAATTCACTTGCTCCACGGCGGCTTGACGCCGACGGACCGCGAGTAGGCGATGAGTTGTCCGAGGTGCTCGTGCTGGTCACCTTCCATGCCGAGCGCTGCCGAGGAGAGCGTCTGGCCCCACGGCTTGTACTTGCCCGTGAGTGTTTTTGCATCGACGCCGCCGATCTGTGCCTTGCAGTACGCCCAGGACTTGTCCAACTCGGCGATGACTTGGTCCTTCGCCGTGATCTTCTCCAGCGCCGGCAGTTTGTCCTTGGGCACGCCAAAGTCGGCCGGTGGTTTGCCGCCAACCGACTGCGGACCGTAGAAATACCATTCGCCAACGATGTGCATGAACACTTCCGAAACGGATCGGACGCCCGGGCCGGGGCGCCATGAGTATTTGTCCGCCGGAATGGCTTTGGCCAGCGCCATGAACCTCACATGGACGGAGTCCATGTCGTCGAGGTATTCCTTGCGAATGCGCGTCGCGGAGGCGGCGTCGAGCGCGTCTTGCGCGATCGCGGCACGCACCGGCGTGAGAGCCGCGGCCGTGACCGCGAGAAAGAGCGCGAGCTTCAGTGTGTTCCTGGTGTTCCAGCGTCCGGCGTGCGACACGGTAGCTCCTGGTAAGTGGGCGTGCAGGAAGTCTTGGCGCCCGTGCGCGCGTTTCCTAGGGGACGAACCGGCGCGCCCGCAATTCTGACAAAACGCAAACGCCGTTCGCCCCGGTTCGCAAACGGTTCGCCCCAGAGCGGCGCCTCACGCGCTAATACACGGCCAGATCGCGCGCGGAAACGACGTCGCCGGTGTAACGGCTCTTCACCTGCCGCAGCAGCCCCGCGTCGTCTCCGCCCCAAAACAGTTGGTGATACATCACGAGCAATTTCGGATGCGCGCGGGTCGCGATGTCCGCGAGATCGAGCGTGGACGTGTGGGAGGCGGCGTGATAGGCCCTCCATGCATCGCTGAGTGTTTTGAAACGCTCGGCGTCATAGACTTCGTGAATGAGCACGTCGCAGCCGTTGCACGCATTTACGACTGCGTCGATTGGCGACGTATCGCCCGAGATGACGATCGTTCGATCGCGAGTCGCGAAGGTGTACCCGAACGCGTGTTCCCACTTGCCGTGGTGCACCTCGAACGCGGTGACCGTGACGTTGCTGTCTCGATAGACGACGCCGGCCTTCGCGTCGTGCGCAGTCACGGCGTACCCCGTCTTGTTGGACGGCTCGCCGCCGCGGAGCCGAATGGCAACGTCGGCGGAGTATGCCTGCTCCAGCAGACCGGCCATGCGCTTTGTGCCCGGCGGTCCGTAGACGTCGAGCGGGCTCGTGCGTCCAAGCACCCACGGAGAGAATATGAGATCGGGCAGACCGACGGTGTGATCGGAGTGCAGATGCGTGAGGAAGACGCGGTCGAGGTTCGGCGATGCGAGGGCCGCGATCGAGTCCATGCGCGCGGCAAGACCGGCGCGGCGCACAATTCCCGGTCCTGCGTCGACGAGATACACAGCGTTCCCCACAACGATCGCTACCGCCGGGCCCGAACGGTCCGGATCCGTGTTGGGATTTCCGGTGCCCAGCATCACCACGCGAGTCCGGTGGGTCGTTGGGGCACCTTGCGTCGCGGCGATTGCCGGCGCGGCGATCGCGAGTCCGGCGATCAGAAGGAGAGGTCGCAAATGACCAGGCGTTGAAGTGGCAGTGACGCGGCTCGGAAACATGCCACGCGTGGTACGATTGCGCAGCATCAGCCCTTCCGCGCAACTCGCTCGGCCGCTTCATTTGCCGCGAGTCGGTCGCACCTGGTGTCCCCGTTTGTATCGAGGCGTTCATGATCCGTCACCGAGCGTTACTGCTTGTTCCTGTCGTCACTGCGCTCGCACTTGTCATCACGGGATGTTCAGGAACGCCCGCGACCGCATCCACACCGGCGGTGGCGTCGGCGTCGCGCTGGTTCGCCACGTGGACCTCGAGCCAAGCCGCTGGACCAGGACGGTCGCCGACGGATTCAGTCGATCGCCGCCCCGACTACGTGAATCGCACGGTACGCGAGATCGTACGCGTCTCGATAGGCGGCGACCACGTTCGTCTTCGGTTGTCGAACGAGTACGGTGACAAACCGCTCGTCATCGGCAGCGCGCACGTCGCGCTCCGCGACACCGGATCGGCCACGGTTGCGTCGAGCGATCGCGCCGTCACGTTCGGCGGACGCCCAGGCGTCAAAGTGCGCCCCGGTGCAATCGTCGTGAGCGATCCCGTTGAGATGTCGGTTCCCCCGTTGGGCGATCTTGCGGTCAGCTTGCATCTCGCCGACTCGCCGCGCCTCCGAACGGTTCACGCGCTAGGTCTACAAACAACCTACATCTCGCGTACGGGCGACTTCGCAGCGGCACAAATGCTTCCGACCGACACCACGCTCGCGATGTTTCTCTTCCTTTCGAGCGTCGAGGTAACGAACGGCGCGGCGACCGGGGTCATTGCCACAATCGGGAACTCCATCACCGACGGCGCGCAGTCCACGCGCAACACCAACACCCGCTGGCCAAATATCCTCGCCCAGCGACTGCTCGCGAGCAACGAGCCGATCAAGGGTGTGGCAAACGCGGGAATCTCGGGGAACCGTGTGCTGTCGTTCGGAGCGGGACCGAGTGCGCTCGCACGCTTCGATCGCGATGTGCTGATGGTTCCCGGCGTGACGCACGTCATTGTGCTCGAAGGAATCAACGACATCGGCCGCAGCGTCGCCGACTCACTCGGTGCTGACGACATCATTTATGGTCTCCGGCAACTGGCCGATCGCGCGCACGACCGCGGCCTCGTCGTGTTTGGCGCGACGCTCACGCCGGCGGGGCCACGACCGTCGTTCTCCCCGCAGCTCGAAGCCGTGCGCCAGGCCGTGAATGCGTTCATTCGGACGAGCGGCGCGTTCGACGGCGTCATCGACTTCGACGCAATCACGCGCGATCCCGCCGACCCCACGCGCTTCTTGCCCGCCTACGATTCGGGCGACCATCTGCATCCCGGCGACGCCGGCTACAAGGCAATGGGCCAGGCGATCGATCTCACACTCTTCAGGCGACAGCGTCCCCGATAGCCATGCCGTATACCGTGGTAGATATTCCAGCGTCAACCACGGAGCAGATAATGCACGCTTGTCGTTTTCGTACGGTCACTGCGCTCATCCTTGCCACCGCGATTCCCAGCCTCATCGCGGCTCAAACGGGCAAGCTCAATCATTACGGCAATCCGGCTCGCGTCGCCCCGGCGCCCACTGCCGCCGCGATCACGGCGCGTGATCTTCAGATCCGCCTGTATCAATTCGCTGACGACTCCATGCTCGGACGCCAGGTCGGTCGCGTCGGCAACTACAAGGGCACGGCCTACATCGCGTCCGAAGTGAAGCGACTGGGTTTGCTTCCGGCTGGCGACAACGGCACGTACTTCCAGGTCCTTCCCTTTCACGTCAAGAAGTTCACCGACCATTCGCGCATGACGGTGGACGGCAATCCGCTCGCCTGGGAAAAGGACTTCGTCGCTGTGCCGGGCGCACGCGCGCCGCGGGCGATTACGGAAGTCTCGGTCATCTTCGGTGGAGTCACCGGCGACACCACGCGTCAGATCTCGGCCGCGCAGGCCGCGGGGAAGTTCGTGGTACTGCTGCCCGCGCTGCCGGGCCAAGCCAACGGTGGCGGTCGCGCTGGTCGCGGTGGTCGCGGCGGCGGTGGTGGGGGAGGCGGCGCTGGACGCGGAGCGGCGCCCGTCAATCGCTTTGCTGACGCCGTTGCTGTCGCCACCGTGGACCTTGACGCCTTGAGTCCGACCGCGCGCGCCGCGATCAACATTCCGATTGTCGCGTCGCAGAATGCGGGCGGCGGCGGGCGTGGTCGCGGCGGCGCGAACGGCGCGCCGGTCGATTCGCTCGCGCTCCTCAAGCAGCAGGTCGCGGCGCTTGCGCCGTCGGCCGTCGTTCACGTGACGCGTGAGACGGCAGCGCGGATGTTCCATCGCCAGACGATCGACGCGCTGAATCCGGGCGCGCAGGGCGGAATCGTCAGCGCGTCGCTCGACTACGTCGAGCTGCCGAGTGAGTGGGCGCGAAACGTCGTGGCGATCATTCCGGGCAGCGATCCGGTGCTCAAGAACGAATATGTTGCCATTGGCGCGCACAACGATCACATCGGAATTCGTAACGGACCGGTCGATAAGGATTCGCTCAAGGCGTTCAACGATGTGAAGAACCGAATGCTGCTCGCCAAAGACATGCTCGCCCTGACGGAGGAAGAGCTCGGGACGATCCGCGTGAACATGGACAGCATTCGCAAGATCTTCCCCAAGGCGCGCGTTGACTCGATCAACAACGGTGCCGACGACGACGGTTCAGGCTCCATGGGCGTGCTCGAAATTGCCGAGGCGATCCAGTCGATGAAGGTGAAGCCGAAGCGCTCGGTGTTGTTCGTCTGGCACACCGGTGAAGAGGCGGGACTGGTCGGTTCCAGCTACTTCACGCACAATCCCACCGTGCCCATGGACTCCGTGGTCACGCAGATCAACATCGACATGATCGGCCGCGGCCGCGTCGGCGACATTCCCGGCGGCGGTTCCGACTACCTCGGCGTCGTGGGCTCGTTCTTCGACTCCAAAGACCTTGGCGACGAAGTGCAGGCGGTGAACAAGAAACAAGCAAAGCCGTTCAAGCTCGACTACCGCTACGACTCCACACTTACCTGGTCCGGCTACAACAACATCTACGGCCGCAGCGATCACTTCAACTACGCGCTGCAGGGCGTGCCGATCGCGTTCTTCTGGACTGGCTTGCACGGCGACTATCACCAGGCGAGCGACGAGCCGGAGTTCATCGATTATCCGCACTACGCGTCAATCGCGAACTACCTCAAGGAGCTGACGGTCGACGTCGCGAACGGACCTCGGCCTCGCATGAACGGCTCCAAGCCCGCGCGTCCGCCGCGTCCGTTGACACCGTAGCAGTCCGCAGTTCGAATTTGTCATAGCGACTTGATACGAACAAAAAATGGATTGAACGAACACGAACGGATTTTGACTCCGTGCGTGTCCGTTCAATCCGTTCTTATTGTGCTGCTGCGAACTCTCGACCTAGTTGCCGCCGGCCGGCGGCTTGCTCGATGGCGGAACCATTTTGTTCATGCGCATGTACGTCACGATGTTGCCATAGTGCTCGCCGTCGTGCGTCGCGTTCTGCAGCAAGACATAAAATCGCGAGCGCTTGTTGCCGAACAGGTCCGCTTCGCCGGCGCTCTCCTTATCGGTCTGCTTGTAGGCGCGGGCACAGTTGTCGTTCGACTTGCGTAACGCGTCGATCAGCGCGGCCTTGGTTTTGGCGGCCTTCTCTACAGCGTCCTCGGCGGGCGGCGCTTCGCCGAGTGCGACGGCGCAGAACATGTTTTGCGACCCGGCAACGTGCCCGATGAGCTCACCAAACGTGCGCACAT
The DNA here is from genome assembly GCA_040002475.1 of bacterium. Taxonomy (GTDB): domain Bacteria; phylum Gemmatimonadota; class Gemmatimonadetes; order Gemmatimonadales; family Gemmatimonadaceae; genus JAQBQB01. The sequence continues at coordinate 257,642 of JBDUEJ010000001.1, read as the reverse complement.
CGGGCGTTGGCCGGAACGAGTAGGTCCCTTCGGGAACCTCATTGGCTGCGGCAACGAGATAGTCGGCCGTCTGCTTCCACAGCGTCCGCACATTGGCGACGGGGGACGGCTCGGCGACGGTTGCCTTTTTTGCTTGGGCGAGCGCCGGAAGGGCACTCACCGAAAGAATGAAGAGAGATCGTGTGATCATGGACATTCACGCGGAAAATGGTGGGGGAGCGTGGTGCGAACAACTTAGATCGCCGGCCTGGCCGCGCAACTCCGCGCTCATCGCTCTGGTTGCTCGCCGGACCGGACCATAATTTTCAGACAATTGGGTTCCCTCCTCGTCTCTCTCCACCGCGCGGTGTCGTGACAGACTTCAGCGAGCAGCTCCAAGGAGCGCTCGGACAGACGTACACCATCGAACGCGAGCTTGGCGGCGGTGGGATGTCGCGCGTCTTCGTCGCATGGGAAAACGCGCTGGGACGCCAGGTGGTCATCAAGCTGCTGTCGTCGGACATCGGCATCGATTTGTCCGCCGAGCGGTTTGCGCGCGAGATCATATTGGCGGCGGGTCTGCAGCATCCATGCATCGTTCCGGTGCTCGCGGCGGGTGTCGCGGACGGAGTGCCGTACTACACGATGCCCTTCGTTGCCGGACAGACGCTGCGCGAGCGAATGGCGGAGCACGTGCGACTGCCGCTCGACGAAGTGCTCAGTGTGCTTCGCGATCTTGCCTCCGCGCTCAGCCACGCGCATGCTCGCGGCATTGTGCATCGCGACATCAAGCCCGAGAATCTTCTCCTCTCCGGCGGCTACGCGCAGGTGACCGACTTTGGCATCGCGCGAGCGATCTCCGAATCGCGGACGCAGGGTCCGACACACCAGCCACTCACGCAAACGGGCACCGCGATCGGCACACCCGCGTACATGGCTCCCGAGCAGGCGTCGGGCGACGGCGCCATGGATCAACGCGCCGACATCTATGCGTTTGGTTGTTTGGCGTACGAGCTGCTCAGCGGAGCGGCGCCGTTCGCCGGACGTTCGCCTCACATGACGCTCATGGCGCATGTGACCGAGACGCCGGTGCCGCTTCGTTCCCATCGCGCTGATCTTGCGCCGGAGCTCGCGCTGCTGGTCATGCGCTGCTTGGCCAAGGATCCCGCGAACCGTCCACAGTCCGCCGACGATTTGCTTGCGTCGTTGAGAGCGCTGCCGACGTCGCCGCAGGCTGTAGTCCCCGCCGCGTCGCGCGTACCGCGGCCCGCTCCGGCGCCGACTGTGCAGCGAGCGCAGCGAGCACGCGTGCCGCGCTGGGCGTGGTATCTGACGGCCGGAATGACACTCGTCGTTGTTGGACTCGCTGCGTTCGCATTTCGTCGGTCCCCGGCGAGCGCGACGCCGGCGTCAGTCGCGGTGTTGCCCTTCACGAACGTGGGCGGCGATTCCGCGCAGGAATACTTCTCCGATGGGATCACCGACGATCTCACAAGCGCGCTGGCCGACATTCCCGGGCTGCGCGTTGCGCCGCGGCGATCGGCGTTCGCGTTCAAGGGAAAGTCGGTGGACGCGCGCGACATCGGCAAGCAACTCGACGTGGCCGATGTGCTCGAAGGCTCGGTGCGGCGAACGGCGACCGGCGTTCGCGTGAACGCGGAGTTGGTGCGGGCGAGCGACGGAACCGCGACATGGCGGAAGACCTTCGATCGGAACGCCTCCGATCTGTACGCCATGCAGGATGAGATCACGCGTTCGATCGCCGGTGAGCTGCACGTCAAACTGCGGCCCCGCTCCGACTCGTCGCGCGCCGTGCACACGCCGTCGCTTGCCGCGCACGACCTCTACATGCGCGGTGAGCATTTGCTCAATCCGGCCTCCGAGCGCGATTTGCGGCAGGCGATCGACTACTTCAAGCAAGCCGTGGCGCTCGACTCCAACTTTGCGCGCGCATGGGTCGGCATCGCCCAGGGCTACTCCTATCTTGCGAGCTCGTTTGCCGGCGCGGCCGATGCCTATCCGGAGGGCATTGCCGCCGCGAGGCGCGCCGTCGCGCTCGACTCGCTCTCGTCCGACGCACACGCCCTCCTTGGACTCGGCGCTCTGGAACTCGGCGGCGATTGGGCCCAGGCGAAGGTTCAGCTGGATGAAGCACTCCGCCTGGAACCGACGTCCGCCGACGCGTATCAGGATCTGTCATTCTACGAGGCGGCCATGCGCCGCCCGCGACGAGCCGTTGCCAACGCACAGCGAGCGCTCGAGCTCGATCCAACATCGGCGATGAACGCCCGTTTGGTGGAGATGTGGTGGTTGGCTGCACGGCAGCCGGATTCGGCTATGGCCCATCATCGTCGCACGGAGGCGCTCTCGCCCGTCGCGTTATACAACGATTCCTTTCTCGGCGAAGCCTATCGGCAGAAGGGACTGCTCAACGAGGCGCTCTCCGAGTATGCGCAGGCGAGCAAGGCTCTCGGGCGGACGTCCACCGGCTATGTCATCACCCTGCATCTCCTTGGGCGCACCACGGAGGCGCGATCGTTGCTCGAGGAGTTGAAGCATGGCTGGCCGCAGCGATATCTCGCGCCGGAGCTCATCGCCGGCGTCCACGCGCGGCTCGGCGACCTCGACTCGGCGGTGAAATGGCTCGACAAGGGCGTGGCCCTGCGGTCGGGCCTGCTTCCGGCCGATGGCGTGCTCTTCGATCTTGAACCGTTGCGCGGGTTTCCGCCGTATGAAGCACTACTCCGGCGCTTGCGAATACCGGAGCAGGTGGACATGCGATGAAGCGTTTCCGCGGTCAACCAAATCCAGCGGTCTATGTACGCGACATGCCTGTTTTGTAACAAACCACTCGGCTCCAACGAATCGCTCGAGACCTTTCCAATCGGCAAGCGGCTCGCGTTCGATCCAGCCAAGGGACGTTTGTGGGTGGTCTGCACGAGCTGCGAGCGGTGGAACCTCACTCCACTCGAGGAACGCTGGGAAGCGATCGAGCAGGCGGAAAAGCTCTACTCCGATACGCGGCGCCGAGTGTCGACCGACAACATCGGTCTCGCCAAGATGCGCGACGGAACGACGCTTGTACGCATTGGCACGCCGATGCGCCCGGAGTTCGCCGCGTGGCGCTATGGCGACCAATTCGGACGCCGGCGTACGCGGCAGATGGCAATCGCCGGTGCCGGTGTCGTGGCCATGACGGGGCTCGTTGTCGGCGGCGCCGTTGCCGGCGTCGGCATCGGCGGCTTCGGCTGGTTGTTGTCGCGGGCGGTCACCAATATCGTGTCCGGAGCGCCGGAGACCGTCGTCGCCAAGATCAAAATCGAGGGCGGCAAGGTGCTGCATGTCCGCCGTCGTCATCTTGGCGAAAGCACGATCCATCGTACCGACGACGGGTCAATGGCGCTGCACCTCCGATACAAGAACGGAAGCGCAGACTTCGTTGGTCGCGAGGCTGAACGAATCGCGGCGATCGTGATTCCCAAGGTGAATCGGTTCGGCGGCGACAAGAAGGCTGTCGCGGCGGCGGTTCAGGAGATCGAAGCGGATGGTGGCGCCGAGAAATTCCTCGATCGTCTGGCGCAGGTGTCGAGCGTGTATACGCTGCCACACGTCCCGAATGCGCCGCGCAAATGGCGGACAGGATTCGGCCCGTCGAGCGCGATGAAGAAGGGACTGTTCGGTTTGCCGGCGTCGCAGCGATTGGCGTTGGAGATGGCGCTGCACGAAGAGACGGAGCGACGCGCCCTCGAGGGTGAGTTGGGCGAGTTGGAGCGCGCGTGGCGCGACGCCGAAGAGATCGCCGCGATTTCGGACAACTTGTTCGTGCCGGCGTCAGTGCAGGGCGTGATTGACAAGGTGCGTGGCCACGACGACAAACCCTGATGTGGCTTGCGGCGCGATAGCGCGTTTGACAGCGAGACGCGATTTCGGTAGGTCATGGCATGTCAAAACACATGTGGTTGAGCGCCATCGCCGCGCTCCTCGTTTCCGCGAACACCCCGGTTGTAGCGGCGGCCCAGACGGGTTGGGTCACCATGTCGGACTCAGGCCGGCTGTACTACCGGATCGCCGGTCGGGGTCCCGACACGATCATTGCCATCCACGGTGGGCCGGGGATGGATCACGAATCGATCTACGGTGACTTTACGCCGCTCACCCAGCGCCACGTCGTCATTTTCTATGACCAGCGCGGCGGCGGAAAATCGTCGTTGCCCGCCGACACGACGCAGCTGTTCGCCGCGCGCCAGGTGCAGGATCTCGACGAGCTGCGTCGGCACTTTCACATCGAGCAGGCTACGCTCGTCGCCCATTCCTACGGGCCGTTACTGGCAGCCTCGTACGCCCTGGCGCATCCGGCCAACGTCAAGCGCATGGTGCTCTTCGGCCCCGTTCCGCCGTTTCGCGGCGACTTCAATCGGCGCTACGGACAGAGCCTCAATTCACGCCTCGACAGCGCCCAACGCACCCATTCGTCCCTCTTGAATCGGCGAATGACCGACCCATCGGTCCCCGAGGCAGACGCCCGCCAAGCGTGCCGGGACTACTGGGCCATCGGTGTCCGCCCGCGCTTGGCGGAGCCGGACCGAACGGCTTCGCTCGTCAAATCGGACTTTTGCGCGACGGATCTCGCCGGCATCCGGTATGGAATGCGGACTGGAAACCGTGTGATCATGGCGTCGTATGGTGACTGGGATCTTCGCCCTCGGCTCAAGTCGCTCAACGTTCCGACGTTGATCGTACACGGCGAGAAGGAGAGCATCCCGATGGACATGGTCGAGCAGTGGGCGACGTCGATGCCGCATGCGCGCCTGATCAAGGTGCCGAACGCGGCGCATTTCACCTATCTGGAGCGACCGGAGCTGGTCTGGCCGGCGGTCGAGAAATTCTTGTCCGGCGGCGGTTGATTCCGGGTCATCACACACACCGCACCACAACGGAGGAGCTCGTGCTCATCGGCATCATCGTCGGAATCGCGGCGGGGTTTTTCGCCGGCAAGATCATGAACGGGTCGGGCTACGGCGTGTTCATGGATTTGTTGCTCGGACTCTTCGGCGGCATCGTCGGCAGCTTCGTACTTGGCATGATTGGCATTGGTGCGTCCGGGATCATCGGCTCGATTCTCGTTGCCACGTTCGGCGCAGTGCTGCTCGTCTGGATCGCGCGACAAGTCCGGTCCAACCACGGGCCCATCTGACGGGGATGACGCCTGCCACGATCGAAGATGGTCGACGTGGCGGATCGCGCGATGAGGTGTTGACTCGTCGCAACGGCTGGCGCGGTGTTGCGCGCACTCCACAGCCGGTTGCTGGGTTGCTGCAAATCCGCCCAACGGTGGGTTTGCAGCCGAGACGGCTGGAATTGCATAACATTATGCGGTAGCTTGGCTTATGTCACTTACAGTCGCTGGCAAGGAACGTCGTTGGACGGGGAACGCGGGTTGCTTTGTGGTGTTAGCAATCAGACAAGCGGATCGGCACGCTCCTGCGACGCCGGCGCCCCCCAGCGGGAATCTCTTCGCCACCAGCTTGGCGGAGATGGCTGGAGAGCCCGGCGTCGCTAGCGTTTGGCACCCTGCGACGCGCACGCTAGGGCTCTCAGCCCTCGTGATTGCACTCGCGGCTCCGCTCCAAGCACCGCTCGCGGCCCAATCACCGCCGCACCGCGCCATTCTCGTCAGCTTCGACGGCTTCAGCGAACAGCGCATGCGCGAGTTCTCCGACTCGCTGTCTGCACCAACCCTATGGGACATATTCCGCACAGGCTCCTGCGCCGAAGCCGCGCGACCCGGATTCCCAAGCGTCACACCCACGGGCCATGCCGCACTCTGGACCGGCGCATATGGAAACGTGAATGGCGTTGCCGCGCATTCGAACGGCAAGCTGCCGCTCGCGCAAACGACGATCCTCGACTGGGTCGACGGGTACAGCGCTCCGGCACTGCGCGCGGAGCCGATCTGGATCACCGCCGCGCGCCAAGGAAAGCGCGTATTCGCTCACATGGCAACGCAAGCGCCAGGACCGCCCGGCTATCCGGATAGCGCCGAACCGAGTCCCGAGCTCGCGCAAGCGCGCGAACGTGCCGCGGCCACGCTTCAAGGCACCGGCATTGGCGTCGTGAACGTGTACAACGAGTTGATTAGCGACGCCCGCGCATTCACCGCGGAGAACAGCGCGTCGCAACCAGCGCGCGGCTGGCGTGGTCTCGAGCGATTCCGTATTCGCTCCGGCAGCGTACCTCGCGAATTCGCGTGGGCGTTCGGCACCGCCGGTGATTCGCTGCACGCACTTCTCTTCAATACGACATTGGGCGGCGCGGCTGTCGTGAGCGCGACCCGTGATGCGTCGCGAGGAATCGCGGCTCGCCTGGCGCCGACTGAATCGAGCCAGCCGCGCGGCCGCGCACTCGCGCGATATTTTTCCGATCCGCTTCGCATTGACCTCGGCGGCGATCGTCGGACGTTCGCGTTCGTTCGACTATTCGAGCTCGCGCCCGATCTCTCGCATTTCATGCTCTTCGTGAGCGAGGCGCGCGTCGTACAAGGCAATCGCGCCGGCGTTGCCGCCGCATACGACAGCGCCGTGCACGGTGTGGTCGGCAACGGGGCCGAGCAACTCCTCGAGCGCGGCGCGCTTGGCGCGATCAAAGCGAAGGGGGGCGACGGCACGGCGGAGCTTCGCTATCTCGAGACGGCGGAGCTCGTGACGCGCCAGTTCATGCGCGGCACCGCATGGGGCTGGAGCGCGTACCATCCCGATCTTCAAACGGACTATTTACCGTACCCGGACGAAGCCCTTCACACCTGGATGGGATACGCCGATCGGTCGACGCCCGGCGTTTCAGCAGAAGGACGCGCGCACGCGGCTGCCATGCTTGCGCGCGCGTATGCCCTCGTCGATCTGCAGCTTGCGCACCTGCGTCGTCTCGCATCACAAACGCCCGGAGAGATGTTGTTCGTCACGGGCGAGCACGGCATGCGCGCGGCATGGCAGACGTTCCGCCCAAACATTGTGCTCCGCGCGGCAGGGTTGCTCACCGCCGACTCGGCGGGCATCATCGACCTCGGGCACACGCAGGCTGCGGCGACAAAGGGCTCGTGGATCACGGTGAACCGCGCGTCGCGCCGCGGCGGTATCGTGCCGCCTGATTCGGTCGAACCGGTACTGCGTCGCGCCGAGCGGGCGCTTCGTGATGCTCGCGATAGCGCGGGCGCGCCGATCGTGACCGCAACGTGGCGCGCCGCATCCATCGCCGGCGATTCACTCGGACTCGGCGGCCCCGCCGGCGGCGATTTGTATTTTGGCACGGCGCCCGGGTTCTATCCGGACGCGGCAACTCGAGGCGCCGTCATGAGTCCGATGGACCATCCCAAGGGCGAGCACGGCTATCCGTCCACCGATCGCGACATGCAGCCGGCATTCTGCATGGTTGGCGGTTCGGCCACGGCGCGGCGGTTCGGCATGGTCCGCACGATCGACATCGCGCCAACAATCACCGAGTGGTTAGGGATTGCTCCTCCCGCCGATGCGCGCGGACGCTCCGTGCTTTCCGAAGCTTCCGCGCGCAAGGCGCCCTGATCGGGGTTTCATCGGGAGCTCCGGCGCTCGCGCTATTTGTCGTCGAACTTCTGCGCCAACCGAAGTTGTTTGAGCGCGCCGTCGATCGCGCGAATTGCGTCCACGCGATGTCCACCAAAGTCGTGCGCGGCGGACTGTAGTTCTTTCTTCGCTTCCAAAAGCTCCGTGACGGCACTCCGAATATGCGGGTGCGGCTCGATTGCCGCCGGTGTGAATGCGAGCGACGCGACAATGCTTCCGGCGAACAGAAGGGCTTTCATGGGTGGCTCCTGCGTTGCGAACGTGTGTGTGGCCCGACGCGATCCATCTGCCCGTTCGACGCCGCTCGCGGCAGGCCGTTAACGCGTTCGCTCAGGAGTCGATGGAAATGCCTGCTCGAAACAGACGCGCGAGGAGCTCAACGCCATCGACATAGCGCGGCCCCGGTCGCGCGAAGAACGCGTTCGCGTCCACCGGACAAACCAGCGCACCCGGAATCGCCGGAAGCTCGCGCGCCAAACGCTCGGCGTCGGCGAGTCCGAATCCGCACGGCGCGACGACGATCACTTCCGGCTTCCATGCGCGCACGTCCTCCCACGTCATGCGGACGGAATCGCCACCGGCGCGGCCGAAGGGATCTTCGCCGCCCGCGATCTCGATCATCTCCGGAACCCAGTGGCCGGCGCAGAAGAGCGGATCGGTCCATTCAAGAAACGAGACGCGCGTCCGCCTGGCCGGCGTCGCGCTGCGCAATTGCGCCAGCCGCTCCCGGTTGCGCGCGACGAGCGCGATCGCCTCCGTCGTCCGCCCGATCGCCGCGCCCACCGCGAGAATATTCTCATCGATCTCGGCGAGGGTGCGCGGCGTGAGATAGACGACCTCTGGGTTCGTCGGCAAGGACGCCAGCGCGCGCGTCAATTCATTCCCCGACGGCGCGCAGACCTGGCAGAGATCCTGAGTGAGAATGACGTCCGGGGCGAGCTCGCTCAGGAGGGTCTCATCCACCACGTACAAGCTCTCACCGCTACGCATCTGGCTGGTGACGGCTGCGTCGATCGCCGCCTGGCTCAAGCCCTCGAGCGCGAGCGCCGGCCTGCTGACGATTGGCAGCCGAGCCGCGCTCGCGGGATAGTCGCACTCGTGCGATCGCCCAACAAGCTCGCTGCCCGCGCCAAGCGCATGGGCGATCTCGGTGGCAGCGGGCAGAAAAGAGACGATACGCATGGTGAGAGTAAGCTAGACAGCGCGATTCACCTCACGTAGGGCTTGCTTGCTTGATGAGGCGGTCGGACATTCCATACTGCCCGCGAACGCCCTTGATGTCTGCCTCCAAGGAGAATTGATGTCCGACGACGAAATGCGCGCCGAACTGGAACGACTGCGGAAGGAGAACGAATCACTGAAGAAGGGAGCGGCGAAGGGCGTGTCGATGAAGGTGAGCGAAAAGGGCGGGCTGTCGGTCTATGGACTCGGCCGCTTTCCGATCACGCTCTACAAGGAGCAGTGGACAAAGTTGCTCGATCTCTCGGAGCAGATTCGGGAGTTCATCATCACGAATGATGCGGCCCTGAAGACGAAGGGATGAGCATACCTAACGTTTAAGCGCATTCGACGTCGACTCCGAGCCGCGTGACCGCCTCGCCTCCAACAAATCCGGCCGACGCCGATCTTCTGGCCCGGCTTGCTCGAGCCCTCGCGCCGTCGTACGAGATGGAGGTGGAGATCGGTCGCGGCGGCATGGCGATCGTGTATCGTGCGCGTGATACGCGCCTCAAGCGGGGCGTCGCCGTTAAACTCCTTCCCCCCGACCTCGCGTTCCGGGCCGACACCCGCACTCGCTTTCTTCGCGAGGCGGAAACCGCGGCCCGTCTCAGTCATCCGAACATCGTTCCGATTTACACCGTCGACGAACGGGACGGACTCGTCTACTTCGTAATGGCGCTGGTCCAGGGCGGAAGCGTGGGCGATCGACTCCGACAGTCGGGTGCGTTGCCCATCGCCGACGCGCGGCGAATCCTGCGCGAAGTTGCCGACGCGCTTGGCTACGCTCACCGAAATGGTGTGGTGCACCGCGACATCAAGCCGGACAACGTGCTGCTCGACGCCGATACGGGTCGCGCGATGGTGACCGACTTTGGCATCGCGCGTGCCGCGAGCGAGGAAGGCGGCGCGTCGCGCCTCACCGCGACCGGGGCGGCGATTGGCACGCCCGCGTACATGTCGCCTGAACAGTGTGCCGGCGACCGGGAGATCGACGGACGCTCCGATCTCTATTCGCTCGGGACGGTGGCTTATCAAATGCTCGCCGGCGATCCGCCGTTCAGCGGCGGAAACACGCCATCGATCATGATGAAACAGGTCACGGAGCGGCCCGCGCCCATTGGCCAGCGACGCAGCGATCTTCCTGGAGACCTGGAGAGAATCGTCATGCGACTTCTCGAAAAGGACCCAGCCAATCGATTCGCGACCGGAGAGGATCTCGTCGCTGCCCTTGACGGCGTGCCGTTCACATCGGTCGAAGCGCGGACGGAATCCGGTCCGACGAAACTCACGATGGAAGTTGGTCCGATCGCCGCGCGCGGCGCTTCGACGCGCATCCCGCCGGCGAGTGCCAACCCAACATCGGCGCTCGGGGAATCCTTTACGGCGCGATACGCCGGAATGAGCCGACGCGACATCGCGCGACAGGTGCGCCGCGAGGCTCGTGAGATGCGCCGCGGTTCGAAGAACGAACCAAAGCCGCTGTCCGATCGCGTCCGAGGCTTTCGCAAGGAGTTCGTCAGCTTTCTTGGCACGAGCGCAATGCTCACCGGCATCAACGCCATGACCGGCGGCGGGTTCTGGTGGTGTGTGTTTCCGATCATGGGCCTCGGGCTCGGCGTCGTGACGCGAATGGGGTCGCTCTGGGCCGACGGAGTTCCGTTGGGCAGAATGCTCGCCGGTCCGCTGCCGCCCGACACGCCGCGCCTCGATCACGGCACACCTCTGCCGGCGCTGGTGTCCGCATCACCAGGCAGCACGTCCGCGACTCCGGGTGTGAGCGACGAGGTGCTTGCCGGCCCGCATGGCGCCATTCTCCGTCAGGCGATTACCGATCGCCGCACGGTGCACGATCTGACCGGACGGCTGACCGACGCCGAGCGAAAAATGCTGCCCGACGTGAAGGGCACCGCCGATGCGCTCTTTGATCGCATCGAGCACTTGTCGTCGGCCTTGCACAGACTCGACGGACAGGTCGACGCCGATCGGGCGCCGGCTCTCATCGAACGCATCGCCCAGATCGAAGCGCAGCCGCCGGGCTCGAGCGATCGCGAGCGTCGTTTGACTTTGCTCAAGCGGCAGCGTGACATGCTCGCCGATCTCGTGCAGTCGCGCGCACGCTTGCTCGAGCAATACGAGAGCGCCGGATTGCTCCTCCAGAATCTCGCGCTTGATCTTCTCAAGGTGCGCTCGAGTGGACTCGACTCCGCCCTCGGCGGAATTACGAGTGCGACGCAGGAAGCGCGCGCACTCTCACGCGAGATCGGCTACGTGCTCGACGCCGCCGACGAGCTGCGAGGTCTGGACGGAGAGGGAAAGCCGGATGGGCGGCCGTCGTAGATGCCGCCGGCAACTCGCTCCCACGTCCGATGACGCTAGGGCAGGATCCCACGAAGTGCGTCGCGGCTGCCGGTGATGACGAACTGTACGGCGATTGCGGCGAGCAGTAGGCCCATGATGCGCGTCATGACGCGGATTCCCGTCTGGCCCATGCGCATGGCGACACGTTCGCCGGCGCGCAGCACGACCCACGAAATGAGCATCGTCACCACGATGGACGCGTGCAGCAATGCCTTCTCCGGTATCGTCCGCGCCTGTCCAGCCAACACGATGATCGTCGAGATCGCGCCAGGCCCGGCAAGCATCGGCATCGCGAGCGACGTCACGGCAACATCTTCCTTCGCCTGGCCCTCGGCGATCTCCGGCGTGCTTTCCTGCGTGCGCCGCTGTCCATGCAGCATGTCCATCGCAACGACCCAGAGGATCAACCCTCCCGCGATACGAAACGCTTCCAGCGTGATGCCAAATAACTGGAAAATCAACGTGCCGCCGAGCGCGAAGGCGACGAGGATGATCGTGGCGGCGATGCACGCGCGTCGCGCCGTGCCGGCGCGTTGGATGGAGCTCTCGCCCTGCGTGATCACGAGGTACGTCGGGATCACGGCGATCGGGTCCACGATGAAGAGAACGGACGTCAACGTGACGAGCGCGAATTGAGCCAGGTTGCCCATGGGTAATCGTAATGCCGGACCCGGCTCCGGTGTGAAGCGGTCGCCCGCTCGCGCTCGGCTCAGTCTCGTTCTGTTGTTCTATTTCCTGGGCATCATCGGCGTGATCACTCTCGCGCCGTTTCGCTTCGTCGAGCCCGCGCACGTTCAAATTCTCGTGGCCGGGGGCGGATTCGACATCGTCGCGAACATTCTGCTGTTCTTGCCACTCGGCTTTCTCTTTCCGCTCACACGCGCCGGCAACGCCGAGGTGTCGCCGCTGCGGGTGTTTCTGCTCGGCCTCGCGCTGAGCGCGGTGATCGAGACGACGCAACTGTTCGAGCCGGAGCGATACACATCGATCGTGGACGTGCTCACGAACGGAATGGGTGCCGCCGCCGGCGCGTGGCTCGTTCAAACACTGACTCGGCGTATCAGCGTGAACGCCAAGCTCGTCGGCCGGCTGTCGCTCGAGATCCCGCTGATCGGTCTCATTTACCTGCTTATCCCGTTGCTCCTCGTCGCGAGTCTGTCCGCGCTGGCCGATTCGGTCCGGCTTCTATCGCTGATTCCGCTCGGACTCCTCGGCGCGCGGCTCATGTCGGCCGTGCAGCGCAATCATTTCGGACGCGCGGGACTCTTCGACGACCGCGCCATGGGGGCACTCGCCGGCGGGTGGATGGTGCTGGGCATCTTTCCGGTGCTGCTGCGGCACCCCCTCATTGGCACGGGCCTGGTGGCCCTCGTCGCGCTCATGACGTGGATCGAGTCGTCACGGCCCGGCGCCGGCGACGGACCCGAGCGACGGTTCGAGGCAGAGACGTTGCGGAGCGCGGCGCCATACATCGCCGTCTACTTCATCGCGATCGTATTTCTTCCGCTCGCGTTGGGCATCGGCGGTTGGCGGCTCGATGTCGGACTGACGGGATCGAACAATGACTTGACGGAGCAGATGCTTCGATTGCTCGAGCCGGTCGCGTCGTTGACCGTGCTCGGATACCTGCTCGCCGAAGCTCGCGGCCGGCGCCAGCTACGGTTTCGGACGATTGCGGCGCGCGTGTCGCTCGAGTGCACCGGCGTCGCGATCGCGATCGAAGCGAGCCGTGGGATTCAGCGAGGCACTGGCGCGAGCGCAGTCCAGTTGTTGTTGATGGTCGCGGCCGGGTTGCTCGGCGCCGGCATGTATCACAATCAGAGAGAGCATGTGCGCTGGATTCTTGCACACCGCGTCGGATAACCCGCACTGCAGTACAACAGTACTTTGGTCCCAAGTATGAGGACTGGCATACTGCCCATCCCAATGCGGTCCTCGTTTGGAAAGGTTCGTCGCGCCGTCGATGCCGACAAGAATTGGGATGGGCAGCCCGATATCGTGGTACTCAGTACCAACGTACGCAGTACTTCAATGCTTTAGACCACGTTGTATTCCGCGGCGACAATGCCTGCGTCGAATCGTTCCCAACGCAGTGGATCGATATCGATCGTGCTCGCGCGTCCGTCGAGGATCTCCTCCGCCATGAGTAGCCCGGCGCCCGGGCCATGCATCAACCCGTGCCCGCTGAAACCGGCGCACACCACGAGTCCTTCGACCTGCGGCATCCGCCCGAGAATGGGCTGGTCGTCGGGCGTGACTTCGTAGAGCCCGGCCCACTCCGCCGAGATCTCGGCGTCGCCGAGCAGGGGAAGGCGCTGCATAGCATTCTCTAAATGATGGAGACGCCAATCCTGGTCGACGGATGTGTCGAATCCGGCCGGCTCCTCGCGGTTGGACATGCCCGTCAGAATGCCGGCGCCCTCTTTGTGAAAGTACAGTGCCCGCGAGAAGTCGATCACGAATGGGAAGTCGGATCGAAGTCCGGGAATCGGCGCAGTCACGGCGATCTGTCGGCGGATCGGAAGAATCGGCAACTCGACGCCCGCCATCGCGCCAACCTGCGCTGACCACGGACCGCTCGCGATGACGACGGTCGGCGTCTCGATCGCGCCAGCGCTTGTAACGACCCGACGCACGCGACCGCCGGAGACGTCGATCGCCGTAGCAGCGGTTCCCGTGAGCATTGTTGCGCCCAGGCGTCGCGCGTGCGAGACGTATCCCTGCAGGAGACCGTTCGGATCGACCAGCCCGTCTTGCGGACACCACGAGCCACCGATGATTCCGGTGATGTCCACCTCGGGCGCGAGCGCGGCGATCTCCGACGGACTCACAATGCGACTGGGAACGCCGTGCGCGTTCTGCAGCGCCACGTTCTTCCGAAATTGCTCGAGATCAGTTTCGCTATCGAGCATGAACAGATAGCCGCATCGGCGCAACCCAACCTCCTGGTCCATCTCGCCTGCGAAGCGCTCCATCATGGCGATGCTCAACTTCGACAGCTCGACGTTGACGGCTGTGGCGAACTGATAGCGAATCCCGCCGGCGTTCAGCCCTGTCGAGCCGAGGCCGAACATCTCACCCGCCTCCACCACGACCACGTTGGTGCAGCCGCGCTTTGCGAGATGATACGCGGTGCTCGCGCCCATGATTCCGCCGCCGATCACTACGACGTCCGCCGATGTCTTCATCGCCTCACCAGTGTGTCGTGCCAGCGCCCGTGCGATTGTGCCGGGCCGTTGAACGAAGGAATTTACTGCAGAGCACGCGTGAGCGGTTGCCCGATTTCGAGCGCGAGCGACTCGAGGAGGCCGCGCATCACGGCCGCCCGACGCTCGGCTTCCGTGCGCCCGGCAGCGGTATTGAATGTCGCCGGCAGCGTGAGGAGCTTGGTGAAGTAGTGGTCGATCGAGTAGCGCGCGTCGTCGAGCGGGCGACGCAGTGCCCATGGATCGGCGGCGTGGAAGAACTCCGCACCGACCCGCGCGCCGGTGGCAATGCATCGAAACGTGCCGATCGCGCCGAGTGCCTCGAGACGATCGGCGTCCTGAAGGGCGCGCCCCAACGGCGACTCGGGCACCGCGCCGCGCGAAAAACTATGGTCGCGAATGGCGTCGGCGATCGACGCGATGTCGGCGGACGTGTAGCCGAGGCGCGGGAGAATGTCGCGCGCGACGGCGGCGGACATCTCGCTCGCGCGTGCGCGATCGGGATGCGTCTTGGGAACGTTCACGACGTCGTGAAGCAGCGCCGCCGCAATGCAGACGCGTGCGCTCGCAGCGTCGCCGGCGAGGCGCATGGTCCATGTCGCGACTCGCATCAAGTGCCCGAGGTCGTGCGCGGCGTCGCTGTCGAGACGCGAGCGGACCTCGCGAAGCAGAAGCCCGAGGTCGGGGTCGCTATTGATCGCGTCGCTGATTGCATTGTCCGGAAAGTTCATGTGGGACGGCAAAGCTCGATGTCCTTCGGTGGGTTTAACGGGCGCTTGACGCGCTGTTCCGGCAAGTGTTCGTGGACGGGGCGGCCGCGCAAAGATCTGGACAGTTTCGACTGCGCCGGCATTGCTCGCCCGACCTTTGCGTTAGAGAGAGGTATGGGAGGCTCTGTCGAGCCCGTTTCGCGCCGGCGCCCCGCGCGCGCGAGATGTGAAGGGGAGGGGCCTGATTCGAGACGTACCCATATGAGAATTCAACTTGCTCTGGCGATCGTTGGTTTGACCGCCGCGCTCGCCGCGCCGGCGAGTGGGCAGACGATCAAGAAGGTGGGAGACGAAACGCATCACGTTCTCAAGAAGACGGGGAATGGGATCAAGAAGGGCGCGAAACACGTGGGGAGCAAGACGCACAACGCGCTCACGAAGGCCGGCAACGCCACGAAGACGGCGGCGGGCGATGTGACCGGCATTCATAAAATCGGCGGAAGTGTCGGCAAGGCGGCGCAAGGCGTGAGTCACACAGGCAAGCGGCTGTCGCGCAAAGCGAAGCACGGGCTCAAGAAGGGAAAGGCGGACGCGCACGCCGGGTTGACGAAGAGCGGCAAGGATGCGAAAGCGGAAATCAAGAAGCCGTAGCGTGCGCAACGATTGACGGCGATGGCTCAGGCAGATCCGCTTGCGCCATCGCCGAGTCGTTTGCCCTGGGCCATCGCGCCGGTGGCGCTCTGATGGCCGTTCAATTCGGAATGGCCGATGCTGATCCGCCCGAATCCCTTCGCGACGATCTCGCGAGGCGCGGCCGCTCCTGCGGTGCCATAAAACCAACCTGGCGGTTGCACGAGCCGCGCGTGACCCCAACGGTTGAGAATGATTCCCGCCACGTCGCGCTTGGCCACGAATCCGCTCGACGCGAATTGTCGGCGGAGCTGCGTGAGCAGGGTTCGCTCGTAGTCGGCGTACGACGTCGCGAACAACTTGGCGCGGTTGAGCGCCCCCTGTTCCGCGGCCGTTTTGCCCGGCGTGTACAGCCCCATGTAGAACGTGAGCACCGTCGGCTGGTCAGGATCGACCGGCGCGCGATAGCCGCCAATGGTCATCTGTCGGCGTATGTTCGCCACGAACCCGAGTCCGTTGTCGTCGAACCAGCGCGCCGCGGTGATCCCGAGCTTGTGCATGAACCGCCAATTCGACAGCGCGACGTTGACGATGAGTGCCGGCGCGTACTGAAAGGTCGCGTAGGCTTGAGCAATCTCTGATGGGAGGCCGGCGACGAGGTGTTTGGTCACCCAGCCGCCGCTCGCCGCGGCAACGCGACGTGCGCGCACCCGGAACAGCCGTCCGCCCTTGGCATACGTCACAGCCACATACTCCGCCGCATCAGCGGCGCCGACGTGCTCGACGCGCACGACCGTCGCGCCCACGCGGATGCGCGTGGCCTGCCCGGTGCGGTCGAGCGCCTTCCAGTTCACCGTACCGTTGAGGACTCCATCAAAGGAGAACTCGCCGCCGATCGAATCCGCAATGAGCTTCTTCACAAGATGGCGGCCGTAGGTGACGTTGCCTCCCGGAAACGAGAGTCCGGGGCCGCTATTCCGTCCGCGCGCGCGGCTGACGCCCGGCATACCGATTTGCTGCGCCGCGTGCGCACTCACGGCGTCGGGGCTCGCACCGCTGATCAAGCCGATGACCGGCTCGATCATCTTCGTCACTTCGGGCCGGTGTCCGATCACCGTCTCGAGGTAGTCGCGATACGACATCGTGTCCAGGTAGCGGGCGAACTGCTCACCGGCCAGTCCCTTGGAATCGGGATTGGTGTTGCGCCAGGCGACGAGATCGCGCTTGACCTCGTCGCTGACCGGTAACTCCGCCAGATCGTTCTGCCAGATGTTCCTGAGCCAGGTGGGCGAGGCCCACTTGCCAATCGACGAATGCTCATCGAAGTAATAACCAATGTCCACGCCGTATTCGCCCACGCCTTCCATGGGCTGGTAGTTGTCCTGCGCCATCCGCAGATCGAGCGATTTGTCATTCGCCTGCGACCAGTCGAATTCGCGCGGCATCTTGAGGTCGTCCCACATCTCGCTCTGCCAGCCCGCGCCCTGGCGCGGAACGCCGAAGTCGTTCGAGCCTTGCGGCGCAATGAGACGGACGCCGTTCACCAGGAATTCGTTCTGCTTTGCTTCGCCGCCGAAGATCGGATGGTTGTCGAGGACGAGACAGGTCTTGTGGTTGTCGGTGTTCTTCGCGTAGAAATACGCCGCCGTCAAGCCGGTGATGCCGCCGCCGACGATGAGAAAATCATAAACTTCGCCGGTGTCGGTCGCCTTGGGCGGTAGGGTGTACGCGCCGTCGCGGATCCGGTGCGCCGCGTCCATGACCGCCTTGGTGTTGCCGTTGGACGTTGCGTAGTCGCCGACGCCGCCCGGGCCCGTCCAGGGGTCGGCTGGACCGGCGCCGCCGGTATTCGTCGCGGGGTTCGCGGTGATCGCGCGCATCGCGTCAAGCGGCGACGCCGACGACAACAACGCCGCGCCGACACCCAAGAGCGTCGTGTTGAGAAAGTCCTTACGCGTGATGTTTGGGTCGAGCTCCAACGGCTCGTCGTCGCGCGGTGGGTTAGGCATTGCGCGGTTGATACGGGGCCAGCCGCCACGTCACCGTTGCATGCGCCACGATGTCCCCGGCGGAATCGCGGACGTCCGTGTGCAGGTCGCACGACGTCTCGCCGGTGACCGCTGGAACCTCGCATGCACATTCGGCGGTCAATGTGCCACGCGCTTTTTTGAGATACTCGATCGAGAGACTGGTCACGATCCCACGAATTCCGGGCGGTAGCGTGACGAGCATTGCCGTGCCGCTCGTGACTTCGGCGAGGTTCACCAGCGCCACGGCATGAATGGATCGCAGATGATTTCGCACGCGCTTTCGGTCGCGCATGGTCCAGCGCGCGTAGCCGGGTCGCAATTCTTCCACCCGCGCGCCGATGGTGGACGTGTATGGAGCGGTGCGCCCGACGGCGATGCTGAACAGCGCACGACCACCGGGAAGCTTGGACAGGCGTTGCCACCAGGCGACGATCGCGGCGCCCGGTGCGTCGTTGGACGTCATGACGCCTCAGCCTCCGTGCACGAAATGGAGCGCGATCGCCACGATGGCGATCAGCAGCACGAGGTGGATGATACTCTTCGTGATCTTGAACACGACGAGGCCCAACAACCACAGCACGAACAGAACGATCGCGACGATCATGAACATGATGCCCGGCTCCGCAAAAAAAGAATCGCTATTTCTCGGGCGCGATGACCCATCGTGTCTCTGCCGCCGCCTCCACGCGCGCGCGCGCGAAAGGCACGGGGAAGTAGCGGTCGTCCGCCCAGAGTGCGAACAGGTCGCGATAGTGCGGACTGTCCGGGTCCCCCGATTGTCCCGGCGTATTCGTACCCACGGCGCGTTCCCAATCACCGACGTCCACGATCATGCGGAACGACGCGCCCGCCGTTTGGTTGCCGCCGTTGCCGGTTGCTCCCACCGTGGTTGCGTCGCCGCCGCGCGGCGCCGGGCCCACGTCGAGTTTCGCGCGCACGCTCGCGTTCACCGCGGCGCTCAGCGGATGGCTGATCAACGCATAGTGATATCCCGGCTGCCCGTACACCCATTTCGAGTCGTCGGCGCCGAACTTTTGCGTCAGCTCGGCCACCGTCGCAGCCAGGCTCGCGACGAGTAACGTATCACGCGCCGCCGTGGGATTCTTGCCGAACGCCCCACTCGGCGCCACGAGCTGTTCGACCACGCGCGTGGCGGACAGCGTCCGGAAAAATGGGCGTGCCGGCTCAGGAACCACTACGCGCGACACGTTCTGAGCGAGATGCCGATACCAGGTTTCGTAAATGCCGGCCGCCACCGATTGCTTGTCGAGAACGAAGTCCCACGCGAGGAGTGCCTTTCGCGCGCGCTCCACCTCGGTCGTCGGCGACGCCACCGACACGTCGCGCAGCAGCGGCACGAGCTGTCGCGCCATGATCGAGAGGTAGTCCGTTTGCAAACGCATCATGTCCGGTACGGCAAGTTTTCGTCCTGCGCCGAGTACTTCGGAGATGCGCGCCCAGCGATAGGGGTCGGTCCACACGAACCCGACGGCGTTCATGTGCGCGTACCCGCGTGGAATGAGGTCATTGTTCGCCGTCGCGATGAATCCCTCGGCGGGGTTCAGCGTGTGCGGCTTCTCCTTGATCGGCAGATAACCGGCCCATTCGAATCGTCCGTCTCCCGGAACGGCGACGAGACCGCTGGAATTCGTGCGAATGGGCGCGATGCCGACGGCCTGCCATCCAATGTTCCCGGTCCGATCCGCCCAGATCATGTTTTCGCCGGGAATGAAGCTGTTCGCGCAGGCGTCGCGGAATTCCTCCCAGGATTTCGCCTGATCCATTCGCAGGCTCGCGAGGTAGGGCGCCGACCCTGGTTCGAGCCAGGCCGCGCGCACTGCATAGGCGACGTGGTGCAGCGTGTCCTCGTACACCACCGGGCCGTGACGCGTGTAGCGGAGCGTGACGTCGGACGATGGCGCGCCCTTGACCGGAATCGTCTCCTTTACCGTGCGCATCGTCTCCCACGCGCCGCGATAACGATACTGCCGCGGGTTTGCCGGATTGGTCTCGTAGACGTACAAGTCCTCGCCGTCGGTGGCGAAGATGGTCAATCCCCAGGCGCCGAATTCATTGTGCCCAACGGATACGCCGGGGATCTCGGGCTCGCCGCCGCCAATCACGTTCCAGCCGGGCGCGACGAGATGAACCCAGTATCGAAGCGACGGCACCGACTGCGCGCGGTGGGGGTCGTTGGCGAGAATGGCGCTGCCGTTGAACGCGAGCCGCGGACTCACCACCCAGTTGTTGCTGCCGATGTCGCGAACGTGATTGGCGGCGAGATCGGCGGACGCCGAGTCCGCCTGCTGAGAAATTCTTAGATAACTGTCATTGTCGGCGCGGGCCGCCGGCGCGAGATCGGACGGCTGAAAGCGCAGCGGCGCGCGGTACGCCTGGTAGAGCACGAGAATGGGCGCCGAGAGCAGCGACTTGTCGATTTTGGAGTCGATCGTGAGATCGGGGTCGCCCGGGTGAAAATTGTCGAGCGCCTTGACCGTGGTCGCGCCCACGGCCGCCACGGCGCGCGTCGTGTTCAGCTCCTCCGTGATGTTGCCAAGGAGTCCGCCGTGCCGCGAGATCACGATGTCGGTCGTCCAGCGCCCGGGCTTGGTGTTCAGCAGCCGAAACTCCAGCGGCAGCTTTGTGGGATCGCGCTCCGTCTCGCCGATGTAGGCGTTGACTCCGTCGACGAACGCCTGCACAATGGCCGGTCCGTGCGGATGATAATGCGCGAGCTCTGTTTGCATGTTGCCGCGGAACTTGAAGAGCCGCGCGCCGATGTCTCGCTGGAGCTCGCGAGGCCCGAGCAGCTCGGCCACGGTGCCGGTGGCTTGGCGTCGCCACACCTCGAGTTGAAACAGCCGATCCGTTGCCGCGACGTAGCCCTGCGCGAAGAAGAGATCGTGCTCGTTCTGCGCGTAGATGTGCGAGATGCCGGACGCGTCGCGAATGATCTCGACGGGGCGGAGCAGAGCGCGCGCGTGCAGTGTGTCGCGAGCGGGCGGAGTAGCGAGGGCGAGCAGGAGGAGGAGGCGCATGAGAGAGATTACGCGCCGAGAGTACGTTGGGCCAGCTACTCGCCTATGCGGTCGTGGCCGGGGCCGATAGATGGACGCGCAATTTCGCGGCGATCTCCGACAGCTGTGTCGCCCGACTCGGCGGAATCGGTCCGATGCCTTCGAACGCCGACTCGACTTCGCGCGCCATGTCGCCTACGTCCCAATGCCCAAACGTACTTGCGACTCCGGCGAGCTTGTGCGCGGCCCGCTCGGCGGCGGCGCGTGAATCTGTGTCGAGCGTGCCGGCCTGGAGCGCCGACACCGCCCCCTCGATCACGGCGACGCGTGCCAGCACTCCCTCGCGCGACTTCGCCCACAGCTGAGCGAGCACGTCGGCGGCCGAGCCCGCGCTCATGTCACGCCCGCCCATCCGAGAACGCCCGCGACCTGGTCGGGCAGCGCGATCGGATCGAACGGTTTTGCCAGCACGCCGGCGGCGCCAAGCGCGCTGAGCGTGCTCCGTTCGCTGCTCCGGACCTTCGCGGTGAGAAACACGACTGGTATGCCGGACGTCGAAGGATCGGCGCGGAGCTTCTGCAGCGTTGCCGGGCCGTCCATGCCTGGCATCATCACGTCGAGCAGAATCGCGTCGGGCCTTTCGAGCTTGGCCAGCTGCAGCGCATTCTGGCCTGATGATGCGGTGAGAACGCTCCACCCGGACCCGAGCTCGAGCGCGAGCTGCCCGACCTCCCGGATGCTATCGTCGTCGTCGACGATGAGAATTGTCTTGGTCATGATGCCGCTTGCAGAGGTTCCGTGATCGGTACTTCGAGAAGACGAACGACGCGCTCGACCAACGCCTCGGTCGACACGCGGCTTTTCGTGGCCAGCTCAGCGCCCAGGCTGCGGATTCTCTCGCGGGCCGCGGGATTTGGATCGGCAGCAGTGTAGATGATGGCCGGCGCGGCGGGCGTCAGGTGCCGGCTGCGGATCCGCTCGAGCAGATCGAGACCGTTGATGTCGGGAAGCGAGAGATCGACGATCAACACGTCCGCGATATTTTGCTCCTGGAGCTCGAGCGCACTCACGCCGTTGTGCGCGATGCCGACCTCGAAGCCGTGTGATTCGAGCGCTGTCGCGATCACGTGCGCGAGCTCGATGTCGTCCTCGATCACAAGCACGTGCGTAAGACGCCCGCTATCGTCGTCCGGTCCACCCCGCTGTTCGGGATCTTCCCGGTCGACTTCGGCGCGCATGGGCAGCGTGAACTTGAAGGCGCTTCCGCCGTCGGCCGGATTCTCGGCCCAGATGCGGCCGCCGTGCTGCTGAACGATGCCAAGACAAATGGCGAGTCCCAGACCGGTTCCGCCTTTCTCGCGCGCGTCCGACGCATCGACCTGCTGGAAGCGATCGAAGATGATTTCGAGCTTGTCGGCGGGGATGCCACGCCCGTGGTCGCGCACTTCGAACAGCGCTTCGGTGTCGTTGTGCGAGACATTCAATTCAATCGTGGAGCCCTCGGGCGAGAACTTGATTGCGTTCCCCACGAGGTTCGTCAGGGTCTGCGTAATGCGGTCGGCGTCGGCCCACAGCCGTGTTGGCGCACCCTGCACCTGCAACGCGACGCTCGAACGCTCGGCCATCGGTCGCAGTGCCTCGGCGACGGACCGCGCGATCTCCGAACCGTCAAACCAATCGGGCTCCATGGGAACGGTGCCCGAATTGATGCGTTCCACGTCGAGAATGTCATTGATCAAGCGGATCAGGCGATCGGTGTTGGCGACCGCCACGTCGAGCATACGCTGTCCCTTCTCGGGCGCTTTTGCCAGGCTGCCCGACGCGAGCAGACCCAGCGAACCGCGAATCGACGTCAGCGGCGTGCGCAGCTCGTGGCTCACGACGGACAGGAACTCTTCTTTCAGTCGCTCGAGCTCCTTCCGTCCACTGATATCGCGAGCGATGATCTGGACGCGTCCATCGTGCAGTCGTGCAGCGCTGGCTTCGACCGGAAGGGACGTGCCGTCGACGCGGCGAACCCAATAGTCGGCGGTGAGTACTTCGCCGACCTGCACGACGGGGATGGCGGCGGCACCGACGACATCGGCCGACATGAGCGCGTCGAGCGGCCGCCCGATCAAATCGAGCGGAGATGTGCCGCACAACAGTCCGGCGCGCGTGTTGGCTTCCACGCATCGTCCGTCGGCGTCGATGAGCAAAATGGCATCGGCCGCCTGTTCGACGAGTTGACGGTACTTTTCTTCGCTCTCTCGCAGCGCGCGCTCGTCGCGTTTCCGCGCGACGAGCGAGCCGAGTTGCGCGGCGACGACCGAAACGAACGCGATGCGTCCGGCGTCGTCCGTCGCGACGGCCGGCATCAGGAAAACCAGCACGGCCACCACTCGCCGCTCCGTCATGACCGGAATGGCGACGCCGGCCGTGAACCCGGCGGACGCCGCAAGCGCGACATGTTTCGTGCGACGATCGGCGACGATATCGTGCACCCAAATGACCTCGCCGGACTGCCAGGCAAGTCCGGTGATGCCCTCGCCGGCTTTCAGTCTCAGTGACGCGTCATCGAGCGGTGACGCACTGGCGTCGACACCTTGGCGTGCCGACCACACCGACGCCCGCTCGAGGTGTTCTCCTTCATTCGACGGTGTCCACGCTTCGCCGTAGCTCCACCCGGTGGTGGCGCACAGCTCATGCAACGTGATCTCCAACGCCGAGTCGAGCGTGGAGGCGCTGCTCACAGCGAGCACGATCTCGTGGAGCCGTTGGAATTCCTTTTCGCGCCGCTGCCGTTCAGTCACGTCGTGCGTGGCGCAAACGAAGGTCATCACGCGCTGCGTGAGCGCGCTTTGCACGGCGCGCGTGTGCGTCTCGAGCCAGCCGTAGTTGCCGTTGGCGCGGCGGCAACGCCACACCGTCGTCACCAAGCCCGGTGAACGACGCGCGATCATGTAGTTCGTCGTGAGCAGCTCGACGTCGTCGGGGTGGCAAAAATCCACCGGCCGCTGGCCTTCGGGAATGCCGCCGACGTACTCGACCCAACTTGGCGTGGCGTAGTCGAACGCCCCGTCCGGCCGGTGGGTCGACACCATGTCGGTGGCGTTCTCGGCGAGGAGCTGATACAGCGCGGTGGCCCGCTCGGCCTCCGCCTCACGCGCCTCGATCGTGTGCTCGAGGGTGACTTGGCGATCGCGGAGCACCGATTCCGTCCGCTTCTGTTCCTGAATGTCGGTGCACGTGCCGAACCACTTGGCGACCACGCCATTCGAGTCGCGGAGCGGCACGCCTCGGATGAGATGCCAGCGATATTCGCCGTCGGAACCGCGCCGCAGGCGAACGTCCATATCGAGAGGCGTGCCTGCGCGAACGGCCTTGCCCCGCTGTCCAACCGCAAACTCGAGATCGTCAGGGTGAACGGCGCGTCCCCAAGCCAACCCGAGAGAATCCTGCACTGAAATCCCGGTGTATTCCGGCCATCGCTGATTGAAGTACTCAACGAGTCCGTCGGGACCTGCCGTCCAGACGATCTGCGGCATGGCCTCCGCAATTTGCGTGTAGCGTTCGTTCGTGAGCGCCATATCGCGCGCCGCTCGTCGATTCCATTGGCGAAGCAGGGCGGCGATGCTGGCGCCACCAAGCAACACGAGACCGACAACCGTGACGATTGCCCCAGGACTGTTACTGGCGATGCCCGCGATCAATTGGCTGACGGCCATGTTACGCGGCGGTCGCGGGAGCGGCGGCGTTGTCGCTCGCTCCGGAAGCCGTTGGCCGACGCGGCCGCGCGACGGAGTCGCCCGACTTGGGGATCCACTGGGTTGTCGCGGCAAGGAAATCTGTCGCAACGTCCGAGCGACGAACCACTCCGTCAAACACCGCCGCCTTGTCGCTGCTAACCTCGTCCCTGCTGCTCACGAGAAGCACGGTCGGAGCGGGCATGCCATCCTCAGCGGCGAGCCGTCGCAACAGCGCGGCAACACGTTGCTCGTCGAGAAGGTTTAGCCCTTCAGCAATGAGCACCGTGCTCACGCGCGGGTTGCGCGCCCGGAACATCGTGACACCAGTGGCGCCGGTCGGGGCCGCGAGCACGCTGTAGTCCGGAGCGAGAGTCGATTCGACGAAGGCGTGAAACGCGACATCCGGATCGATCACGAGGACGGCGGGGAAAGACGTGGCCTCGACCGGTTCATCGCGAGCGATCTTCCACTCCGCGTATTTCGTGACGACGGCCTGCAGTCGATCCGCGAGGTCGCGTGGCCGGATGGGCTTCAGGATGTAGTCGGTGATCCCCATTTCGGCGAGCCGCGTGATCGCGTCGCGATCACTGACCGCCGAGAGGCACATGATCGGCATGGCGCGATGACGGGCCGACGCGCGCACCGTTTGCACGAGCTCGAACCCATCGAGCACCGGCATGCGGAGGTCGGTGATGAGCACGTCGGGATCGTCGCGCTCGACCGAGTCGAGGGCCACGAGGCCGTTCTCGGCTTCGACCAGGTCGTAGGCCGCCTGGCTCGCTACACGCGCGACGATGGCGCGAACAAGAGGATCATCGTCGGCAACGAGGATTTTCATGCCATAGAGTATCGGACGGTCACTTCATTCCGATGAGCCTCTCGGCGTACCTGATCCTCGTCGCAGTCGCGGCGGCCGCCTAGCCGCGTCTCCGGCTCAGTGAGTCAGGGCGTACATGATGTAGTTGACCCCGAGCTTGTACGCCTCGTTCGACTCCGACACCGGCATGAAGCCCTGTGCGGAGAATTCCCAATAGTTCGAGACGTCGGTGTTGAAGTTCAGGAGCACCATGATCCGCTTGTCAGGGTTATTCCCTACGAACAGGGCTCGAAAGACCGGCGGCCCGTAGTCATAGTACTGGCGGACCACGTCGAACGACGGGATGTCGAAGAACGAGTGGAAGATGGGGTGCGCGGGCGTCAGGTCGACGAAATGGAGGTCAGGAAATATTCGCCTGAAGTTGGCCTCGATGTTCGCGAAGCCCATGTTCCCCGGAAAGCGACCGTCCCGAGAGTCGTCGAGGATGAGAAACCCACCCTTGAGCAGGTATTTTCTGAGCGCGGCCACCTCGGCGTCCGAGATGGTCCAGTAGCCTGCCTCCGTCATGTAGGTGACCGGATAGCGAAACAGGGCTGGGTCGTTGATCGCCACGACGTTCGTTCCGTCCAGATGGGGGCTGAACAGGCTCACCTCGTGCGTGAGGCGCAGCAGGTTTTCCTCCGCGTTCGGATATCCGTGGGCCCACGACGGCAAGCCGCGGTAGTAGTAGCCGCCGGGCGCCACGGCATAGCGAAGACGTGCGAAGGCGAAGCGTCCGTCGTACGCGACGTTGTTGATCGGCGGATCGCCGCGCAGCGCCTCAAAGCCCCGCTGGGCGCGCGCAACGCCGGCGGAGCAGACCAACAGGGCCGCGGCGGTCAGCGCGCGAGCTGCCGTGGGCAACGCGCGAAGAATGCTCATGATTGTAGCTACGCCCGCGCTCAACGCCGGACAACCGAATCGAGGGTGCTGGTTCGGGTCTTAGTGCGTTCTTTACGACGGTCAGCTCATGACGAATTGCAGCGGCGCGCCTTCCAGCGACGAGAGACAGAGCTCGAGCATCGTATCCGGCTCGTTTTCGATGAAGACACCGACGGTGAACGCTCCGTAGCACTCGACGCGCGCGATTGCTTCGCCATCGCGCGCCGCAACTTTCAGCACCGGCGTGAGGAACGAGTCGTGGAGATAGAAGAACACGTCGCCGGCGAGCGGCGGCTTTCCGCCGGTCGACGACACGCGAAGGCTGACGGCGAACCAGTCAGGATCGATCTGCGTCACGGTTGCCGACAATCGGCGTCCACCGCGCTCGGGCAATCCACCGAATCGCCCGCGTTGCGGATCTTCAGCGTCCAACGGGTTTGCCGGGAGATCAGGCGGTCGACCGGACCGATGCGCCGCGGCCGGAGCCGCATGCGCCATGGGAGGGACTGCCTGAGGCGGGGCGGCCGGGGCGGGCGGTGCACTACGCGAGGGAATTCCAGCGGAAACGCTGCCCGAAACTCCGAATGACGGAACTCGCGCGAACTCCGCTGTGACTGCGCGATCGCCGTCCGGATTGCAACACTCCACCAGGCTTTGCGCGAAGACCGCCAACTCGATGTGATCGTCGCGGCGATCGTAGAACACCGGATTGATGCCGAACTTCTTGATCAATCGCCCGCGGTGAATCTCGCGATCCTCGGTTCCGTCGAGTCCGACGAGCGCGACATGCCGCGGCTCGGTGAAACCCACCGCGACGTTCACCTGTCGCATGATCGCCATGAGATCGGGGTCGGTCAACGAAAACCCAAAGAACACCATTTTCTGCAGGGCAAACAGCGCGAACAGGCGCTTGACGGCACCCTCGGACCGCAGGTAGCGCGTCGTGTAGTCGTCGTCCGTCAGCACCACATTCTTGAAGTTGCAGATTCGCCCGTGCAGGTAGACATACTGTCTTCCATAGGACGGATCGAAGAAGCGATAGAGGAATTCGAGCACCGCGGGTTCATCGCCCCAGTCGACGCAGTTCAACTCGTCGGTGCGTACGGCGGCGTGCGCGCGCTCGAGCGACGTGTCGTAGTTCGTCGTCAACACGTGGCGGAAGGGCAGCGACACAATGTCCTTGATGCACTCGTCGAGCGGCCGCGCGATCGAAAACTCCCTGGTCAGCAGCGTTTCATAATCGTCGCCGAGCAGCCGCCGGTATTCCTCGGCGCGCCACAACATGTCGTCGTGTCGCCGCAGACTCTCGCGTCCGCTCTGGGCTCCTTCGCCGCGGTGGAGCGTGAGACACTCGTGCATCTGATTGAGCAGCGTTCCCCACGACGGATAGCCCATGCGCGCGCTGCAACCGGCGCCGATCATCGCGAGCGATTCCTTGGATTGCACCAGGCGCTCGAGGTGCTGGAAGGCCAGTCGATCGCGAGGGTTCGTCAGCAGTCGTGCGGCTTCAGCATTCACGGATCGTCACGCGAAGGTCGGGGTCAGTCTTTCAACGGCGTTCCGAGATCGATCTTCACGCTCGGGATCGTCGCCTTGTCGCTCGGATAGACCGCCGTGGCCTTTCCGCCGCTTTTTTCCAACAATGCCGCTGCCGGAAGAACCTTCTTCGTGGAGAAATGCTTCCGGTTGGTCATGTATACGGTGAATGCCTCGCCTTTGCGAACCTTGAGCAGCGACTGCATCGTAAGCAAATCGGGATTGTCGAATTTACCATTCGCCGAGAATACATAGTGGTCGGCAGTGATCTGCTGGAAGAACACATCGGCGAGGTCACGCCAACTTCCGTGATGCGGGACTTTGAGCACGTCCACATGGAACGGTTTGCCCGCCTTCTTCAATTTCTGCGCTTCGAGCGATTGAATCACGAAGTCGCCGCGTACGTCGCCCGTCAGCAGAATGCTTTTTCCGCCACTCTGCGCGAGCAGCACGATGCTCGACAGATTTGCTACCGACTGATCGACGAATGCCGCGGTGATCGCGTCGGTCTGGGAAGCCGTTTTCAGTTTCCCTGCCTTCTTCAGCGACTTGATCTCCGCCACCCAATCGTTCTGCAAGGCATCGAGCTCGGACTCACGCGGATTGATGACGGTGAGCGTCAGTCCGTCGCCGAGATTTTTGCCGACCGGTGCATTTCCGGCGAGGATGAGCCCACCGGTAAATCCCGAGTTGAGTGGAATGTGAAGCCGTTGCACGTTGTTGCGCAGTGCGCGTCCTTCGCCCACGCTCGCCAGCACGAGTTGCGCTTTATCGCTGGTCAACTCGGCGATGCTCGTCGGTACCGATTCGTCCAGTGACGCCAACTCTATTCCGGCGGCCGTCGCAAGTTCGGCGACCTTGGCGACGACGGGTTTGACGGAGTCGTCGAAGCTGTTGTGCCACATGCCGAGTACCCTCACGATCGGCGTGTCGCCATCAGACTTGGCGTTGAGGACATCTTGTGTCAACGCGACGAGGCCTTCGATGTGGTCGGCGTCGATGTGACTGACAATGGCGAGCTGGACCGGGAGCGGCTCCGTGCCGGTGCGCGATGCCTGCAACGCTTGCAACCGAGGCTTGAGCCGCGTGGCGTAAATGCCCGACGGTCCGCCGTCGATGATCATCACTCGTGGCGAGGCGGCGGTGCCGTAGTGGAGCAGCAGGCAGTCGCCATAAGCGGCTTCGAGCGCCTCGAGCGTGAAGAGCATCTTGTTGGATTGCCTCAGACGGATTGGAGGGCGCGCAGGATGTCGACCATCCCGGCGCCCTGGAAGTAGCGCTCGCGTCCAAGGTCGGTCGCCGTAGAGCAGAGAATTTGTTTGACGCGCGATGGATTCCCGAGCAGTTCGCGATGGCGCGCCATCAACAAGACCGCGGCACCGCTCACGTGCGGCGCGGCCATGCTCGTTCCGTCTTTCGTTCCGGCCCCGTCCTCGGTAACCGGCGCGGTGATCTTCTCGCCCGGAGCCACGAGGTCGGGTTTGTACCGTCCGTCGCCCGTTGGGCCGCGGCTCGAGAAGTAGCTGACGCCATACATGTGTGGCGCGTGGCGATGCGTGGCGCCAACGGTGATAACTGCGTCGGCATTGCCCGGATCGGAAATGCTGATGCTTCGATACCCGTCGGTCTCGCCGCCGGGAGTGGAGAAGCGCATGTATCCGTCGTTGCCCGCCGCGGCAACGACCACGACGCCCGACGACACTACACGCTCACACTCTTCGCAGACCGGCGTTCGACCACACGCATAGTTGGCGACGTCGTGCTTGAGCGACAGACTCAGGTTTGCACCGTGAATGGCTGACTGATCGCGGTGCGAGTTGAGATGGCGGATGAACTGCAGCGCGGCCATGACGGTGAATTCGTCGCCGGTGCCTCGGTCGCTGAGCACGCGCAGGTCGTACAACGTCAGCCCCGGACAGACGCCAACGAGATCGCCGTCCACGTCGGCCGGGTAGGCGTCGCCCCAGTCCTTCCTGCGCCAATCGGCGGCGAGTATTCCGCCCACGTGCGTGCCGTGATCGAAATCGGGGTGCGGATATCCGCCGTCGTGCGGGATGGTGAACAGCGGCGTCAGTTCGTCCCAGTCGATCGCTCGTCCCGATGACAACCGATCGGTCAACTCGGCGGCGCGCTGCCGAAGGGTGGCTTCGTCGAGGCGTGCCGGATTGGCGTCGGCGCTCGCGCCGTTGCGTCCGGTCCGGCCGTTGCGCGTGCCCTTTCCTTTTTTCGCCGCCGCGCGGCTCTTGGCCGCCGGAGCGCGTGCGTGTCGCTCCTCGGCGGTGGCATCGGGGTCGAGCAGCTTTCGAATGCCGCTGAAGTCGAAGCTGGCGGCAATGGTGGTGTTGTTTTTCCACTGCCCGTCTTTCTGCTCGAACGGTTTTTTGTATGGCGCGCCCGTAGCCGGGTCGCGTTTGCGAAACGCCGGATGCGACGCGTCCACGCCGCTGTCGATGATGGCCCACGCAATGTTGCGGGTGTCGATCTCGAACAGACGTCGCGCGGCATCTCCCTTCACGGCCATGACGGAGCGCGCGATGGTTGGAGTCACGCGGCGATTCTGACTGACCGTGTACAACAGATTTGGCGCGTGTGGCGACGACGGTGGAAGGTCGCTGATGACGTTCGCGACGGCGTCGATCAACGCATCGGCGTCGAGACTGATGTCGAAGAACGTCGTTTTCCCGTCAGCACCTTCGCGCGGTTCCGGGGCGTCGAGCGCGACGAGCAGTGTGCCGACGACGCGAATCATCCACAACACTTCGGAGGGCACCGTCGCCTTTGCCGCCCCACGCGGTGTTGCGCTGCGGCGTTTCGCGGGCGGTCCCTGCATGAACTCTGACTGGCGTGGGTCCACGGTCAACCGCTCGAGCTCTCGCTTGACGAGATCGTGATTCGCCGGGTTCTTGAGCCGCTTCGCCACGTCGCCGGCCGCCGGTGGTGCCACCGAACGCCACCAATCGCTCAACGGGATCGCGATGCGGATCAACTCCAGGAAGCTGAGCTTGGCGACGACGCTCGACTGATGATACGCCATCTCGGTCGCGATCTGGCTCGGGTCGCGGTGCCAGGCTTTCCAGATCTTTGATTTACGATCCGCGGCAAGGCGCTGCCGCAAGGCCTGGCACAATTCCGCCGCCGATGCGTCGCGGTGCGGCGTGAGCAACAGATCGAGTCGTGCGAGCTTCGATTCGGACAACTTCTCGACAAAGCGCAGCCAGACGTCGGGCAGCACCGGCGAGTCCTGGGTAAAGCGGCGCGCGGTTTCCCCGCGAAAAATCAGCTCCTCCAGCCACTCGCGTTCAATGTTCATCCGGGCGCTCCTCGGGAGTCGGTCATCGCTTGCCTTCCGCCAAAAACTTGCCGATCGTCTCGTTCAGGAACGTGCGATCCTCCGGGCTGGCGCCGGCGCCCGCCGGATGTCCCCACAGCGACGGAATCGGAACCAAGCGGACGGTCTTCATCATCGCCGATTCATACTTCGCGTCGCCCAGCGGGAAATAGAGGTCGGTCTCCGACGGCATGTAGAGGAACGGCACCTTGATCGAGCCAAGTGCTTTCGCAACGTCGCCGCCAAAGCCGGGCGTGTTGCCAACGTCGTGTCGTTCCCACGTGTGCGCCTGCAGGATGACATCGTTGGCGTCGGCAGCCGAGAGAAAGTTTTTCCGAAACGACGTTTCGATGTACTGCTCGAGCGTCGTGCCGGCCGGCGCGTTGGTCTTCCACAGCTCGCGACGCCACCACTCTTGCGAGTACAGCCAGCCCGCCCAGACCATTCCGAACGCTTCCATGCCCTTCTTGGGCGGCGTGGTGTAGTCGCCTCCGTTGAACGTGGGATCGGCGGTGATCGCCGCGATCTGTCCCTCGAGCCGCACGATGCCGTGCCCGTACGTCTTCGCCGTCCCCGACGTCGCGACGAGTCGGTCGGCAAAATCCGGATAGCTCACCGCCCACTGAAACGCCTGCTGCGCGCCCATGGAGAAACCGATCACCGCGCGAAGATGCGTGACCTTCAAATCTTCGGTGAGCAGCCGGTGCACCGCGTCGATGTTGTCGCGGATGGTGGTGACCGGAAAGCGAGGGCCATGATACGGCTCAGGCGTGTTGCTCGGCGACGAAGAGTGTCCGTTTCCGAAGAGCTCCGTCGCCACGAGAAAGAGCGACGCCGTGTCCAACGCGCGTCCAGGACCGATCAACCATTCATAGCCGTGATGATTGGCCATGTAGTGGGAGGGTAGCAACACGACGTTGTCGCGCGCGGCGTTGAGATGGCCGTACGTGCCGTAGACGACGATCGCCTTTGGCAGCACCACGCCGCTCTCGGTGCGAAAGTTGGCGATCGTGAACTCATGGTGTTCGGCGCGGTCCACGCGCTGGGCGTACGTCGTCTGCGCGAGCGTGATCAGCGAGACAAACGGCAGTGCACGCGCCAATAGAGGCGCCCGTCTTGAATGGATCATGTATCCTCTTTGAAAACGATATTCTGGGCGCCTTCCCAGAGCACGCGCCGGCCCACCTCGGCCAACTCGTCGTTGCCTTTGACGATCGTCAAGAAATGATTGCCCGCGAGCTGGCCGAGCTGGCTCGCGAAGAGCGTCCGTCCATACGGAAAGAGAATTTCGGTCTCGCTGAATCCGCCGGGATATAACAGGATCTCGCCGGGCGCCGGATGGCTCGTGTGATTCTCGAATTCGACGCCGAACCCCCGGTCGCCGAGCGGGATCCACGCGGCCTCGCCACTCCAACGGGCTTGCACGAGTTGACTCTCAAAGGGAAGCGCCGCGATGAACGCGGCGCAGGTCTTGGGGGCTCGCTCCATTTCCAACTTTGCCGTGAATCGAATCTCGCCGGCAACAATAATCCGCATGTTCATCGTCGCGTTGCCTGGGGGGTTGGGTGGTCGAAATTGACGCCGCCGGGGCCCGTACGCTAGGTACGCCGCGCACGTCGTCGACTAAGAAAAACCTCTTAGCGAGGTCCGTTCATCTGGTCTATCTTCGACGCATGGAAATCGATCCAATGGGCTCAGCTGAATCCGCGGCCGACGAGTCGGACGCGGGGCTCGCAACGTCGACCGCCGAGGCACACGCGGCACATGCGCGCCTCAACACGTGGGTGGCGATCACCGTCGCGCTGCTCGCCACGTTCATGGGAGTCTGCAAGGTGAAGGACGACAACATCGTCCAAGCCATGCAGCAAGCGCAGGCCGACAAGATCGACCACTGGAGCTTCTACCAGGCGCGCAACATCCGTCAGGAAATTGGGCAGGCGGAGCTCACCCAGGTGACGCTCGCCCGCGCACTGGAATCGATCCCGGCGCAACGCGTCCAACTTGACTCGGCCATCGCGCGGTACAAGGCGCTCGTCGCGGACCAGGCCGTGAAGAAGGACTCCTTGCGCGTGCAAGCGCTGGCCGACCAGACGACGTATGATTCCCTCAACTATCACGACGATCAATTCGATCTGTCCGACACGTTGATCGCCCTGGCCATCTCTCTGCTTGCTCTCACGTCGTTGACCAAGAAACGATGGTTGTACTGGATCGCGATGGTGCCAACCGGGCTCGGTGTTCTCATGGGTCTTGCCGGACTGTTTGGACTGCATATCCATTCGGACTTCATCTCGCATCTGTTGTCCTGAAGCCGACTCTGAACAGGACTGTCATGATCAAACTCTCGATCGCCGCCGCATCGATCGCTCTTACGGCTTCGATGGTCGGTGCCCAGGCCGTCGTCCCCAAACAGCTCGACAGCATCATTCGACAGGCCGTGGCCGAGAAGCAACTCGTTGGGCTGTCGGTCGGGATCATGCAGAACGGCAAGGTGGTATTCGCCAAGGGGTATGGCCTTCGCACGCTTGGCACGACCGACTCGGTCACGACCCGCACGATGTTCGCCGTCGGATCGGTCACCAAGCAGTTCACCTGCTCGGCGTTGATGATGCTGGCCGACGAGAAGAAGCTGTCGCTCAGCGATCCGGTCTCGAAGTACTTCCCGAAGCTCACGCGCGCAACGGACATCACGCTGATCGACGTGGGCGGGCACCTCTCGGGGTACCGCGACTACTATCCGCTCGACTTCGTCGACAACGAGATGCAGAAGCCGGCGGCTGCCGACGACATCATCAACGAGTACGCGACCCGGCCGCTGGATTTCGAGCCGCGATCGCGCTATTCGTACAGCAATACCGGTTTTCTCATTCTCGGACGCGTGATCGAGAAGGTGAGCGGCCAGTCGTTCGGCGCCTTTCTCGGCAAGCGGATTTTCTCGCCGCTCAATCTCACGCGCACCGCGTACGATCCCGCGACCATGACGGGCGACATGGCGAAAGGCTACACGTCGTTTGGGCTCGCGTCGCCGGTGCCGGCTGAGCCGGAGGGACGCGGTTGGGCGGGAACAGCCGGCGCGATCTGGTCCACGCCGAGCGATCTGTTGACGTGGGATGTGGCGCTGGTCGAGCACAAACTGATCTCCGAAGCGTCGTATCACACGATGACCACGGCCCAGCGGCTCACCGACGGGCGCTCGAGCGGTTACGGATGCGGGGAAGGTGTGAACGATCGCGGGCAGGTCGTCGTGCTCTCCCACGGTGGAGCGGTGAGCGGGTTTGTGGCGCAGAACACCGTGATACCCGCGACGCGTTCGGCTGTGGTGTTGCTGGCGAACACTGATTTCGCTGCGGTCGCGGCGCTCAATCAGCAATTGATCGCCAAGTTGATTCCGCGCGTGGATGTGCCGGAAATTCATGGTGCAGCGGCCGTTGATGCGGCGCGCAGTTTCCTGACTGGGTTGGAGAAGGGAACCGTGGACCGCTCGACTCTCGGCGCCGACTTCGACGCCTATCTCACCGCGGCCAAGGTGACGTCGGCGCGCAAGGCATT
The DNA here is from genome assembly GCA_040002475.1 of bacterium. Lineage (GTDB taxonomy): Bacteria > Gemmatimonadota > Gemmatimonadetes > Gemmatimonadales > Gemmatimonadaceae > JAQBQB01. The sequence goes on along the minus strand of JBDUEJ010000001.1, from coordinate 223,017 downwards.
GAACGCGATGGGCGCGATCACCAACATTCGCGTGACCAACACGGTCGAGCGCGGCGGAATGGAAGTCGCGGTCGTACAGTTCTCCGTGGGGAAAACGAGCGCTCAAGCGTTGATGTATCGCACGCCCGATGGGAAGGTGCAGGAGTTTCTCTTCTCGCGGAACTGACGACCACCTGAAGGAACAGAGACCGTGATCGCTGATTTCACCGGCCGCGTTGCAATCGTTACGGGCGCCGCGCGTGGCCTTGGGCGTGCGGCGGCAGCCCGGCTTCTCGAGCGCGGCGCGTCCGTCGCGATCAATGTCCGCGACGGCGACCGCGCGGCCGCAGTGGCTCAATCGCTCGGCGAGCGCGCGTTCGCCGTGGCGGGCGACATCGCGGAGAACGGCGCGCCGGACGACATCGTCCGTCGAACGCTCGAGCGGTTTGGCCGCGTTGACATTCTCGTGAACAACGCGGCCATGGCGCGCTCGACGCGGTTCGGCGACCTCACGGCCGACGAATGGCGCGAGACGATCGAAGTGAATCTCACCGCGCCGTTTCTTCTCACGAAGGCAGTGTTGCCTGCAATGAAGAAACAGGAGTACGGACGAATCGTGAATGTGTCGTCGTCCGCTGGGCGCATGGTGAGCACCCTCGGTGGCGCGCACTACACGGCATCGAAAACCGGGTTGCTTGGTCTGACGAGAGCTGCCGCCAAGGAGCTGGGAAAATTCGGTATTACCGTGAACGCCGTCTGCCCCGGCATGATCGACACCGAGTTGACGCACGAGCACGCAACGTCCGATTTGCTCGACCGATTGGCGCAGGGCTATCCGGTGCCGCGCCTTGGAACGGCCGCCGAGGTGGCGGATCTCATTTGCTTCGCGGCGTCGGAAGCAGCAGGCTATATCACCGGCGCGTCGCTGGATATCAACGGCGGCGACCTCATGATGTAGTTCCCACCCACCGGCTCACCAACAATGAAAGAAAGCACGCGCGTTCTCGTCGCGCTTGGCGCGGCGGTCGGGGGTGGCATTGCAATCGCCGCGTCGCACAGCGCCTCGCTGCTCAGTGCCGCCGATGCGATCTCGCCCGTCGGGACGCTGTGGGTGAATGCGATTCGTATGACGGTGATTCCCCTCGTCGTGTCGCTCTTGATCACCGGCGTGGCTTCCACCGCGGATATGAAATCTGTTGGGCGCGTTGGTGGTCGCACCCTCCTGGTGTTCGTCGCGCTGCTGGTGGGAGCGGCGGCGGTTGTGATGCCCCTCGCGCCTTCGCTGTTCACGCTGCTTCCTCAGGACGCGAGCTCGCGTCCGTCATTGCCCGCCGGCGCTGTGGAGGCCGCCGGTCAGATCGCCCTGGGCGGGCAGTCGCAAACGTTCTCGGCCTGGGTGGCGTCGCTGCTTCCGCCCAACGCGATCGCGGCCGCCGCGAATGGCGCGATGGTCCCGTTGATCCTGTTCACGCTGATCTTCGCATTGGCCGTCGTCCAGAGTCCGACAACCACACGCACCACACTCGTGTCGTTCTTTCAAGCCGTCGCCGACGCGATGCTGACGCTCGTGCGCTGGATCGTGATGCTCGCGCCGATCGGCGTGTTCGCGCTCGTGCTGCCGCTCGCCGCGCATGCCGGCGGCGCGTTCGCCGGGGCCATTGGGTTTTACATCGTGGCGTACTCGGCGTCGTGTCTCGTGGTGACGGCGCTCATCTATCCGGTCGTCGCGGTCGCCGGCGGCGTGTCGATGAAGCGGTTCGCGCGCGCCGCGCTTCCGGCGCAGCTCATCGCGTTCAGTTCCAGCTCGTCGATCGCGTCGCTCCCGGCGCTGGTCGAGAGTGCCGAACAGGGACTTGGCATTCCGAACAAGGTCGCCGGTTTCGTGCTGCCGCTCGCTGTGTCGATGTTCAAGCTGGCGGCGCCGGTGTCATGGACGGTGGGCGCGCTGTTCGTCGGGTGGTTCTACGGCGTTCCGCTGCACGCGCGCGAGCTGGCGACGATCGCCTTCGCCGCTGTGTTCGTTGCGTTCGCCACGCCCGGAATTCCTCGAGGAGCGTTCATCATGCTCACGCCGCTCTTTCTCGCGATTGGGCTGCCCGCGGCAGGCATTGGAATTCTGATTGCGGTCGATGCGATACCGGACACGCTGTCGACCGTTTTGAACGTGACGGGGGATCTGGCAGCGGCGGTGATCGTTGCGCGGACGGAGGCTTCCGGGGCGACTTGATGAACGCGGCGCGGCCCACGACTAGATTGCGCGTCGGACGTTTCCGGAATACCCCAATGCGCCAGATGCTGAGAATCTTTGCCGTCACCTGCGCCGCGGTATGCGCGGTTGCGTTCGCGAAGCCACACGCCGGGCCCGACCACGTGGACATCACGTGGATGTCGGTGACGAACATGTACTTCCAAGCCGGCGAGGCGCGCGTCGTGGCGGACGGATACATCACGCGCCTGCCGGACAAACTGTTTTACGCCAATTTCGACAGCACGCGTGAATCGGCGACGCCCGATACCGTCGCCGTCAAACGAGTCCTCACCGCGTTGGGGGGGCCGTCGAGCGTGAATCTGCTGCTGACGGGCCACAGCCATTGGGATCATGCGTTCGATACGCCGGCGTGGTCAACGTTGTCGGGCGCGAAAATCATTGGATCGAAGACGACCTGTTTTCTGGCGATCGCGTCCAAGGTGCCCGCGGGTCGGTGCACGCCGGTGGACGGGGGTGAGAAGTTCGTGGTCGGCGACGGCGTCACGATGTACGTGGTCCGCTGGAATCACAGCGGCGATCCGGCGAAGAACCCCCGCCTGCACAATCCAATCGAGCTCACGCGGCCGCCGACCCCTGATCCGCGCACCGGTGGCTTGCGTGCCGGCGTCACCGAGGACTTTGTGAACGGCGGCGGGAATCGCGGATATCTGTTCGTCGTCGACGGAGCCGGCGGTCGATACAGCTGGTACTTCTCCAACTCGGGAAGCGCCGTCGATCTCAACGTGCCGATCGTTCTCGACGGAAAAAACTACGGCGCACCAATCGAGAATTTGCAGTCGGCAATGAAGGCGGCCGGCATTTCGTCGGTCGACCTCTGGATCGGCGCCGACGACATCGATGTCGCGCGGCTCGTCGTCCCCGTGCTGCATCCGCGCGCATTTCTGCCGGTGCACTGGGACAATTTTTTGGCACCGTTCGAAGCCGGCGTCACGAAACCGTACTCCAACCCGGTGCTCAGCAGCTATCTCGCCGGCGCGAAGGTCCAGCTCATGACGCCCCTGCAGTACATGGACAAATGGCGGCTGGATCGCACCGGCATCCGCCCAATCCCCAACGACGACGTGAAGAAAGTCCTTGGCTTCTCGCGCTAGAACTTCTTAAGGTTTTTTCGCGGTCGGGGGCAACAGTCCGTTGAGGCGCAGATAGATCGCGACCTGGCTGTAGTGGTCGGACCAGTCGCCGGTGGTCACCGTTTCGATCGCGGCGCGGGACATCTGCTTGCCGCCGAAAAACGGCAACTGCTCGGCGAGCTTCGAGTCGTCGAGCTTGGCGAGCGCGCGATCGCAGAAATCGAAGGTCTCGCGTAAACGCGCGACCAGCGAGTCCTTGGAGGCGGTCTCGGCGATCTTTGCCCGCGTCGGCGCCTTCACCCCGCCAATGGTTCCGCAGAGATAGTCGTTTCCTTCGATCAGGTGAACGACGATACCGCCGTAACTCATCTGCGCGGGGGTGGGCTTGAACGCGTACTTGTCCGCGGGCATCAACGCGGCAGCGGCGATGAGGTTCGTCTTCATCTGCGCGGCGTTCTCCTTGAACGCGGCGGCGACCGGCGCGGCCTGTGCGGAAAGAACAACCGGGAAAATGGCCGTGACGCAGACGGCGGCGTAAGAACGGAGTCGCATGTGACGCACTCGCAGATGAGGAGACTTGAGTCTGTGTCGAGCGCCGCGGATTGTCCAGCGAGCTCGGTCAGGGCGTGCCGACCAACCGAATGCCCGTCACGAAGTATTCAGTGTCGCCAAAACAGGAGCCGGGAATACCTCGGTGCTGGTCATAACTGAGGACGACGCGTTCACCCGCACGCTTGTTCAGCTCCGCCGCCACCGAGTCCGAGCGAATCGTGAAGGTGAACTTCTCCGGCGCGGATCCGGGTGTGGCGGTGAGCTGCAGCTCACCCTCCCACGTTTTGCACATCCATCCTCGCTGCGAAATTTTCTGGAGGACGCCGGCGCGCTCACCGCGGGCATAACTGAAGTTGAGTGCGATCAGCGTCCACAGCGTGGACGTGATGAGCGGCGCCGCGATGATGACGAGCAGAGCGGACGCGAGCTTGTGGCGGGCGATGATTCCGGGGAGAGGCATGTCGCTGAGTGAGTGAAGTCCAAGGGCCGCGAGAATCGATAGACCGACGGACCTACCGAACCACTGCTGTCACAGCTAATGTCGCCACGGCGGCGGCGGGTGGGAAGACGGGCGAGCGGTGACTGTGACTGTGACACTCTCGCGCATCGCGGCTGGGGCGCGCAGGTTTGTGCCCATGACAACTGCCGCCGACTCCGAACGAAAGATCTGGGGCGTCATCGCCGCGTCGTCCGCCGGCACCGTGATCGAGTGGTACGATTTCTACATTTTTGGCAGCCTTGCCGCGGTGATCTCCGGGGTGTTCTACCCGAGCACCAACCCGACGGTCTCCCTGCTCAAATGGCTGGCGACGTTTGCGGCCGGATTCGCCGTTCGACCGTTCGGCGCACTCTTCTTTGGCCGCATTGGCGACCTCACCGGGCGCAAATACGCCTTCATGATCACACTGCTGATCATGGGCGTGTCGACGGCGGCGATCGGATTGTTGCCCGGCTATGGGACGTTGGGCATTCTCGCGCCCATTCTTCTCGTCTCGCTGCGGCTCCTGCAAGGGCTCGCGTTGGGCGGCGAGTACGGCGGCGCGGCGGTGTACGTCGCCGAGCATTCGCCGGACAACAAGCGCGGGTACTACACGTCGTTCATTCAGATCACGGCGACATTTGGTCTCTTTTTGTCACTAATTGTCATTCTGCTCACCAAGCACGCCATGAGCGACGCCGATTTCAAGGCGTGGGGCTGGCGCATCCCGTTCCTGCTGTCGTCGGTGCTCGTCATCGTGTCCTACTACATCCGGTCGCGGATGGCGGAGTCGCCGCTGTTCGCCAAGCTCAAGGCGGAAGGAAAGACATCAAAGGCGCCGATCTCCGACAGTTACGGGACCGCCGAGCGGTGGAAGGTCTTTTTCACGGTCCTGTTGGGCGCGACCGCCGGGCAGGCCGTCGTCTGGTACACCGGGCAGTTCTACGCGCTGTTCTTTCTTCAGACAATTCTCAAGGTGCCCGTCGACACCGCGTATATGATCGTGGCCGTCGGCCTGCTGCTTGGCACGCCGTTCTTCGTCGTCTTTGGCGCGTTGTCCGACCGGATTGGCCGCAAGCGGATCATCATGAGCGGGTGTCTATTGGCGGGGCTGACCTATATCCCGATCTATCAGGCCATGTCGGCGGCGTCGAAGCCGGTCAATTTTTGGGCGCTCGTGGGCTTGATCTTCATCCAGGTACTCTACGTGACGATGGTCTATGGGCCGATCGCCGCATTTCTCGTCGAGAGCTTCCCGGCGCGCATTCGCTACACGTCGCTCTCACTCCCCTATCATTTCGGCAACGGGTGGTTCGGCGGTTTCACGCCGGTCATCGCGACGTCGATTGTTGCGGCGACGGGGAACATCTACGCCGGCTTGTACTTTCCGATCACCGTGGCGCTCATGACCTTCGTCGTCGGAAGCTTCCTGCTTCGCGAAACGAAGGATCAAGGCATTTGGAAGGAGATCGACTGATGCGCAGACTTTTCACGCTGGTTGCGTTGGCGACATTGACCGCTGCCTCGACCGCCGGCGCGCAACGACCGCTCAAAGTCTACATCTCCGTGGACATGGAGGGCATTACCGGCGTTGCGTCGGCGGACCAACTGTCACCGGCCAGCTTCGAGTATCAGCGGGCGCGCGAGTGGATGACCAACGAGGTCAACGCGGCCATTCAGGGTGCACGCGAAGCGGGTGCGACCGAATTCGTCATTAGCGACTCGCATGGCAACGGGCAATCGCTGCTCATCGACAAGCTGCCGATCGATCTGCCCGTGATGATCGTGCGTTCGTTTCCGCGTCCGCTCGGCATGATGGAAGGCATCGACTCGACGTTCGGCGCCGTGATCTTCATCGGGTATCACGCCGCGACCACGAGCATGACCGGCGTGCGCGCGCACACAGTGTCGAGCGCGCTGCTCACGAAGATTTCGCTCAACGGCACGCCGCAGTCGGAGGCCGGCATCAACGCCGCGATTGCTGCGCATTTTGGTGTGCCGGTGGTGATGATCACCGGCGACGACGCCATTGTCGACGAGACCAAGCAGCGGCTCGGCAACATCGAAGGCGTGGCGGTGAAGCACGCGATCGGGTTTCACTCCGTCGCAACGATGGTTCCGGAAAAGGCCGCGGCGCTCATTCGCACCCACGCCAAGATCGCCGTCGGCCGCCGAGCGGAAATGAAGCCATACACGATGTCCAAGCCGGTGACGGTCGACGTCTCGTTCAAGAACTACCGCCCCGTGGAACTGCTCGGCTACCTGAGCAATGTGCAGCGCGTCGACGCCCACACGGTGCGCCTCGTGGGTCGCGATATTGTTGAAGTGTCGAAGTTCCTCGAGTTCATCACGAGCTACGATCCAACCATGACGCCGTAGATCGGCGTACTTTCACATGCCATTGCAGAGACCCACAGCCGTTGTCATCGCCCTGGCGGCGTCCGTCGCGGCCGCCGGCGCACAGACGCCCGCATCGCTCACCGCGGCGACCCTCATGCGGCAGGTCGAAGTCCGGCGCACCGCGCACGGCGTGCCACACATCAAGGCCGAGAATCTCAGAGCCGCGGGCTACGCGGAAGCGTACGTGCAGTCGGAGGACTACGGACCGCGGGTGGCGCTGAGCATTCTCCGCGCGCGCGGAGAAATGGGCCGCTGGTTCGGACGCGACAGCATGAACGGCGACTTCGTCAACCACGCGGCGTATGCCCGTGCCATTCAGGCCTATCCGCTCGTGGATCAGCCGACGCGCGACGTGTACGATGGCTTTGCCGTGGGGTTGAACCGATACATCGAGTTGCATCCCAACGAATTCATTCCCGGATTTGCACCGCACTTTACCGGCTACGACATCCTCGCGAAGGACGTTGATCTTCCGCCAATGAATCAGGCGTCGAAGTTCGTGTCGCACATCGATTCAACCGAGCGGCCGGGCTCCGACGATGGCTCCAATGCGTGGGCCTTCGGGCCCAGCCGCACGAAGTCGAAAAGGGCGATTCTGCTTCGCAATCCTCACCTCGTCTGGACGTCGGGATACTACGAGGCGCACGTGGTCGTGCCGGGCGTGCTCGACTTCTATGGCGATTTGCGAATTGGCGGTCCGTTCGGCGTGATCGGCGGATTCAACCACGACCTCGGCTGGGCAACGACGAACAACGACGCCGTGCTCTCGCAGATCTACGAGGTCGATGCCGATACGACGCAGTCGAACCACTATTGGCTCGACGGCGCGTCGCTGCCGTTGGATCACGAGACGGTGACGGTGACGTTCAAGCAGGGCGCTGGCTTCGCGACTGAATTGCGCGAGACCTATCGCACCTCGATCGGCCCGGTGGTCGGCCGCACGAAAACAAAACTCTACGTCTTCAAGGCTGCCCTCGACGGCGAGTTCCGCGCCGGCGAGCAGTTTCTGAAAATGATGCAGGCGCGTACGCTGGCCGAGTGGAAGGCAGCGATGCGCATTCGTGCGCGGTTGAACTCGAGCTTCACTTACGCCGATCGCGCCGGAAACATCTTCTATCTCTGGAACGCGGCCATTCCCGATCTGCCGCAGCCCAATCACGGCGACACCGCGGCGGTCCCGGCGCACCAAATGTCTGACGTGTGGACGCACTACGTGTCGTTGGATTCGTTGCCGCAGGTGCTCAATCCCAAAGGCGGCTATGTGCACAACGAAAACGACCCGCCGTATTACACGAACATGCGCCAGCCGCTCGATCCGAAGAAATACCCGGACTATTTCCCGGCGCCCAAGCTCGGGCTTCGCAGCCAGCTGGCGATCAGCCTGATCGACAATGATCGCAAGATGAGTCTCGAAGACGTCGTGAAGCTCAAGCACTCGTATCGCATGTTGCTCGCCGATCGCGTGCGCGACGATCTTGTCGCCGCCGTGCGCGCGACCAAGCCGACCGGCGACGTGGCACAGGCGATCGGCGTGATTGCGGCGTGGGACAAGACCGTCGCGCCGGAGAGTCGCGGCGGCACGTTGTTCGAAGCGTGGTGGCGCCGATACTCGGCGCGAGGGACCGACACGGCATTTGCCGTCTCGTGGAGCGAAGCCAAACCGACGTCGACGCCGCGCGGCATCCGCGATCCCAAGCGCGCCGTCGAGGCGTTCGCCTGGGCCGCGGATGACATCAAGCGCCGTTTCGGCGCGTTCGACGTGAAGTGGGGCGACGTCCACCGTGTTCGCCGCGGCACTGTCGATGTGCCGGTGGGCGGATGCTCGAGCGACCTTGGCTGCTTCCGCGTGCTCACGTATCGCGCCGGCGCCGACGGCAAGTACGAAGCGATCGGCTCGGACGGATGGATTCTCGCCGTCGAATTCGGCAAGGAGCCGCGCGCCTATTCCATTCTCGCGTATGGCGAGAGTCCGAAACCCGACTCGCCGTACTTCAGCGATCAGGCGGAGATGTTCGCGCGCGGACAGCTCAAGCCGGTGGCGTGGAACGAAAAGGATATCGAGGCGCAGACGATCAAGAAGTACCACCCCGGCGAGGCACCATAGGGGTTCTCTTCAAGCTATTTCACGAATGACGACCACGGAATTGGCGGGGTGTTCTGCACCCAGAAGAGTGTGTCCACCGCGAGATGCTCTCGCGCGACGGCTCTTCGGAGATCCGTCGCCTCCGTCTCGATAAAGCCGGCGGTCGGCTGCCCGTCGGCGCCGCGGTTGCGAAATACCAAGTCCGCGCCGTAGAGGAGCTTGTGGTTCGGAAAATACGCCATGAGCATTCTCTCGGCGTACGGACCGCCCACCGGGTAGAGCTCTACCCGATTCTCGCCCTTACCGATGACCGTCTTGCCAGACACGGGGACGAACTTTGGCGCGCGCCCCGCGCGGGCGAGTGCATCGGGCGCCATGGTGTGGGGCGATTTCGCCAGTGACGTCAGGAACGAGACGCTCCCCGCGTTCACGTAGATCGGCAGACCCAACGCCATCGCTTCCCGCACACCGCCAAGGTGTGCCCACGGATCGGACGTCATCACCAGCGCCTTGATCGGCGCGCCGGGCCAGCGCCGGTGCGCCTCGTCGATCACGTCGTGCAGATACTGCGCGCTGATATGCGCCTCGAAGATCACGATGCCGTCCGGCTGTTTCACGAGCGTCTGCATCCATTGATCGGGAACACGAACGATCCCCGGGACCAGCTCCGTCGGCTGTCCGCGAGCGCCAAACCGGAACTTCGAGAAGTTGAGCTTGGACGCGGTCGCGTATTGGACGCGCGCCGAGTCGGAGACGACGAATGAATCGGCGGAGGCGGGCATCGAGTCGATGGTGGCGACGGCGTACGTGATGTCCCGCAACGGATCGCCGTTCAACGTCACTTTGTGCTGCATGGGCCAGTACGCGCCCGACGGCGTCACGGTCCAATCGACGAAAAGCGTGCGAATGGTGACGTCACCAAACGGCGCCCATCGAAAGTTGTCCGGATAGGTCCGGACGATGTCGATCGCCGCCGGCAGATGCGTGTTTCGATCAAGCTCGAGCCGCAAGCGGCCGTTGCGCCACGGGAAGGAAACTACGTCGAACGTCACGCCGAGCCGCGTAAGCGTGCGATCGTACGCAAGCGCGGGCGATGCCGACGCGAGCAACAGCGCTCGCTCAGGCGATCCATCCACGCGATCGATGAGGTCCTCGAACGCGGCGTGCGATGATCCGACCTGGCGCCCTGCCGACGACAGAGCGACCACGGTATCGCTGAGAATCGTGACGCGATCCGCGCTTTTGGCCCCGTTTGCCGACAAGCTCTGCTCCGTGCGCCTCAGCGCCGGCGCGGAGAGATCGCGCAGCTCCGTGAACTGCGAGTAGAAAACACGCCACGGCCCTTCGGCCCGCTCGGCGTTCCCGAGCATGAACTCGTGCTGCATCCCAACGAGGCGAAGACTTCGCGCGGCGCGCAGCGACGCCGTGTGTTGCATGGCCACGATGGCGCTGTCGACGAGTGCCCGCGGCTGCGGCTTGGGGTTGGCGTGGACGTTGACTGGGAGCGTAAGGCTGAGCGCCAAGATAGAGGCGAGCATGGGTCATCCGGGAATGAGTTCCCGATGACGTAGTCTGATCGCTCGCGCCCGTGCAAAGTCGCTGTTGTGGGCGGCCCGGTCTATGTCGCCAACGGCTTGATCAACGCGTCGAGTGACGCGCGGCGCCGGCGGCTCACCGGCAGAATCGCGCCGGAGTCGAGCACGAGCTCGGGTCCGCTCGCGCGGTCGCGACGCACTTCCGTGACACGGTCCAGGCGAACGATGTACGAGCGGTGAATCCGCGCAAATACGGTGGGATCGAGCGTTCGCTCCAGTACATCGAGCGGCGTACGCACCAGATGCCGTCGGCCGCGCGCGACCACGGCTGCGTAGACGTCGTCGGCTTCGATGTAGTCGATTGTCGTGAGTGGAATGATCACGTCGCGCGTGCCGACGCGCGTGACGAGATGCTGCACGTCACGCCGCTCGTCCTGACGCCGAAGCCGCAGACGCTCGCGAACGCGATCCAGCGTCGCGTCGAACCGCTCTTCGGTGAGCGGCTTGGTGAGATAGTCCACCGCGTCCGTTTCGAACGCCGGCACGGCGAATTGGTCGTACGCCGTCACGAAGACGATGAGCGGGCCGTCGCGCGGTTCGCGGCTCCGCGCGACGTCGAGCCCCGATTCAACGGGCATGCGGATGTCGAGAAACACGACATCCGGATCGTGCGCCGCGATCGCCTCGCGCGCCTCCTCACCGTCCGCACATTCGGCGACGATCTCCACGTCGCTGTGGCGCTCGAGCAACTGATGCACCAGTCGTCGCGACAGCGCTTCGTCGTCGGCGATGAGCGCACGAATCACGAGATGTCGCCCGGTGACGTGCGGAGCGGCAGCGAGATCTCGACGAGCGCGCCGTGGGGATTGGTTGCATTTCGCACCGACAGCCGAGCCGCGTCGCCATACATGCGCTCCATGCGCGCCCGCGCGTTGCTGATACCCACGCCGTCGGACGCCGACCCGCCGGCCGGCAGTCCGCGACCGTCGTCCCGCACGCTGAGCGTGAGGGAGCCGTTCGCCGCCCGCGCCCCGATCGTGATCTCATTTCCGGCCCGCTCGCGCAGCACGCCGTGCTTGAGAGAATTCTCAACGAACGGCTGCAGCATGAAGGTTGGGACGCGGGCGTCGTGCAGCTCGCGAGGCACGTCCACCGTCACACGCAATCGGTCGCCGAACCGCACCTGCTCGATCTCCAGATAGCGCCGGACGAACTCGAGCTCCTGGCTGAGTGTCGTCTCGTGCGCGTCCCCGGCGGTCATGGTCGTCCGAAGCACGTCGCTGAGGAGCGACAAGGCGCGCACCGCGCGCGTCGTGTCCTGATCACGCACGAGCGCCATGATCGCGTTGAGACTGTTGAACAAAAAGTGAGGTTGCAACTGCATGCGCAGCGCGGCGAGCTGCGACTCGCGCAGTTGTGTCGCGAGCTCCGCCGACATGCGCTCGCGCTCGCGGAGCCTCGCGGCGCCATCGAGCGCATAGCTGAACCCGACGATCGCGAAATACGCGACCGATGTCGCCGGCAGCGTCGAGATGAACCAGTTGCTCACCGACTCGCCCAAGGTGAAGCGAGATGGCCGGACCCACGCGTTGACGAGCGCGTCGGCCACCGCGATCAGAAAGCTCGCGACGAGGCTCGCGGCGATGTGAGCCAGCACGTTGCCGGCGCGGAACGGTCGCCGAAGGGGAAAGCGTCGTCCAAGGGCGACGATCGCCGGCGTAAACACCACCCAGCCGTACCATTGAGGCGCTTCGCCGACGAACGCACGCCACGGCGCGATGGGCCGCCGGTTCACTGCCCCGAACATGACCGTCTCGAACGTGGACAAGAGCGCGGGGACGGTCCAGAGGCCAAGGACCATCCAGGGATTGATCGTTCCCCGTTCGCGTTGGCGCGACTGAGTGTTGGCGGGTGGCATCGGTCAGGAATGTAGCGAAGGGCGACTTTTGCGGGTCACCTTGCAGCCGTGGCCCCGCGTGCCATGATATAGCAACACTTGCGAGTCTGGAGGATGCATGTCGACCAGCGTTCCGCCGCGCGACGGCAGTGCCCGCCCTGGATCGGTGACCTCATTCACGCCGTTCCTCACCGACGAACAAGCGCTGAAACGCGTGTTCGACGCGGAATTCAACTCGTATCTCGATAGCGCACGAAGTAAGCTCGGCGACGCCGGAGGACAGGCGCCCCGCGTGGTCGAGACGGCGTTCGTCAACGCGTGGAAGCAGCGAGCGACTCTGTCGAACGTGGAGCAGTTGCGAAGCTTTCTCAATGACGAAGTGCAGCACGGCGCGTCGCGCGCAATGAGCCGCCGCGCCGCTGCTCACCGATTTGGAACGCACGGCGGCCGTGACACCGGCGCCACGGACTCGCACGCATCGGCTGCCGGAGCATCCGACGCCGCAGGATCGTGGGACAGAATCGTGCAGGCGATGAGCGACACCGGACAGGGTGTTGAGTCCCACGCCGCCGCTGCAACGGCGGGGCGACATGAGGCCGCGGCACATATGCGCGTTGCGGCGAGAAAGGCGTCGTGGGGGCCGCTGATTGGCATCGGCGTGGTGGGTCTCGCGCTTTCCGTCGGCGGCGCATTCTACATGAGCCGCCTGGGCGAGGACGACGCCATTGCGTCCGCCGTGAGCACCGCCGGTCTCGAGCCGATCGCGGCGTCGAGCGCCGGTCAGATGGGCAGCACGACGCTGTCCGATGGAACGAAGTTGCGCATCGGACCCGAGACGAAGATCACGCTCCCCGAGGCATTTCCGTCCAAGATCCGCGCGGTGAAGGTTGATGGGACGGCGCAATTCGAGGTCGCAAGCGGCCAGGCTCTGCCGTTCCGCGTCGTCGCAAAGCGCATCCACTTCATTGCCACGGGAACCAAGTTTGTCATTTCCGCGTATGCTAGTGACAGCGGCGTGATGGTTCAGGTCCGGGAAGGAACTGTGACCGTCAAAGCCGGCGGAAAGAGCAGTGTCGTGAGCGCAAACCAGTCGCTGCTGGTGGTAAACAACGAAATGAAACAGCCGTCGGCGGATCAGATCGCCTCGGCGTTCGGGTGGGTGGACGGACAGGTCGCGTACTCACACAAGCAGCTGCGGTATGTGGTAGCCGAGCTCACCCGGTGGTTCAATCTCGATGTGAAAGTTCCGGACCTTCCGCTCCTGGACCGGGAGGCGTCGTTCCAGGTGTCACTCGACTCGTCTCGCTTGGCGATCAGCCAGGTCGAGAAGAGCGCCAATGTAAAGTTCGGCTTCGAGGGAGATAGCAGAGTGTTCCGCGACGCCGCGGCTAAGAAGTAGCCCGTACACTGACCAGTCAAATGGAGAACTGATGCGTCGTCTTGTCTCAATCGCGTTTGCGCTTACCGCCTTTGCTCTGCCGCTTGCGGCCCAGGCCCATCCCGATTTTTCGGGGAAGTGGGTCATGGATCCCAAGACCGCCGAGGGTCCGATGACCCCGACGGCAATGACCATGAACGCAACGCAGGATACCAAGACGCTCAAGTTGGAGACGGCAACGACGGCGATGGGGATGGAGCAAAAGCTGACGTTGACGTTCAATCTCGACGGCACGCAGTCGAAGAACACGGCCAACACACCGAATGGCGCGCTCGAGTTGGTGTCCACGAGCAAATGGGACGGAGCGACGCTCGTCGTCACGACAAACGTGGATCTTGGTGGTCAGCCGCTCGAGCAGATCGATCGCTACACGCTCGACGCCGACGGCAAAACGCTTCGCACACAGCGCAGTGTTGCCGTCGCCGGACAAAATGTTCAGCTGAAGATGAACTTCGCAAAACAATAGCTATTCAGCTGTCGGTTTGAATGGACAAGAAAACGCCGGGCCGAGAATTCGGCCCGGCGTTTGTTTGCTGGTGCGCTGATCAGATCAGCCGCGTACCGCGACATGGCCTGTCACCGCACTCGCGCGAAACATCCCATCGCCAACGATAGTGCTACACGACTCTCCAGGCGAGGACCGAATTGGGATGGCCAGTATGCCAATCCTGGTACGTGGTACCAAAGTACCGTAGGCACGGCAGTGCTCAGTTCACTCACTCGCTCCGCAACGCCATGCTCGGATCGACGCGCGCCGCCCGCACGGCCGGGATCAAGCACGCCGCCAACGTAACGCCGCCGAGCAGCGCACAAACTCCCACCAGCGTCACCGGATCATTCGGCGCGACCCCGAACAGCATACTCTGAAGGTATCGCGTCAGCGCGAACGACCCGGCCAGCCCGAGCACGATACCCACGACGGCCAGCCGCCCGCCCTGGCCAACGACCAGCGCGACAATGTCACTCGGCGTGGCACCCAGTGCACTGCGAACGCCGATCTCCCTCGTGCGCTCGGCCACACTTCCCGCCAGAACACCGTAGATCCCCGCGATCGCCAGCAGCAGCGCCGCCGTCGCGAAGGCGCCAAACAGCACCAGCGCGAGCCGCCGCTGGCTGGTCGACGCCGCGACCACCTGATCCATCGTCGCAATCTTGATGATCGGCTGCGTCGGGTCGATGGCCGCGATCGCTTGCCGCACCGAGCCTGCGAGCGCGGCGGGATCGCCCTCGGCACGAACGATGAGTATTTCCTGATTGTCCGCGAAGAACAGCTGCCGTTCGGGAATGTACAGTTGCTGCGTCGTGGTGGCGTCGAGGCCGCGGTGCCGGACGTTCCCAGTCACGCCGACGATGGTGCGCGCCGGCGCTTCCGGTGCCCCGATGCGGATCCGCTTCCCGAGCGCGCTCTCGTTCGGCCAGAGGCGATGCGCAAGCGCGGTGCTCACGAGCGCAATCTTGTTCGTCGTGTCCATCGCGTCGGTCGGTACGAACCCGCGGCCCGCCAACACGGGAATTCGCATGGTCGCGAGGTAATTCGTCGACACGGTGTAGCGGTCACCCGCGGGGGCAAGCTCGGGGTTCGCCGGAACGTTGTCCGGATCGATGACCCCGTACATGTCAACATTGCCGCCGAGTGGAATTTGGTTGCTCACGGCAACGCTCTTGACGCCAGGAATCGCACCAACAGCCTCGCGCACACGATCGTGGTAGGCGTAGATGCTTTCGTTGGTCCGGTAGTTCGCTCCGGTCGAATTGATCTCGAGCGTGAGCAGATGCGTCGCGTCAAATCCCGCATTCACGCCGAGCAGGCGAACCAGGCTTCTTCCCATGAGTCCCGCGCTCACGAGCAGCATGACGGCGAGCGCGACCTCGGCGACCACCAACGAGGCGCGCGTCGCGTGGTGACTGCCGCCGGACAGCCGTCGTCCGGATCGCAACGCGCTGCCCAGGTCCGCGCCGCGTCGCCGGCTTGGCGCTAAACCCATGACGATCGCGAGCGCGAGCACAACCCCGGTGGTCGCCGCGAGCGATGCCGTGTTCAGATGGATGGCGGAGAGACGCGGAAGCTCCACCGGAAGTCGAGCCACCAGGAGCGGCAGCGACAGATATGCAATGCCCAAACCAACGATGCCGCCGAGCGCTGCGAGCAACAAACCTTCCGTGAGCAATTGCTGAAGTAGTCGCGAGCGGCCCGCGCCGAGCGCTTCTCGAACGGCGAATTCTTCGCCGCGCCGGATCGCACGGGCGAGTTGGAGACTTACTACGTTGGCAACGGCGATGAGCAGCACCAGGAACACCGCGGCGCTCAAGGCGAGCAGTGCCGGCCGCATGTCGCGCGTCATCTCGTCCTGAACGCTGACGACCTTGGCTCCGATCGACGCGTAGTCCTTGGGATATTCTTTCTCCAACCGCGCGTGAATCTGGTCGAGCTCCAACTGCACCGCCGCCATACTGACGTTCGGGCGAATGCGCGCGATCATGCGCAGGTGATGGCACGTCCGACAGGCGAACGGCTGGTTCAGGTAGCCGAGCGCGCGCCAGATCTGCGCGGTGGGCGACGCGACATTGTCGAACGACGCCGGCATTACGCCGACCACGGTCATCGGGTTGCCGTCGATCGCAATGGGCTTGCCGATGATCGAGCTGTCGGCGCCAAAGCGTCGACGCCACAACCCGTCGCTCAAAATCACAAACTGATTGTGTCCCGGCACATCTTCCTCGGCGACGAAGTCGCGGCCGAGGGCGGGCTTCACGCCGAGGGTGCGGAAGTAGGTCCACGAGACGCGGTCGCCGGAGACACGCTCGGGATTGTTGTTGCCGGAAAGCGTTGGTTCCCACGAGCCGATGGCGGCCGACCGCTCGATCGTTTTGGATTGTTCCGCGAGATCGTGAAAGGTGGCGAAGCCGACGTTCTCGCGCGTGCCGTCGCGATTGCGCTCCCACACGAACGTGAGCTGCTCAGGACTCGGGTAGGGAAGGGGCCGGAGGAGAACAGGCTCGATCACGCTGAAGATTGCCGTCGTCGCACCGATGGCCAGTCCAAGCGTGATCACGGAGACAATCGCGAACGCGGGCGAGCGGCGAAGAAGTCGCGCGGCGATTCGCAGGTCGGCAAGGAAGGTGTGCACGAAGCCATCTCCGGGTTGAGGACGGGCGTGAAGGTGCCAGAGCGCGGACAGCGTCTCGCCAAGCATCCAGAGTATGCCGCGCTCGCGCTGCTCGATCAGGTCGCCGGTGACGTGGTCGGCGAGGTCGGGCGCAAGCCACCGCTCGAGCAGCCGAATACACATGCGCATCGTGAGCGGAGTGTGGTTCATCATGTTGGCTCGAGGCCGACGTCCAGGCCGGTGGCCATGCGGCGGAGTGTTTTGAACGTGGCTTCGAGCGAGCGTTTGCCGGCGGCGCTGACGACGTAGCAGCGCGTCCGTCGTCCGCCGCGTTCCGGGGTGGGCTCGCCGACGTGCGACGCCACGAGGCCTTTTTCCTCGAGCCGGTTGAGCGTTTTGTAGATCGTCCCCAGCGTCAGGTCGCGACCGGCGCGCGTCTGAATCTCGTCGTGGACGGGGACGCCGTACGCGTCCCGCCCAACACGCAGAACGGCGAGCAATACGATTTGTTCGAGTTCACCAAGCATGGTCATGGTTTGTTAGACAATGTCTGGAATATGATGGTTTGAACCCACCGCACAAGAAAGGAAACCGTACGGAACGCAAGAAACCCTCGTTGCGCCGGGTGGGGCGTTCGCAACGAGGGCTCGGGTGGGGGACGGTAAAACGTGTCGTCGGGCGTGCTACATCGGCGTCATCTCGATCAACTCGATTCGGCGAGCCGGATGGCCTCGCGCACCGCGCTGTACAACGATTCCGCGTGGAACGGCTTCTTGATGAACGGGACCTCGGCGCGGCCGATGATGCTCCGCTCCAATTCGCTCACGTCGCCGGACACGATTGCTACGGGCATGGTTGGGTACACGTCGCGGATGTGATACGCGAGATCGATCCCCGTCATTCCAGGCATGGTGTTGTCGGAGAGAACCATGTCGATCTTGCCGCTCAGTTCGTCCAGCCGATCGAGTGCATCCGCACCGCTCGAGGCGGTGATCACGGTGAACCCGCCCGCCTCCAACATCTTCGTAATGGTCTGCCGCGTGGTATCCTCGTCGTCCACTACCAACACGGTCTTGCCAGCGCCGACCTGCGTCGCTTCGGGCATCTTCCTTTTTCCGTAGAGGGGCTTCGATATGTACGATGACCAACCAGTTCGCCTACGCCGGACTTGACTCTCACTGAACGTAGGCAGACCTACCAGCCGGCGCAAAGCCGGGTCGGGCGTTGTCTGGATATGCTCATCTCGAACGGGTGAATGGGTGGCCGTGGCCGCGCTGCCACGGCGGTCGTATCTTCGGGTTCCAGCCTCTTGGACGGACTCATCACTTCCACGCTCGTTCGCTTCGGAACCGCGGCCGCTCTGCTCGCCCTCTGCGGGACGTCGGTCATTCGAATGACACGCCCGCCCGCACCGGTGCCCGCGACCGCCCCGGACACCGTCTTTTCGGCCGAGCGTGCGATGCGTCACGTCGAGGCGATTGCCGTTCGTCCCCACGCGATGGGCATGCCCGACCACGCTCGCGTTCGCGACTACATCCTGGGGCAGCTCACGGCGCTTGGTCTCAAGGCGCAAATCCAGGAGGCGACGGCGATCGGCACGCGCTATCAGGAGGCCGGCCGGGTTCAGAATGTCCTCGCGTGGCTCCCGGGAAGCGACACGAAAGGGAAGGCCGTCCTGCTGGTGGCGCACTACGACGGAGTTCCGGCCGGCCCGGCTGCCGCCGACGATGGCGCCGGCTCAGCGACGCTCATTGAAACCCTTCGTGCACTGCGCGCACGCAAACAGCCGCTCGCGCACGACGTCTTCGCGCTGTTCACGGACGGAGAAGAAGCCGGTCTGCTTGGTGCCGCGGCGTTCGTGCGCGAACATCCGTGGGCCAAGGATGTGGCCGTGGTGATCAACCTCGAGGCACGCGGCACGAGCGGGCGTTCGTTGATGTTCGAAACGGGCCCGGGCAATCTCGACGCCGTGCGCGCGCTCAGCACGGTCTCCGACGTGAGCGCCGGTTCCGTTTTCACGACGGTCTATCGCGTGCTTCACAACGACACGGACCTCTCCGAGTTTGCCGTGCTCGGTCTTCCCGCGCTCAACTTCGCGTTCATTGACGGCGCCGAGCGATATCACACGACGCGGGATGACGTCGCGCATCTGAATCCGGGAAGCTTGCAACACCACGGCGCGCAGATGCTCGGCATCGCGCGCCGGTTCGCGAGCGAAACGTTGCCGCGGCCCAAGACGGGTGACGCGGTGTTCTTCGATTTGCCGGTGTTCGGGTTGATCGTGTACGCGCAGTGGATTGCGCTGCCGCTGGCGATCGTCGCGCTGGTGCTCGTGGTGATTTTGCTTGTGCGCGATCGCACATGGGCCGGGGCCGGTGTTTGGATCGGTGTCGGGGTGGCTCTGATCTCGGTTGCGCTGTCGGCGGCGGTCGCGTGGGGTGCGGGCGCGTGTCTCGCTGCCTTGCATGCGCGGTTGCCGTGGGGAGGCCTGGCTCAGTGGAGCGGCCTGTACGCGGCCGCTGTCGCCTTGCTTGCTGTCGCGGTGACGCTCGCGTGTGTGTCGATCGCCACGCGTTGGGCGCAGCAGCGCGCGCTGCACGTTGGTGCGTTGCTGATCTGGCTCATTCTCACACTGGCAGCGAGTGCACGCTCGCCGGGCTTGAGCTATCTGTTCGCGTGGCCGCTTTTGTTCGCGATGGCGCCGCTGCTCGCCTCGCGCGGCGTTATCGCTCTCCGATGGGTTGCCGCGGCAATCACGCTCCTGATTCTCGCCGGCTTCACGTACGCCATCGCGGCAATCGTGCTTGGCGTGGTCGGCATGGGCGGCATTGCACTCGGCGTGCTGGCGTCGCTCATCGCGTTGCTGTTGATGCCGCTCCTTGCCATCGTGTCCGGCAATTCGCGGTTATCCGGTGCTGTGTGGGTCGCGGGCGCGGCGGTCGTGCTGATCGTGGTCGGTGTGTTCACCGTCAGGCGCAGTGCAGACCACCCAGTATCTGCGGCGCTGGTCTACGCCGAGAATGCCGACTCGACCGACGCGTGGTTCGGCGCACTGTATCGTCCGCGCGGTGCGTGGACGCGCGATGCGATCGGAGCTTCCATGCCTGCGCCGGCGTGGGCCGACCGAATCGCACTCGGGGGCAGTCGCTTTTATGGTCGCCGAGTTGATCGGGTTCCACTCGGTGCGCCAAACGCTGCGTTCGTCCGCGACACGATCATCAACGGGGCGCGTCGTGTGGTGCTCCGCGTGACCGCGCCGCCCGGCACGGCCGCTCTCGTGATGCGCGGGAGTGGAGCGCCCGTTCTCACGTCATCGATCGATGGCCGAATCGTGGATACGACGCGATACGTGTCCCCTTCGCGCGACTGGATCATGGAATATTGGGCCGTTCCTGATTCGGGCGCGATCATCGCGTTGTCGATTCCTGCCGGCGCGAAGATCGATTTCGAGTTGGCGGCGCGACGTCCGGGCATTCCGGCTGTTCCTGGTCTCACGATTCCGGAGCGGCCCGTCTACGTGGTGCCCAATCAGGATGGCGATATGAACGTGGTGTATCGGCGGTTCAGATTCTAGGGCGGGTTGCGGCGTCTGGTCATCGCATTCAGTCGCCGCGGACGCGAGCCGGTGAACAAAGAGTTTACAGACTTCGGACGGCCACGAGAGGGCGAAGTCGCTCGGACAATCGCATGTTTGTTCCATGAACGTCTGCCTGCTTGCATGTCTTGGGGCGTCGCTCTTCGGCCCGCCCGCCCGTTCCCCGCACACGGTGTATCGCGTCGAACCGGCGCCGCGCATCGTCTACAACGGCCGCAACAACCAACTGCACGTCCGCATTCCTCGCGTCGATGGCGACGCCGCCGTCGAAGTCGTTGACGGAAGGCTCGACGAGGCAGCGTGGGCGCAAGCCGCATTGCTCACCGGCTTCTCGCAGTTTTCGCCGCTCGACGGAATCGCCGCGGCGGATTCCACAGAAGTGCTGCTGTGGTATTCGCCAACGGCGCTGCACGTGGGCATACGTGCGTTTGAAGCGCACGGCGCCGTTCACGCGACGCTCGCCGACCGCGACAAGATCTCGTCGGACGACAACGTGCAACTGTTGCTTGGCACCTTCCACGATCAGCGGCAGGCGTTCGTGTTCGGCGTCAATCCACTCGGCGTGCAGTTGGACGGAACCATCGTCGAGCTCGGGCAGACCAACGTCGGCGGTTGGACGCCAACGTTGTCGGGCCGGACGGCGCCCGATCTCAGTCAGGACTTTGTGTTCAGCTCAAAGGGCAGGCTTACCGAGTTCGGCTACGAAGTCGAGCTTCGAATTCCGTTCAAGAGTCTCAAGTTTCAGGCGGCGAACGAGCAGATCTGGGACATCAACGTCGTGCGCGAAGTGCAGCATTCGGGCTTTGAGGACACCTGGTCGCCGGCCAAGCGCGCCAATGCGTCGTTCCTGGGGCAGGGTGGTACGCTCGAGGGAATCGCCGGAGTCGATCGCGGGCTGGTGCTCGATCTCAATCCGGTCATCACGCAAAAGACGAGCGGGGCGCCGGGGCCGTCCGGATGGAACTATACGCGCCCGCGGCCACAACTCGGCGGAACGGTGCGCTGGGGCGTGACGAACAATCTGACGCTGAACGGCACGGCGCGACCGGATTTCGCCGAGGTCGAATCGGACGCCGGACAGTTCGTGATCGATCCGCGGCAAGCGCTTTTTTTCGCGGAGAAGCGACCGTTCTTTCTCGAAGGATTGGACCAGTTCAATGTGCCGCACAACCTGATCTACACGCGGCGCATCGCCAAGCCCGAGGAAGCGGTCAAGCTCACCGGCACGCTGGCTGGGACGAACATCGGCGTGCTGTCGGCCGTCGACGATCCCAGTTTGTCGGCGACGGGCAGCGATGTGGCGATCTACAACATTGTGCGGGCGCAGCGCGATCTCGGCGATCAGTCGCGCATCGGCATGGCGTACACCGATCGCGCCGTGGGTCCGGACTATAATCGCGTCGGCGATGTGGACGGTCGCATGGTGTTCGGCAAGATCTACAGCGGATCGTTTCAGTACGCGCGGAGCTACGACAGGTCGCGAAGCACCGTGACGACCGCGCCGCTGTGGGAGGGCATCGTCGCTCGTAACGGCAAGGGATTTGGTTTTCGCTACGTGATGACGGGCATCGACGAAGATTTCCGAACGTTGAGCGGGTTCACGTCGCGACCAGGCATCGTGCATGGATCGATCGACCACCGTGGCACCTGGTTCAACGATCCCGGCAGCGCGGTCGAAACCGTGACCGGCGACATTCTATTCGACGACACCTGGCAATATTCGCACTTCGTTCGACACGGGGACGCGCAGGATAAGAAATTTCATATCAGCACGAGCGCCGGCTTGCGCGGCGGTTGGGCGCTCGGCGCCGGCGTGTATTGGGAGACGTTCGGCTACGACACGCAGCTCTATGGCGACTATCGAATCGAGCGCACCGTGGGCACGCGCGTGGACACCGTGCCGTTCGTGGGTGTGGGACGCATTCCAAACCGCGACTATGTCGCTTCGCTGTCGACGCCGCAGTGGTCGCGCTTCAACGCGACCGTGCTTTACGTGGGCGGCCAGGACGAAAACTTCTTTGAGTGGGCGCAGGCGAACATCAACTATCTGTCGCTCGCGTTCAACGTCCGCGCGACCGACCGGCTCCGTTTCACGGGCAATCTCAATTATCAGGACTATTGGCGGCGCAGCGACCACAGTCTCGCCGGGCGCAACGTGATCCCGCGCCTCAAGACCGAGTATCAGATCACGCGCTCGATCTTCCTGCGCGCGGTCGGTGAGTACGATTTGGCCGAGCATGACGACCTTCGCGACGAGACGCGGACGTTCTTCCCGCTGATCATCGGCGGTCAGAAGGCGTCGGCGACGCGCAGCGCGCAATTGCGCGGCGACTTGCTCTTCGCGTACCAGCCCAATCCGGGCACGGTGCTCTTTCTGGGCTATGGGAGCGAGGGCGACGCGAATCCGGATCCGACGCAACGATTCAATTGGCAGCCGCTCGTTCGGACGTCGGACTACTTCTTTGCGAAGTTCAGTTATCTGTTTCGGATGTAGGCTTTCGATGGAGCTTCGCCATCGAGATCGATGGGGCTTCGCCATCGAGATCGATGGGCTTCGCCATCGGGATCCATGGAGCTTCGCCGTCGAGAGTTCCGAGCTTGGATAGATGGCGGTGACTGACCACAGAATCCGCGGAAGCCGCGGAACGCGACGGAAGGCATTTGTTGCGCAACGAGCCCGGAATGCTCTTTGAGACTGCCGCTCGGGATGATTCGTTGTGGCCGGCCGACGTGGGCATTCAAATAGAGGCCCTCGAGTAGTGGCCCTTTTTCCGTCACCTGTCCGCGCATTCCGCGGAGTCCGTGGTTGATCGCGACCAAGCACGCCTACCGACAGCCCCGGTCGTGGCGCGCCCATGCTGGCCCATACGCGCCAGTAGCAGGCGGGCGCTCGCGGAGACATCTTAGGCCATGCCTTCCTGCCTCGCCCTTGTCGTCGTGACTGCTCTTTGCGCGCTCGGGGGCGGTCCGACAGCGGCGCCGCCATACAACGGGCGCGACAATCAACTTCAGATTCGAATTCCGCGGCTGGAAGGCGATTCGGCTCGGACGGTAGTCGACGGGGTGCTCGACGAACCGGCCTGGCGTCGCGCGGCGGTGCTCACCGGGTTCTCCCAGTTCGCGCCGGTGGACGGCATTCCGTCCGCGGACTCGACGGAGGTCCTCCTCTGGTATTCACCGAATGCGCTGCACGTAGGGATTCGTGCGTACGAGAAGCACGGGGCCGTCCATGCAACCCTCGCCGACCGCGACAAGATCACCGCCGACGACAACGTGCAACTGCTGCTCGGAACGTTCCACGACCATCGGCAGGCGTATGTCTTCGCCGTCAACCCATTTGGTGTGCAGATGGACGGGACCATCGTCGAGACAGGACGTCCGAATACCGGCGGCGGGTTCTCGGCGACGATCTCCGGGCGCGCGGCACCGGATCTGAATCAGGATTTTGTCTTTATATCCAAAGGGCGTCTCACGGAGTACGGCTACGAGGTCGAGCTTCGCATTCCGTTTAAAAGTCTCAAATATCAATCTACTGATATCCAGTCCTGGGACATCAACGTGGTCCGTCAGGTCCAGCATTCCGGATTCGAGGACAGTTGGGCGCCGGCCAAGCGATCGGGCGCGTCGTTTCTCGCGCAAAGCGGCACGCTTGGTGGTCTGACCGGTTTTGATCGCGGGCTGGTGCTCGACCTGAATCCAGTGATGACCCGAAAGGCGGCGGGTGCGCCAAGCCCGAACGGTTGGGCGTACGGCCATCCGGCGCCGCAGTTCGGTCTCACGGGCCGCTGGGGTCTGTCGAACAACTTCACGCTGACTGGCACGGCGCGTCCCGATTTCGCCGAGGTCGAGTCGGACGCGGGCCAGATCATTCTCGATCCGCGCCGCGCGATTCGTTTTCCGGAGAAGCGGCCGTTTTTCCTCGATGGACTCGAGCAGTTCAATGTCCCGAACAGTTTGATCTACACGCGCCGAATCGCGCAGCCCGACGCCGCCCTCAAGCTCACGGGCAAGGTCGCGGGAACGACCATCGGTGTGATGTCGGCAAGCGACGACCAATCACTGTCGCCCACCGGGCGCGACGCGACACGCTACAACATTGTGCGCGCGCAGCGGGACATCGGCGGCGAATCGCGACTCGGATTCGCCTACACCGACCGCGTCGTGGGCCAGGACTACAATCGGGTCGCCGATCTCGACGGGCGAATGGTGTTCGGAAAGATCTACACCAATCAGTTCCAGTACGCCCGGAGTTTTGATCGCACGAGTGGTGCGGCGACGAGCGCGCCGCTTTGGGAGGACATCTTTGCCCGGAACGGCAAGCAGTTCGGCCTGCGATATACGCTCACGGGGATCAGCGACAACTTCCGCGCGTCGTCGGGCTTCATCTCGCGCGGAGGCATTGTCCACGGCGCGGTCGACCATCGCGTCACGTGGTTCGCGCCGCGCGGAAACTTTCTGGAAGCGCTGACCGAGGACGTTGTCTACGACGACATCTGGGAATACTCACATTTTGGCCACGGCGACGCGCAGGACAAGAAGCTTCACGTCAGCACGACCGCCGGGCTACGCGGCGGTTGGGCGGTGCTCGGCGCGGTCTACTGGGAATCGTTCGGGTGGGACAAGCAGCTCTACGGCAACTATCGCATCGAACGGACGGTGGGTGCCACGGTCGACACGATTCCGTTCGTCGGCGTGGGCCGCATTCCAAATCGCGACTACGTCGCGACGGTCACCACGCCGCAGTGGTCGCGGTTCAGCGCGTCGGCCACGTACATTGGCGGACAGGACGAGAACTTCTTCGAGTGGGCGCAGGCGGACATCCACTATCTCTCGCTGACGACCAACTTCCGCCCCACCGATCAGCTGCGTGTGACCGGCTCACTCGCATTCCAGGACTACTGGCGCCGGAGCGATCACAGCCTCGCCGGCAAAACGGCAATTCCGCGCGTGAAAGCCGAATATCAGTTCACGCGTGCGGTCTTCTTTCGCGCCGTGGGCGAGTACGACCTATCCGAGCACAACGACCTGCGCGATGAGACACGCACTTTTCTTCCGTTGATCATCGGCGGCAAGAAGGCGTTGGCGACTCGGAGCGCGCAACTGCACGGCGACTGGCTGTTTTCGTACCAGCCGAATCCTGGAACGGTTCTCTTCCTGGGCTACGGCAGCGAAGCGGATGGAAATCCGAATCCGAAGGACCGGTTTGCGTATCAGCCGTTGATCCGCGCCTCGGACTATTTCTTCGTAAAGCTGAGCTACCTTTTCAGGATGTGAGCTCGGGAAAGTAGGATGATAGGTCCGAGGACAATAGTTGAACAACTGGGTTCTGAGCTCGCAGCGAGTCTCGCAGCTCGAGCAGCGAGGATCTACCGCTGGTCGGGCGCCACGGCATCCGCCACCCCGCCGAGATACTTGTCGAACCAGTAGAGCTGCCAGTTCATACTTTCGACAATGTGCTTCGGCTCACCCGTGCGCGTCAGATTGTGATTCTCGCGCGGGAAGAACACGATCTCCGCCGTTTTGCCAAAATGCTTGAGCGCGCGGAACCACTGTTCACCCTGCTCGATCGGCACGCGGAAATCGTTGTCTGAGTGCAGAATGAGAATCGGCGTCGTCACGTTCTGCACGTACTTGAGCGGCGAGCGGTCCCAATACAAGTCCATCTTCTTGAAGATGTCACCGCCGAAATCATCCTTGTGGCCGTACGCGCCGTCGCGCGTGCCGTCGTCGCTCACGAAGTTCGAGATGCTGCGCAGCGTCACGGCCGCCTTGAATCGCGATGTGTGGCCAACGATCCAATTCGTCATGTAGCCGCCGTAGCTTCCACCGGTGACACCAAGCTTGGTCGTGTCCACCCACGGGTTCGCGGCAATGGCCGCGTTCACGCCGTTCATGACGTCGATGTAGTCCTTGCCGCCCCACTCATTCTCAATGCCGCGCTGGAATGTGCGCCCATAGCCTGTAGAGCCGCGCGGATTCGTGAAGAACACGGCCCATCCACGCGCCGCGTACACCTGAAATTCGTGGAACCAGTCTACCCCGTACTGGCCGGCCGGTCCGCCGTGGACGCTCAGCACCATCGGATATTTCTTGCCCGCTTGCCAGCCGAGTGGCTTGACGAAGAATCCGTCGACGTCCCACCCGTCGGCACCCTTGAACGTCATGCGTTCAACGGTTGGCAGCGAGAGTTGCGCCCAGAGCGCTGCGTTGTGATTCGACAACTTCTTTTCCTGAGCGCCGTCGGCGTTCGCCGCGTATACGTCATCGAGATGGGTGAAGTCGTTCGCCAGGTACACCATCGTGTGACCGTTCGGCGCGATCGAGACGGAGCGCGCGGCGCGCGCGCCCGTGGTCACCTGCGACATCCGATGCGCGGCCACGTCGATGCGAAAAACCTGATTCTCGCCCTTCACGCCCGTGTCGAAATACAGCCCGCGACCGTTGTCGCCCCACTGCAAGTCTGTCGGCAGCAAATCAAAACCGGGGACGACCATCGTCGCCGCGCCGCCGGCCGACGACGCGACCATGATCTGCTGCGGCTGTTCTTCACCCGGCGAGCTGATGAACGCGATGCTCTTCCCGTCGGGCGACCACCGCGGAGAGTTGTCAGGGCCCGGTGCGGTGGAAAGGCGCAGGGGAGTTCCACCGTCTGCGGCGATGATCCATACATCGGGGTTGCGGCCGGCGTCGTCGAATTCGTGGCCGCTGCGATCGGAGACGAACGCGATCTTGCCACCATCGGGGGACCACTGCGGGTCGGTGTCGTTCCATGCGTCGCCGGTCGTGATCTGCTTCGCCTGACCGCTGCCGACGTCCACCACCCAGATGTGCGATCGCCGGTCGTCGAACCAGCCGGTATCATTGAACTTGTATGAGCTTTGTGTATAGTGCCGAACGTCGCTCCGTTCCTTGCCTGCGGGCCACGCGTCGCTCGGCCCCGTGCGAACGAGGCACGCGGCGCGCTTGCCGTCATCGGACCACACACAGCTCGAGACGCCGTTCCCAATGCCCGTCACGCGCCGCGGCGTTCCGCCCGTCGAAGCGACGGTCCACAGTTGCGCGCGCGCCGCCGGCGCGTGGGCCGAGATGAACCCCACCGTCGATCCATTTGACGCCCAGCGCGGCGCGCTCGGGGCCCAGCTCTCGTCGATCAAGACACGCGCCGGGCGGCTTCCGTCGGTTGGCGCGATCCAGAGCGACGGAATGCGCCGGTTCTGTGCGCGGTCCACGCGCGAGACGGTGTACACCACTTGTGACCCGTCGGGCGAAACATGCGGGTCCGCGGCGAGCTCGAAGCCGAAATAGTCCTCGGCCGTGATGCCACGCTTGCCAGCCGGCGCTTGAGCAAGCAGCGACTGGGCGGCCACGGTGAGAACGCAGGCGAACGTATGAAGGCGCATATGTGCGGGACCGAGAGAAAGCGGGTGAGCGCTGGCAGCGAGCGGCGGTGCGTCGGTATCATACGCCGGAGGAGAACTTCCGGGCAGGCCAAACGTCCTTCCGTTCAGAATATGACGTGGTATAGAAAACAGAAGCCATCCATGGCGCGCTTTCCGCTACTGTCCGGCCCAACACCCATTCAGGAGATGACAAGGCTCAGGGACGCGCTCGGCGGCGGTCCGCGCCTTCTCGTGAAGCGCGACGACGCGATCCCCTTCGGCTTTGGCGGCAACAAAGTTCGGAAGTTGGAGTTCGCGCTCGCCGAGGCAATCGCTGCGGGTGCCGACACACTCGTCACGCTCGGCGGCGTCCAGTCGAACCACGCGCGCGCGACTGCGGCGGCCGCGGCCAAGGCGGGATTGCGATGTGTGTTGATCCTCAACGGTGAGCCACCGGCGAAGCCGTCGGCGAACACGTTGCTCGACGGCCTGCTCGGCGCCGAGATCGAATTCATTCCGTCGCGCGCCGAGCGCGAGGCGGCGTCGGAGCGTGTGACAGCGCGACTTCGCGCCGAGGGACGCACGCCATTCTTCCTCCCGCTCGGTGCATCGACGTCGGTTGGCGCCATGGGTTTCGTGCATGCCGTCGAGGAGCTGATCGGCCAGGGAGTGAAGCCGGATGTGATCGTCCACGCCTCGTCGAGCGGCGGCACGCAGGCCGGACTCATTGCGGGCGCGTTGCACCATCTCTTGCCCGCTCGAATCATTGGCGTGAGCGCCGACACTCCCGCGGCGGATCTGGAAGCGACGATTCGTGGAATCGTGCGCGGTATCGACAGCATGGTGTTCGACTTCACGGTGGAAGTCGACGACACCCGCGTTGGAGAAGGTTATGGCATTCCCACCGACGCGTCGCGCGAGGCACAACAGCTTGCGGCACGCACCGAAGCTCTATTCGTTGATCACACGTACACGGCAAAGGCACTCGGCGCGTTGATCAGCAGTGTGCGCGAAGGGAAGTTCTCGTCCGATCAGACTGTTCTGTTCTGGCACACGGGAGGCCAGGTCGGGCTGTTCGCGCAATAGTCGGCTCGGTGATCGGGCGCGATCACTGATACTGGATGTAGAAGGGCCGCGGTCGCAGCGCGAGCACTTCGCGCGGGGATAGCAACGCGTCGCCTTTCTTCGTGTCATTGTGGAAGAAGAGCTTGAAGCCGGTGAACTGAACCGGCTCGTCCACTTCGCACGTCTTGTACGTGTCGAACTTGTGCCAGGGCTGACCCCAGCCGTCCATGTCCATCACGACCTGAACGCGCGGATCGAGTTTGATCCGGTCGGCGTGCTGTACCATGTTCGTCGTGAATCGATGAATGACCAGGACTTTCGGCGGTAGGTGGTACTTCGTGACGATCTGCGCGAGCTGATCAATGGCGTAGTTCACATCGTCGCTGGTGAAGGTGCCAATCTTGCTGCTCGGGACGCGTCCCTCGCGGCTGTGGTGCATGTTGAACTCGGGATCGATGCCGAGGTGGACGTCGGATCGAGAGAGAAATGGAATGAGCGCCGGGATCTCCGACTGCAGCGTGCTCCAGCCTGTTTGGATATCGAGGATGGTGATTCCGCCGCGCGCCTTCGCGAAGCCATACATCTTCTCGATGAGGTCGGGGTCGGAGCGCTGCCGGTACATGCTGTCCTTCCCCGGCTGTCCCTGCGCGACCGACACGACGACGTGTAGCGCGGGGAGCACGGACGTGGCGGGATCGGCCTGTCGCCACGACTCGGCGACCGTATCGAGTCGCGCGAGCATTTGCTCATAGGGAATCTCACCGAGAATTCCCATTCGCTTGGAGAGCGGGTTTCCGTAGAACGCCACGATCCGCCGTTGCGGCAGGATCGACCCGCCGAGCGGTGAGGGTGTGGCGACGGGCCAACGCGGATTCTTGAGGCCGGCGCGGATCGCGGCGACGAGCGAGATGCTGTCGCTTTGCGTTCGGCTCTTTGGTTGCGTTGCGAGAGCAATGAACACCGCGGAATCAGGCGCGGCTCTTCTCGAGGCCCGTCCGCGAACGGGATTCGTGTCTGGGATCTCGGCAGAGGTGCTATCGGGAATCGTCCGCGCCGAGATCGTTTCCGCTGAGGAATCGCGGGGCGGCGGCGCCGAGGATGCCGACGGGGGCGCCGGCTTTCTTTCGCCTCCGCATCCGCTGAGGAGCAGGCTCATCTGAATGAGCGCGGCGAGTCGTCGTCGCATACGCATCGTAGAGAATCAATGTATCGCGCCGCCGGATACGACGAAGGGGTCCGTTCATCTGAACGAACCCCTTCGCCGTTGAGCAAGATGGAGGAGTGGCTGCCGAGCACCTGGGGAGATCTATCGGTGCGTCCGCTCCAACCACGCGCCCTTGTCGTCGCGCGCCATCATGTAGACGATGCCGCCCTTGGCGAAACCTACGATCGTGCGGCCCGACGGAACCTGAATACGATCGGTGACCTCGCCCTTGCGATTGACGACGTCGTAGATCGGCCCCGCGATCGCGCCGTTGCGCGTCGCCGATGTGCGGATCCACAAGTTGCCGTCGAGATCAGCTCTCGTGGCGCCCTGGGTGAATACGGGACGATAGTCGGGGAGCTCGCTGGGGCTGACGAAAGTCATTGGCGATGCCGTCGGCCCACCGCCTACGGCGCCACGACCGCCGCCAGCGTCGCCGCCGGACCTGAAGCTCATGACGACCATTCCATCACCCGCCGCGCCGCCACCGCCGCCGGCCGCCGCCATCCCCGCAGCGAGACCAGTGGCTCTACTCGCGGCCGCACGCTCCGAGGATGCCTTCGCCGAGTCGATGACTGCGACCTTGTCCTCGTCGCTCAACCGCTGCCAATCGAATGACAGCTTCGACGACGTCGTGGTGCTGCCGTCTGCATTCACCCAATCGATGTGATAGTCCTGTCCCCGGACGATGGCAATCGATCCGTCGGCGATAACGGCCCAGTCGTCCACGATCTGCATCGGATTGATCTCGGATGTCATCGTCATACCCTTGTCCGACTGCACAATGTTCATCTTGACCTTGGGGATCTTGTAGAACGCCGCCGTATCGAGTTTGCGGCTGGCGAGATCGATACGAACGATCGCCGACGAATCCGGGAAATCGGGAACGGGCAATCCGCCTCCCGGTCCCGCGGGCTTCATGATTCGGCCGAGGCCGCCGCGATAGACGATTCGTCCTTTGGAGTCGAGCGCCGGCGAACCGAGCATGTTGGAGCCGAGCGTGCCGGCGTCCTGCGAGCGTGGCACCGCGGCGACGCGAGCGATCGCGCCGTTGGGATCGAGCACGAACATCGATAGGTCGCGCGGATCGATGAACAGCGTGGAGTCACCGATGTAGCTGATGATGCCGCCTGCCGATGGCCCGTACGAATTCGCGCCGCCGGCGACCGAGTCGGCAACGATGCTGGCGTTCGACAGGGTCGGGTCGAACAACATGAGCTGACGCTTGCCGACGTCGTTCACCAACAGACGCCCGGTGGGCAGTTGCCGCACTGCGGCGACGTTGCCGAGGACCTGCTTGGACGATGCGTCAGCGGCGTTGATCAGACGGACGGCCGGCGCCTGCTGTGCCGCGAGTGCAGATGCCGAGGCGACGAGAAGAGTTGATAGTTTCAGCATAATGATTCTGAGAAGGGTGGACTGAGCCAGCGTGGTCGTTGCTGTTACGGTGTGCCGATGCGAATGATGGTCTGCCCGCCGCCGGCGCCGGGCCCGCCGGCCCCGAACCCGGCGTTCATGCCGCCACCCATGATCATGCCGAGGCCAGTGCCGGCCGTGCCGGACCGCACCGAGGCGAGAAAGCGGCGATCCAGGAATGGCGTGATGAACGTGGGGAGCTTTCGCATCTGTTCGTCGGTGAGCAGTGACTTCACCGTGGGCGCGAGCGTGATCAAGCCGTCGACCGACGTTTCGCGGGCGATACGGTAGCGATCGTAGGCCTCACCCTGGTCGTAGTTGTCGGGGAGCGCCGCGAGGTACTTGGCGATCGGCGTCCAGATGGAATCGAGCTTGATCGTAAAATTGCGATTGAGCACGGCGATGCTGTCGGCCTGCTGCGGAGTGAGCTCGAGCGTATCGGCTTGGCGGAGAATGGCCGCCATGGGGTTGGTGATCCCGATCGGACCGAACGCCTTGAGCATCACTTCCGGCGCCTTCTGACCGGACAACGAACGCCCGCGGTCGAGCATCTGCGTGAGCGACTGCCGCTCGCGCGTTGGGCCAACGTCGAAGCGAATCATCGTCGTCAACCGAACGGGTGTGCGGTTGATCGTCTGCCCGATCGCGGTCGAGCCGAAGCGCTGATTCACTTCGTACTTGTACTGATTCGTGTTCGCGTCGAACCCGCGCACATACAACAGCTGGCCCGACGGAATCGCGTTCTGACCCCAGCCGTGCAGGCCATTCCCGTGCGCGATGATGTCCGCGGCGCCGAGCGGATTCGACAACTGGAATGACAGCGTCGCGCGCTGCGGCATCTTCACCTTGATCGGATTGAACGAGAAGGTGAGGTTGGCCTGCGACGTCCACGGACCCTGACAGCTGTTGCGCCCTGCGACCTGGTTGAGCTGACTCGTGAGGCAATCGCGGGCCACGCCTGACCCGTTGGCAAGCAGCGAGCGCATGCCGCTCGAGAGCACGGTATCCGCGACCTTGGACGGATCGAACACGAACGCGCGGTCGTTGCCATAGCCGTCGCCGTTGATGTCGCCGGCAACGAGCGGCGTGAATGGCGTGCCCGAACGGAAGCTTCCATTCCAACCGATGCGGATCCAGTCGAACGCGTTGTAGTTGAGACGGTACTGCAGTTGGTGATGCGAGTCGAAGCCCGACCGTCCCCACGCCACGTCGAGCGGATTGCCCGCCGTGCTCGTGAAGCCGCGATACTGCTCGCGCGTGTTGGCGTAGACGTAGGAAAGGCTCCAGCTGAAACTCGTGCTGAACGACGTGGGCGACAGGCTCACGGTGATCTGCCGGGCTTCGGACTTCATGTCGGACCGAAGCTCACTCACATGGAAGAACGAATTCGAGACGCGCGCTTCACCCGCCGCGATCGAACCGGTCGTCGGCACGATGCTCGTCGCCTGGGCGTACACCGGGCGATTGCCTTCGCCGGCGAGCGCGAAACGCTGCTGCGGATTGAAGTTCAAGTCGAACGTGCTCTGCTGATTCATGTTGAGCGAGTACGTCGCGTCAATGCTCGTCGTGAAGCGATTGCCGAGAACGGGTCCGTTCCATTGGAGGTTGGAGCGGAGGATGCGCGGCGCCTCGAAATTCTTGTCGAACAGCGTGACGTTGGGCGATGTGCTCGAGAACACGCCGCCCGTTGTCCCGTTCGCGCACTGCGTTGGGATGCTGCCCTCATTGGCCATGTACGCCGCCCAATCGGGAGTCGGCGCTGCCACCCCCACGCACGCCAGCTGCTGCACGGCATTCGCCAATCCGGTGTTGTCCATTGCCGAGCCGATCGACGTCACGTTCGGCGTCCCCTGGAACACGCCGACTCCACCGCGAACCACCGCGCGGGGACCGCGGAACGCTCCGTCGAACGCACCGACTTGCGGCGCGGCGCCGTACGTCCATGAGAATCCGACGCGCGGACTCACATACGCGCGGTTGGGTACGTGATCGTTCGCCAGACCGAACTGCTGCTCCACCGCCGGATTGAGCACCGGCTCGGCGTTGAAGCGATTGCCATCGAGACGGACGCCATACTGCAACTGGAAATCGGGACTCGGCCGATACGTGTCGCCGAGCGAGAGACCGGCGATGTACTCGGACTCGCTCCGCGTGCGCGGCGAGAGCTGCCGCGTGAACGACGACGGTGTTCCCGCTTCGAGATCGGCGAGCGAGTTGAAGTTGAAGCTGCCCAGCCGGTTGGTCGTGAGATCCTGCGCGTAATTGTCGCGCCGAAGCTCGCTCGTGAGCTTGATGCGATGCTTGTTGTCTTCGCTGAACCAGGACAGCATGTTCGAGAACTGTCCCGTGGTCGTCGTGACGCTGGTGCTCATGAACGGGCTGCCGCCAAAGCCGACGGTCTGCACCGTTGGCGTCTCGTCGGCGAACGTGGACCCCACGCGCACCGTGCCACTCGGCAGATCGAGATACGGCGTGCCGTAGTTGCGGTTCTGGCTGAAGCTCAGCGAGGTTTCGCTCAGGACGCCGAAGCCGAAGTAGTTCGTGTGGCGTCCCTGCAGCCCGCCGCTCCACGAGACGCGATCGCCGCTGTGCGACGGAATCTCAGTCGGCGTCACCGACACCGCCGTCGACTTCGAGACCTGGCCGTTGTACGTGAGGTTGAAGGCCTGGCCGGTGGTCGATCCGGGCGGC
Source organism: bacterium (assembly GCA_040002475.1). Lineage (GTDB taxonomy): Bacteria > Gemmatimonadota > Gemmatimonadetes > Gemmatimonadales > Gemmatimonadaceae > JAQBQB01. The sequence continues at coordinate 188,859 of JBDUEJ010000001.1, read as the reverse complement.
GTGAGATCGAAGCTGCCCAGGATCAACGCGTTGTCTGTGTAGCGATTGCTCGGGACCGAACCGACGGTGGTCGGCACGTGCGCGCGATCGAGGATGGACCGAAGGCGCGTGACCGAATCGGTGGAAATGCCGGCCGTCTGCAGGCCGAGCGCGTCGGTGTTGAGCAAACTATGAAGGTCGCTCTGGTTCCGGCCCACCTGGTACGCCATGTTGAAGAACGACTTCTCCGGCTGAATCGGCATGGCGATCAGCCCGCCGACCGAGAGGTTGGTGAACTGTTGGCCGAGCGCGCGTCCGGCAGCGTCGGTCCATTGCGTCTGCGGTGCGTCGAGGTTCGCGCTGCCCGATCGCGTGATGAAGTTCGACGGCCGTCCCGTGCGGATGTTGAGCAACCCGCCGCTGAATCCACCTTTGGAGACGTCGTAGGGTGTCGTCACCAGCGACGTGGAGACGTTGGCGTCGCGCGGGATGTTACCTCCGCCAAAGTTCATGCCGTTGAGCGTCGTGGCATTTTGATCGGCGGTCAGTCCCAACACCGAAAAGCCGCCAGGGCCGCCGTCCGCGCCGGGGATGTATTGAACGCCGGGGAGCGACGCGGCCAACGCGGCGAGATCGCCAAGTTGGTCGGCCGACAGGGCCGACGCGTTCACGGCCCGCTCGGTGCCGCTGATGTCGGGTCGAAGGTCGTCGCGCACCGGCTTGTCTCGCGCGGCGTTGACCTTGACCGCGTCGAGTTGTGTGGCCGAGCGCGCGAGCTTGGCGTCGGCAACGAGAATTTCCTGATCGCTGGTCCGCTTGATCTCGAAGCGTCTCGCCGCGAAGCCCAACGCGGCGACGTTGACCATATAGTCGCCTTCATCGCCCGGGAACGTGATGGTATAGCGTCCGGCCTTGTCAGTGCGCGCCGTGCGCGTGATGCTGCCGGTGAGAGAGGTGACGGTGATAGTCGCGCGCTCGATCGGTACGCTGTCAGGTCCGATGATCCGTCCGCGGATCACGTCGGACTGCGCGTGCAAGGTCGAGGGGCGTGAGAAGGCAGCCGAAACCAGCGCTGCGACGAGGAACAGCAGGCGACGTGAACGCACTTGTACGGCCCAGGTGGGAGGGGAGACCGGCGGAAACACGCGGTATGGAAATCCTCACAACGCGCAAACGCATCGGCGCGCAGGGGATTGGACCCATATGCCCGTGAAACGGTTTACTGCGCTCGGAATCCCGGCGCGAAGCGCATTGGTATTTACATGCGCTCCCATATTCTCAGGGATGTTGCTAACGCAGACCGCTCACCGCCGCAAAATGGCAAGCATCAGTTCTGCCACGATCAGCACGACGATTATGATCTCGAGGAGCTCGGCGCGCGCCGCCTGCGCTTCCGTATTGAGCATCGCGTACGTCTCGCGAAGATTCCCGAGCTTCCGCTCGATCGTACAACGCGGGCAGCTCCGCATCCAGCGCTCGCCCACGAGCAACAAAATCAGCTGCTCGTGGTGCGGCCACGCGAAGTTGCAATGCGCATACGCCAAAGTCGAACAGGTGCGCGGACAACGTTGCTGCGGCTCGCTCTCCGCCGAGCGCCAGCTCGAAAGTCCCGAGCGCAACGAACAGCGGCGGGTTCCGATTTGGATCGCGCGCGCCTCCAGTCGCCCTGGCCGAACGCGTCCGCGCGTGGCATCGCCGAGCAGTCGGCAGCGCCGTCGAGCGCGATGGCGTAGCCGATGTCGTACAGGCGATATGCGGTCGCACTTCCGTCGACGCGGACGTCGTCGTGCATCTCATGCTCAGTATTCAGGGAATGCCCGCATGCATGAATGTACGACATGTCTGGCGGCTGGTCGGCCCAGTGGGCAACGCATGGAGTCGGCGACCGGCCTGGAATTGCCTTAGGCGGGCCCATAGACAGGCGGCGCTTCCGCCTCGCCTGCCACCTCGGCCGGACCGTCTTCGACGTCGCGAAGTTTCCGCTCGATCGCCCGCGTTCGCACCGACGCTCGGTCGACGGCGTTCGTCGCGTCCTGCAGCTTGTTCTTGATTCGGTCCAACACGTCGGCGTAGCGGCGGAACTCCGTCTTGGCCTCACCGAGCACGGCCCACACTTCGCTCGACCGCTTCTGGATGGCGAACGTCCGGAAGCCCATTTGGAGGCTGTTGAGCAGTGCGGCCAGCGTCGTTGGTCCGGCCACCGCCACGCGCAGATCGCGTTGAATGGACTCAGCGAGTCCGGGCCGCCGGATGACTTCGGCGTACAATCCCTCAGTGGGAAGGAACATGATGGCGAAGTCGGTCGTCGCGGGCGGTGCTACGTATTTGTCGGCAATGTCTCGGGCGCACTGCCGCACGCGCGCCTCGAGGTGCTTGGACGCGAGGTCCATCGCCGCAACGTCGCCTTGGTCCGTGGCCTCGACCAATCGCAGGTAGTCCTCTTGGGGAAACTTGGCGTCGATCGGCAGCCAGACGTGATCGCTGCCAAGTGCGTCGCGACCCGGAAGCTTCACGGCGTACTCGACGCGCTCGCCGCCCTCGCCCTTGGTGCAGACGTTCTGCGCGTACTGTGCGGGCGTGAGAATTTGCTCGAGCAGATTCCCGAGCTGGACCTCGCCCCACGTCCCGCGAATCTTGACGTTGGTGAGGACTTTCTTGAGGTCGCCCACGCCGGCCGCAAGGGTTCTCATCTCGCCCAGGCCTTTGTGCACCTGCTCGAGGCGCTCGCTCACGAGGCTGAAGCTTTCGCCCAAGCGCCGTTCGAGCGTGCCCTGGAGCTGTTCGTCGACCGTCGATCGAATCGCGGCGAGTTGGTCGCGCATCTCGAGCCGCGCCTGTTGCGACGCGAGCGCCGCCTCGGTGCGTTGGCGACCGAAGTCGTCGCGCAAGCCTCGCTCGAGACGCTCATGGAGTCGCTCCGTCGCCTCGAGCCGGGCGATGACGGGCCCGAGGTCGAGCTGAGGGCGTCGCCGAGCGAAAAAGATGAAGACGACGAGCGACGCGACCTGCAAAACCGCGAAAGCGATCAGGAAACCAACCATGCGGATCCATACTAGTCCGCGAGCGGCCGAAGCGCGACCGGGCTCGCGCTTCTATCTGCGTGGATCGTGCGCTTAGGGATGGTGACTGATGGTCCAGACGTAAGCGGCGACCGCTCGCACTTGGTCATCGGTGAGCGCCGGCGTCATGCCGCCGCGCGGGTTCATCGCATACGGTCGCGCGGGATCCTTCACCTCGGCCTTGGGCACGCCGGTGGTCACGAGGTGCACGATCTCGTCGTAGCCGCCGGAGATGTGCGTCCAATTTCCAGCGGCGAGGTTGGGTCCGAATTTTCCGCCGCCGCCGTTGGGGCCATGACACTTTGTGCAACTGCCGTTGTTGAAGATCGCCTGGCCTTGCGAGACCATCTCGTCGGTGATCTGCGCGGGACGCGCCGCGACGGATGGCGCTGCGGGTGCTGGAGCGGTCGCGGGCGTGGCGGCCGTCTTGTGTCCGCACGCCACGAGAACGGTCGTGCCAGCGACAATCGCTACTCGGCGGAACGGGGCGTGATTCGTCGGCATGATTCCCAAGGCGGAGAGACGAAGCGCAACACAGGAGGTGTGTCGTGATCGGGTGAGTGGGGAATCAACATCCGATCCGAAAACCGCCCACGCAACGCGTGTGGGACAGAGCGGTGAGGGAAGCAGTCGAGCGGCGTAGAGGGGGGCGCCAGTGGCAACAGCGCCAATCTCGCGAGACGCGATTCGCCCCACCGTGGGTCGCGTGGCGGCTAGTCGCGCGAGACGCGATTCAACGGGATTTCAATTCGCGCTTCGGTTCCGCCGTCGCCCGCTGGAAACACCACGAACGAATGATCGTCGCCATACAGCTCTCGCAGCCGGCTTCGCGTATTGCTCAATCCAACGCCCTCGGCGAATGCGACCGGCAGTCCTACGCCGTTGTCCGCGACCACGAGCGTCAACCGGCCATCGCGCGCCGAGGCGGCAACGCGAACCGTGCCCGGCGCGCTCCGGGGCTCGATCCCGTGGCGCAGTGCGTTCTCGACGAGCGGTTGGAGCAACAGCGGTGGTACGAAGGCGTCGAGCACCGTATGATCGATGTCGAGGGTGACCGAGAGCCTCTCGCCATATCGCATTCGGTGCAGCTCGAGGTAGTTCGCCAGGATGTCGAGCTCGTGCTGAAGGCGCACCTCCTGGTCGCCCGTCATGTCGATCGACAGGCGAAGCAGTTGCGCAAGCCGTATGATCATCGCGTCGGCGGCCGCCGGATCGAGATGGATCAATTCGGAGATGGTGTGCAACGTGTTGAACAAGAAATGCGGATGCAGCTGTGCTTTGAGCGCCTCGAGCCGGGCGGACGACAGTTGCGCCTGCAATCGTATCGCCTGCGTCTCGCGCTGCCGCAGCTTGTGCTGAAACGACAGCGCGTGAACCGACGCGACCAGCGCGGCGTACGCGAACATGTTGCTCGTCAGCCAACTGATATACGCGACGAGCGGCTCAGCGGGCGCATACCCGGTGACAAAACGCGAAATCACCAGCAGCATCACAATCCACGCCGCCGCGCTGACGAACGTGATGGCGGCGTGAATCGCGAGGCGTCGAAATCGGTGGACGCCGTCGATCGGGTAGCGGCGCGAGCTCACGAGGGCAACGGGCACCAGCGCGGCCATGAGCGCGCCGTCGGCGACCGACACGATCGTCCGCTGCGCAAACGTGAGACTCGACGCCCACAGCGAATCGACGATGTTGGTCTGAACCACGCGATACAGGGCGTATGCGGCGGCCGCGAGCACGAGCGCGACGGCCCACGATCTCGGTACCGGCTCGTCGCGCGGTTCGTCCCACGTCGCGGGCGACTCGTCCCGTGCGGCTATGCTCGGTTTCGGACCTAAGCCATTGTGCCTGTTCACGCGATCGTCGTTCGCCAGCGAGAGGGAGATGGGATGCCGCTGTCTGTAGTCATTGTCGATGACGAACGCGTCGCGCGCGCGCGACTTCGCCGTCTACTCTCCAACGAGACCGACGTGCAAATCGTCGCCGAGTGTGCCGACGGCCGATCGGCCGTCGCGGCGATTCTCGAACATCGTCCCGATCTGGTCTTTCTAGACATTCAAATGCCGGAGCTCAACGGGTTTCAAGTGCTCGACACTCTCCCGGGCGACGCGATTCCCAATTTCATCTTCGTGACGGCTTACGAACAGTACGCGTTGGACGCGTTTGCGGTGGAAGCGCTGGACTATTTGCTCAAGCCGTTCGACGCCGAACGTCTGCAGACGGCACTGGCGCGCGCTCGACGCCGGATCGGTGACAACAACGAACGCCGGCCCTTGCTCGACGCCATTCGACAGCTGGCCGAATCGCAGCGTGAGATTCAGGCATCGGTCGCGCAACTGGCCGCGGGGAATGGCGGCGGATCGACCGCCGTGGACCCGATCGAACGTCTGCCGATCCGGTCGGACGGATGCGTGTCCTTCGTGAAGGTGAGCGACGTCGACTACTTCGAGTCCGCGGCGAACTACGTGAACGTGCACGTCGGCACGCAGATCTACCGCGCCAGAGAGCGAATGAGGGAACTGGAAACTCGTCTCGACCCCAAGCGGTTTGCACGGATTCACCGGGCCACGATCGTGAATATCGACCGTATCCGCGAGGTGCAGCCGTGGTTCTCCGGCGACGCGGTGGTGATCATGCGCGACGGACAGAAGTTGCGTTTGAGCCGGAGCTACCGGAACGTGTTGCCGTTGTAGTCGCCGATGATGGCGATCACCGCAGCTGCGCGCGAAGGTACTGCGACGGCCAAACGATATCCTGGCCCAACTCGCGCGCCGCGCGCAACGGCCAGTGTGGATCACGCAGCAGCTCGCGCGCGAGGAACACCATGTCGGCCTGACCGTCGCGGATGATGGCGTCGGCCTGCGATGCTGTGGTGATCAGCCCAACTGCGCCGGTCGGAATATCCGCTTCGCGCCGAATCTGCTCGGCGAATCGCACCTGATATCCCGGCCCAAGGGGAACCGCGACGTTTGGCGCGACACCGCTGGTGGAACAATCGAGGAGATCGGCGCCGTCTTGCGCGAGATGGCGCGCCAACTGAACGGTGTCATCGATTGTCCAGCCATCCTCGCGCCAGTCGGTCGCCGACACGCGCACGATCAGCGGACTCCGCTCCGGCCAGACGCTTCGCACGGCGGTCACGACTTCGCGCACGAGGCGCATGCGATTCTCGAGTGAGCCGCCGTAGCGATCGGTGCGCGCGTTGGCGAGCGGCGACAGGAATTGGTGCAACAGGTATCCGTGAGCGGCGTGCACCTCGACCACCTGCATCTCGGCGGCGAGCGCGCGCACCGCGGCGGCCTTGAAGCCGTTCACCACGCGCGCGATGCCGTCGTCGTCGAGCGCGACCGGTGTTTGATAGCCATCGTCGAACGGCAGGGCGCTCGGCCCAACGATCGGCGTCCATCCATCATGGTTGACGTCGACCGGCTTTCCACCCTGCCACGGCCTCGCGGTGCTCGCCTTGCGTCCCGCGTGCGCGAGCTGCGATCCGAAGACCGCGCCCTGGGCGCGAACAAATCGGCTAATGCGCGCCAGCATGTCGATGTGCTCGTCCTTCCAGATGCCAAGGTCGTACGGACTGATCCGACCTTCCTCGAGCACTGCCGTGGCTTCCGTGAGCACGAGTGCCGCCCCGCCGACGGCAAACTGCCCGAGATGCACCAGATGCCATTCGTCGGCGAAACCGTCGACACTGGAATACTGGCACATGGGCGAAACGCCGATGCGATTGCGGAGCGTGATATCGCGAAGCGCGAGCGGCGAAAAAAGCGTCATGGGCGAAACATAAGGAGGCCCGTGATGGCGTTGTTTGCGACGCTGCCGCGGGCTACGTTTGCAGCCGTTTCCCCTTCCCACCCGCAACAGCCATGGCGTCAGCGACTGCGATTCCGCTCGAACATCCGACGGACGCCGGCAAAACACACTCGCGGCGGATGCCGCACGCGCTCGTGATGATGTTGCTCATCATCACTGCGGCGGTGGCGCTCACATACGTGATTCCGTCCGGTGAATTCCAGCGAAAGCCGGGCGGACTGGTTGTGGCCGGAACCTATCACACGGTTCCAAAGGATTATGCCGGCGTTCTCTCGTTGAAGCCGGCGAAGACGGAGGGGGTGGCGCGCCCCGCGAGTCCCATCGCCATCGTGAGCTCGATTCCAACCGGCATGGCGCGGTCGGCGACGCTGATCTTCATGATCCTGTTCATCGGTGGAATGTTTGGCGTGCTGCAGCAGACCGGCGCGCTCGAGGCGGGGATTGAGCGCCTGCTCGTGCTGACGCGCGGCAACGTGACCGTCGTCGTGCCGATCGTGATGATTCTTCTGGCGGCGGGGAGCACCTTTCTCGGATTGATCTCCGAGTACCTTGTGATCATCCCGATGGCTCTCGTGCTGTCCGAGCGACTCGGCTACGACGCGCTGTTCGGCACCGCGCTCGTGACGGTCGCGGCGAAGATTGGATATTTGACGTCGGTCACCAATCCGCTGGCGCTCGCCGTGGCTCAGCCGATCGTCGGCGTGCCGGTGTTCAGCGGCGCGGGCTTTCGCGCGGTGACGTTCCTGGTGTTTCTGCCGATCGGGATTTGGTACGTGCTGCGGTCGCGGCGGCCGATCGACGTGGGAGGTCGTCTCGTCTCGAGCGATGACGATGCGTTGGGCAGCGCCGAGGGATCCGGCGAAGCGGCTGCTCGTCTGACCGTGCGGCAGGTGTGCGTTTTGTTGTCGCTGATGGCGGCGATCGTGATCATGGTCGTGGGCGTGCAACGCCTCAATTGGAGCAACCCTGAGCTCGCGGCCATGTACCTCGGCGTCGCCCTCGTCATCGCCGTCGTGGGCGGAGTCGACTCGCGCGACGCGTCGCAGGCGTTTGTGCGCGGCATGCAGGGGATGATGCTGGCCGCGCTGCTCGTGGGGCTCGCCGCCGCGGTGGAAGTGATTCTTCGCGAGGGAATGATCCTCGACTCGATCGTGGCGTTTCTCACGCGATCACTGAACGGGAAGCCGCCGGTCATCGTCGCCAACCTGATGATGATTCTGCAAATGGCCATCGACGTGTTCATTCCGTCTACGTCGGGCAAAGCGGCGGTGACGATGCCGATCCTCGCCCCGATCGGGCAGCTCGCGGGCGTGTCCGGGCAGGTGACGGTGCAAGCATTTTTGTTCGGCAACGGGCTGATGAACACGCTCACGCCCACGTCGGGGATGCTGCTCGCGTATTTGGCGACGGGAAAGATCTCCTACGGTCGTTGGATTCGTTTCATTCTGCCGCTTGCCGCCGGACTATTCGCGTTGTGCGCCGTCGCGCTGACGATCGGCGTGCTGACCGGACTCTGATCCCGTGCCCGCAGCGTGACCGCGCCATTCGAGATCGTTCGTGGGACACCTGACACGGCGGTGCTCTACGACTCGCCGCACAGCGGGCGTTTCTACCCCGACGACTTCGCGAGCCACGCCTCGCGCGTCGAGCTTCGTCGCGGCGAGGACGCGTACGTCGACGAGTTGCTCGCCGGCGCGCCGGCGCTGGGCGCTACGCTGCTCACGTCGTCGTATCCGCGCTGTTACATCGACCTCAATCGCGCCGTCGACGACATCGATGTTGCACTACTCGCCGAACCGTGGCCCGAGCCGCTCAATCCGACGGAGAAGACGGCGCGCGGCCTCGGACTCATTCGCCGATACGTCGTCCCCGGCGTGGAGGCGCAGGCTCGGCCGCTGCCGGTTGCCGAAGTGCGTTCACGCATCGAGCGCGTCTATCATCCGTATCATGCGGCGCTGCGCCTTGCGATTGACGAAACTCTCGTGAGACACGGCGTCGTCTGGCATGTCAACTGGCACTCGATGAAATCCGTGGGCAATGCGATGACTCCTGACGGTGCTGGTGCTCAGCGCGCCGACTTCGTCGTGTCTGATGTGCGCGGCGCGAGCGCGGCACCGGGCGTCACTGCGGCGATCGTCGACACGCTTCGGTCACGCGGCTATACGGTATCGGTCAACGATCCATACCTCGGCGGCACGATCGTGAAACGGATCGGCGACCCGGCGCGCGGCGTCCACAGCGTTCAAGTCGAGATCAATCGCCGTCTCTATCTGGACGAAGTCTCCGTCGCGAAAACCGCCGCGTTCGGAACGCTGGCGGCGAACCTGGACGCGCTAACGCAAACTCTCGTCAGCGCGCCGAAGTAATTCTGTATCCTCAGACCTGTCGCCTGAAGCCAAGGCGCCCTACCGGGCGATGTCGCCCGAGCAGTCCGACCCGGCGAAGAATCCCTTGCGGAGCATGGCGGATGTTGGTCCGCCGGCGTCGAGGACCTGCACAATCACCTTCGCGCCGCCCCCGCCCGTGAGCACGGCGCGCTGGCCGCGCGTTCCAATCTCCCAACCTACGCGATAGCCGTTGGGAACCGATTTCCATTCGTCGGCGGCCGCGAAGAGTTGGAACACCGCCCATGGACCGGTAAAGGGTCCCACGACCGTTGCCTCCGTCGAGCCGAGTCCCGCCGCGAGCTTCGCTTCGTGGCCGGCGCCCGGCCAGTCGATGCGCGCACTCGCTTGGTTGCCGTTGAGGCTCGAGCGCACCACTTCGCCGTCGAGACTGACCGCGACCGTCGTGAACGCCTCCGTCGGTACCGGTGCTATCGTGACCGAAAGATGCGGATCCTGGCTGTTGTCCTTGAACATGACGTCGGAGAACGCGGCGGCGCGATTGAGGAACGTCACGAACCCCGGCGTGAACTTGACGCTGCCGGCCGGGACAAACACGTTGCCCTGCTTGGGAAGCGCCGAGGCGAGCGCGTCTTCGTAAAAGCGCCACAGGCTTCCCGATCCGGGATGCAGCACAGCGGAGACTTCAGCGAGTGATGCCTGCGTCGTCGCGTCGGAATTGAGCGGGAATTTCGCGAGCAGCGGACGCACCGCCGAACAGAACGCGCGCGACCGCACATTGATCTCCGCCGCGCCGAAGTTCTTGAGCAACGGCTCGGCGTAGGTGATCGGCGCTTCCATGAGCGTTTGCACGATCGTGTGCACCTGACCCTGTGGGTCGATCGTGAAGGTGGACGCGATCTGCCTCGCGGCGGTCTTCGCCGCGGTGGCGTTGCCGGATGCTTGTCCCGCGGCGGCTTCGGCGGCCGGTCCCTGCGCGTTCGCCGTCTGATCCAACGACGACTGCAGCGCCAGCAGTGCGGCGATGTACTTGTCGTTTCCGGGGCCGATCAGTTTGTCGGTGACCGCAGGCGGCGTGAGCGTCTGCGCCGGTTGAAACGTGCTCACGACATCCGGCAGCGCGATCGCGGTGTTTTGCGACACGGTGGAGAAGAGTGCGAGCAACGGTGACTGATTGCCGCTCAGCACCGCGAGCTTTGCCGCGGCGTCCTTGATGCCCTGGTAGCGTGTGACCGACGCCGACTGCAGGAATTTCCGCCAGTGCGCGACATAGTCGACTGAGTAACGCGACTTGAGATCGGCGACGAGCTTGGCCTGATCGACCTGCGCCGCATCATCGCCCACGACCCAACTCTCGCCCTTGAGATATTTGTCGACGGTCTTGAACGCGCCGAGCATGAACACCGATCCGCCCTTGGTGAACGCGCCGGGCACTTCGTAGTTGTCCACGACGAACGGGGCCGACCCCGCAACCTTCTTGTTGAACTGGATCGACGGATTGGCCTTGGACGCTTCGGCGAGCATGAACTGATAGATGCGCTCCGATCCAGCGAATTGGCGCAGGAACTTCCGCGCGCGCGCGACCGCTACCGCCTCCGCGCTGTCGGGGAACGGATTGGCGTAGCGCAACTCGGTTGCGTAGGTGTCGAACTGGCGGCGGGCGACCTGCGCGCGCGCGCTGTCGATCGAATGGCTGCCGAGCCAGCGGGTCATGAGTGCCGGCGACAGAAACTCGGTCGTGCTTTTTTCGGGATGCGACGTCGTGATGATGTACGCCTTGAGCAGCGCATACGTCTCACCGTAGTCGTCGGTCGGCCGCGGAGCGTCGGGCAGGGAGCGAAGAGTGCTGAGCATTGACGCGTGCGTTTCGGCGAACATCAACTTGTGGAATCCACCGAAGTATGCGTCGCGAACTTCCGGATAGAGACGGGTGCCGGAGTACAGGCCCCACGTGAGACTGGTGGGCGCGCCGGTGTGTTCATACCGGCTGAGCGTGTCGACCTGAATGCGAAGGGCGTCCAGGCGGTTGAGCGCGTCGATCGGCGGCAGATCCACCGGGTTCGGCGCCAACGAAGCGATGCCGCGCGTTGCATCGAGCGCGGCGTGTTGCAGGCGTCGGTTGCCGGAATACGACACGGTGAAGGCGATGGCGAACAACAGGGCGAGGACCGACACGGTGGCCAAGCCAATCCGACGCCAGAAGCCAACGCGCGCGCCCGCGGCGGTCAGTCGCACGGCCGCCTTGTCGCCGAATACCACTTCTCTCATGACGCGCGGCAAGAAATCCCATCGCGGAACTTTCCGGGTGCCGCCCGCCGCGGCGACCGCGGCCGGCGTCATCGGCTTTTCCGGAATTGCCGGCGCCGAGAACACGGCGGTGGCGGAGCGGGCGGTGGCCGCCACTGGTTGCTGCTGCCCTGGAACGGCCGCGACGTGGTCGGATGCCGTCTCCGTAACGAACACCGCTTGCACACCGGAGAAGTAGAAGCCGCGCAGCACCGGGCTCACCTGCAGCTCGCTCGGCCTCCCGATCTCACGAAGAAAGTCCACGGCGAGCGGCGCGAGCTTGCGGAACTCTCGAGGAAACTCATATGCCGACGGCTTCCATTCCGCGCCGTGCTCGCGCCCAAGAACGGTGAGGCGTCGTTCGGCGAGCGACGTGTGCAGGGCGTCGAGGGCTTGATCGAGGCGCGGCGTCGCGCGGTCGGCGTATGTGCCGACGCCGCCCAGATCGGGCAGGAGCGCCGCACCGAGCGGTTCACGAGCTTCCTCGACGGAGAAGTTGCGGGTGTACGCCTCGAAATGTGGAACGGTATCGAGCTTGGTGAAGACGACATACGTGGGAAGCTGGACGCCGAATTGCTTGGCCGCCTCGCCGAGACGCTCGCGGATGGTGCGAGCGGCCGCCGGCACGGTTTCGCCACTGCCGGGCTTGTAGAATTCGTCGCAGGCAAAACACACCAACGCGAGTCGCGGCGGCTGCGGACGGCCCGTGAGCGCGGAGCGAAGGCTGCGCGGGCGAATGGCGCGCGTGAGTCTGAGCCAGGATGGCGCGTCGGCGGTGAGCGGACCACCGGCTTCGACGAGCACTGTGCTCTGCGCGTACCAGACGTTGACGGTCGACGTCGGAGCGACAGTCTCACCGCGGAATACGTCGCCGGCAAGCAGTTCGGGCTCGAGGCCCGAGCGAATGACGGTCGTCGTCTTGGTGCTTCCTTCGGGACCGATCACGAGCAGAACCGGAAGCGCCCCGAAGTTCGGGTTGGCCGCGTGCTTTGCGGTGGACAGCTGCGCGCGCGCCGCGGCCAGAACACCGTCAATGCTACTGGCCGTCGTTCCGGGCTTGGGCGTTCGCAGCTGGTCGCGCAGGAACCACAGCACCAAGCCGGCGCTGATCAGTCCGAGCAGCGTCAGCGCGATGACCATCTGCCACAGCGAGCGGTCGTGCAGCTTGAGGAGAAAGGCGAGGATCGCCGCGACAAGCAGGTAAGCAAGGAACACCGCGCCCGCGGTGAGCCACGTCTTCGTCGGTCGCGTCATCATCAAAACTCTGTGATCGGGATGTGAGGCTCAGCGCGACAGACGCGCTGTCTCTGTTTTCATGTCCGTGTCGCCGGACCGAAGTGACACCGCGAAAGACCCGTACAGCACGATGGCGATGACGAGCGTCGCCACGGCCAACACGGCGAGGCGCGGAACCCATCTGTCCCGCTTCCGCCCAATGTCGGCGTCCGGCGGACGCCAGCGCGGCGACAGCTCGCCGAGCTTTCCGCGCACACGCTCGGTCTTCTCGGCGAGTTGGCGAATGAGCACCTGAATGTCGCCGCCATGCGTCGCGCTGAACCGGCCCTTGAAGCCGAGCAGCAGGCAGAGCGAATACACCTCGAGCACGTCGATGAGATCGGCGGAATCCTGCTTGGCCATGAGCTGTTCGAGATATTGAAAGAACAGCTCGCCGGCCATGTGTACGCCGAACACTTCTTCCTGCAGTGTGCGGCGCGGCCATTCGGCGAACATCGTCTGGCCGCAATTGAGAACCGTCTCATCGAGAAACGCGATGACGGCGAACAGCGCGAATCGCACATCTTCCGTCGCGTAGCCAAGCGCCCGCGCGTCCTGTTCGGCGGCGGCGAGCACCTGCTTGATTCGTGTACGGAAGGACTCGGCGTCGGCGGCGACTTGCTTGTTGGCGCGGAGCCGCGCGACCGTGGTGAGCGGTTCCTGCAACGCGAGCGCGAGGCGCCCGCGTCGAGTCGTTTCGAGGAGCGGCGCGCTCGGGGCGGCCGGCGAACGGGAGGGCGGGGCTGACGTCATGGTCGAGAATCGGTTGCGACGAGACTCCCGGACTGTGGCCGGTTTGATGGTCGAAGATACGGACCCGCGCAGTCAACGGAAGAGGCGCGCGCCCGTTCCGCGAGATGTGTCAGCCTTCGCCCTCGACGACGATTGACAACTCGAGCTCGATGTTGGGAATCGCATCCGGAACGTAGACCCCCACTTCCTGCGTTGAGACGATCGTGTCCCAACATGGTCCCGCACGCTCGATCGAGAAGTATTGTGTATCGGACCGCGGCGCGATCGTGGCCGGCGGGTAGGGAAGATGATCGAGCTTGAGACCGGGAAACGCGCGACGCACGAGCTCCAGGACGAACTTCTTGGAGCACACTTTCGCCAACGCCTGCATCTTGGCCACGAGATCGTTCGGCTGAAGCGACGATCGCACGCCGAGGATCCAGCGGGCCGGACCAAAAGATCTGGGATCCCGAATGTCCGCCGAGTACAACGATTGACCGCTCGCCGTCAGTTGAATCGCCGAGCGTCCGGTTGGCGCAACGACGTCTAGATGAGAGCGAACGTGACGGTCGAGCGCGTCGAAGCACGCTTCGGGTTGATCGTGATCGTACTCCGGCAGCAAACGCGGATGCGCGTCGAGCGAAAACGTGCACAGCGCGCCGGCCAGACGGGCAAGCTCGACGTACACGCGCTCCGGATGAATGTGCTTGGCTTGAATGCAGTGCCGTATTGCCGGCGCGCTGGCGTGAATGGTATGCAGCAGCCAAAAGCTGGCGACTTCACGCTGCGCGAATTCGTCGGACGACCCGCGCCGACCCCGCGTGATGGAATCAGCCTTCGACTCGAGGATCTCGACCAGGCGATGCAGCAGCGCCATGAGACGCGGACTTGCGCCGATGTGTAACGATGGCGCGATGTAGTCGGGGTCGTACATGAAATGCCCGGCGCCGTCGCGCCGGACGCGGGCGATCGGCAGCGTGACCATGCCGCTGACCGAATCGCTGTCGAGCACGAGCCGCAGACTCTTGCGACCGATCGTGAGCTGGCGCTCGTCACGACCGGTCATGTCGTCGCGCACCACGGTGGATTCGGCCACGTATCGCATGCTGGGCTCGACCAGCGTCGCGGCGCCGGCACCGGTGCTACCGTTCGTCGCGAAGTTGGCCTGGTCGGGGCGGTACGCCGGGATGGCCAACAACACGAGTTGACTGTCCGACGTCGGCGAAAAGCGATCGCGAATCGGAAGTGCGTTCAGGCTGGGGTCGCTCGACGGAATCTCGAACGGCAGTCCATCGGGCATGATCCCGCGCGCGTGGACAAGCGAAACGGTATCGTTTCGCAGCGCTTCTGCGTCCAGTTCACAGGCGACGAGGCCGTACGGCTTGAAAAACAGACTCGTCAGCGCAAACTGAACGGTATCTTCGAAGAAGCGGCTTTGCGCCTGGAAATGATGCTGCGCCAGGTGCATGCCCTCGTTCCACACGATGTGCGATAGCTGCTTCATTGCACCTTGTTCTTCGTTTCGCGGCGCCGGTGCCGAAGAGGCAGCGACGTCGTGCACCAGCGTTGCGGCGCGCGCGCGCCGACGACTATATACCGGTCGTACCGGCGCGTCGCGCCCCCAACGTACCCGAACGTACCCGTTCGCCCTAGGTGATGACAAGCGCTGAATTCACCGCGAAGTATCGCATCCTGAAGACTCTCTCGGAGAATGGCGCGCGGAGCCAGATCGCTCAGGAGATCGCGCTCGGCCGAATGGTGATGGTCCATTCTCTCGACATTGGCACCGCTGCCGAGCGGGAAACGCTGCTGTCCAAGGCGCGCGCGCTGGGCGGCGCCGCGGCGGAGAAGCTCTTCGAAATCGTCGATGTGGACGGCACGTTCGTGGTCGTGACGCATTTCCTCACGTCGTTCGTCGACTTGCCCTCGTGGCTCGCCGAGCACGCGAGCAGTGTGGACATTCAGAACGCGGCGACGCAGATCATTCAGTCTGTGGCTCGTCCTGCCGCACCGGCGCCCTCGCCCGGTGGAGAGATTGGAAGTTTCACCTCGGCGTTCGGCGCGATACCGAGCAAACCGGCCTCGCCGGTCGTTCCTCCTGCATCGCCGCCTTCCGTGCCGCCCGCGTCTGCATCTCCTGTCGCGCGTCCAACAGCGCCTCCCCTCGCGCCGCCGGCGGGACGACCGGCGTCGTCACCGTCGTCACCGACAATGCCGCGCGCGTCGTCGCCCGGTCTTGCACCACCGGCGGGCGAATCCTTCACGACTGTGTTTGGCGCCGTCGGCGCGAAACCAGCGCAGACGACTGCGCCGAGACCGACGGCAGCTCCAACGACTCCTCCGCCACCGCCTCCGCCGGCTGTTCCGCCGCCCGGCGACTTCACGCGAGTATTTCAAGGCATACCGACACCGGTTTCGCATCAACCGGTGGTGCCCGAAGCGGTCGTTCCTGACCGGCCCATCGAGCCCATCACAGCTCAGCCGGTCGACCCGCTGCCGATCACGCCGCCACGGTCTGCCGCGCCGATTTCTGCGCCACCGCCTCCTCCTCCTCCCCCGACTCAGTCGATACCGGCGCCGTCGTTGGGAGCGCCGGCATTGGGCGCGCCGTCGTTGGGAACGCCGCCTTTAGGCGCTCCATCGTTAGGCGCACCATCGTCAGGAGCGCAGTCGGTGTCGCCGCCGTCTTTCACGCCGACGATCGTTCCAGGAAGAAGTGGCGCGGCTTCACCGCCACCACCACCGCCGCCAATTCCTCCAGCGAGCACCGCTGCTCCCGCTGCTCCCGCCGCTCCCGCCGCTCCCGGCGGCGAGGGTTTTACCGGCGTATTCGGCAAACTCGCCATTCCGCCGCAGCGGACGGCCGCGCCGCCTCCACCGCAAAAACAGGCGCCAGGCTTGCCGGCACTTTCGCCGGGCGTCCCACGCTTCGATGCAGTGATGCCGCCGGTCGATCCGGCGCCTCCACCCGCCCGCGTCGCACCACCGACTCCAGCGCCGCGTGGCAGCGGCGACTTCACGCAGCTGTTCAGTCGTCTCGAGACTCCAAGCTCCGGCGCCCTCGTGCCGCCCACACCGCCGGCGCCAATGGCACCGCTCGGGCCGCCGCCGGGACCGACGTGGCAAATGCCGCCGAATTCGCCCGGGCCATCAAATCTCTCGCCGCCAACGCCGATCGGGTCGCCGGTCGTGGGGGGAGGCGCGTCCGCCGGACCGAGCGAATTCACTCGTGTCCTTGGCCGGATGCCGATTCCGCCGTCGCCCGCCGGGCCACCCGTGCAACGGTCACCGGCACCGACGCCGATCTTGGCGCCGCCGCCGCCGCCGCCGCCGCCGTCTGCTCCTGCACCGGCTGCTCCAGCTGCGCCGCCCGCGGGCGAGCAGCCGAAGACGATCAAATCCTATTTGCCACTCATCATCGCGCTCAACATCGTGCTCGTCGGCGCGGCGGTCGTCATCCTCTACTTCGTGCTGAAGCGCAAATGACGCGCGGGCGGTGTTGTCAGGATTTTGGAAGGATGATCACGAGCTCGAGCTGCGGATTCATGAATTCCGCCGGCACGTACGCCGCGACGTTGCGCGCGCGCGCAATTCCGTCCCACTCCGCTCCGGACTTCTGCAGCAGGAAGTAGTGGTAGTTGAGCTTCACTGACACCGCGCTCGGCGGATTCGGCACATACGTGAGCGGCACGCCCGGTAGCGCCTGTCGAATCAGGTTGTCGAGCTGTCCAGCTGCGGCGACCTTGACCAGATGTGGCGCACGGCCGGAGACGTCAGTTCCGCGCCCTTCGATCGCCACCGCGAGATAGATCTGCGGCGCGGCCAGATATTTCTCCTGGTCGAGCGCTGCTGCGTAGACCGACGGCTGGACGAGCTTCATCGGAATTGAAACCGCCGTCGCCGGCACGACCGTCTCGAGCAATTCGCGCAACTGCGCGTCGAGCTTGGTGAAGCAACCCGACAGATTGTCGTGCTCGTAGCTCGGCAGATCGCGCGGATGGATGGTTCCCGAGAACGTCGTGAGGGCACCGGTCAACGCGAGCATCGCGCGATAGAGCTCCGCCGGATGTCCGCGGCGCGTTTCGTAAATGTGCCGCAGCTCGGGGAAAAAACTGTTGATCGTATAGAGCAGCCAGAAGCTCGCCACGTCGGCGATGCCGAATTCGGCCAGGCTCTGGTTCTTCTGGCGGCGCGTCGATGCCAACGCCGTGCTTCGCGCCGAGAGGATCTCCACGAGCCGGCGACCGATGGACATCACGTAGTCGCTGGCCTGAATGTCGATCAACGGCGGAATGAAGCGCGTATCGAGTTGGTATTCGCCGGTCACCGACCGCGTGACGCGTGCAACACGCAATGCGCTCGTCCCTTCGAGTGATTCGCCGGCGAACAGAATTCGAAAGTTCCGGCGCGCCACCTGAATGGGTCGCTCAGCTTGACCCGTCGTTTCGTCGCGGCGCAGCAACTCCTCGGCTCGGTAACGGGCGTCGCGCTCCCGGTTCATTCCCGAGACGTTGCGCCCGCCATAGCGATACTCGGGAATACCAAGGTAGACGTCGAGCCATTCCTGATCGGGCTCGAACGCTCCCTCCAGCGGCTTTGGCAGCGGTGCGGCTTCCGACATCGGCATGTCGAACAGCAAACCGTCCGGGAGAATTCCCGACGCCGATGACAGGGCAAAGGTTCCCGACGCGAGCGCCTCGCGGTCGATCTCCAATCGCTGGAAACCCCACGGGCAGAACGCGAGCGCGGAAAGCTGAAACTCGAGGAGATCCTCGAGGAACCGGTCCTGTGTCTGGAAGTGCTGCGGACTGAGGAGAACTCCTTTCGTCCAGAGCACGGGCTGCATCTGCCTCATGGGCGACGAAGCTAGTTCGGGAGCGAGTGCGCGGGAAGCGGGAGGCCGAACCGTGGGGATGAAAGGCGGCGCCGAACGCGCGTCACGATGCTCTGGACAACGTCCATCCGCGGCAGCATCTAGCAGCAGGTTTGTGTCGTCGTTCGTTTTTTCGCTTCTGTCGTTGGTTTTTCGTTTCTCTTGACCACATCAATGTCCGATCCGACCCGCGCAAGCTACGAAGCCGTTCCGTACGTGAGCGCCCCGATCGCCTTCGCCGATCCCGATTCAATCGCGGCAAACGCCATGCTTCACGGGGTGACCCCGCCACCACCTGACCGATGCAGGGTGCTCGAGCTCGGATGTGCATCCGGCGGCAATCTGTTGAGCATGGCGTTCGCGTTTCCCAAATCGCAATTCTTGGGTGTCGATCTTTCGCAGACGCAGATCGCGGCTGGTCGGTATGTGATCTCCGAAATGGGTCTCCAAAACATCAAGCTGGAGGCGCAAAGCATCGACGAGATCGACGACAATGCCGGCGAGTTCGACTATATCATCTGTCATGGCGTCTACTCCTGGGTGCCGCCGAACATTCAGAACGCAATTTTCAAGGTGTGCGCCAAGCACCTCGCGCCGAGCGGCATCGCGTACGTCAGCTACAACACGTTTCCGGGATGGCACCGCCGGCGGATGCTGCGAGACATGCTGCTCTTTCACGACGACCGTTCGCTGGACCCGAAGGCGCGCGTCGCCAGGGCGCGCGAGTTCGCGAACTTTCTCGCGGCGGCCGATCCGAGTGACGATTCATTGTACGCGCAGACCCTGCGCGCGGAGGTCGATCAACTGCAGAAGCAGGCCGACCAACATCTGTTCCACGAACAGCTCGAGCCGTTCAACGATCCGATTTACTTCGCCGAGTTTGCGCGGCGCGCCACTGAACACGGACTTCGCTATCTCGCCGAGGCGAAGCCGACGGCGCATACGCCCGCCAAGGGCCGCGTCGAAGATGCATTCGACTCCGATCGGAACACCGTCCAGATGGAGCAGTACGTCGACTTCGTCATTGGACGAACGTTTCGCCGCACGTTGCTCTGTCGCGAACACGTGGACGTCACGAATGTCCCGCTTGCCGGGGCTATTCCTCAATTGATGATACGCTCGCGCGGCGTTTCTGTGCCTCCATCAGAGGCGGACGCGGCGCGAGGACCGGGAGTCGAAGCGTTCAGAACGCCGAATGGCGTGACGATGACGACGAACAATCCCTTGCTCATCGCCGTGCTGCAGGTGCTCAGCCGCGCCGCGCCACTCGTCCTCTCCTTCCCCGATCTCCAACGCCTCGTTGCTGAGCGCGCCGCCGCCAACCGCAGCGCCGATGCTCAACCGCTCGCCGTGGATCAAGAAACACTCGCCGTCGTCGTCCTTCAGTGCGCGACGAGTGGGCTCGTGGAGTTCCGCGCGCTGCCGTCGCGGTTTGTTGGTGAAGCGGGAAAGCGGCCGAAGGCGAGCGCGCTCGCTCGATGGCAGTCGCTCTACTTTGACACGGTCAGCGCGCTGGGCCACTGGCCGCTGGACGTCTCGGGCATGGAGCGATTCCTCCTACCGCTGCTCGACGGGACGAATGATCGCGCGCAACTGGTCCGGCTCACCGAGCGCGCATTTGCCGATGGTGACCTTCGAATGGGCGACACCGCTCTCACTCCAGAACAGATCGCCGGCGTCATCGACGACGTGCTCACCAAGCTCGCCCGATCGGCGGTGCTCGTGGCGTGAGGCGTCCATCGTGATCCGTCAATTCTCATCGTGATTCGTACTCTCTCCAGAGGCAGAATACCGTGTCGAACGATCCTCGCTCGGAGGTTCATCTCACGTCTGATTTTGCGACCGGCGCGTCCGCACCGGTGAGCGACGGCGTCTTCCGCATTGCCCTTCTCGGTGACTTCAGCGGGCGATCGAGCCGGAAGACCGACGCCAGCGGCGCGCCGCTCGCGAAGCGGCGCGCCCGTCGCGTCGATCGTGATGACGTGGACGCCGTGATCGCCGCCATGAACCCCGAGGTACACGTCACGATCGATCCCGCCGAGCCGCCCGTCGCCATACGGTTCCGCGCGCTCGATGATTTCCATCCCGATCAACTCGTTGAGCGAGTGGCGCTGTTTCAGCAACTGCGCGCTCTCAAGCGCGCGTCGGCCGAAGGCGGCTCCGCACCGGCGCCCGTGCGTCCGGCGCCGCAAGCCACGCGGCGCGCCGATTCGGCCGCGCTGGGTCTGAGCAGCGGCAGTCTGCTCGACCGCATTGTGGACAACGATCCGAGTGTGATTGACGCGACCGATCAGATTCGCGGCATCGCACCGCAGGACGAGCTGACCGAGTTCGTCGACCGCGCGGTGCGCCCGCACACCGTGCGCGAGCCGAGTCGCGAGCAGCGCGACGTGGCGGCAAAGGTCGACGATGCCGTTGGGGCCATGATGCGAGTGGTGCTTCACCACCCCGACTTTCAGGCGCTCGAGGCGTTGTGGCGCGGTGTGGATTTTCTGGTGCGGCGTCTCGACACGAGCGAGTCGCTTCAAGTCGTGTTGATCGACGTGTCGCAGGACGAAATCGTTGCCGATCTTCGCGCCGAGCCGGACAATGCGCGTACGGGATTGTCGCGCGTGTTGGCGGAGAGCGGTGCGCGTGGTTCGATTGTCGTGGGCGCGTACACGTTTGGTCCGGACCATGTCGATGTGTTGTCGCGCCTCGCGTCGATCGGTCGAAGCGTTGACTCACCATGGTTGAGCGCCGCCGATCCACGACTTGCCGGCGCCGTGTCGTTCACCGGCGAGACCGACCCCGACGACTGGGACATTCCCGTACCGACGGGCTGGGATGCGTTGCGTCGCAGCGCCGATGCATCCTTTCTTGGTTTGGCGTTGCCGCGCTTTCTGTTGCGCGAACCGTACGGCAAGAAGACCGACGCGTGCAGCTTTCCGTTCGAGGAGATGGCGGCGGGCGCGCCGGACCATGAGAGCTTTCTTTGGGGCAATGCCGCGATCGTGTGCGCGCTGGTGGTTGGGGACAGTGTCGGGGCCGGCGACGATCCGGCGACTCAGGCGACGGTCGATCGCCTTCCGCTGTATGTGGCGACGATCGATGGCGAGGCGGTGGCGACGCCGTGTACAGAAGCGTTGGTGACACACAGCGCGGTTGCGCACATGCTCGACCGAGGCCTCACGCCCCTGGCGTCGCCGCGCGACGGAGACGTCATCATCATTTCACGATTGCAGTCGGTAGCGACGCCGCCCCGTCCGCTCTCCATTGCGAGTACCTCGCGCAACTAATGACGACCCTCGAAGCAACGCCGCCGCGATGGGCGACCGAACCGTTCATTTTCGGCTCGCCGCAACAGTTCGAGCGGCTACGTGAATGGTTGAGACGCGTCGGGTACACCGAAGTCGAGTTGTGCCGCGCAACCGGCGCGCCGAACATTGGCCAGATCAAGGCGCTTCAAATGGAGCGCGTCGTCTTCACGAAGCCGGTGGACACTCAGTCGATCCTCGTCCTGCTGTTTCTCGACGGGTCGCGGTTGCCGTGGACGGTGGTTCGCGGGGTGCTGTCGCCGGACGAGATGTCGATTCTCACCGATCTGGGGCTGCTGCAGAATTCCGTTGCGGATCCGGACTTGTGCGTGGGGTCCGTGGCGCTGTTTCCGAGCGAAGACATCTATATCGCGTCGGATCGGCTGAGCGGCATGGAGACAATCGGCGATGGGATTCCGTCGGATCTCGTTTTTTCTCCGCTGACGTCGGAGACGCGTCGCTTTGTCGGCCTCATGCCGCGCGTGCCGTCTGAGTCGTACCTCGAGCTGTGCGCGGGAACGGGGATCGCGGCGTTGTTCGCGGCGAAGCATTTCGCGCGGCACGCATGGTCCGCCGACATTACGGAGCGATCCACGCGATTCGCGAGTTTCAACGCTGCGCTGAACGGTCTCGAGAATTTCACGGCGATTCAGGGCGATCTGTACGAACCGGTCGCGGGAAAAACGTTTGATCTGATCACGGCGCATCCGCCGTATGTCCCCTCCGAGGCGACGGAGATGGTTTTTCGAGACGGGGGCGCGGACGGCGAGCAGATCACGCGGCGGATTCTTGCCGGCCTGGAGGAACATCTCAAACCTGGCGGGCTCTTCTATTTGGATTGCGTGATGACCGACCGGGACCCCGACTCGACCGAACACCGAATTCGGCGAATGTTGGGTCCCTCGGAGGGCGAATTCGACGTTGTCGTGTTGCGCAGCGGGACTGTGGAGACCAAGGTCTACCAGGCGGATCGGCTGCAGTCGGGGCGGATGACGCCGGAGGCGTTTCTTCGCCAGGCGGTGTTCTTCAAGAAGCTTGGGGTGACGCGCCTCGTCGCGATTACGGCGCTGGTGCAGCGGTGCACGTCGCCCCGGACGGTGGTGACGCGCCATCGCATGCTGAGCGGAGAAACGCGGGCCGAGGATCTTCTCTGGTTGCTGCGTTACTTGACCGGTACAGTCGAATGGGAGGCGGCGGACGTGGCGCGCCTGCTCGACAGCCGCCCGCGCGCGGTGCGCTCGGCGGAGTTGCGCGTCCGGTCGGTGCTTCGCGACGGGCAGTGGACGGAGCTCGGCGCGACGGTGGAGACGTTGGTGCCCTTCGCGACGACGGCGCCCTGTCCGTCGTGGTTTCCCGCGCTCTTGGGGCGGTGCGACGGGCGAACGACGGTGCGCGAGCACCTGGAGCGATTGCGCTCGGACGGAACCGTGCCGGTGACGACGACTGCCGAGGATTTCGCGCAACTCATTCGCGAGCTCGCCGACGTTCCGTTCTTCGAGTTGGAGCTGTTTCCCCTGCCGCCGACACCGAAAAGAAAATCGCCGCGGGTCGCTTGACGATGTTTGCACGCGGCGCCATGATTTGCGCCTGTCGTCGCCGTTAGCAACTACAACAGTACCCGGGAGCCCACCATGGCACGAGAAGGAACACAAAAGAAACTCGAGCGCGTTCGTCCGCCGCGCGTGAACATCAGCTATGACGTGGAGACGGGCGGCGCGGTCGAGACGAAGGAGCTGCCGTTCTTGATGGGCGTGCTCGCCGATTTGAGCGGCACTCCGGCCGACGCGCTGCCGCGGCTGAAGGATCGCAAATTCGTCGAGATCAATCCCGACAACTTCGACACGGTGCTCAAGAGCATGAAGCCGCGCGTGAATTTCGCGGTCGAGAACAAGCTGCAGGAAGGCGGCGGAAAGATCGCGGTCGACATGACCTTCGAGAGCCTCGACGATTTCTCGCCGGATGCGGTGGCGCGGAATGTTGGTCCGCTCAAGGAGCTGCTCGATCTGCGGACAAAGCTTGCCGATCTGCGTGGCAGTCTGCAGGGCAACGACAAGCTCGAAGAGATCCTTCAGAGTACTCTTAACGATGCGGCGGCGATGAAGAAGCTCGAGGGCGAGATCGGAGGCGGCAATGGCTGAGGCCCAGGCACAAAACCAAGAGGCGGCGACGACGTTCTCGCCGGAGCTCAACCTTCTCGACAAGATCGTCGAAGAAGGGCGCATGGGCCGCGACGCGGCCACCAAGGAGCGCGGCAAGGATCTCGTCAAGAATTTCGTCAGCGAGGTGCTGCGCGGCACGGTGACGCTCAACCCGGACACCGAGGCGATGATCAATGCGCGCATCGCGCAGATCGACGCGCTCATCTCCGCGCAGCTGAACGAAGTCCTGCATCACCCCGAGTTTCAGAAGCTCGAAGGCACGTGGCGCGGTCTCAAGTATCTGCTCAACAACACCGAGACCGGCACGCAGCTCAAGATCAAGGTCTTCAACTCCTCCAAGAAGGATTTGTTGAAGGACCTGCAAAAGGCGCCCGAGTTCGATCAGAGCGCGCTCTTCAAGAAAGTGTATGAAGAGGAATTCGGCGTGTTCGGCGGTACGCCGTTCGGCGCGCTGCTCGGCGACTACGAGTTCGGCAAGTCCGGGCAGGACATCGAGCTGCTCGAGAAGATCTCGCAGGTGGCGGCGGCGGCTCACGCGCCGTTCATCTCCGCGGCGAGCGCCGAGATGTTCAATATGGAGAGCTACACCCAGCTCGATGCGCCGCGGGACATGGCGAAAGTCATGGACACCACGGAATACGCCAAGTGGAAGGGCTTCCGCGCGACCGACGATTCGCGGTATGTCGCGTTGGCATTGCCGCGCATTCTGATCCGCGAGCCGTACGGCAAGGCCACGGTGCCCGTCGAGGCGTTCGATTACGAAGAGGGCGTGGACGGCTCGGACCACTCGAAGTATCTGTGGGGCAATGCGGCGTGGGCGCTGGGTACGCGCATCACGCAGGCGTTCGCCACCTACGGCTGGTGCGCGACCATCCGCGGCGTGGAGAGCGGCGGGCTCGTGGATGGCCTGCCGGTGCACAACTTCAAGACGGAGTCGGGCGACATCGCGATGAAGTGTCCCACCGAGACGCCGATTTCCGATCGTCGCGAAAAGGAGCTCGCCGATCTCGGCTTCGCTCCGCTCGTCCATTGCAAGGGCACGGACTACGCGGCCTTCTTCAGCGTGCAGTCGGCGCAGAAGCCAAAGATCTATGATTCGGACGCGGCCACGGCGAATGCGCGCATCTCGGCGCAGCTGCCGTACATCTTCGCCGTGTCGCGCTTTGCGCACTATCTCAAGTCGATCATGCGCGACAAGATCGGCGGGTTCGCGTCGAAGGACGAGATCCAGACGTTCTTGAACAATTGGATTCTCAAATACGCCGTGGCCAACGACAACGTGAGCTTTGCCGTGAAGGCGAGCCATCCGTTGAAGGAAGCGCGCGTTGAAGTCGTGGAGATCCCGGGCAAGCCCGGCGCCTATCGCGCTGTGGCGTTCCTCCGCCCGCATTTCCAACTCGACGAACTGTCGATGTCCATGCGTCTCGTCGCCGATCTGCCGAAAGCGGCGGGCTGAGTCGAGGCGAGTTTGATCGAAGGACCGTCGCGCGCGACGCGAATGTAATTTTCGCGTCGCATGTGACGGAGCATACTGCGCCCCGTCGGCCACCGCTGTAGGTTTGCCATCGCGGCGCCACGGAATTGAGATACCACCATTCATCGCCCCCCGGCACGGAGAGACCTGCTATGGCAGTCGACATGTTCATGAAGTTAGACGCGATCAAAGGCGAGGCGTTGGACAAGACTCATAAGGACGAGATCAACGTGCTGGCGTGGTCGTGGGGTGCTAGTCAGTCCGGCTCGACGCACATCAGCTCGGGCGGCGGCGCGGGGAAGGCGAACTTTCAGGATATCTCGTTCACCAAGTACATCGACAAGTCGTCGCCGCTGCTCCTCCAGAACGTCGCCAATGGAAAGCACATCAAGGAAGCGACGCTGACGGTCCGCAAGGCCGGTGAGCATCCGCTCGAGTATCTCAAGATCAAGATGCAAGACATTCTCGTGAGCTCGTACTCCACGGGCGGCTCGGGCGGCGAAGATCTGTTGACGGAAAACGTCACGCTGAATTTCGCGAAGGTCGATCTGACCTACACGCCGCAGAAGGGCGACGGCACCGGCGACGTCGCTGTCGTCATGTCGTGGAACATCGCCACCAACGCAGCATCGTGATCGTGGCGCGCACGGCATAATGCAAGCTCGTCAACTCTTCCAATCGGGACGACTCGACGAGGCAATCGAAGCGTTGGGCGCCGAGGTTCGGGACAACCCGACCGACGCCCAGCGCCGGGCATTTCTATTCGAGCTGCTCTGCTTTGCCGGTCAGTTCGATCGCGCCGAGAAGCAACTCAGTGTGCTCGGTCGCGCTGGTCGCGACGCCGAAATGGGGGCGCTGCTGTACCACGCCGCCCTGCACGCGGAACGCCTCCGCAACGAGATGTTCGAAAAGCAAAACTTTCCGCAAACGTCGGCGCGTATCGTTGGCGGAACGGTGAACGGACAGGCGTTCACGTCGATCACCGACGCCGATCCGAGAATCGGCGCGCGGCTCGAGCTGTTCGCCGGCGGACAGTACATGTGGCTGCCGTTTGAACACGTGGCCGTCGTTCGGATGGAGGCTCCCAAGAAATTGCGAGATCTCCTCTGGGCGCCCGCCATCGTTCGCCCAAACGAGTCCTTCACCGGTCTCGAGCTCGGCGAGGTTCTCCTGCCCGCCATCGCACCGCAAACCTGGCGCGAGGCGGATGCCGTCGTCCGACTCGGACGCGTCACCGAGTGGCGCGAGCTCGAGGATGGCGAACAAGCGCCGGTCGGACAAAAAATGTTGCTCGTCGACGACGTGGAGTTCCCAATCCTGGAGCTGCGTGAGTTGGAGATCACGCTCGCTCCGACCGCGTCGACGTGACACGGACATGGCGCTGCGTGATGAGCTGTTGAATCCAATCGCCGGGGCGAGCCCTGGC
This sequence comes from bacterium, assembly GCA_040002475.1. GTDB lineage: Bacteria > Gemmatimonadota > Gemmatimonadetes > Gemmatimonadales > Gemmatimonadaceae > JAQBQB01. Next base: position 162,139 of record JBDUEJ010000001.1, on the reverse strand, counting down.
GGCGTTGATCTGCGGTACGATCCGCTGTTCGACAAAATCAAGGATGCCCGGCGCGCGGACGACGACGCGCCGCAAGGCGAGTGGACCACCACGCTCAAGACGTCCGATTGGGCGATGGTCATCAAGTTGGGCAAGGAAGCCCTCGCCACAAAATCCAAAGATCTGCAGATCGCCGCATGGCTGACCGAGGCCCTCGTCCGCCGCGAAGGCTTTGGCGGTCTCGCTTCGGGCCTCGATGTCATCGCCGGCCTCGTCGAACAATTCTGGGATAGCCTCTATCCTGAAATCGACGACGGCGACGCCGAGATGCGCGCCGCGCCCCTCGACTGGGTCGGGCTCAAGCTCGAGGTCCCGGTCCGCATGGTGGCGCTCGACCGCGCCGGTCACGATTTCTTTCAGCTCCGAGACTCGCGGCTCATCCCCACGGAGCTGATGGCGGCGGAGGACGAACAGAAGGCGGCGTCGCGCGCCGCGGCCGTGGCGGCCCGCAAGCTCCTGCCGGAAGAGGCGGACAACGCGTTCACCTCGACGCCCAAACCGTGGTTCAAAACCGTCGTCGCTGATATCGCCGGCTCGCTCGCCGCACTCAAAAAGCTCGACGAGCTCTCGCAGGCAAAGTTCGGCAACGTCGCGCCGACGTATGCGAAGCTGAAGGAAGCGCTCGAGGATGTTCAGCGCACCGCCGTGCAGCTGCTCAAACGCAAGCTCGAGATCGATCCCGATCCGATCGACGCAACCGCCGACGACAGCGCCGCAGAAATGGCGACCACCGACTCCGCGTCGTCGGGCGGCGCGCCCGCCGGTCGCGGTGGGCTCGCGGCGGAGCCCACGTCGCGCGACGATGCCACATCGCGCGTCATCGGAGCCGCACGGTACCTGCGCGTCAACGATCCGTACAATCCCGCGGCGTACCTGCTGCTTCGCGGCCTTCGTTGGGGCGAGCTCCGCGCACGCACCGGTGATCTCGATCCAAAACTGCTCGACGCGCCGCCGACCAACGTTCGCACCACCCTCAAGGGTCTGCTGCTGGACTCACGCTGGCCCGAGCTGCTCGAGGCCGCGGAGACGGTCATGGGCAGCCCGCAGGGGCGCGGCTGGATCGACCTCCAGCGCTACGTTCTCACCGCGGTCGACGCGCTCGGCAGCAGCTATTTCCCGGTGGCCACCGCGATGCGCGGGTCGCTGCGTTCGCTCCTCAACGACTTGCCGCAACTGCTCGAGATGACCCTGATGGACGACACACCGACCGCGAACGCTGAGACGCGTGCGTGGCTTCGGAGCGGCGATCTGCTTCCGTCGAGCGCCGCCGTCACGTCGTACGGCGAAAGCGGCGCGTCGAGCGACAACGGCGATTCGCCGTCGCACGATCCGCTGTCGCTGGCACTCGCGGAGGTGCGCAGTGGTCATGCGGATCGCGCCATCGCGTTGCTCATGCGCGAGGCGGGGCGTGAGAAGACGAGCCGGGGTCGTTTTCTTCTTCAGGCGCAGTTGGCGCGTATCATGGTCGAAGCGGGGCACGATCAGGTCGCGGTGCCGGTGCTCGAGCAGCTTCTGGCCGCCATCGAATCGCATCGGCTCGAGGAATGGGAAGCCGGCGAGCTCGTTGCCGCGCCGATGGCGTTGATGTATCGTGTGCTCGAGAAGACTGATGGCGATTCGGGCACGCGACAGAGCCTGTACCTTCGCATCTGCCGGCTCGACCCGATTCAAGCGATCAGCTTCACGCAGTCCTGACCATGGTCAAGCGTGAAATCGAGCGGACTGTCCAGCCGTCCATCCTTGACCGCCTGACCGACACCGAACCGCGAGTCTCTGCGGACCCGCGCACGACCTACGCCGAATCGCTGCGCGAGTTCAAGCTGTCGGTGCAACGTGATCTCGAGTGGTTGTTGAATACGCGCCGCTCGCCGGAGCCGGCGGATGATGAATTCGTCGAGCTTCAGAGCTCCTTGTTCAACTATGGGGTGCCGGACATCACGTCGCTGAGCAGCGACTCGCCCGAGGCGCGGATGCAGTTGATGCAGGATATGGAAGAGGTGCTGGCGCTGTTCGAGCCGCGGCTCGCGAACGTGCAGGTGTCCATTGTGGAGATCGAAGGCGAGGTCCGCCGCCGCGAGCTCCGCTTCGTCGTGGAAGCCACGCTCCGGCTCGATCCAACGCCTGAACAGGTGATGTTTGATACGGTGCTGCACTTCTCCAGCGGGCAAATCGACGTGACGGACAAGTCGAATGCGTGAAGAGCTGCTGCACTACTACGAGCGCGAGCTCACGTACCTTCGGCGCATGGGCGCCGAATTCGCGCAGCGATATCCGAAAGTCGCCGGCCGGTTGCTGATCGAGCCGAACAAGTGCGAGGACCCGCATGTAGAGCGGATGCTCGAGGGCTTCGCGTTTCTGGCGGCGCGCGTGCATCTCAAGATCAACGACGATTTTCCCGAGGTCAGCGAGGCGCTCCTCAACATCGTCTATCCGCATTATGTGCGTCCCATTCCGGCGATGTCGATCGTCGAGATGCGGCTCGATCCCGAGCAGGGCAAGCTGACCACGGGCTACCGCGTACCGCGCGGGACCATGCTGTTTTCGCGGCCGGTGGACGGCGTGCCGTGCAAGTTTCAAAACTGCTACGACACCACGCTGTGGCCGATCAACGTGACGGCGGCGCAGTGGACGACGCCCGACCGGCTCAAGCCGCCGGCTCGCCTGGGCGACGCCACGGCCGTTCTTCGCCTCGAGCTTCGCTGCCAGCCCGACGTCCTGTTCTCGGCGCTCGATCTCAAGTCGCTGCGCTTTTATCTCGACGGCTCCGGGAATCTCTCGGCGGCGCTCTATGAGCTGCTCAATTCGAGCGACCGCAACATCATCGTGCGCGAGCTGGCCGGTGCGCCCGGCGCGGGCAAGACCCCGAAAATGCTCGAGCTGCCGGCATCCGCGCTGCAGCCGGCGGGGCTTGGGCCCGACGAAGGCATGCTGCCGTATCCGGGCCGCTCGTTCGAAGCGTACCGGCTCATCCAGGAGTACTTCGTCTTTCCCGAGAAGTATCTGTTCCTCGACCTGAGCGGGTTCGAACAGATCGGGGCCGCCGGATTCGGCGGCGGTATTGAAATACTCCTTCCAATTCCTGCATACGAGCGCGGCGAGTGGCGCGCCATGCTGGAAGCCGGCGTCACCGCCTCGACGTTCCGGCTCGGATGTACGCCCATCGTCAATCTGTTTCCGCACGTGTCCGAACCGGTGATGCTGACGCAGAAGCGCCCGGAATACCATCTGATCGCCGACGCCCGCCGCCGGCTCACGACGGAGATCTTCTCGGTCGATCAGGTCAATGCCGTGACGCCGGACTCGGAGCGGCCGCTGCGGTTCCTACCGTTTTACGCGCCGTCGCGGAGCGTGCGCGGTCTTCCGCTCCCCATGCGGCGCGCGCAGGACGTGGACACCCGCGAGGAAGACGCCGGCCTATATTGGCTCGCCAAGCGACGCGAGAGCGGGTGGCGAAGCGACGAGGGCACCGACATCATGCTTTCGTTCGTCGACCGCTCGGGACGATCGGCGCATCCCGAACAGGACACCGTCACGGCGCGTCTCACGTGCTTCAACAGCGACCTTCCGGCGCGGCTGGCATTCGGCAATCCGAGTGGCGATTTCGAGTTGGAAGGCGGCGGGCCGATTCGCGAGATCATCGCGCTCATCAAGCCAACGCGGGTCGTGCAGCCGCCGCTCGGCAACGGGCAAACGTGGCGGCTCATCTCGCAGCTTTCGCTCAACTATCTCTCGCTCGTCGAGGGCGGTGAGGACGCATTGCGCGAGACGCTTCGCCTGTACGACTTCGGAGACTCGGCCAGCGCGCAAAAGCAGATCTCGGGCATCGTCGGCGTCCGGAGTGAGCCGACCTTCGCGCGCATTCTCACCGAGCACGGACTCACGTTTGCGCGCGGCCGTCGCGTGGACCTCGATCTCGACGAGGACGAATTTACCGGCGGCGGCGTGTTCCTGTTCGGCACGATTCTCGAACGGTTCCTCGGCCTGTACGCGTCGATTAACAGCTTTTCAATTCTGTCGGTGCGGTCGCGTCAGCGGAAACGGCCGGTGTACGAGTGGCCGGCGCGCGCGGGATGGAAGCCGCTGCTATGACCGTCGACCCGAAGCTGCTCGGACGGCTGCTCGATGCGCCGCAGACGTACGACTTTTTTCAAGCTGTGCACCTGCTGGAGCGTTTGCTGCCCGAACGCGCGCCGGTCGGGGAATTCGGCGACCCGGGCGACGAGGTCGTCCGTTTCAGTACGCAGACGGCGGTCGCGTTTCCCGCCAGCGCCATACAGTCCCTGACCGAGTCGCCGGGAAACGCGCCGGCTCGGATGATGGTGAATTTCTTCGGGCTCACCGGTCCGCAAGGCGTTCTGCCGATCGACTACAGCCTGTACATGGCGCACCGGGCGCGAGCCGGCGACCATGCGCTGCATGCCTTTCTGGGGATTTTCGAACATCGCATCATCTCGCTGTTCTATCGGGCCTGGGCGAAGTCGCATGCGGCGATTGGGCTCGAAGGAACCGGCTCGTTGGAGACGAGCGAGGACGACGCGACGAACGAGAATTGGCTGACGCGGCATCTGCTCAGTCTCGTGGGAATGGGAGCCGCGGGTTTGCAGAAGCGTCTTCCCATGCCGGACGAAGTGCTGCTCTATTATTCCGGTTTGCTGAGCATGCCGTCCCGTCCGGCCGCGGCGCTCGAGCAGCTTGTTGCCGATTTCTTCGACGTGCCGGTCGATGTCGAGCAGTTCGTGGGCGCCTGGTACCCATTGGACGAGTCGGCGCAGACGGCGCTTGGCGCGGAGTTCGGGGTGCCTGCCGGGCTCGGCGGGGGCGCTGTGGCGGGCGACGAGGTGTGGGACCAGCAGGGGCGGGTCCGTTTGCGCATTGGCCCTCTCACGCGAACGCGGTACGACGAGTTTCTTCCCGGCGGGCAGTCGTACGATGCACTCCGCGGTCTCACCCGTTTTTTTGCGAACGATCAACTCGATTTCGAAATCCAACTGGTGCTCGCGCGGGATGAAGCGCCGCCCTGCCGGCTCGACGCCGACGATACGCCGCTTCCGCTGGGTTGGTGTACCTGGCTCCGCACGGCACCGTTGGAGCGCGATCCGGACGACGCACTCTTCACTTTGTAAGTCGTAGTCTCACACGTAGCACACGAGGCGTTCAATGGCCGTCAATCTCAGAGCTCTCATCGGGAAGCTCAACCACACGACGCGGAGCGCCGTGGAAGCCGCCGCCGGACTTTGCCTGTCTCGCACGCATTACGACGTCGAGATTGAGCACTTTCTCATGAAGGCGCTCGACAACACGGACGGCGACATCGCGGCGATTCTCAAGCAGTACGGCATCGACCGGTCGCGGCTGTCGTCCGAATTGTCGAAGAGTCTCGACCATCTCAAGACCGGCAACGCGCGCACACCGGCGGTGAGCCCGCACGTCGCACTCATGCTGAGCGAAGCCTGGACCATCGGTTCACTCGACTACGGCGCGCACCAGGTGCGCAGCGGACATGCGCTCATCGCGCTCTTATCCAACGAAGAGTTGGCGCGCATGGCCAAGGACATGAGCCGCGAGCTGACCAAGATCCCGGTCGAGACGCTGAAGAAAGACTTTCAGGCCATCACCGCCGATTCGTCGGAAGAGATGGAGGCCGCACGGACGCAGGGCGCGTCGGCCGGCGCTGGAGCAACCGGCGGCGACGGACAGAAGATCGCCGGCCCCGGCGGCGGCAAGCAGCCCAACCTCGACGCGTACACCGTCAACCTCACCGAGCGCGCCAAGTCCGGGAAGATCGACAATGTGCTCGGTCGCGATTTCGAGATTCGTCAGATCGTCGACATCCTCCTCCGTCGCCGCCAGAACAATCCGATTCTCGTCGGCGAAGCCGGCGTGGGTAAGACGGCCGTCGTCGAAGGCTTCGCGCTGCGCATTGCCAAGGGCGACGTGCCCGAACCGCTGCGCAACGTCACGCTCCGCACGCTCGACCTCGCGCTGCTGCAGGCCGGCGCCGGCGTGAAGGGCGAGTTCGAGAACCGTCTCAAGGGCCTGATCGAGGAAGCGAAGAATTCGCCGACGCCGATCATTCTGTTCATCGACGAAGCGCATACCATGATCGGCGCCGGCGGAGCGGCCGGCCAGAACGACGCCGCCAACTTGCTCAAGCCTGCGCTCGCCCGCGGCGAGCTCCGCACCATCGCCGCCACCACGTGGAGCGAATACAAGAAGTACTTCGAGAAGGATCCGGCCCTCGCACGCCGCTTCCAGCTCGTCAAGATCGAGGAGCCGAGTGAGGAGACGTGCATGCAGATGATGCGCGGGCTGCTCGCGCCGCTCGAGAAGCATCACAACGTTCGCATCGTGGACAGCGGGTTGGACGCGGCGGTTCGCTTGTCGCACCGCTACTTGCCGGACCGGCAACTGCCGGACAAAGCCGTGAGCGTGCTCGACACCGCGTGCGCGCGTCTGGCGCTCGGTCAGAACGCGACGCCGCCGGCCGTCGAGAACGCGACGCGTCGGCTCGACGATCTCGCCGTCCAGCGCCGCGTGCTCGAGCGCGAAGCGGCGGTTGGCATCGATCACTCCGACCGTTTGGCGGGCATCGATACGCAGCGCGCCGACACGGAAGCGGAGCTCGCCAAGCTCACGGAGCGTTGGCAAAAGGAAAAGGGCCTCGTCGACAAGATCCGCGACCACAGACAAAAACTGGAAGACCACCACTTGGGCACCACCAAGGCCGACAATGCAGACGGCCTCAAGACGGCGCTCGGCTCACTCGACGAAGAGCTCGAGGCGCTGCAAGGCGAAACGCCGCTCATGCGCGTGTGCGTGGACGCTTCGGTCATCGGTGAAGTCATCTCCGGATGGACCGGCGTTCCGGTCGGGAAGATGCTGCGCGACGAGATGGGCCTGGTGCTCGCGCTCGAAGGCCAGCTTGGTTCGCGCGTCATTGGCCAGGGAACCGCGCTCGAGGCGATCAGCCGCCGCATTCGTACCTCACGCGCCGGCATTGAAGATCCGCAAAAGCCCAAGGGCGTATTCATGCTCGTTGGCCCGTCGGGCGTCGGCAAAACGGAGACGGCGCTCGCGCTGTCCGATCTGCTGTACGGCGGTGAGCAGAACCTGATCACGATCAACATGTCGGAGTTCCAGGAGGCGCACACCGTCTCGACGCTCAAGGGATCGCCGCCGGGCTACGTGGGCTACGGCGAAGGCGGCGTGCTCACGGAAGCCGTCCGCCGTCGTCCCTATTCGGTGGTGCTATTGGATGAAGTCGAGAAGGCGCATCCCGACGTGCTCGAGCTGTTCTTCCAGGTGTTCGACAAGGGTCGCATGGAAGACGGCGAAGGTCGCGAGATCGATTTCAAGAACACGGTCATCATTCTCACCACGAATGCGGGCACCGAGACGATCATGACGTTGACGGCCGATCCGGAAACGTCGCCGTCGAGCGAAGGTCTGGCCAAGGCGCTCAAGCCCGAGCTCGACAAAACGTTCAAGCCGGCATTCCTCGGCCGCATGGTCGTCATTCCGTTCTTCCCGGTGCGCGACGAGAATCTGAAACAGATCGTGCGACTCAAGCTCGGGAAGGTTCGCCGTCGTATTCTGGAGACGCATCACGTTCAGCTGGCGTATGACGAAGCGTTGGTCGACGCCGTGACCGCTCGGTGCACCGAGGTGGAGAGCGGCGCGCGCAACGTCGACAACATCCTGACCCATACGCTGCTGCCGGAAATCTCCATGCGTTTGCTGCAACAGATGGCGACGGGCGACGGGATCGGCACCATCACCGTGGGTGTATCCGACGACGGCGCGCTCACGTATCATGTGGCGGCGGCGGACAACGGAACGGCGCCGGCCGTTCGCGCGGGTGACACGACATCGTCGTTTGGATCGATGTCATCCACGTCATCTGGGGGTGAAGCCGCCCCCGTCGCTTGACCTAGGGAGCGCTCCTTCATGCCCGACTACACGCAGAAAGGCAAGCCGATGCGGCTGGAAACGCCGTATGGTGGCGACACCCTTCTCGTCGAGCAACTGACCGGTGACGAGGCGATGTCGACACCGTTCGAGCTGACGCTGGATCTGATTTCGGTCAGTCCATCGCTCGATCCCAAAAAGTTGTTGCGAAAGCCGGTCAGCGTGACGGTCGATCTGATTCACGAAGGGGAACGATATTTTCACGGCGTCGTGCGCCGGTTCTCTCAGGGCTCCCGCTCCGACGGCTTCGTTTCGTATCGCGCCGAGGTGGTGCCGTCGATCTGGTTTCTGTCGCTCGCGACGGATTGTCGGATTTTTCAGCAGAAGTCGGTGCCCGACATCGTCAAGAAGGTGCTCGACGACAAGGGGATCAAGGACTATCGGTTTTCGCTGAATGGCACGTACAATCCGCGCGACTATTGCGTGCAGTACCGCGAGACGGATCTCGATTTCATCTCGCGGTTGCTCCAGGAAGAGGGAATTTTCTACTTCTTCGAGCACACCAGCGCCAAGCACACGATCGTTTTTGCCGATGTTTCGGCCACCATCAAACCCGGACCGGTGGCCAAGATCAACGCGAGCATCGTCGCCATCGGATCCAAGCCGGACGACGTGCTCACGTCGCTGGAACTGGGCAGCGCCGTGTGCAGCGGCAAAGTGATGCTGCGAGACCACAATCAGGAAACGCCGCAACAAACGCTCGAGCGCACGGCGTCGGCCGGTCCCCAAGGGCTCGGCGCCGACACGTATCAGTTGTACGACTATCCGGGGAACTACCTCGTCGGCGCGGACGGCGACCGGATCGCTCGCATCCGCATCGAAGAAGCCGAGGCCATGAGTCGGCTCATCAAAGGGCGGACGAATTGCCGCGGACTCACGAGCGGTTATAAGCTCGATATCACCGATCACTATCGGAAAGACGTCAACCTATCGTATCAGTTGGTGACGCTGCGACACGTTGCCGCGCAGTCAGGCTATCGAAGCGAGAAGGAAGAACCCGCGTTCACCTTTGAATCCGGTTTTGTCGCGATCCCCTACGCCGTTCCGTTTCGCCCGGCTCGAGTCACACCCAGGTCGGTCGTGCATGGAACGCAAACGGCGGTCGTCGTCGGCCCCGCCGGCGAGGAGATCTACACCGACAAGTATGGTCGGGTGAAAGTGCAGTTCTTTTGGGACAAGGTCGGAACGCTCAACGAGAACAGTTCCTGCTGGATCCGCGTCTCGAGCGGCTGGGCCGGAAAGACGTGGGGCGCGATTCAGATTCCGAGAATCGGCCAAGAGGTGATCGTCGATTTCCTCGAGGGGGATCCGGATCGGCCGATCATCACCGGCCGAGTGTACAACGCCGACATGATGCCTCCGTACGAGCTCCCGGCCAACGGAACGCAGAGCGGCGTCAAGTCGCGAAGCTCCAAGGGCGGAGACCCGGCCGACTTCAACGAATTCAGATTTGAAGACAAGAAAGGAACCGAGCAGGCGTTTCTGCACGCCCAGAAGAATCTCGACATCGAGGTCGAGAACGACGAGACGCATTGGGTGGGGCACGATCGCAAGAAGACGATCGACAATGACGAGACCACGCACGTCAAGCATGACCGCATCGAGACCGTCGACAACGATGAGACGATCACGATCCACGGCCAGCGCACCGAGACCGTTGACAAGACCGAAACGATCACGATCAAAGGCGATCGATCGCTCACGGTGCAGGAAGGCAAGGAGACTATTTCAGTCGAGAAGGACCGCTCCGTCACGATCAAAAGCGGCAATGACAAGCTTGTCGTCTCCATGGGCAACCTCTCGATCGACGTGACCCAGGGTAACATGTCCACGAAGCTGGGCACTGGAAACATCGAGGTGAAAACCGGCGGCGGCTCGATTACCAACGAGGCGATGAACGCCATCGAGCTCAAGGTGGGGGGCAACAGCATCAAGATCGATCAGACCGGCATCACGATCAAAGGTATGAAGGTCAGCATCGAAGGCTCGGTCCAAACCGAAGTGAAGGCGCCGATGACGACGGTGAAGGGCGACGGGATGCTGACGCTGAAAGGCGGCATCACCATGATCAACTGACGGCTCGACAATGACCGCTCCCGTGACTCCGGCAGCCGAGCGCCAGCACAGCGCCGCCGCGCTGTGCGCTGTCGCCGACATCGGCGACGAAGCCCGCGCTCTGTTGAGCCCCGCGGACTCGCCGCCGCGGCCGTACATCGATCTGCTCCTCTCGAACGGATTGTTTCCCGATGCCGTCCGAGTTTTGGCGCACGCGCTGCCTCGCCGGGAAGCCGTATGGTGGGCGTGGGTATGCGCACGCAAATCCGCGGGTGCCGAACCGGCGCCTCCGATCAAAGCGGCGCTCGACGCCACCGAACGTTGGATCGTTCAGCCCACCGAGGCGCATCGACGCCAGGCATTACAGTTTGGTGAAGCCGCGGACTTCGGGACAGCCGCTGGATGCGCCGCGCTGGCCGCGTTCATGAGCAGCGGAAGCCTTGCCCCGCCGGAACACCCCGTCGTGCCGCCGGGCGACTACATGACCGCCAAGGCGGTGTCGGGCAGCGTCACGCTCGCCGCCGTCGTCAATGAACCGGAAAAGGCGCCGGACAAGTTTCAGGAATTCATGAAGCTCGGCCTCGAAGTGGCCGAGCGCACCAAGTTGTGGGCCGCATGACACTCGCGAGGATCTGACCATGGGCGCTCCAGCTGCCCGCATCGGCGACATGCACGTCTGCCCCATGATCACGCCCGGCGTTCCGCCCATTCCTCATGTGGGTGGTCCTATTCTGCCTCCCGGCTGTCCCACGGTGCTCATCGGCATGATGCCTGCCGCCTGTGTGGGCGACATGTGTGTGTGCGTTGGTCCGCCCGATTCAATTGTCATGGGTTCCGTGACGGTGATGATCGGAGGCAAGCCCGCCGGCAAACTCGGCTCGAGCACCGCGCACGGCGGCTCGGTGATCCTCGGCTGCCCCACGGTACTGATCGGCTGAGCTGGTCCGGCAGACGTTAGAGAAGTATCAACCGCGTCGCGCCGCGACGTCCAGGCGTTCCTGGCGTTCGCTCGCCGTCGCATTCGCTCCAAACATCTCGAGACGAACACCGCCGTCGCGAACCGCGACGACGGCGTCGGCATTCGCGGCAAACGGCTCGAGCTCGTGCGTTGCCACGAGTACGGTCGCGCCGGCGTCGCGGCGTGTCGCCACCCATTTGCAAATGAACGTGTGCATCGCGGCGTCCATCGTCTCGAGCGGCTCGTCGAGCACGAGCAACGGCGGATCGCCGAGCAGCGCCGCGGCAACCAACGCGCGCCGGCGTTGCCCGAGCGACAGCTCGCGGACCGTGCGCCACGCGACCTCGATGAGGCCGACGCGGTTCAGCGCCTCGCTCACCCTGGACTCGGGCAACCCACGCAGCTCGGCAACCAACCGCAGCACGTCGACGATCGTTGCGTACGGTGTGAGCTCGGGATGCTCGGGGACATACGCGAGGAGCCGGCGCGCGGCGACTTCGTCGTGCCACAAATCGATTCCGTCGATCGCGACCACGCCGGCATCCGGTCGCTCCACGCCGGCGAGGACGCGAAGCAAGGTACTCTTGCCGGCGCCGTTCGGCCCAACCACCAGCGTCAGCCCGGGACCAATGTCCAGCTCGGGGATGGTAAGGGCCGGCCGCTTGCCATCGTACGAGTAGCGGATGTTGCGCAGAGCAATCATTGTGTGAGCCAAGTTGGATCGCCGGCCGCACTGTGGTGAAGTTCGGTCCAACGCGTGACGCGCCACGCGCGATCGCGATGTGCGCCCCATCGAAGCACGAGCGGGAAGAGCGCAAGCGACACGAGTGCGATTGGCGGCCAGAGACCGATTGCCACGTTGAGGCACAGTGACAGCACAAATGATTCGCCGGCGGCACCGGTCTGACGCGCACCCACGCCGCGCATGGCCGCTGCACCAAGCGCCGCAGCCGTTGGTATCCCCGCGGCGACGCCGAGCGCCTGCGCCCAGCCCAGCGGCAGCAACGCGATCGGAATGGCGACCATCGGAATGCCGACCACCCAGAGGTCGGCGATCACACGGCGCTTTGCTGACCATGGGAGCGATCGCGCCCAGACCCACGGCTGACGCCCGACGAACAGCGAGTTCGCTACGCCAGCCACGAACGCCGCGACCGCGATGCCTCCGCAGACGCGAGCGATTGTCGCATCGGTGCGAGCCGAAAGCTCCGGATTGTTTCGCGTGATGAAGTAGGCGAACGCCGTCGCGACGGTCGGGACAAATGCACTCCCAATCAGTCGGCGAAGTCCCACGGCGCGCCACGACGCACGGAACCAAATCCAACCGGCCGACGATACGCCGGAGATCGTTCCCGGTCGGTGGCGCCACAGCCGTCGCTGCGAGACGGGACTCTCTCCTCCCACCGCGTCGGCGACGATCAACAGAACGACGGCGGCGCCAGCCATGGGCCACGTGGCGCGTATCGCAGCATCGGTCGCCATCACCGCCGCGATTCGGCCGAACGGATTGCTCGCCGGAACGACGACCATTGCCACCCCGATCATGATGAGTGGTATGGTCACCACCTTCGCCGTGGAGAGCGGCGCGTGATAGATCGCTAGTGTCGCCAGTGAGCCAAGCAGCGCGAAGATGACGACCGCGATCTGCGACGCCACCGCGGCTCCAACGGCCGCTCGCCACGTCGCTCGCCGATCCATCGGGAGGCTCCGCATCCACACCCGGCTTCCCAGCGATACGCGCTGTACCGCGGCGAGCGCGAGCAACGCGGCGATCGCCGTGAGCAGCAATCGCTGTCCGCGGCCTGAGCCCGTCGTTGCCGCGACGACCTTGAGGATGTAGTGACGAAGCGTGTCCAACGCGTCGGGTGCGTACCCGAAAGCAAAGACGACGATGCCCAGCGTCAGCGCATTGGCGCGGAGCGCAACGCGCGCTCCCGCGGCCCAATGAAATCGAAACAACGATCGGACAAGGGACGTATCAGTGCTCAGACGCACGCCTGTTGCTCCACGAAGATCGACTGAACGTTATCCCATCTCCCCAACGGGAACAGGGCTGCGCGGACACGATGAGCAACTTTGTCTTTCGGAACCGGTTCTGGCTGATTGGCGCCATTTTCTGGATCGGGTTCGGCCTCTACACAGTCGATCGAGAGAATGTGGTCGTCGCGCTCGCCAGAGCGCTCGATCCTGGTGCGAGCGACGCCGTCCTCTCGCGCACCGTCCGGATCGTCTTTGGGGTTGGCGCGCTCGCCGTCATTCTTGCCGCCGCCCTCAGAACGTGGGCGACCGCCTACCTCAAAACCGACGTCGTGCACGATCGCAACCTTCACTCGGCCACGCTCGTGGCAAGCGGACCATATCGTCACGTGCGAAATCCGCTCTATCTCGGCCTCCTGCTCATGTCGTTCGCCTTTGCGATGATGGCGAGCCGGAGCGGATTCGTCGTGATCGTGCTTGGAATATTCGCTTTTCAACTGGCGCTCATTCTGCACGAAGAACATCAGTTGTCGCAGGTGCACGCGGAGAATTTTCTCGCCTACCGGCGCGCCGTTCCCCGATTGATTCCGTCACTCACCCCGCGAGTGTCGGACGCCGGAACCCAACCCCGTTGGGGACAAGCGTTCGTGGGCGAGGCCTTCATGTGGATCTTCGCCATTGCCGCCGTGGTCTGGGTGCTGACGCTGAATATGAAATATGTCGGCGCCACGGCGCTCGCCGGCGTGATCGCGCATATCGTGATCATTCCGGTTGTTCGCCGCCGCGCGGTTTCGGAGTAGGCCGCACGTCGCATTTTTCCAAGACGGAGCCGGCATGCCGCTGTAACATGGTCGGACCTTCACTCGCAGACCACATGACTCGATCGGCACGGCGCGCAGAACACAATCACGGATACATCGTCTCGCTCGTCGTCTTGGCGCTGGCGCTCGCTCCTCGCACCGGCGCCGCACAGGCCGCCGGCCTCCATTGGCTCGCCGGGTGTTGGGAGCGGCGGTCGGGCGCTACGCTGATCACGGAGCAATGGACGTTTCCGCGCGGGCGCATGATGTTGGGCACCGGTCACACCACGCGCGCCGATTCGACGATCGAGTATGAGCAACTTCGCATTTTTGAGCGCGCGGGACAGCTGGTGTACGGTGCGATGCCATCCGGACAGGCTCCGGCGGAGTTTGTCGCCACAGGCGTCACCGATACGCTCGTCGTATTTTCCAACCCGACGCACGATTTTCCGCAGCGGGTCATCTACCGTCGCCGTGGGAACGACTCGCTGCTTGCGCGCATCGAGGGAACGCGCGCGGGTCAGACACGCGGTGTAGACTTTCCTTACAACCGCGTGCCCTGCGCGAAATGACGAGTGGCAAAACCCACCTGGCGGATGCAGCTTGGGAGAGTATGCAATACGCCGAGTGGGAACCGTCGCCGCGCCTCGCGCCGTTTGTTCGACGCATCTGGACGTTGCGCGGACCGGCGACAGGCGCATTCGCTCCTGAACCCATCGTCCCCGACGGCTGCGTCGAGCTGATCTTCCACCTCGGCGATCCTTTCGCGCAGGTAATCGGCGACAGACGAACTGTGCAATCGCGCGCGATTGTCGTTGGTCAGGCGACCGCCCCAGCTGTTGTCGGCCCAACGGGAGTCGTGGATGTCGTCGGAGTCCGCCTCCACCCGTGGAGCGCGGCACCGCTTCTCGGCGTTTCCGCGGCCGAGCTACGCGACCGCGTCCTCTCCATGGACGACGTCCTGGGTTCGACCGCGGATCGCCTGTGGAATTGCCTCGTCGATCGCTCCGCGCACCGCTCCGCGCCAAAAAGCATCGAGCGCATCGTCGAGGAGGTCTTCGCCCTCCGCGACCGACCTGACCCGAACGCGATCGCACTCGTCCGGCATTTCACCAGTCAGCCCGACGTCCCATCAATACGCGCGACGGCGAACCATTTCGGCCGCACGAGTCGATGGGTGCAGCGCACCTTCGCCGAATCGGTGGGACTTGCGCCCAAAATGCTCATTCGAATCGTCCGAATACAACGGGTGCTCCGTATGGCGCGCGAGAATCCCGCCGCGACGTGGTCGAGCATGGCGATGAAAGCGGGCTACTACGATCAAGCGCACTTGATCCGAGACTTTCGTCAACTCGTCGGCGCTCCGCCGACTTGGCTCGATCTCAACCGCGGCTCGCTCACCGAGACATTCCTCTCGTCGTGAAACGCGGTAGCATACGGCCATCGTCAGACCGAACGGCTGAGGCCTCGTCTACTCATGCCGTAGCGCAACCAACGGATCCACGCGGCTGGCCCGCCTGGCGGGAAGGAGCGCCGCGATCAAGGCGACCGCCGTCAGCAACGCGCCCACGCCGGCGAACGTCGCGAGGTCCGTCGGCTTCACTTGAAACAGCAACGTCGCGAGCACGCGCGTGAGGCCGAGCGAGACGACGACTCCGATCGCCAGCCCTGGCAGAATCAATGCGATCGTTCGCCACGCGATCATTCGTCCGACGTCCAACGGCCGCGCCCCGAGCGCGATACGCACGCCGATTTCATGCGTGCGTTCCGTGACCGAATACGCGAGCACGCCGTAGATCCCGATCGACGCCAGCAGCAGGGCGAACATCGAGAACAGCGTCAGCAGGCGTGCCTGAAACAACGGTTCGGCAATCGTGGATGCGATGAAGCTCTCCAGCGAACCGAGCGCCTCGACCGGTTGATCCTTATCGAGCGTCTGAATGACGTTGCGCATCGCGGCGCCAACGGTGCCCGGGTCGCCGTCGGTTCGTACGGTGTAGCTCACGTGACTGAGAAAAAAGCTCGACCCGACTTGTGCGAGCGGTTGATAGACCGCCGCGTCGCGATCTTGTCGAATGCCTTGCTCGACGACGTCGTCCACGACGCCGACGATCGTGAACCAATCGCCCGCCGTCGGATGCTCCTGCATCGAGATGCGCTCACCGACCGCGCTCTTTCCGGGCCACAGCCGCTTGGCGAGCGACGCGCTGAAGATCACCACGCGCGGCGCCGTCGCGTCGTCGCGATCGGTGAACGTTCGTCCATCGAACACGCGAATGCCCATGACGCGAAAATAGTCCGCCGTAACAGCGGGTTTCGTTGCCCAGGCGACGCCGCGCGGAAGGGTTCGACCATCGCTTAAGTGAAAATCGCCCATGATCATTGCGTGGCCGAGCGGCAGCCAATTCACCGCCGCCGCCGCGGCAACGCCGGGAAGCGCCGCCATTCGCGCCACCGCCAGCGCGTGCAAGTCGCGCATCGACTTCGCCGACGTGTACTTCGCGTTGGGCAGGTCCACGGTCATCGAGACGACGTGCGCCGGATTGAATCCGAGATCCACGGACCGAAGTCGAACAAAACTTCGTACAACGAGCCCAGCGCCGACGAGCAGCACCAGCGCGAGCGCGACCTCACTCACCACGAGCGCGCTCCGGAGAATGCCGCGCTGCCCGCTGACGGTGCGACTGCCCTCGCCGAGCGACGCTCGCAATTCCTTGCGCGTCACGCGGAGCGCCGGTACGAGACCAAACGCGATGCCAGTGAGCAGGCTAAGCGCAGCCGTAAATCCCAGCACGGCTCCGTCGAGATGAATCTGGTCGGTGCGTGGGAGCACCCCGGCCGGCGCGAGCGAGAGCAGCACGCGCACTCCGACCATCGCGAATGCGACGCCGAGCATTCCGGCCACGACTGCTACGAGCGTACTCTCGGTGAGCAGTTGCCGAATCAAACGCCACCGATCGGCGCCCAACGCGACGCGAATGGCCATCTCGTGCTGGCGCGTCGCCGCGCGCATCAGCAGCAAGTTTGCCACGTTCGCGCAGGCAATGAGCAGCACAAAGGCAACGGCGCCGGCAAAGATGTACAACGAGTGTCGCACGTCGCCAACAATCATCGTGCGAATCGGGATGACTTCCGAGATCAACTCGTTCGCATCGAAACGAGACTTCGTCAGCGAATCGTGTCGGCTCACGATCGCCTTCAACTCTGCCAACGCCTGCGCCTGCGTTGCTCCGGGAGCCAGACGCCCAACGACAGGAGCGAGCCTCGATTGGTTCGGGTCGAGTGTGAGGACGAACGGAATCCAGAGTTGCGAGCCGTTTGGGAAGTCGAACGACGGCGGCATGACGCCGGTGATCATGCGCCGTTTCCCCTCGAGCATGACGGGTCGGCCAATGACCGATCGATCGGCGCCGAACCGGGTGCGCCAGAGGCGATCACCAATCAGCACCGCATCGTGGCCCGCGTCGCCATCGTCCGCCGTGAACGGTCGGCCGAGCGCCGGCGTGACGCCGAGCACGGAGAGAAAGGTCGTTGTCACGTTGGCGGCGGGCACGCGCACCGGTTCACCCACGCCTGTGAGCGTCACTGGACCGCCGCTGAAGGTCGTCGTCTGTGAGAACACGCGCGTAAGACGCCGGTACCCGTCGTAGTCCGCGTCGTCCATTCCCGGCTGCGAGATGAACGTACTGCGGGCGGGCTCGTGCGAGATGACGAACAGCGAACCGGCGTCGTGAAAGGGAAGGGCGCGGATCAACACACCGTTCACCACCGTGAACATCGCCGTGTTCGCGCCAATGCCCAATGCGAGCGTGAGCACGGCGACGATCGCGAAGCTTGGCGCGCGCAAAAGTGAGCGCACCGCATAGCGGAGGTCCTGGAGTAGTCGTTCCAGCCACCGTCCACCCCACATCTCGCGCGTGACTTCCTTGACGTGCCCAACGTTGCCGAACTCACGTCGTGCGGCCGCGGCGGCGTCAGCCGGTGACTCGCCGCGCGCCATGCGATCGGCAATCGCCATGGCGAGGTGAGCGCGAATTTCGTCGTCGAGCGCGGCGTCGCGGTTGTCACGGTTCTCGGAGTGCTCGGAGTGCTCGGAGTGCTCGGAGTGCTCAGAGCGACGGCCCCAAGGCAAGTTCATGTCTCGCCCTCGAGTGCAGGCGACCGCATGACGCCGGCGATTGCCTGGGTGAGTTGCTCCCACCGACTCCGTTCCACGGCGAGCTGCTTCCGTCCGGCGGCCGTGAGACGATAAACGCGCACGCGCTGTCGGTTTTCCGAGACGTCCCAATCCGCCTCGATCCATTTCTTGCGCTCCAAACGGTGGAGCGCCGGGTAGAGCGAGCCCGTGTCGACCTGCAACGTCTCGTTGGAATTGGCGCGAATCATCTGCGCGATGCCATAGCCATGTCCCGGCCCCCAGCGGAGGGTCTGGAGAATGATGAAGTCGAGCGTTCCCTGGAGCAGCTCGATGCGGGACAGCGGTTGCTTGGACATTGGATGTCGTGGCCGGTGGCGTGGATGTAGGCATTCTACAGCCATGGGAGTAGGATGTCTACATCAGTGTCCGCCGTCAAGATCGGTCTATGTCGTCCCATGAATGTCGCCCCGTTCAGCGGTCTCTCCCGGGGGGCCGTATGTCTGGACGCACACGGCGCGGCGGGCCAAGTTTGAGGCGCGGAACAGTTCGCGAAATCGCGGCGTCCGCGTGTTCCGGCCTGCGAGCCACCCTCCGTTTCCTCGCTTCCCGCTTCCAGCCTATCCTCCGTGCCCGCTTCCCCCAAAACTCCCCGTAAAACGCAGGCCTATTCGACCTCCGGCCCCTCGGCCGTCGTCTCGATTCCGGTCGAACATCGTTACCTCCCGGCCCTCGTTCTCCTGTTCATCGGAAGCGGCTGCGCGGCCCTCATCTATGAAATCGTCTGGTTCCAGCTGCTGAGCCTCATCATCGGCTCGTCCGCCGTTTCCATGGGCGTGTTGCTGGGCACCTTCATGGGCGGCATGTGCATCGGCAGCCTCTTTCTGTCCAAGTACATCTCGCGCAGGCAACATCCGCTTCGCGTGTACGCCTACCTCGAGGCGGCAATTGCCGTGTTCGGCCTCCTCGTGCTTTGGGGCATGCCGTACGCCGGCGGACTGTACTTTGCGATCGCGGTGCATGGCATGAGTGGATTGCTCGTCCGCGGACTGTTTTGCGCGATCT
The DNA here is from genome assembly GCA_040002475.1 of bacterium. Classification (GTDB taxonomy): domain Bacteria; phylum Gemmatimonadota; class Gemmatimonadetes; order Gemmatimonadales; family Gemmatimonadaceae; genus JAQBQB01. The sequence continues at coordinate 143,142 of JBDUEJ010000001.1, read as the reverse complement.
GCCTCCTGCCGCCAACGATCCTCATGGGCGCCACGCTCCCGGCGATCGCACGCTGGGTCGAGACGACGCCGCAGGGCGTGTCTTGGCTCGGCTTCTTCTACGGCGGCAATATCGCGGGCGCTGTCTTTGGCTGTTTGCTCGCGGGGTTCTATCTGCTTCGCGTGCATGATATGGGAGTGGCGACCTACGTCGCCGTGGCCATCGATATCGCGGTCGCACTGGCGAGCATCGCGCTGGCGAGGGTCACATCGCACGATTCGGCGACCGAGGAAGACTTCGGCGGGCTCGACGCCAAACCTTCGCTCATTCCTCCCGGCACGTGGCCGGTATACGTGACCATCGCGCTCTCGGGCATGACGGCGCTCGCGTCCGAGGCGGTGTGGACGCGGCTTCTGTCGCTGCTGCTCGGCGCCACGACGTACACGTTCTCGCTCATTCTCGCCGCCTTTCTCACGGGCCTCGGACTCGGAAGCAGCGTCGGCTCACTCGTGGGTCGTTCGTCGACGAACCCCAAGTTGGCGCTCGGCGTCTGTCAGCTGCTGTTGACAGGCGCCATCGCGTGGGCCGCGTACTCGATGACTACGCTGCTTCCGTATTGGCCGATCAACCCGGGCCTTTCGTACTCTCCCGGCGCCACGTTCCAGATCGACCTCGTTCGTTGCTTGTGGGCGGTGCTGCCGGCCGCGTGTTTGTGGGGCGCAAGCTTTCCGCTCGCGCTCTCGGCTGTTGGTCGCGGTGAGAAGGATCCGGGACGATTGGTTGGGACGGTATACGCTGCGAACACGATCGGCGGAATCATCGGCGCGCTGTTCGGCAGCTTGCTGATCATCGCCTGGCTCGGCACGCAGTGGGCACAGCGCATTCTCATTGGACTCGCGGCGATCAGCGCGTTGGTTGCCTTCATCCCGATCGCGGCCGAAGTCGTGGCCAAGCCCGCGCTCAGGCTTCGTGGATTCGCGTGGGGTTTGGTCACTGCGGCGACGGCGATTTTGCTGATCAGGTCCGTCGCGCCGGTGCCGCCGCTGCTCGTCGGCTACGGTCGCTGGTTCGCCAGCCGCTTGTCCAACGAGCATGACTTCATCTATGTGGGCGAAGGCATGGTGTCGTCGGTGGCGGTGTCGCAACTCAGCAACGGCGTTCTCAACTATCACAATGCCGGAAAGGTTCAGGCGTCGAGTGAACCGCAGGACATGCGACTGCAGCGCATGCTCGGCCATCTCACGACGTTGTTGCCGCCGCATCCATTCTCCGTGTTGGTGATCGGGTGCGGCGCGGGCGTGACGGCCGGCGCGGTGAGCGTGGAGCCGGCGCTCAAGAGCGAGACCATCGCCGAGATCGAGCCGCTGGTGCCGAAGGTCGTGTCGAAGTACTTCGGCGCGCACAACTTCAACGTCATCGCGAATCCCAAGGTGCACGTGCAGATCGACGACGCGCGCCATTTCATTCTCACGACGCCGCAGAAGTTCGACGCGGTCACGTCCGATCCGTTGGATCCATGGGTCAAGGGCGCGGCAACGCTGTACACGCAGGAATTCTTCAACGTCGTCAAGGACCACCTGAATCCCGGTGGTGTGGTGACGCTGTTCGTCCAACTGTACGAGAGCAACACCGAGGCGGTGAAGAGCGAAGTGGCAACGTTCTTCAATGCGTTCCCCAACGGCGTCGTGTTCGGCAACACGAACAACGGCGGCGGCTACGACCTCGTGCTCGTGGGGCAGCTCGGCACCATGAAGATCGACGTCGACGCCATCGAGCGCCGGCTTGCCACGCCGGAATACGCTGTGGTCGCGCAGTCGTTGCGCGAGATCGGCTTCAACAACGCGACTGAGCTGTTCGCCACGTTCGCCGGCAATGAGCCGATGCTGCGTCCCTGGTTGGCCGACGCACAGATCAATCACGATCGCAACCTGCGGCTGCAGTATTTGGCCGGTCTTGGACTCAACATCTACGATCAAGCCGGCATTTACAGCCAGATGCTACAGTACCGGAAATATCCGGAAGGTCTGTTCACGGGAACGCCGCAGCAGATGGCGCAGATTCGGGCCGCGGCTGGAGGATTCTGACCGACCTGTTGATTCGCCACGGAACGCCGGAGTTCCGCCGCACCAATCTGGCGCTGTTTTCTGCCGGCTTCGCGACGTTGGCGCTGTTGTACTGTGTCCAGCCGTTGATGCCGGTGTTCGCGCGGGAATTTCACGTCACCGCCGCGCAGAGCAGTCTTTCGCTTTCGCTGACAACGGGCCTGCTCGCGCCGGCGATGATCATCGCCGGCGCGTTCTCCGAGACGCGCGGCCGCAAGCGCATCATGGTGGTGTCGCTGCTCGGTGCATCGCTGCTCACGATCGCCGCGGCCTTCGCAACGAAATGGGAGGTGTTTCTCGCCCTTCGCGCGCTGGCCGGTCTCTCGTTCGCGGGACTGCCGGCGATTTCCATGGCCTACTTGGCCGAAGAGGTGGATCCCGTCTCGATCGGGCTCGCTGTTGGGTTGGCGATCGGCGGCAATGGATTCGGCGGCATGACCGGTCGTTTGCTCACGGCAACGTTGACGGACGCGTACTCGTGGCGAGTCGCGCTTGGTACGATGGGTGTGCTCGGACTCGTGGCCACCGCCATTTTCGCGCGCACGCTCCCGCCGTCACGACACTTTGCGGCGCGTCCGCTGCGCTTGCCGGCGCTGCTCGCGATCTATTGGGAACAGCTGCGCGACGCGCGGTTGATTCCGCTCTACGCGACAGGCTTTCTCGTCATGGGCAGCTTCGTCACGACCTACAACTACATCACCTACTATTTATTGGGGCCGCCGTATTTGCTCAGCCACGCCAAGGTTGGGCTGATCTTTATTGTCTACCTGTTCGGCATCGTTGGATCGGCGTGGATTGGTTCGCACGCTGTTCGAGTGGGCCGACGTCGCATGTTGATGCTGATGCTCACTGTCATGCTCGGCGGCGTCGGGCTGACGCTGTTGCGGCCGCTGCCGCTCGTGATCGCCGGCATCGCCGTCGTGACGTTCGCCCTGTTCGGCGCGCACTCGGTGGCCAGCGCATGGTCGGGGCAACGCGCGCATCGCGCCAAGGGCCAGGCAACGGCGCTGTACCTGTTCTTCTATTATATGGGATCGAGCGTTGCCGGTGCGGCGGGTGGTTTGTTCTGGCAATCCGGAGGGTGGCCGGCCGTGGCGGCGTACATCACGACAATGTTGTTGTTCGCGTTGGCGGCGACCGCAACCGCGAGCGCGACGTAAGGAGACGACGAACGCATGGTGGACATCTACGCGGAACTGGCGAATCTCGGCATCGCATACGTGCGTTATGACCATGCGCCTGTCTTCACCTGCGAGGAAGCAGACGCCGCGGTGCTCGATCCAGACGCTGTCCAAACAAAGAATCTCTTTCTCCGCGACAAGCGCGGCCGGCGACACGTTCTCCTTGTCACGACCTGCGCGAAATCGGTCGACATCAATCGCTTCGCCGAGCAGATCGACGCCGATCGTTTGAGCTTCGCGTCGCCCGAGCGCATGGCGAAATACCTCGGTGTGACGCCGGGATCGGTGACGGTGCTCGGATTGATCGCCGATACGGCGAACGCGGTGGAGGTGTACGTCGACGCCGATGTGTGGAACAGCGACAAGTGGCGCTGTCACCCGATGATCAATTCGGCGACGCTCGTTCTGTCGCGCGCCGGCGTGGAGACATTCCTCGCGCATACCAAGCATGTGCCGCGAGTGCTGGCGATCGCGACGAGAGAAGATCCCGGGGCTGCGACATAGTGTCCCTCTGCCGGGACGCAGTGCCCGTCTGCTCCGTGCCAACGCTTTCGAGACGCCGCGCCATTGCCAGAATCGTTACGTAACCGCGAACAAATCGCGACGTTCGCGGCGCAGATTCCCCCCGATGCCACGCCGCGTCACCGAGCCCCGACCAACCTCGATCCTCGTCTGGGCGTGCGTCGTGCTGACGACTCTCTGGCTCGTGACCGGCGCGTCCCAACTCGGATCGGCGGGGCCGACGGTCTCGTCGCTTCGGCATGTCGTTGATCCGTCGCCCGCGCGTCTCGTGTTCGAGCGAGACCTCGACTCACTTGCAGCGCGCCTGGGTCGCCTCGACAGCGCACTGACGGCATCGCAGGCCGAAGACACGCGCGCCGCGTACCAGACGTCCCGCGAATCATTCAAGCGAGTGGAAGCGCTGCTCGCGTACTACTCGCCAACGACGGTCGCCGTGCTCAACGGCCCGGCCGAAGAAGAGTCTGTCGACGACGCTCCACAGCCGCTCGGGCGGCAGAGCGGATTTCAAACGATCGAGGCCGCGGTCGTCGAGGCGACGCCGTCGCTCATCGTTGACGCACGTCAAGCGACGTCCAACATGCGGCGATCACTCTCGTCATTCAGGGCGGCCACCGGTCTCCTCGACGTCAGCGATACCGCATGCCTCGACGCGGCGCGCCTCGAGATCGCGCGCGTTGCCACGCTCGGTCTGGCCGGATTCGACGTCAACCAGCCCGAGCACGCCATCCTCGAATCGGCCGACGCACTCGAAGGACTGCGGTCGACGCTCGCGGCGCTGCAGTTGTCACGGCGCGACGCGCACACGCTCGCCGCCCGGAACGCCATCGACACCACGCTCGGCGCGGCGATTCGAACGCTTCGCGATGACCCGGGCTTCGACCAACTCGACCGCCTGCGCTTCATCTCGCGCTACGCAATGCCGGCCGCCAATGCGATCCTTGCCGCGCGCAATCTCATCGACTCCGGGACCGTGCACGCGCGCCGGGCGTGGCGTCCGTCGTCAGCGTCGCCGTTCGATCGCGACGCGTTCGATCTGTCCGCGTACGCTCCAGAGTACGCTCCACCCTCGTCGCCGGCGTGGGTCGCGGTCGGCAAGCGTCTGTTCAACGATCCGAATCTGTCGGGTCCAAAGACTCGCGCGTGCGCGACATGTCACGTCGAGACGCGCGGGTTCGCCGACGCGCTCCGCCATCAGGCCGTGTTGTCTGGTGACGCGACGCATCCATCATTGCCGGCGCTGCGCAACACGCCGACGCTATGGAACGTGGGACTCCAACCGTTCCTGTTCGCCGATCAACGCGTCGGATTTCTCGAGGACCAGGTTGGCGTGGTGCTATCGAGCCCCGGCGAAATGGGCAGCAGCGCGACCCTGGCCGCCGAGCGAGTTCAAAGCGACACGGCGTACAGGCCGCTGATCGCGCTGGTGTCGCGTGACGCACGATCGGCGGAACCGGTGACGGGGCGGACGATCCGCATGGCGCTGGCGGCATATTTGAGATCGCTGGTTGGCCTCGATTCTCATTTTGATCGCGCGGTGCAAGGGGACAGCGCGGCGATGTCGGAGTCGGAGCGACGAGGATTCACGCTGTTCATGGGCAAGGCTCGCTGCGGAAGCTGCCACTTCGCACCGCTGTTCAGCGGAGTCATGCCGCCCGACTTCGCGCGCTCGGAGCTCGAGATCATTGGCGTTCCCGAATCCGACGCCGCAAAGCGTCCGAGAGTCGATGGTGACTCCGGCCGAGCGCGTGTGGATGGACTCGCTGTGCACGCGCATGCGTTCAAGGTTCCGACGCTTCGGAACGTCGCGCTCACCGCGCCCTACATGCACAACGGAGTCTTCGCGACGCTCGAGGCAGTCGTGGACTTCTACAATCGTGGCGGCGGCGTCGGAATCGGGGAGCGGCTCCCGGAGCAAACTCTTCCGTCCCGCCGGCTTGGGCTCACGGCAGGCGAGCGTCGCGATCTCGTCGCATTCCTCGGTGCGCTCACCGACAGTTCGGCGCTTGTCGTCGGCGCAGGCGCTGCACGGCCATAGCACAACCGGCACGGCCGCGTTGCGTCGTTGTGACAATCTTGTCGCCAAACTGCGGGGGAGGCCCGCGAAGTTGGGCTTGTTAGCCGTCCGACTTCGCCTCCACAGGACTCCACATGAAGCGATCGTTACTTGCTCGATGCATTCTCCTGATCGTCGCACCCGCGCTGGTCTTCGCCGCGTGCTCCGACAGCAACTCGACGTCGCCAACGCCCGGTGACATCTCAAAGATCAACCACGTTGTGGTCATCTATCTCGAGAATCACAGTTTCGACAACCTGTACGGCGAGTTTGCCGGCGCCGAGGGGTTGGCGGCAGCCAGTGGTGCGGCCAAACAGATCAGCGCGAATGGCTCCGTGTACGCGACGCTGCCGCAGGTGAACGCCTCGCCGGTTCCGACCACGTTGGCGAACGCGCCGTTCAACATCGACCAGTACGTTCCGGCCACGGTTGCCACGCGCGACCTGGTGCACCGGTACTATCAGGAACAGCAACAGATCGACGGCGGCAAAATGGACAAGTTCGCCCAGGTGAGCGACGCGTTGGGCCTGAGCATGGGGTACTACCACACCGCTGGTCTGCCTTTGGCCACGGAAGCCGCGAACTACACGCTCGCTGATCATTTCTATCACAGCGCGTTCGGCGGCTCGTTCCTCAATCACATTTTCTTCATCGCCGCGGCGGCGCCTGCGTTCCCCAACGCGCCGGCGAACATCGTTGCGACGGTCGACGCAAGCGGCAACCTGGTGACCGACGGCGCAGTCACGCCCGACGGTTTCGCGGTGAACACGTCCTATTCGGTGAACGCCCCGCACCCGTCGACGGCGGCGGCGAACACGCTCGTCCCCAACCAGACGATGCCGACGATCGGCGACCGGCTGAACGATGCATCGGTGAGCTGGGCGTGGTACTCCGGCGGTTGGAACAACGCGTTGGCCGGCCATGCCGACCCGTTGTTCCAGTTTCATCATCAGCCATTCATCTATTTCGCCAAGTACGCCGACGGCACTCCGGCGAAGGCGCAGCACCTCAAGGACGAGGCCGACTTCATGGCCGCGGCTGCGGCAGGCACGCTTCCAGCCGTTTCTTTCGTCAAGCCGCTCGGTGCCAACAACGAACATCCTGGCTATACGGATCTGATGACCGGTGAGCAGCACACCATGCAGCTCATCAACGCCGTGCGGAACGGACCGAACTGGAAGGACGCGGCCATCATCATCACATACGACGAGCACGGCGGGTTCTGGGATCACGTCGCGCCGCCCAAGATCGACAAGTGGGGCCCGGGCGCCCGCGTCCCCGGCATCATCATCTCGCCGTATGCCAAGAAGCACTTCGTCGATCACTCGCAGTATGAAACGGTATCCATCCTGTCCTTCATCGAAGCGCGGTGGCACCTCACACCGCTCGGCACACGCGATGCCGCGGCGGCGAACCTCACGGCCGCGTTCGACTTTACGCAGACGCCCTGACGCTCGTGGGGCAAAGTAAAAGGGCGCGCCGGCAATCGCCGGCGCGCCCTTTTGCCGTCACCTCTCGTGCTTGTGCGCTATCTCTCCTGCATCGTCGTCATCGCGCCTTTTGCGAGCGTGCCGTATTTGTCGAACCAGCTGTGCAAGTACAACTGCGTGCGCAGGAAGTTCGATGGCGTGCTGCTCGTACCGTGGTATTCGTTGTTCATGCGGATCATGGCCGTGGGAACGCCGGCCATCTTGAGCGCGCGATAGTACTCCTCGATCTGCGGAATCGGTGTGCGGAGATCGAGCACGCCGGTCATCAGCATCGTGGGCGTCTTCACATGGCCGACATACATGATCGGTGAGCGGGCAAGATATTCGCTCGGATCTTCCCAGAAGGGCTTGGCGAAATTGCCATACCAGCCGGCGCCGTCCGTCTCGCCGACAAAACTGATCCAGTCGATCACCGGACAGAGCGCGGCGGCCGCGGCGAAACGCGTCGTGTGTCCCACCGTCCACGCTGTGAGCACGCCACCGCCCGAACAGCCGTACACGAACATGTTCTTGGAATCCACATAACCGCGACCGAGCACCGTGTCCACGCCGGCCATCAGGTCGTCGAAGTCCTTGCCCGGGTACGCGTTCTTGATCTCGTTCGTGAACTTCTCGCCGTAGCCGGTGCTGCCGCGCGGGTTGGTATATAGCACCACGAAGCCGTTCGCCGCGTGATCCTGTCGTGCGAAGCTGAACCCGACGTTGTACATCGACTGCGGACCGCCGTGGATGTCGAGAATGAGCGGGTACTTCTTGGTCGCGTCAAACCCCGGCGGCTTCACGATCCAACCCTGAATCTTGAGACCGTCCTTCGACGTGTACCACACTTCTTCCGTCTGGGCGAGCTCTTTGCCGGCGAGCACGTCGTCGTTCACGGCGGTGAGTTGCGTGAAGGTGGACGTCGCGCCGGTCTTCGGCACGGTGAAGCTGACGACGTCGTTCGGCTTGGTGGGCGTAGAACGCGTGCCGACCGCCAGGCCGCTCTTGCTCACGCTGGCGACGGTCAAAACCTGCTTGCCGCTCGTCACCGGGTGGAACTGACCGGCCGGCGTACCGAAATACAAGTTCTTTGATCCCTCGCTCTCGACGCTGAAGTACACGCCGCTGTTGTCCTCGGCCCAGCTCACGGCGGAGATCGGCCGATCGAGCGTGCCCGACACCAGGTGCGGGCTCGTTCCGTCGGCGTTCATCATCCACAACTTCGTCTCGGCCCACGCCGAATGATCGGTGGAGTCGGCCGACATGAAGGCGATCAACTTGCCGTCGGGCGAGTAACTCGGGTTGCCGCTCGTCCCGTTGCGATGCGTAAGTTGGCGAATCTCGCCGGTGGTGACATTGGCCGCATAGATCTGCGATTTGCGGAATGCCGCCTCGGCGTTCGGCTCGCGCAGCGACGAGAAGGCGATCCATTTGCTGTCGGCGGAGAACGCGGGCGCCGCGTGATTCCAGTCGCCGGTCGTGATCTGGCGTGCGGTGCCGCCGTCGGACGGGATGAGGAAAATGTGACGGTACGAGTCGTCGGTGTAGCCGACGCGATCCGAGCGGTAATTGAGCCGCGTGACCACCTTTGGTGCTTCGGTCCACTTCGCGCCTTTGGGGGGCGTGGGCATGGCGATGCGCCAGGTGTCCTTCACCGGCACGTTCATCATGAACGCGAGCGACTTGCCGTCGGGCGACCATTCGAGTCCGGAAGCCGCGTCGCTCAGGTGTGAGATCTGCGTCGTGGCTCCCTCGGCGTCCATCCAGCGCACGTAGATCTGCGATCCCGTCGGCTCGCCTTTGGCGACGTACGCAATGCGCTTGCCGTCGGGCGACCAGTGTACGTCACTGCCTTGAACGAGCGCTCGTTGATGCGAGCCGTCGGCGTTCATCAACCAGATCGACGTTTCCCACTTGTCGTTGATCTTGTCGACCCAACGGCGGCCAAAGAGAATCTGAGTGCCGTCCGGCGAGAGTTGCGGGTTCTGAACTTCTTCCCAGTCGAGATACTGTTCGAGCGCAACGCGATTCTGCGGTCGTTGTTGCTGGGCCGAGCTTGGAACGACGGCAAGGCTCGCGAACGCGAGCGAAATGCCGGCGATGCGAAGAGAGCGCATGAAACCTCCGGTGTACGAGGCGCTTGGGCGTCGTCTATAGTGCGCCGTTCGGCCGGAGCCGGTAAGGGGCGAGGCGGGGCCACCCTAAGGGCCACCCTCATCGGATCGTAATCCGCGGCCGTTCGCCGCCGCGCCTCGAACGGGCTACAATGAGGAGGGGATCGTCGGCCTCGCCACCCATCGGGAGCTGCTGATGCGTCGAACGCTCTTGAGAACCGTTGTCGCGTTGTGCGCGGTCGTTGCCGGTCGCGACGCTTTTGGGCAACAGGTCCGCGGCATTGTGCGCGACAGCGCGAGCGCCACCCCTCTTCCCGGCGCCGTCGTCTCGATTCTCGACTCGGCCGGCATGACCAGTGCTCGCGTCATCGCCGATGGATCGGGCCGATTCGCGGTGGCGAGGCCGGCGAGAGCGGCGAGCTTGCACGTGGTTCGCATTGGGTATTCGCCGCGCGATGTGGCCATTCCAACGACGGAATCCGTCACGCTCGAGTTCGCCATGCGACGTCTTCCCGCCATGCTCGACGCGGTTCGCGTGTCCGATCGCGAGGTGTGTCCCGGGTCGAGCAATCGTGGCGCCGCCTTCGACCTGTGGGAGCAGGCTCGCGCCGGGTTGCTTGCCGCCGTCGTTGCCCGCGAAACCAACCCCGCGACGGCGACGACGGTCGTTTACGAGCGGGAAACGCTCCCCAACGACGACCTCATTCGATCCCAGACCATGCGAACGAGCAGCGGACACACGACGCGGCCGTTCGTCGCCTCGGCGCCGGCTGCCACGTTCGCCAAGCGCGGCTACATGCGCGAGGACACGGGCGGCCGCCTGTTTTTCGCTCCTGATGCCGACGTGCTGCTCGACGAGACGTTCGCGGCCACGCACTGTTTTCACCTCCAAGCAGCGGACACTGCGCATCGCAACGAGATAGGAATTGCCTTCGCGCCGGTTGCGGGACGGGACACCTTCGTCGATGTCGCCGGAGTCGTCTGGATGGACCGCACGACGCCTGCCCTTCGATCATTCGATTTTCGATTCACGCGGATCGAGCCGGCGGCGGAACGCGCCGGCGTTGGCGGGCATCTCGAATTTCTGAACATGCCGAACGGTGTTTCGTTCGTGGAACGTTGGTATATCCGTCTGCCGGCGCTCGAACCCATTCCAATGAACGCGAGGGATCGTCCCTCGGGTCAAATTCTGCGTCGCCAGGATAACATCGATGTTCGCGTGGCCAAGTTTCACGAAACAGGCGGACAAATCCTCGCCGCGACGTGGCAGGACAAGACGAGTTGGAGAGATTCGTCAGCGGGGATCGCGGGAACGGTGACGCGGCAATCGACGAACGACGCCGTTCCTTTCGCCCTGGTGATACTGGAGGGCACGGCCGACACCGTGACCGCCGACGCGCGGGGCCAGTTTGCGATCGCGCCGCTCGTCCCCGGTCGGTATTCCGTCGTTGCGGTCGACACGACGATGCAGGCCTTCGTTGCGCCTCGAAGCAGTTCGCGCCGCATCGACGTGCCCCGAGGCACGGTCGTTCCGTACCAATCGCAGCTCGAGCCGATGACCAGTCTCATCGAGCGGGCGTGTCGAGGTCAGAAGGCGCGGACGCATACGTACGGCGCGACTGCGGCGATCATCGGCCGCCTGGTCCTTCCCACCGGCGCGGCAGCGCGCGACGCCGAGATCCACGCGAGCTGGGTGTCGGACGTGACCCTCGGGGCCGGCGTCGGTATCAACCACGGCGGGCAGGACATCACCGCGGACGATCGCGGCCGGTTCATGGTGTGCGGCGTTGCCATGGAGCGGCCGATCACGCTGCGCGCGACGATCGGAACCAGGGTCGCCGACACGACCGTTGTCGTTTATGACAGTATACTCAAGGCGGTGGAGTGGCGTCTGCCGCCGGTCGTGGATCGGCCGTGAGCGCGCGTCGGGCTGGAACAAACCAGGCCGCTATATATTCTCCTTTCGACTGCCTAAAGGGACGACCAATGCCGCCCGCTGATCGCGACGACCTGCTGCAGGGAACACTCGACATGCTCGTGCTGAAGGCGCTGCAACTCGGGACGCTGCACGGGTGGGGGATCACCGAGCGGCTCGAGCAGGGATCGCGCGGCGTGTTCCAGCTCAACCAGGGGTCGCTCTATCCCGCGCTCTATCGACTGGAACGACAGGGCCTCGTGTCGTCGAGTTGGAAGATCACCGAGAACAACCGCCGTGCGCGCTATTACGCGCTCAGCGTCGCAGGGCGGCGCGCGCTTGCCGTCGAACAAGAGAAGTGGGAGCGGCAATCACAGGCCGTGAATTTTGTTTTGCGCATGGCTCCCGCGTAGCACCAGCCGCAACTGGGAACCTCTCGGCCCGGCGTTGGGTTTTTTGTGTCACAATCCCAATCCGGAGTTTTTTAATGCGCAGTCTGCATCTGTTTGCCATAGCCAGCTTGATCGCCGTCGCCGCGTGCGGCAGCGATAGCAATACAGCCCCAGAAGTACCGACCTCGACCAACGCCGTCTCCGTCGTCAACGACGCGTTTACGCCGGCGAACATTCAGATCTCGGCCGGCACGACGGTGACGTGGACGCTCGCGGCGAATGCCGTGCAACACAACGTCACGTTCTCCGACGGCGTTGCGTCAGCAAATCTCAATGCCGGGGCGACCTACACCCGGACGTTCGCGACGGCGGGAACATTTTCCTATCATTGCACTATACACGCAGGGATGAACGGCAGCGTGACGGTCAAATAGGCGACGGCTTCAGGTGTCGCCAGCGTCCGTGCCGCAGGTGCGGTACGGACGTTTGTCATGATTGGGGGTGCACCTTGAAGACACGTCGAATCGGTGCTGTTGTCGGTCTGCTTTGCCTGGCGTCGTCGGGGGCGATGGCTCAACGCGGCGGTATGGGTGGCATGGGCGGCCGCGGCGGCGGCGGCGGCTTCGGGCGCGGCAAGAGTATCAACGATACGCACGAGCCGGCGCTCGCCGTTCCCAAGTACGTCAACCCGGTGAACATGTTGATCGAACACCGGCAGGAGTTGACGCTCACGGATTCCCAGTTCGTTCGAGTCGTCGCCGTCAAGCGCGGCCTCGATTCCGCGAACGCGCCGCTGGATCGCAGACTGGATTCGTTGCAACGACTCTTCAAGGGTGGCGGACCACTCTTTGGTGATGCAAGCCTCGAGCGGCGCGACTCGCTCGCATCGGCGCGGGCGGTGGTCCAGGAGACGATGAGCGGTGTTCGCGATAACGTCTCCACTGCGCGCGAGAAGGCCTATGGACTGCTCTCGTTTACGCAGCGCGGAAAGGCTCAGGAGCTCGAAGACAAGGCCGAAAAGGCCATCGTCGATGACGCGCAGCGCAGCGGTCGCGGTCGAAGCGGCAGTGCCGGCGCCTACGGTCGTCCGCCGACACACTGATCGCCGCGCCGCAGGGGCGACGACCTGTGTTGAGGTGAGGCGGTAATCTGGCGGATCTCCTCTCGCGGGGCGATTATTGCGCAGACCTCCCACCTCGGATAGCAGCGCATGGCGACCGGCAGCAACAACGCGATCGCAACGCCGGCCTCGAAAGTGTTTCTTCGCGTCGTTCTCTACTACGTCGCGATCGCCGCGCTGGGCGTTCTTGCGTGGGCGTATTTGCCGCGCACACGTTTGATCGCCGACGATTCGCTCAGCGCCCTGTTCGGGGCGGCGACCGAGACGGTCCGCGGGTCGGGAAAGAACGCCGTCGCCGTCAAGCCGGTCGATCAGGGAACGCTCGCGGCCACGGTGGCCCTGGCGATGTTGTCGGCGGCGCTCGTGGCGCTTCCCGTCGCGTGGATCTACACACTGACGCGGGCAAAGCGCGGTTACCAGCAGTCGGTCGTGCAACTGCTCATCATTCTGCCCGTCGTCGTCGCTGGAATCGTGGTGATGGTGAAGTACAGCATCGCGCTGGCGTTCAGTCTGGGTGGAATCGCCGCCGCGGTCCGCTTTCGGAATTCGCTCGACGACAGCAAGGACGCCGTCTACGTCTTTCTCGTGACCGGCCTCGGCATGGCGGCCGCGGTGGATTTGCCGGTCGCGCTGGTGATCTCCGTTCTGTTCAATGTGGTGATCGTATCGCTGTGGATATCCGACTTCGGCCGCACTGCCGCGCCGTTGGACGGAAAGCTCGCTGAACGACGGCTACAGCGTGCGCGCCAACTCGCGCGCACGGGCACGTTCGTGGCGCGCATGGATGACGAAGTGCTGAGCAACATGAACGCCGAGCAGCTCGAGGGACTCGCTGAGCGGGCGAAGCGGCGCGCGCGGCAAAACGACAGCGAGGGCGCGGAGGGAAGAGAGCGCGTTGAGAGCCGGCTGCGGGTGTGCCTGCGCGACGCGACGCACGCACGGGTGGTGATCGAGACGCGCCTGGATGAAGCCACGAAGCGGTGGAGCGTGGGAAGTCTCGCCGTGGATGGCGACGGCATCACGACCATCGATTATCTCGTACTTCCCAAGAGGAGCAAGGGGCCCGATGCGCTGCTCGCGCTAGTGCGCGCGGCCGGCGGGCAGGACCTGATCACCGCGGAGTTGGCGTGATGCGTCTCGCTCACATTGGTCGTGCCGTCGTCGCGTGTCTGAGTGGTGCGCTACTGAGCGCGAGCGCCTCGACCGCCGCAGCGCAGGCGTCTCCGCCGACCACCAAGCCGGCCAAGCCGCCGAGGGAGCCGAAGGCGGGAAAGACACCCGTGGACAGTCTGGTGAAGTTCTTTCGCAGCGAAATTCCCGTCAACGTCACGCTGACGACCAACATCCGGCAACTGCGCGCGGACAAGGACACGAATCCGCCCTGGCGCGCGGCAACGTTTACTCACACTGCGACCGGCGCTGCGCCTGTCACAATTCCCGTGCGTGTGAGAACGCGCGGAATCTGGCGTCTCAAAACGTGCGAATATCCGCCGCTTCGGCTCAACTTCACCAGCGAAGCGGTGAAGCACACCGAATTTCGCGGGCTCGATCGGCCAAAGCTCGTGAACTACTGCCGCAACGACGACAGCTACGAGCAGTATCTGATGCAGGAATTCCAACTCTATCGAGTTTATCGACTTCTCACGCCGCTCAGCCACGCCGTGCGCCTGCTGCGCATCACCTACGCCGACAGCGCCACCGGAAAGCCCGAGGCGACGCGGTACGGATTCATCGAGGAGGATCCGGACGGCCTCGCGGCACGCGTCGGCGGAAGGATGCTCAAGCTGAAGGGCGCGGGGGTGACGGACTTGGAGCCGTACCAGTCGGCGCTCGTCGGCTTGTTTCAGTATATGATCGGCAACACGGACTTCGCGCTCAGTGCGCTTCACAACGCCGAGCTGCTGGCGACGAAGACCGGCGAGTACGTCCCGATCGTGTACGACTTCGATTTTTCGGGCGCCGTGAACGCGCGGTACGCCACGGTCGATGCGCGGTTGCCGATTCACTCGGTGCGAAGTCGGCTGTATCGCGGCTACTGCGTTCCGGCGGACGCGTATCCAAAAGTCTTCGCTCAGTTCAACGCGAAAAAAGACTCGATCTACGCGTTGTACCGCGATCCTCTCGGCAAGCTGCTCGCTCCAGGAATCGCCGATGAAACGCTCAAGTATTTTGATGAATTTTACAAGACCATCAACGATCCGCGGGCCGCGAAACAGCAAATTATGGAAGCGTGTCTCGGAAAGCGGTGACGGCCGGCAGTGTGAGGCCGCGCCGGCGCTGAGATGAGCGAGTTTCGTTGTGAGTTGTTGTCGGCCGACCAGCTGGCGTCGCTGGCCTCGGGACCGCTCCCGCACGATGTGCCCGCCACCGAGGCGATACGTTCGCTGCATCGCGATCTCTACCTCGACACATCGGACGACTCGCTGCGCCAACGAGGCGTGGTATGCCGCCTCCGCGCGAACGCCAGCGGTGGCGGGGTGCTTGCGCTCCGCATCGCGCCGTCGAGAGGCGGCGTCGCGACACGCATCGCCGTCTCCACGCGCACGGTCGACGTGCAGGTCGCGCTCGCCGAGAACAATGAGGTCGTCCGTCGCCTGAGCGGCATCGTCGATCCCTCGGCGCTGCACATCCGCGCCGACCTCGAGATCGACCGGCTCACGCGCGGCGCCGCGCATGATTGGTTGCGGCGTCCGCGCCTCGAGATTCACCTCGACCGCGTGACCATTCGGAAGAATGGAACGGCGGCCAACTTTCTTCAAATGTGCGTGCATCAACATCGAGGCGGCGACGACGAGATTCGTGCTCTCGAGCGCGCGCTCGAAGAAGACCACGGCGTTCGCGCGTCGCGTGTAGGCACTCGCGAGCGTGCCGAGCTCGCGATGAAATGGGCGCGCCTCGAAGACGTTCCGCGCGCACCGGCGTTCTCGGACCGCATGCACCGCGCGGCAGCGATCGCGGGCACCGCCAACGTGCCGGAGTTTCTCAACGCCGAGCTGGGCCTGCTTGCCTTTCAACGACGCGTCCTGTCGCTCGCCGCGGACCGTCGGACGCCACTGCGCGAGCGTCTTCGGTTTCTGGCCATCATCAGTGCGAACATCGACGAGTTCTTCATGGTGCGCATGGCCGGTCTCGCCGTGGTGCGTCCCGGAGAAGACGATCGCATGGAAGACGGTTTCACTCCCGGCGAACAGCTGGCGGCGATCGGCGAAATGGTTGCGGAAATTAGCGCGGAGCAATCGGAGTGCGCACAAGAGTGCCTCGCCGAGCTTCGGCTTCGCGGCGTTCACGTCTGCGGTTGGTTGGAGTTGAGCGATGAGCAGCGTGCGTCGCTGCGCAATCGCTTTCGCGACGAAATGCATCCGCTGCTGACTCCGTTCGCCATGACGTTGAGTCCCGGCCATCCGTTGCCGCGCCTGGCGCATCTGTCGTTGTCGATTGCGACCATCCTTCGGAATCGCGCCGGGGGACCACCTCGATTTGCCGAGGTGGATCTCCCGCCCAGTCTGCCGCGCTTCTTCGATGCACACGGTAGCGACGGACGCGTGCTCGTTCCCGTCGAAGAGATCGTGCGCGCAAACCTCGATCTCCTCTATCCAGAGTCCGAGATCGAGCAGGCGTTCGTATTTCGGGTGACGCGGAGCGCCGAGCTCGAGCTGGATGAGGCGTGCGCCGACGACCTGCTCGACGCGGTCGAGCGCGCCACCGCGCAACGCGGCGACGGGTGCGCCGTGCGGATTGAAGTCGAGCGGGCAATGCCGCCGGTGCTGCGCGCGTTGCTGCTCGAAGACCTGCGGCGGGAACGCGGCGCGAGCGACGAGCCGATCATCGCCGACGTCGAAGAAGCAGAAGGACTGCTGGATCTTCGCGGTCTCGCGCTGCTTCCGCTCCCCGACAACCCTGAGACGAGCTATCCGCGCTTCGAGCACGGCCGGCCGTTTGCCGCGGCGACATCGGTATTCGATTGCATCGCAAGCAGCGATGTGCTCGCGCACCATCCGTTCGACTCGTTCTCCGACAGCGTCGTCCGATTCATTCGCGAATCGGCCGACGACCCGAACGTGGCGGCGATCAAGATGACGCTCTATCGCGTGGGTAAACCATCGCCGGTTGCCGAGGCGCTGCTCGACGCGGCGCGGGGTGGCAAAGCCGTCACGGTGTTCGTCGAGCTCAAGGCGCGGTTCGACGAAGATGTGAACGTGGGTTGGGCGCGTGCGCTGGAGGGCGCGGGCGGGCACGTCGTACGCGGATTGGTCGGACTAAAGAATCATGCGAAGGTGACGCTGGTCGTTCGCCGCGAGGGCGACGCGCTCCGCCGCTACGCACATGTCGGCACCGGCAACTACAACGCGCGGTCTGGCGACCAGTATACAGACCTCAGCCTGTTCACGATCGACCCCGAGATCACGGGAGACATCGCGGATCTGTTCAATGAGCTGACGGGGACGTCGGAGCCACCGCGCCGGGCGTCGCGGGCGATTCTCGTTGCGCCGCACCATTTGCTTCCTGGCATTCTGCACCTCATTGATCGTGAGGCGGTGCATGCGCGGGCCGGTCGCCCGGCCAGGATCACGGCGAAGTTCAACGGCCTCTCCGACCCTGACGTCGTTCGCGCGCTCTCTCGCGCGGCAGAAGACGGCGTCGAGATCGATCTCGTCGTCCGCGGCATTTGCACGCTTCGGCCGGGAGTTCCCGGACGGTCGTCGCGCGTTCGCATCATGTCGGTCGTCGGCCGCTTCCTCGAGCATTCTCGCATCTACCGTTTCGAGAATGCCGGCGACCCAAAAATCTTCATCGGCTCGGCGGATCTGCGCCCGCGAAACTTGCGCCGCCGCGTCGAGTTGCTCGTGCCGGTGCGGAACGAGCAGCATCGGCGAACGATCGACCGAATCCTGGACTTCTACGTGACCGATCCCAGCGCCTGGGACTTGAACGCGAGCGGCGAGTACGTCCCGCGGAACGCCGTCGGCCCATCGGCGCAGGACCGTCTGAGCATCCGCAGTAGCTTCAAATCGAGATCCTGAGCCCCTACTCCGCTCTCAGGGCGACGATCGGCGAGACTCGCGACGCGCGCAACGCCGGAATCAGCACCGCAATCACCGCGCTTATTCCAAGAACACTCACGGCGACGCCGATCGACACCGGATCGATCGTGCCCACGCCGTGGAGCTGCGCTCGAAGGAGTCGTGTCGACGCCAACGCCAGTGGCAATCCGATTGCCACGCCGAGCGCAACTAACCGCAGTGCGTCGACCAATACCATGCTGAGAACGTTGGCCCGCTGCGCGCCGAGTGCGACGCGCAATCCGATCTCCCCGGTGCGTCGCGCGATGGCATATGTCATTACGCCGTAGAGGCCGATCGCGGCGAGCATCAACGCGAGCACACCGAACGCCGTCGCCAATTGCGCCACTAAGCGCTCCGCGCCGATCGAGCCGAGCATCAGCGTGGGGAGCGGAGTGATCGCGTCGATCGGAAGGGCCGGATCCACCGCGACAATTTCGCGCCGCACGCGTTGCACCATTGCCGTCGGGTCGCCCGCCGTCCGAACCTCGAGGGTCAGCGAACCGGGGGGACCCACGATCGTGTCATGATGGGCGTACGGGAAATACAAGCGCCGGCTCGGCACTCCAAGATCGTGATCGCGTGTATCAGCCATGACGCCGACGATCTCGATCGCGACCGAGTCCTGCATGTGGATGAACTTGCCCACCGCGTTCTGGTTCGGAAAGTAGAATTGTGCGAGCGATTGGTTGACGAGCACGACGCGGGCGAGCTTCCCCTCGTCGCTCGCCGCGATGTCGCGCCCCTGCATCAGACGACCGCCAATCGCGCCGGCATATCCGGGACTCACTTGATCATACGCTGCCGAAGAATCGCTCGGCGCGTGCATCGTGAACCCGGCGACCTGGATGTGTGTGCCCGACTCCGTTCCAGAGAAGATTCCGTTCTCGGAGTAGCCCACGCCGCGCACACCGGGAATGGCGCCAATCCGATCGCGCAGGCTGTGGACGAGGTTCGCCAGCGGCGCGCCCGTGTATCCGCGTCCGTTGATGTCGACGTCGACGATGATCAGGTGGTCGCGGTCCATTCCGACATCCACCGATTGAACATTTCGTAAACTGCGGACCAGCATCGTGGCGCCGACGAGCAGCACCACCGACAGCGCAACCTGTCCAATGATGAGCAACTTGCCGAGCGGCGCGCGTTGTCCGCGCTGCCCGAGAGCGCTGCCGGCGACGGACTGTCCGCCGGCCCGCATCGTCGACGCGAGGTCTACCCGCGACGCCCGCAGCGCCGGCGCGAGCCCGAACAGCAGGACGGCGGCGAATGACAGTCCGAGCGTGAACGCAAGGACCGGCATGTCCATACCGAGGTCGAGGGTGGTGGGCGATCCGCCGGACAACACCAGCAGGCTTCGACTTCCCCACCAAGCGACGAGCATCCCCACCGCCGCGCCGATCAACGCCAGAATGAAACTTTCGGTGAGCAGTTGCCGAATGAGCCGGCGGCGATCGGCGCCGAGCGCCAGGCGAACGGCCATCTCACGCCCGCGAGCGATCGATCGCGCGAGAAGGAGGTTGGCCACGTTCGCGCAGATGATGCAGAGCAACAACGCGACGCCGATCATCAGCGTCAGCAGCGGCGCCTGGAAGGTTTCCCGTACCCGCGAGAAGCCCTTGGCGCCGGAATTGACGAAGTATGGCGGCTTCCCGTCAAGGAATGCTCGACCCGCTTTGCCCGGTGTTTTCGCGAGGATCGATTCCTCGATCACTGCCTTCACGTTTTGGCGCGCCTGCTCGAGCGTCACCCCAGGCTTCAGCCGGCCGAGCGCCATAATCCAGGAGGAGTTCACGTCGTTGAGAAGTCTTTGATTCGGTCGCAACGCGTCCTGCATGGTGATCGGCATCCAGACGTCGGGCGATGCGCCAACGATGTCGCCCGAGAAGGACGGCTGGGCAACCCCGATGATCGTGATGCGGACGCCTTGCACGACGATTGTCCGACCGACGACCAGCGGATCGTTGTGAAAGCGGCGTGTCCAGTAGCCATAGCTGATCGCCGCCACGGGCGACGCGCCCGGCGTATCATCTTCGGTCCCGTTGAATGTCCGTCCCACGGTCGCGCCGACGCCGAGCACCGAGAAATAGTTGGCGGAGACAAACCGGCCGCGCGGATGCTCCAGCTCAGCATTGGTCCCGTCGATGCGAGCATCCAGTCGACCAGCGCGCCCCGTGGCAATCAGCCCACTGAACGATCGATTGCGATCGCGAAGGTCCTGGTACACCGGATACGCGAGCAGATCGACCCGCGGTCCGCCCTGCGAGAGCGAGTTCACACGAAGCGGACTCCCGATCGCAACGAGCTGTTCCGGGTGGCTCACGGGAAGTGTTCGCACGAGCACGGCATTGATCAGCGTGAAGATCGCCGTGTTCGCGCCAATGCCGAGCGCCAGGGCGCAGACGATGACCAACGTGAAGCCAATGTTCCGGCGCAACGTGCGGCCGGCATACACCACGTTCTGTTGAAGTTCCTCAAACACGTGGACACGCTGCATCGCCCGCTCCCGTTGTTCGTCCATGGTGACGCAGTCGTCGCGCACACTGCCAACGTCGCCGAATTGGCGAAGCGCTTCCGCGCGCGCCGCCTCCGGTGTCATGCCAAGGAGCACGAGCCGCTGCACGCGCATCTCGAGATGAAACGCGAGCTCGTCATCCACTTCACGCGCGATGTTCGCGCGGCCGAATGGAAGTCGAAAGACGCGTCGCATTGACTTTGTATTCAGGCGGTCTGCGGTGACACCGCGGCGAGCGCTTTGCCCACCGCGCGCGCGTACCGCTCCCACGATCCCACTTCGGCGCGGAGCTGCTGGCGCCCGGTCCGGCTGAGCTGGTAGTACTTGGCCCGGCGATTGTTCTCCGAGTAGCCCCATTCGGCGCTCAGCCAGCCGTTTCGCTCCAGTCGGTGCAGGGCGGTGTATAGCGGACCCTCTTCGACGAGCACGTCTCCGTCGGTGATCACCTTGACCCATTCCGCGACGGCATACCCATGCCGCGGCCCCCAACTGAGCGCTTTGAGGATCAGCACGTCGAGTGTTCCACGGAGCAAGCCGCCGTCGCGATCGAGCATCGGTCTCCCCTTTGGTTCAGAGGGGAACGTTAGGATGCGGTACCGAAAACTGCAAGGGAGAACAACTCGCGTAGCGCTGGACATTTGTGACGTACCGTCCAGACTTCGTGCCATGCAAGAAGACGTCATGCTGGTGGTCGACGACGAGCCGCAAATTCGGCGCGTTGTTCGGAATGTGCTGGCCGCGGACTACGGACGCGTGCTCGAGGCGGCTACGGGCCGCGAGGCGATCGATCTCGCGGCCGCCGAGCGTCCCTCGCTCATCGTCCTCGACCTCGGGCTGCCCGACGTACCCGGCATCGACGTCTGCCGCGAGATCCGAACGTGGTCGTCCGCGCCGATCATCGTCCTCTCGGCGCGGCATTCCGACCAGGAAAAAGTCGCGCTGCTCGACGCGGGTGCCGACGACTATATCACCAAGCCGTTCAGCCCCGGCGAGCTCAAGGCCCGCGTGCGCGCACAGTTGCGTCGCGCGCGACTCGCGCCGGCCGCCGGTCCCGGGCAGGTCATCACGATTGGCGCGCTCGTCATTGATCTCGTGAAGCCCTCGGTCAAGAGGGGCGACGTTCTCGTCCACCTCACCAAGACCGAGTGGGAATTGCTCCGCACGCTCCTCAAGCACGCGGGACGAACGCTGACGCATCAACAGCTCTTTAGCGCAGTCTGGGGAAACTCGTCGGGCGACATGCAGCAGTACCTGCGCGTGCACGTTCGCGCGCTACGACGAAAGCTCGAGTCCGACGCGGTGCGCCCGAAGCTGATCGTCACCGAGCCCGGCGTCGGGTATCGGTTCGAGAGCGAAGGCTGAGCCGGGGGTGAACGTCGCTCGGGCCATGGCGAGCGGCGGAATCCGCGTCCGCGAATGGGTCGCGTGGTTCGTCGGTCTCGCCATCGTGACGGCGGGTATGGTCGCGATTCGGTCGCGCCTGAACGAGGGACACGTGACGCTGGCGTATCTGCTCATCGTGCAAGGCGGGAGCGCGCGGGCCGGACGCCCGCTGGGTCTCTCGCTCGCCGCGGCGGCGTTTCTCTGCTTCGACATGTTCTTTCTTCCGCCGTTTGGAACGCTCATCATTCACGATCCGCTCAATTGGCTCGTGCTTGCCGCGTTTCTCGGGACGAGCATTCTCTCCGCGCAATTGCTCTATCGCGCGCAGGCGGAGGCCGAAGGCGCGCGCCAACGCGCGATCGAAATCGATCGGTTGGCGGCGCTCGGCGCCGAGACACTCAACGCGGGGCGCGCCGAAGATGCGCTCGACGCGATCGTCGCCGTCATTCGCACGTCGCTGGGGCTGACCGAGTGCGCGGTCTACACGGTGGATACGTCCAGCCGCGCCGTCGTTCTGGCGAGTCGGGCCGTGGGGGAAGCGAGCGTTCCGCTCGCCAATGATCGGCTCGTGGAGTGGGTCGCGACGGAAGGAAGCGCTGCGGCGGAACGCGTCGACGGCACCACACGCGTGGGGATCTCCCCGCCATTTTTTGGCCCGGACGCCGAGGGCGCGGCGTTGATGCGGGCCTTTCTCCGCCCGCTACAAGCGCGCGGCGCCACGGTTGGTGTGCTGCGCGTCGCGCAGTCGACAGGTCTGAGCCTCAGCGCCGCACAGGTCCGCGTCCTGGACGCACTGTCCTACTATGCGGCGCTCGGCCTCGAGCGCGTCACGCTCGCCGGCGAGGCCGAACGTGCCGCGGCGCTTCAACAGGCGCACAAGGCCAAGGATGCGGTGCTCGCGTCGGTGTCGCACGACCTCCGGACGCCGCTCACGACGATCAAGGGACTGGCGCACGAGATCGCCGAGGGCGGCGACGAACGCGCCGAGATCATCGAGGAAGAGGCGGATCGCCTCAACACCTTCGTTGCGCAACTGTTGGATTTGTCGCGCATCTCGAGCGGTGCCGCCGTATCGAACGTCGAGCCGAATGAAGCCGAGGATCTGCTGGGCGCGGCGGCGCAACAAGCTGCGGGGCGGCTCCACGGCCGCGAGCTGCGAATCAAAGTATCGTCGGACGATCCGCTCTTGTTCGGTCGATTTGACTTCTCTCAAACACTGCGCGCGCTCGTCAACTTGATAGAGAACGCCGTGAAGTATTCGCCGGGCAACGAGCCGATCGATCTGTCGGCGCGTCGGGATGGCACGTGGCTGCTGTTCGCCGTGGCCGATCGCGGGCCCGGCGTTCCATTGTCCGAGCGAGAGCGAATCTTCGAGCCGTTCTATCGTCGCGCCTCGAGCTTGCCGGATACCGGAGGCGCCGGCCTCGGGTTGTCGATTGCGCGGGGCATTGCCGAAGCGCAGGGCGGCGACGTGACGCTCTCCGATCGCGCGGGCGGCGGAAGCGTGTTCACGCTTCGCGTGCCGGCCATCAGCGGTGACGAGCTGCAGGCGATGCCCAAGACCACCGACGAGTTCGGCCTGCCGAACTGAGCCCGGGCCGGCGGTCGCGCCGGCGATCGGACCGCTCTTTATGAAAAATTCATGACCGGCACTCGCGTCTTGGCGCGGGCTTCATGCCGCCTCTGGTAGCCTACTCGAGCGACACAAGTGCTCGATGCAGAGCGACGAACGAACAGAGAGGCGCCAATGATCGACTTCATCTATCTCGCCGTGACCGTCGCGTTCTTTGGACTGATGGTCGCCTACGTGCGAGCCTGCGCGGTGCTCGGCCGGCGCGACCAATCGGCGGAGCGCGAGCCATGACGCTCGACAGTTGGATCGGCCTGGCGTGCGCCGCGGCGATCCTCGTGTATCTCGTGTACACGTTGCTCCGTCCGGAGCGGTTCTGACATGACACTCAATGGTTGGTTGCAAATCGCCTTCTTCTCGCTCGCGGTATTGGCCAGTGCCAAGCCGATGGGCATGTACCTCGTAGGCGTCTACGACGGCTCGATCAACTGGCTGGCCCGGGTTGAACGCGTGCTCTACCGGCTGAGCGGCGTGGATCCGGCCGAGGACCAGCACTGGACTCGGTATGCGGGAGCGATGCTGTTCTTCAGCGCGGCGACGATGCTGCTCACGTACGCCGTGTTGCGCCTGCAGGCGATCTTGCCGCTCAATCCGCAGCATCTCGCCGCCGTGACCGACCGGCAGTCGTTCGAGACGTCGGCGTCGTTCACCACCAACACGAACTGGCAGTCGTACAGCGGCGAGTCGACGATGTCGTATCTGTCGCAGATGACGCAACTCGCCTATCACAACTTCATATCGGGCGCGGTCGGCATGGCCGTCGCGGTGGCGCTGGTGCGTGGTCTCGCGCGGCGATCGGCGGGCAAGCTCGGCAACTTCTACGTCGATATGACGCGCAGCACGTTGTACGTGCTGCTCCCGCTCTCGTTCGTCCTCGCGTTCGTGCTGATTCAGCAAGGAGCGATTCAGAACTTCAAGCCGTACGTCACGCTCACCACGCTGGAGGGAGCGAAGCAGACGCTGGCGATGGGTCCAGTCGCGAGTCAGGAAGCGATCAAGCAGTTGGGAACCAACGGCGGCGGCTTCTTCAATGCGAACGCGGCGCATCCATTCGAAAACCCGACGCCGTGGGCCAACTTCTGGTCCGTCTTCATGATCTTCATGATTCCGTCGGGCCTGGTCTACATGTTCGGCCGGATGGTGAAGAACACGCGCCACGGCTGGGCGGTATGGGCCGCGATGTTTCTGCTGTTCCTCGGCGGCGTGACGACGGCGTATTGGTCGGAGGCGAAGGGCAATCCGATCCACGCGGCGCGCGGGCTCGATCTCGCGGCCAGCGAAACGAATCCCGGCGGCAACATGGAGGGGAAGGAAGTCCGCTTCGGAATCGCCAACTCCGCGCTCTATGCGACCGTGACCACCGACGCGTCGTGCGGCTGCGTCAACGCGATGCACGATTCGTTCACGCCACTCGGGGGCCTGGTGCCGCTCGTGAACATGCAGTTGGGCGAGGTTGTGTTCGGCGGCGTAGGCGCGGGCTTGTACGGCATCATCGTGATGATCGTGCTCACCGTGTTCATCGCCGGCTTGATGGTCGGCCGCACGCCCGAATACCTGGGCAAGAAGATTCAAGCGCGCGAAGTCCAGATGGCGATGCTCTACGCGTTGGTCTTTCCGGCGGCGATCCTGACGTTCACCGGCATCTCACTGCTCGTGCATCCCGGACTGGCCGGCCTCAATAACAGCGGCCCGCACGGGTTATCAGAGATTCTGTATGCGTTCACGTCGACCGCGGCGAACAACGGAAGCGCATTCGCTGGGCTCACGGGCAGCACCTCCTACTACAACACGACGCTTGGATTGAACACGCTGATCGGCCGGTTCGGGATGATGGTTCCCATGCTGGCGCTCGCCGGGTTCATGGCGGAGA
The DNA here is from genome assembly GCA_040002475.1 of bacterium. Classification (GTDB taxonomy): domain Bacteria; phylum Gemmatimonadota; class Gemmatimonadetes; order Gemmatimonadales; family Gemmatimonadaceae; genus JAQBQB01. The sequence continues at coordinate 117,840 of JBDUEJ010000001.1, read as the reverse complement.
AGAAGATCGCGCCGGAGAGCGCCGGGACGTTTCCGGTGACCGGGGCGTTGTTTGTTGGGCTGCTTGTTGGAGTGATTCTCATTGTGAGTGCGCTCACATTCTTTCCGGCGCTCTCGCTGGGTCCGATCGTCGAGCATTTGTCGATGCATGCGGGGAGGGTGTTCTAATGCGGGCAGCGACAGCCGCAACGGCAACCGCTCTAGCACGGACACGCACGGTCAAACACGAAGCGTCACGGAGACGTGCTGCTGAGGTAGACGTCCGGCTTACGGTCGCTCGTGTAGAGAATGCGTTCGACTTTGGCTTTGACGCCGAAGTGAAGGAGCAGCCCCACTTCGAGCGTGCAGCTGCGCATGTAGTTCGTCAGCTGCTTCCGGTGCGCGTCGTTCAGAACCTCACACGCCTTGGCTTCGACAATGACACATTCCGCCACGAGAAAATCGGCGCGAAAGACGCCAATGCAGACACCGTCGTACCGCACCTCTATGGGCACCTCGCGTTGGTAGGCCAATCCGGCCTTGGTAAACTCGAACCCCAGTGCGTTGCAGCACACCGACTCGAGGACGCCAAAGCCGAGTCGGCCGTGCACACGATAGAAGAGCCGCAGCACTTCGCCAGTGATCTCGCCGTGCCGCAGCACTCCCATGGCGCCCACTCCAACGAGTCCTCTCCGGTCTTGTCCGTACTTCGTTCGGCCAAATCTGTGCTAGCGCTGTTCCGGCCCCGCCACCAAACCTTCTCCACGCGTGCCAAACGGGGCCCCCAATGACCGTCCAGAAACGCCCCCTCTTCGATCCGCCCATCGTCCGGCGCGCGATTCGCGAGGCGCTCATCAAGCTCAACCCGCGACACATGCTCCGGAATCCGGTGATGTTCGTCGTGTTGGTCGGGAGCGTACTGAGCACGCTCGTGCTCGTGCGGGACATCGCCGGCGGACGCGGCGCAATCGGCTTCACAATCCAACTCGTCCTGTGGCTGTGGTTCACGGTCGTCTTCGCCAACTTCGCCGAGGCGATGGCCGAAGGACGCGGCAAAGCCCAGGCAGACGCACTCCGCTCATCACGCACTCAGACACACGCGCGCCGGCTCGATGCCTCGGACACTGGGTATGACGGCGAGATCGACAAGCTCGCCTTCGAGCTCGTGCTCGCGTCGTCGCTCCGCAAGGGCGACCTCGTGCTCTGCACGCCGGGCGACGTGATCCCCAGCGACGGCGAAGTCGCGCAAGGCGTCGCGTCGGTCGACGAATCGGCGATCACCGGCGAGTCCGCTCCCGTGATTCGCGAGTCGGGCGGCGATCGATCGGCCGTCACGGGCGGGACAAAGGTGCTCTCCGACTATCTCATCATTCGCATTACCGCGAACCCCGGCGAGACGTTCATCGATCGAATGATTGCGTTGGTCGAAGGCGCAACTCGGCAAAAGACACCGAACGAGATCGCCCTCACGATTCTGCTCTCCGGGCTCACGATCATCTTCCTGTTCGCCGTCGTCACGCTGCAACCGTTCGCAACGTACAGCGGTGCGCCGGCCAGCATCCCCGTCCTGATCGCGCTGCTCGTCTGTCTCATTCCCACCACGATCGGTGGTCTGCTCTCGGCAATCGGCATCGCCGGCATGGATCGCATGATTCAGCAAAACGTCATCGCCATGAGCGGCCGCGCAGTAGAAGCGGCGGGTGATGTCAACACACTGTTGTTGGATAAGACGGGGACGATCACGCTGGGCAATCGCCAAGCCGTGGAGTTCCTGCCGATGCCGGGCGTGGATCTCGCGCAGTTTGCCGACCGCGCGCAACTCGCGTCGCTCCCGGACGAAACCCCGGAGGGGCGGAGCATTGTCGTGCTGGCGAAGGAGAAGTTCGGTCTTCGCGGTCGAACGTTGGCCGAAGGCAACCGTCTGGTGACAGTCGGCGGCGACGGTCGCGGCGACCAACTGGTGCATATGGACTTCGTGCCGTTTTCCGCGACGACGCGGATGAGCGGCGTGAACTCGGGCGGTGTCGAGCTCAGAAAGGGAGCCGGCGACGCCATCGCGAAGTGGGTGACGGAACATCGCGGCGAGATTCCCGGCGCGATGACGGAGATCGTGGAGCGTGTCGCGCGCAGTGGCGGCACGCCGCTCGTGGTCGCCGAGTCGGACGGCGTGCACGCACGAGTACTCGGCGTCATCTATCTCAAGGACGTCGTGAAGGGCGGTATGCGCGAGCGCTTTGATCGCCTTCGCGCAATGGGCATTCGCACGGTCATGATCACCGGCGACAATCCCCTCACGGCCGCGGCCATCGCGAGTGAAGCGGGCGTCGACGACTTCCTGGCCGAAGCCAAGCCCGAAGACAAGATGGCGTTGATCAAACGCGAGCAGGCCGGCGGCAAGCTCGTCGCGATGACCGGCGATGGAACCAACGACGCGCCCGCGCTGGCGCAGGCCGACGTCGGGGTGGCGATGAACAGTGGAACGCAGGCGGCAAAAGAGGCCGGGAACATGATCGACCTCGATTCCAACCCGACCAAGCTCATTGAGGTGGTGGAGATTGGAAAGCAACTGCTCATGACGCGCGGATCGTTGACCACATTCTCGATCGCCAACGACGTCGCGAAGTACTTCGCGATCATTCCGGCCATGTTCATGGTGACGTATCCGGCGCTCAACGCGCTCAACATCATGCGGCTGCATTCACCGCAGTCGGCGATTCTGGCGAGCGTGATCTTCAACGCGCTGATCATCATCGCGCTCATTCCGCTGGCACTGCGCGGCGTGCGCTACCGTCCCGCGGCCGCCGCGACGATTCTGCGCCGCAATCTGTTCGTCTACGGTTTCGGTGGGCTGCTCGTCCCGTTCGTCGGCATCAAGCTCATCGACGTGCTCCTCGTCTTCACTCGATTGGTCTGAGGCCATCATGCTTCGCAAACAGCTACGGCCCGCGATCGTCATGACACTACTTCTCTGCGTGGTGACTGGTCTCATCTACCCCGGCGTCGTTACGGGTCTCGCACAACTGGTCTTTCCGCGTCAGGCGAACGGCTCGCTCGTTACCGCGCATGGACGTGTCGTCGGCAGTTCGCTCATCGGCCAAACGTTCACTCAGCCGTACTACTTCCATTCGCGACCGTCGGCGGCCGGAACCGGATACGATGGCACGGCGTCGTCAGGGACGAACAAGGGGCCGACCGATGCGAAGCTCGCCGATACGCTGATCGCGCAGGCCGTCGATAGCGCCGTGAAGAATGATGGCGCCGTGAAGGGCCACATCCCCACCGACATGGTGACGTCGTCGGCATCGGGGCTCGATCCCCACATCTCGCCGGCGAATGCGTACGCGCAGGTAGCCCGGGTTGCCCATGCCAGAGGCGTCGACTCCGCTACGGTTCGCGCGCTGCTCGACCGTCGCGTCGAAGGCCGTCAGTTCGGCTTCTTCGGCGAGGCGCGCGTCAACGTTCTCCTCCTCAACATCGCGCTCGATAGCGCTTTTAAAAAATGACCAAAGCCCTTGCAGCCGTCGCTGTAAGTGTCGGCCTTCAGATCATCGGGTCCAACGCGTTCGCACAGGCGTGCGCGACCGACACGACGTGGAAGCACCCTGACCCGTTCGCGTTCGCCGACTTCACGTGGTTGAATGGCAACGCGCGGACAAAAGACTCGCCGTTGAGCACCCCCTACTTCACGGGCGAGTTCCGCGCCGACGTGAGCTACATCGGCAGCTTCAACCATCCCAAGGACCACACGCTCGTCGGGACCACGGAGAGCGGCCGGACGAACGAGATTCAAGTGCAGCAGCTGGGGATTGGCGGCGAGTTCCACTGCGGCAGCGTTCGCGGCCGGGTCATGACGCAGTTCGGCATGTACTCGACGATGACGCCGCGCAACGACGCGAGTCCGACGCGCGGCCAATGGCAGCTCGACAATGCCTATCGCTATCTGTCCGAAGCATACGGCGGCCGTCATTGGAACACGTTGAACGGGATCAACCTCGACGCCGGCATCTTCATGTCGTACGTCGGCCTGTTCAGCTATTACAACTTTGATAATTGGGCGTACCAGCCGTCGTACGTCTCGTCCAACACGCCGTGGTTCTTTACCGGGCTCCGCCTGCAGATCTACACCAGCGACCACCTGAAGATCGAGCCGTGGCTGATCAACGGTTGGCAGTCGTACGGAATGTTCAACGAAGCGCCTGGCGTGGGCGCACAGTTCCTGTGGCGCCCAAATGGCGCTGTCTCGATTCTGTCGAACGACTACTACGGGCACGATTGGCTTGGCCTCCCCGATCGCATGCGCGTCCACAGCGACAACAGCATCGAGGTCAAGTACTTCGATTCTCCGAAGTCGGCGTATGACAAGGGTGCGTTCTCATTGACGGTGGACGCCGGCTGCGAGAGCGGCAGCGGTGTGAGCTGCACCGGCGGCGTTGCCGGCAGTCCGAAACAGAGCTTCCTCGGATTCATGGTCTACAATCGGAGTTGGTTCGACGGGGACAAGTACGGCCTCACGATCGGCGGTGGGGCGATGAACAATCCCGGCCGCTACCTGGTGCTGTTGCCGCCCATCAATGGCGCAACGGCCTTCTCGGGGACGAAGTACGTCACGCAAAACCCCGGGGACCAGTTCAAGGCGTGGGATGCTTCGGTCACGTTCGACTATATGCCCGATCAGTTCACCACGTTTCGCCTGGAGCTCAACCATCGCGAAGCAAACATTCCGTACTTCGCAGGCCCAGGCGGCGTCACGCCTCCCGGCGGCAACACGGGAGCACCGGGATCCGTGGTGGACGGTTTCACGCCCGATCTTCGGAAGGCCGAGACGCGGCTCAACCTCGCGTTGCTCGTGAAGCTTTAGAGAATGCCATAGCTTCCCTCAATGGAATCGAATTCGGGTCGCCACCGCATCTGCGTTCTCCGACGGCCGTGTCGTCGATGAGCGACGATCGCCGTGCCGACCAGAATCAAACGCCCGGTGCGTCGGATTTCCTGTCGCTCGTCCAGCAGCGCGAACGCGGCAAGCTCAAGGTGTACATCGGCTCGGCTGCCGGAACGGGGAAGTCATATCGCATGCTGAACGAGGCGCACGACCTGCGCCGCCGCGACATTGACGTCGTCGTTGGGTTCATCGAGACGCACGGGCGCGTCGAAACCGATGCACAGGTGCGCGATCTCGAGATCACGCCGAGGAAAAAAATCGAGTACCGAGGTGTGACGCTCCAAGACATGGACGTGGACGCGATCGTGGCGCGCCGTCCGCAGATCGCCATCGTCGACGAGTTCGCGCATACGAATGTCCCCGGCTCCAAACACCGCAAGCGGTGGGAAGATGTGCTCGAGCTGCTCGACGAGGGCATCAACGTCATCACCGCCGTCAATGTGCAGCACCTCGAGTCGCTCAACGACGTGATTCAACGCACGCTCGGCGTCACCGTGCGTGAGACGGTGCCGGACTGGATCGTTGCGTCCGCCGACCAAGTCGTCAATCTCGACATCTCTGCGGAAGACCTTCGCCAGCGTCTCGAAGAAGGGAAGATCTACGCCTCCGACAAGATCCAATCGGCGCTGACGAATTTCTTCACGCCGGAGAATCTCACGACCCTGCGCGAGCTGGCGCTGCGCGAGGTCGCGAGCTCCGTGGACCGCGTGCGCGAGGAAATCGTACGTCGAGAGGAAACGGGTAAACCGACGAGCCGAAAGACCGTCGACCGGATTCTCGTGGCGATGTCGAGCGACCCGGCCCACACGGCCACGCTGCTTCGCAAAGCCAGTCGAATTGCCGGGCGTCTGAATTCGGATTGGTACTGTGTCTATGTGCAAACACCCGACGAACGCGCCGACAAAATCGACGCGACGGTCCAACGCAAGCTCGTCGACAATTTCCAAATGGCGCAGACCATGGGCGCCGAGGTCGTCAAGCTGACGGACGCCGACGTCGCCGCGGCGATCTGCACGTTCGCGGTGGAGAAAAGTGTGACGCTCGCGCTGGTCGGTCAAAGCCGCCGGTCCGCGTTGTCGCACTTGGTTCGCCGGTCCGTGCTCGATCAGCTGGTGAACAACACCGTCGGGCTCGACGTGCTCGTGGTCGCGCTCGGCGACGCCAACGCCGCGCACGCACCCGCGCGAGTGCGGTCCTGATGCGAATCGGTCAACGCATGTATCTCGCCTTGTTGCCCGCCGTGCTTGGTGTCTTCACCGTCGCGGGACTCGCCTACTGGGGTCAATACGCGCACGCAGCGCCCGAATGGCTGGTCGCCATCGCGATCATTGCGACGATTGCGTCCGTTGCGGTCGCGTGGCAAAACGCGCAGTACGTGACGCACCGCGTCGAGCGCGTCGCGGCCAGGAGCGTATCGCCCGCGAGAGCGACCGGTGGGTCGCCGGACGAGTTGGAGACGATCGAGAACGCGGTGCACCATCTATCCACCGCGGTCGACGAAGCCGGAGCCACGCGACTCGCCGAGGAACTCGCTCATCGGGATCGGCAGCGCGAGTACGCCGAGCTTCTCGCTCTCGTCACCGCCGACGCCTTGCGCAAGCTCGACGAAGTTCGTTTGCCGCTCCACATCTTGCTCGAGAATCATTTCGGCGACGTCAACGAGAATCAGGAAGAGATGCTCGGCGCGGCGAGAAACGCGGCTGAGCAGGCTGGGGAGGCGTTGCAGCGATTGCAGCAGATCGCCGAGATCGATCGCGGCGGAGTCAGCATGCGTCGCGACAGCGTTCGGCCCGGCGACCTCATTGCGGGCGTTCTTCCGTCGCTTGTTGCGCAGGGTGAACAGCGCGGCGTCACCGTCACGGCAGACGTTGCCCCGGCGCTGCCGTCGATTCCGGGCGACCGCGGGCGTTTGCAGATCGCGCTGGAGCTCATCCTCCACGACTCCGTCGCGCGAACCGCGGACGGAGGCCGCGTTCAGATCAACGCTGAGCCGGACGCGCGGCAGGTATGCATCGACGTGCGACACGGGACAGGGGAGACCAATCGCGTCGCCCGAGGGTTGGGATCACGGCTCGTTGCCGCCCAGGGGGGCTCGGTGACCGAAGAAGCAGGGGAGGGCGCCGATCGCGTTACACGGATCCAACTGGCGAGATAGCTCTGTCGCAGACCGGCCTTCTCGAAATCTTTATGTCCAGGGCTGGGGTCTTTATGCGGAATTCATGCGCGGCGGCGTAATCACATGGTTTGCGGTTTTCACACCGATCCATGCCATCGCCCATCACCCAATTCAAGCGCGTCCTGTTCGGGCGCCCGCTACCGTCGGATAGACTCGAGCACGAGCGGTTGAACAAGAAGACGGCGCTCGCCGTCCTCTCCTCGGATGCGATCTCCTCCGTCGCCTACGCCACCGAGCAGACGCTGCTCGTGCTCGCTGTTCTCGGCAGCGTCGCGCTCTCGTACATCATTCCGATCTCGGCGGTGATCGTCGGGCTGTTGGTGCTCGTCGCGTTGTCCTACCGGCAGACGATCTTCGCCTACCCGGGCGGCGGCGGGTCATACACGGTCGCGAAAGACAATCTCGGAACGATGCCGGGCCTCGTCGCCGGCGCGGCGCTGCTCACCGACTACATCCTCACCGTATCGGTCTCGATCTCCGGCGGCGTCGCGGCCATCACATCGGCGTATGCCGCGCTTATGCCCCACACTGTGGCGATCTGCACCGGGGCGGTGCTTCTGCTCATGCTCGTCAACTTGCGCGGCGTTCGCGAATCCGGGATCGCGTTCAGCGTGCCAACGTATGTCTTCATCGGGATGATGCTGTTGCTCATCGGGGTCGGTCTGTATCGCACCGTTGCCGGCACGGTCGTCGTCAATCCCGTCGCGCCTCACGCGCCCGGCACGCCGCTCTCGCTGCCCGTCGGCTTCGCGCTCACCTTTCTCATTTTGCGCGGATTCGCCGAGGGCTGTGTTGCGATGACCGGCACGGAAGCGATCTCCAACGGGGTGAGCGCATTCAAGACGCCGAGCTCCAGGAATGCCGCGACCACGCTCGGCTGGATGGCGGCGATCCTCGCCGTCTTCTTTCTCGGGACGAGCGTGTTGGCGCGGCACTACGGCGTGATGCCGTCGGCGTCGGAGACGGTGTTGTCGCAACTCGGCCGCCGCGTGCTCGGGAACGGTTCGCTGTACTACGCGCTTCAGTATGCGACGTTCGCCGTTCTCGTCTTGGCCGCGAACACCGCCTTCGCCGACTTTCCGCGGCTGGCGAGCATTCTGGCACGTGACGGATATATGCCGCGGCAGTTCGCAGCGCGCGGCGATCGGTTGGCGTTCTCAAACGGGATTCTTGCGTTGTCGTGCATGGCGGCACTGCTCATCTGGCTGTTTCACGGCGACACGAGCGCGCTCATTCCGCTGTACGCGATCGGCGTCTTTGTCTGCTTCACCTTGTCGCAGGCGGGTATGGTGATGCACTGGATTCGAAGTCGCGAGTCCGGGTGGCAATGGCGGGCCGTTCTCAACGGCCTCGGCGCCGTGGCAACCGCGCTCGTATCGATCGTTCAAGTGGTCACGAAGTTCACGCACGGCGCGTGGATCGTGGTGTTGATCATCCCGCTGATCATCGTCGTGCTCCGGCGTATTCACCGGCACTACGAATTCTTCGCGCGCGAGGTGGCCTATCACGGCCAAGCGCCGCTGATGTTTCTCCATCACACCGTTGTCGTTCCCGTCAACGGAATCACCAAGCCAACCGCCGGCGCGCTCGTGTACGCGACGACGATTTCCGAGGACGTGCGCGCCGTGTTCGTCGAAGTGGACCCCGATGCGTCGAACGAACTGCGCCGCCGCTGGGAAGAATGGGACATTGGCGTCGACCTCGTGATCATGCCGTCACCGTATCGATCGATCCTCCGTCCGCTCGTGGACTACGTGAACGGACTTGGCGAGCGCGGCGAGGCGGACCTCGTGACGGTCGTCGTTCCGGAGATCGTCCCGCGAAGTTGGCTCGGGCATCTGCTGCACAACAAAACATCGTTGTTCATTCGCACGGCGTTTCTGTTTCGCGCCAACGTGGTCGTGACCGCGGTGCCGTATCTCGTGGGACGCGCCGCTCGGCTGCGCGACCTCGTGCATCACGACGAACGACTCGACGAAACCGCCGAGCGGCCCATTCGTATCGCCGCGGTAGGCTAGCGGCGTCAACGCTCGCGCGACGCGACCCACCATCGTCGCGCCGCGATACGGGACCAGATTCCTTCCGCCATCGCCGTGACGGCGAACAGACCAACGGCGCTTAGCGGCTTAGCGCGCTCGCGGCCTCCTCGTGCGCTTCCGCGGGCGCGCCGCCCGCCCGCAAAGCGGTGCGAGTATTGTTTCCAGGTCGCGGCGCACAAATTGTCCGGCGACCCCCTCCCGGTGGATGGCCCAGGTGATCAGTGATCCTCCGGTGACGGCCTGCACCGCGCGCGCAACCGCAGTGACGTTGCAGGCCATCAATTCGCCCGCGTCGACCGCGTCGCGGATGAGCGCCTCATAGCCCGCCAGCACTTGCTTCGAGTGTTCCAGTGCCGGCCGCCGAAACTCCGAATCGGTCAGGTCGATTTGCAGGAAGGTCAATGAATTGACGAGTTCATCGGGCGAGCGCACGTGATCGGCCATGTTGGCCGCGGCGGCGATCAGCGCGGCGAGCGGCGATGCATGTGCTGCGCGCACGGTGACGAAGCAGTCCTCGACCATGCTCGGCCCGTGGTTCACGAAGGCGAGCAGGAGCGAGCGCTTGGATCCAAACCGGCGGATGAGCGCCGCAGGCGTGAGCCCGACATCGCCGGCGACGTCGGCCAAGGTGAGCCGCCCAGGCCCGACCCGTGAGACGGCTCGGGCCGTGGCGGCGAAGATCTCGGTGTCGCTGGCGGTGCGGGGGCGCGGGGACATAGGCTTGACAGATACTAAACGACGGTTAATTAATAGTCAATTAGTGAATGGCGGTTTAGTAACAGGAGCACCGCGCGGACGAGGGAGCTGTGCGCGGACCCACACGCATCGGGAGAATCAGAATGCCTGAACCGAAGACGCAGTCGCCTCGTCGCCTGGCCGGACGGGTCGCCCTCGTCGCCGGTGCGACGCGCGGCACCGGACGCGGAATGGCCGTCGCGCTCGGCGAAGCGGGCGCCACGGTCTACTGCACCGGGCGCAGCGTGCGCGGTCAGCCCGCGACCGCCGGTCGCCCTGAAACGATTGAAGAGACCTCCGAGCTTGTCACGGCGCACGGAGGCGTTGGCATTCCCGTCCGGACCGATCACACCGTGCCGCGAGAAGTCGAGGCCCTCGTCGAACGCATCCGCGCCGATCACGGCGGACTCGATGTCCTGATCAACGACGTCTGGGGCGGCGACGAGCTGACCGAGTGGGGTCGTCCGCTCTGGGAGCATTCCCTCGACAACGGCCTGCTGATGCAGCGGCGCGCGGTGCATTCTCACATCATCACGACTCGGTACGCGATCCCGTTGATGTTCGATCGTGAGGGCGCATTGATCGTTGAAGTGACCGACGGCGTGAGCGCCGGCTATCGCGGCAACGTCTACTACGATCTGGCAAAGGTCTCGGTGATCCGACTCGCCACGGCCCTCGCCTACGAATTGCGGTTGCGACACGTGACCGCCGTCGCGATCTCGCCGGGATTTCTCCGATCCGAAGCGATGCTCGAGCGGTTTGGGATCACCGAGGCGAATTGGCGCGATCAGATCGCGAATGATCCGCACTGGGCCGAGTCCGAAACACCGCTCTTTGTTGGACGATGCGTAGCCGCGTTGGCCGCTGACGAGACGCATTGGCGCGTGAGCGGCGCCGCCCTCACGTCGTGGGATCTCGCCGAGCGCTACGATGTCAATGACGCAGACGGGCGCCGACCGCATTGGGGCCGGCATATCGCCAAAGCCGCCGACGCCGCGTGGGTCGAGATCGTTCGTCGTGCGAAGCGAGCGCTCGCGACACGTGCGCCGGGTATCGAGCTGATCGCCGACCGCGCGTCGCTCGTGCTCGCTGCGGGGCCGGCGACGCGCCCCGTTCTCGAGCCGGAGCTGTTCATGACCGACCCTGAATCGATCATCGGCGAGCTGCTCGATCGGTACGACCGCGCGTCGCGTCAAGAAGTCAGAGCGTGACAAACGGATCGTCGTGAGTCAGGTTGAGCGGACGCCGCGCTCACAAGACTCGAAACAGCATTGCACATGACACCGACAAACACGGAGCGACCGTCCGCGGAGCTCCTCTACCTTCTTCACGGCGATCCCGCCGAATTGGAGGCGGCGATCGCCGGCATGCGGCCGGTCGACCTCGCCGACGCACTTCGCGACCTCAGCGCCGATGCGGGCGCCAAAGTCATCGCGGTGCTGCCGTTCGATCTGGCCGTTCAGATTCTCGACGAGCCGGAGCTGGCGCACCGACGCTGCGACATCATCCAGCGAATGCCGGAAGACGTCGCCGGAGCGCTCATCGATGCGATGTCCTCGGATCAGCAAGCCGACTTGTTCCGCGAGCTTCCCGAGAAGGACCGCACACGCCTCCTGCGGCTGCTCGATACGCCGACGCGCCAGGCGCTGACGCTCCTGCTGCAGTATCCGCCGGAGACGGCGGGTGGAATCATGACGACCGAGTTCGTGTCGGTGCCCACGACATGGACGGTCGATCAGGCGTTCGCCTACATCAATGAAGTGGGGCGCACCAAGGAAACCATCTACACGATCTACTGCACGGAGCCCGAGCGAAACACGCTCGTCCACGTCGTCTCGCTCCGTGATTTGATGCTCGCCGATCGCGCAGCCCTCGTCATCGATGTCGGAAACCGGCGGACGCCGCTGTCGGTCGTGACGACGGCCGATCGCGAAGACGTCGCGCGGATGATGTCGAAGTACAATCTCCTCGCGATTCCTGTTGTCGACGAGGGTAGCCACATCCTCGGTATCGTCACCGTGGACGACGTCATCGACGCGATTGTCCGCGAGCAAACGGAAGATGTGCAGAAGTTCGGCGGTATGGAGGCGCTCGACGAGCCGTACACGCAGATCAGCTTTGGCGCGATGATCAAGAAGCGCGGCGGTTGGCTCTGCGCGCTCTTTCTCTCCGAGATGCTCACGGCAACGGCGATGCAACACTTCGAGGGCGAGATCTCCAAGGCCGTCGTGCTCTCGATGTTCATCCCGCTCGTCATGAGCTCGGGAGGCAACTCCGGATCGCAGGCGACGTCGCTGATCATTCGGGCGCTGGCGCTGCGCGAGATCAAGATCGCTGATTGGTGGCGCGTCGCGCTCCGCGAGCTTCCCACGGGATTGACGCTTGGCCTCATCCTCGGCGTCATCGGTTTCGTCCGGATCGAGCTGTGGCAGCATTTCCATCTGTTCGACTACGGCCAGCATCACCTGCTCGTGGCCATCACGGTCGGCGCGGCGCTCATCGGCATTGTCGGCTTCGGTTCGCTGGCCGGATCGATGCTGCCGTTCCTGCTCAAGCGTCTCGGATTCGACCCGGCCAGCGCGAGCGCGCCGTTTGTAGCTACGTTGGTGGACGTCACGGGTCTCATCATCTATTTCAGCGTCGCGCTGCTCATTCTGGGAGACACGCTGCTTCGCTGACGCGGTCGCGATTCCGGTCCGAGGTGGGGACTGCCGATCCGAGCTGAACTGATCAAATTTCACGTTGGGTCGCTGAGCGACGGCTCGGTGTCGGGCCGCGTCTTTCATCAAGAGTGCGGAGGTGTTGTGAGCAAGCGTTGGGTTGTTGTGATACTCCTCGTGCTGGTGCCTCTCTTTTTTGTGTACGGTGTCCGAGGGCGCGCTGGAGGTCATCCGGATTTGAGGCTTCGGTTGTCGCGCTCTCTGGAAACGATGAGCGGTGACGGAACCTTTGCGCTATATGGAAACGACTCCCTGTATTCCGCAGTCGCAGGCGAGAGCGCGACGTTCACCGTCCCTGGAAGCCCGGTCGCGCCCGGTTCATGCGCGACCCGTCAAGCGACGATCACCGTAACACCCGCAAAGAACAGCGGGCGTCTTCAGGAGTCGGACGTCGTCGGATCGCTTGGATGGATCGTGGCTCGCGTTGAGAACACCAGCGACTGCATTCCCGAAGGCGTGTATGACGTCATGGCTCCGAAGAGCAAAGCGGCGATCGTGGTGAGACCGTCGCAATCGCGAGGGTATCAGGCGGATGTCGTTCCGTTCCGCGCGCCCCGCATCCAGGCGACGCGTCTACAGTTTTGCGATCACCAAACCGGGCTCCGCGTGGATCGTGTCCGCTACTACACGTTTGATCCAGCTCGGGAAGCCCCGTGCGATGCGCTGTTGGCCCGCCGTGCCCGACCGGCAGCGGCGGCCGGCAGCCCGACGCCTGATGACGGGCCCAATGGCCTGCTCGCGCTATCGTGCGGACTCGACGATTGCGTGGCGAGCCTGCCCCCGACCCGATCGCAGTCCCAACCAGCCGACCAGCGGCGGACGTTACCCAAGGCCTGAAGGCAGGTACGGAGGCGTGACCACTTGCCGCGTTTTGCTCCGCGGTGCATCCTCCGTAAGAGCAACACTCCCATGGAGATGCACGCGATGAAGAAGTCCCGTACCAATCCGCCGGGCGCCTATCCTCGCCTCGCGCAGCCCCTCGTTCGTGACAACGGAGTTCTCCGTCCCGCTTCCTGGGACGAGGCCTTCGATCGCGCGGCCGAGGGATTCCAGCGCAATCTGTCCAAGCACGGACGGACGGCGACTGGAATTTTCAGCTGCTCGAAGTCGACCAACGAGGTCAACTTCATGGCGTCGAAATTTGCCCGAGCGGTGTTCGGCAACAACAACATCGATAGCTGCAACCGAACCTGACACGCTCCTAGCGTCGTCGGTCTGACGACAATTCTTGGAGCCGGCGGCAGCACGAGCTCGTACGAGGAAGCGGAGCAGACTGACTTCGTCTTTCTTTGGGGTTCGAACGCCCGTGAGGCGCACCCGATCTGGTTTCATCATCTCCTCAAGGGGATCCAGAACGGTGCGCGGTTGTACGTCGTCGATCCGCGCCGCACGACATCTGCGGCGTGGGCCGACGTGTGGATGGGACTCAATGTTGGAAGCGACATCGCGCTCGCCAACGCCATGGCGCGCGAGATTCTATTCGCCGGTCTGGAAGACAAAACCTTCATCAGCCGTGGAACGACAGGATTCGAGGCGTATCGCGACGCAGTGCAGCCGTACACGCTCGAGTTCGCCGAGCGTGTCACGGGAATTCCCGCCGACGTCATTCGTGACGCCGCGCATCAGTACGCCAAGGCCGATCGCGCCATGATCTGCTGGACGTTGGGCATCACCGAACATCACAACGCCGTCGACAACGTCGTCGCGCTGATCAATCTTTCGCTGCTCACCGGCCACGTTGGCCGCTACGGCTGCGGCTGCAATCCGCTGCGCGGACAGAACAATGTGCAAGGCGGCGGCGACATGGGCGCGCTGCCGAACAAGCTGCCGGGATTCCAAGATGTCTGCATTCCCGAAGAGCGCGAGAAGTTCGAGCGTGCCTGGAAGCGCGACATCCTTCCGACGAACGGTTGGAATCTCAGCGAAATGATGGATGCCATGGGCCGGAGGGAGATGACCGCGCTCTACGTCATCGGTGAGAATCCGGCGCAATCGGACGCCGACATGCATCACGTCGAGCACCTGCTGCGTGAGCTCGACCACCTCGTGGTGCAAGAGATTTTTCTCACGAAGACCGCCCAGCTCGCGCACGTCGTGTTCCCGGCCACAGCCACGTGGGCGGAAGGTGAGGGAACCGTCACGAATAGCGAACGGCGCGTGCAGCGCGTTCGGAAAGCGGTCGAGCCGCCGGGCGAAGCGCGCGACGAGCTGTGGATCATGAGTACGCTCGCCGAACGGATGGGACGCGGGTGGGGGCAGCCGACCGCCGAAGATGTGTGGAACGAGGTGCGGGCACTGTCGCCGCAGCTCGCGGGCATGAGCTACGCGCGCCTCGAGGAGCTCGACGGGTTGCAGTGGCCGTGTCCCGACCTCACGCACCCGGGCACGAAGTTTCTGCATGCGCGACTCTGGGACGAGGACCCCGCCAAACGGGGACGCCTTGCTCCGTTCTCCGTGGTGGAGGACGAGGGTCCGGTCGAGCGCCCCGACGATGAGTATCCTCTCACGTTGACCACCGGCCGCCGCCTCGAGTCGTACAACACAGGCGTGCAGTCGGGCGGATATCTGTCGCCGCTGCATCGTGGCGAATCGCTCGACATCTCGCCCGAAGACGCCGATCGCATGGGTCTCGAGCCGGGCGACATGGTGCAGGTGACGTCGCGTCGCGGAACACTCGAGACTCGTGCGTTCATCGATCCCGGTCTTCGCGCCGGCATGGTGTTCATGACGCTGCACTTTCCCGACGACGTCGCGACGAACGTTTTGACGATCAACGCCACCGACCCGCGTTCGGGGACGGCGGAGTTCAAAGCCTGCGCTGTACGGGTGGAGCCCGTGCGCCGAGGGGCGACGCGCGGTGCTCACGCTGCCGAACCATTCGCCGCGGCCGGAGACGACTGATGGATTTGCACCTGCGGCACGCCGCCCCGACTGATGACGAGCGTGCCGCGGTGGACGCGTTGCTTGGACCTCCGCGCTCGTCGTGGGACGGTGGTGAACGCGGAGACCTGCGCGACGCGCATGTGGCGATCGGAGGTCGCGAAGCTCGGCAACAACGGCATTTGTTGCTCCCGGCGTTGCAGGCATTGCAGGCGCGGGTTGGCTGGATCAGCGAGACGGGGCTCGACTACGTCTGCACACGACTGGACGTTCCGCCCGCCGACGCGTGGGGCGTGGCGACGTTCTATGCGCTGCTGTCGACCACGCCGCGCGCGCCGCGCGTGTTGCATGTTTGCGACGACATCGCCTGTCGTTGCACGGGAGCGCTCGAGCTCATTCGTGCAATTGAGGACAGCGTGGGGCCGGCGCATGCGCACGGACCGCCGGGCGACCACGTCGCGGTCGATCCCGACGGCACGGTCTGGATGCGATCGCCGTGTTTAGGATTGTGTGATCAGGCGCCGGCAGCCCTGCTGCAGGAGTCGGGCGTGTCGCCGCGGGAGCGGCTGCTGGGCGGTATGACGGTTGAGCGCGCGGCCGCCGTCATCCAGAGGAGCAACGCCCCTCTCCCCGTCGTCCAGAGGAGCTCCGCTCCTCCGGACGACAGCAACAACCACACACTGTCACTCCTCAAGCGCATCGGCGCCGTCGACCCCACCGACATCACCGCCTACCGAAACAGCGGCGGCTTCGACGCACTGCGAAAGGCGATCGAGATTGGCCCCGAGGCGGTCATCCGTGAAGTCACCGACTCGAAACTCATGGGCCGCGGCGGGGCCGCGTTCCCCACAGGCCGCAAATGGGACGCTGTATCCAAGCAGGCTGCGCGCCCACACTACCTGATCTGCAACGCTGACGAATCCGAACCCGGCACGTTCAAGGATCGCGTCCTGCTCGACGGCGATCCGTTCGCCATTGTCGAGGCGATGACGATCGCCGGGTTCGCCACGGGGTGCGAACACGGATTTCTCTACATCCGCGGCGAGTATCCGCTCGGCGCCGAGCGAATCCAGCACGCGATCGACGAAGCGCGCGCTCACGATTTCCTCGGCGCGGACATCCTTGGCCGCGGTATTCGGTTCGACATCGAGATTCGGCGCGGTGCGGGCGCGTACATCTGCGGCGAAGAGACGGCGATCTTCAATTCGATCGAAGGCTACCGTGGCGAGCCGCGGAACAAGCCGCCGTTCCCCGCGCAGGCCGGATTGTTTGGGCTGCCCACGGTCGTCAACAATGTCGAGACGCTCGCGAATATTCCGTCGATCGTGCTGAACGGCGGAGCGGCGTTCGCGGCCATCGGCACCGAGCAGTCCACGGGAACGAAGCTCTTTTGCATCAGCGGTCACGTCGCGCGACCTGGAGTGTACGAGGTTCCCTTCGGCAAAACGTTGCGCGATCTCATGGATCTCGCCGGCGGAGTGTCGACCGGCCGACCGCTGCAAACCATCTTGCTCGGCGGCGCGGCGGGGGTGTTCGTGGGACCGACCGAGCTCGACATCCCGCTCACCTTTGAAGGCGCGCGGGCCGCGAAAGCCACGCTGGGGTCCGGCGTCATCGTGGCGTTCGACGATTCGGTGGACATGCGCGACATCCTTCTTCGCATCGCGTCGTTCTTCCGCGACGAATCCTGCGGGCAGTGCGTTCCCTGCCGGGTCGGAACCGTCCGACAGGAGGAGGCCCTCTGTCGGATCGCCAGCGGAAAAGCACTCGGCGGCGTAGCTCAAGAGGTCGCCCTGCTCGATGACGTTGGCTTGGCGATGAAAGACGCATCGATTTGCGGCCTCGGACAAACGGCATATTCGGCGATCGAATCGGCGATTCACCGTGTTGGTGTGTTCAAGGCCCGAGCGTGATGCGCGAGTTCTCGTCTGAGCCCCACACGTCCAGCCGCCGATTGGAGCCGATTCGTTGACTGCCGTCACGCCGCCACTCGTTCAACTCCAACGTCCGACGCACGCGACCGACCAAGCACGTCGCCGGTCTACGCGCGCGGTTTCGCTGACGATCGACGACAAGCCGGTGTCCGTTCCGGAAGGCACGACGCTACTCACGGCCTGCCGCGAGATCGGCGTCGAGATCCCCACGCTGTGCTTTCTCCAAACGCTGCATCCGGTGAACGCGTGCCGCATCTGCGTGGTGGAGCTCGAAGGCGCACGCGTGCTCGTTCCCGCGTGTTCGCGCGCCGTGGACGAAGGTATGGTGGTGCACACGGCTTCAACCCGCGTGAAGCACAGCCGAAAGCTCGTGCTCGAAATGCTGGCGTCGTCGGTGGACCTCTCGACAACGCCCGATGTCGCGCGATGGATCGACGAGTACGACGCCAAACCCGAGCGCTTCGGCCCGTCTGCTCCACCGTCCCCGGCCGGCACGCGGGACGCGGCGATCCCGGGACATCACGCGCCGCCCAATCCGGACTTCGCCGCCACAGTCGCCGAACCGACCAAGATCGACAACGATCTGTATGTGCGTGACTACGCGAAGTGCATTCTCTGCTACAAGTGCGTCGAAGCGTGCGGGCCGGATCATCAGAATACGTTCGCCATCGCGGTTGCCGGACGCGGGTTTGACGCGCACATCTCCACGGAGTTCGCCGTTCCACTTCCCGATTCGGCGTGTGTGTATTGCGGCAATTGCATTGCGGTGTGTCCGACCGGCGCGCTCATGGCGAAGACCGAGTTCGACAAGCGCGGCGCCGGCACGTGGGATGAGTCGACCATGACGGAGACGGATACGATCTGTCCCTATTGCGGCGTTGGTTGCACGTTGCGCCTGCATGTCGCCGACGGAGAGATCGTGAAGGCAACATCGCCATTGGAGAACGCGATCACGCAGGGCAATCTCTGCATCAAAGGCCGATTCGGTTGGCGCTATGTTCAGAATCGCGCGCCGGATGCGGGCGGCACGGGGAATGGCCGTCGCTGAGCATCTCCTCATCGGGCTTGGTTACGCGCCCACTTCGGGGGCGCGTGCGTTCGTCAGGCTCAGCGATGCCGGCGCTGCGGAGGGTTCGGCAACGGTCGCCGAAGAAGTTCCGATCGCCTTCGTGTACAACGGCCGCCCGCACGTGGTGGTGATGGGCACCCCGTCGGATCTCGAAGACCTTGCCGTGGGATTCTCTCGCACCGAGGGCATCGTCGACGATGTCTCGCAGGTGGAGCACGTGTCGGTCGTCCGTGCGAGTCACGGGATCGAGCTGCAGATCCAGATTCCCGCGAACACCGCCGCTCGCTTGGAAGATCGTGTTCGCGGGCTCGTTGCGCGAACGGGGTGTGGCCTCTGCGGCGTCACCACGATCAATGATGCGCTGCGCGTGCCCGTGCAGGTGCCGCATGGGCTCACGGTGAGCGCCGACGCGCTGTGGCGCGCCGGCACCGAGCTCGCGGGCCAGCAGGCGCTCAACAATGAGACGAGCACAGTGCACGCCGCCGGCTGGGCGACGTCCGCCGGTGTCCTGGCCGTCGTGCGCGAGGACGTTGGACGACACAACGCCCTCGATAAGGTGCTGGGGGCCCTGGCGCGAAGCGCAAAGCCGATGCACGATGGGTTTATCGTCGTCACCAGCCGCGCGAGTTATGAGATGGTGCAGAAAACGGCCGTCTGCGGCATTGAGATGCTGGCGGCGATCTCGCGCCCCACCGGTTTGGCCATTCGATTCGCCGAGGCCGCCGGCGTGACGCTAATCGGTCTGCTCAGAGGACGGACCGCCAACGTGTACTGTGGATCAGAACGAATTCACTCGTTGTAAGACCGACTCAAAAAGAGGATTTTATCGTGGCCGTCTCCGCCGTTCCCTCTGATATCGAAATCGCGCAACGCGTCAAGATGCGTCCCATCGAGGACGTCGCCGCCGAACTGGGCATCGAGCGCGACGAGCTCGATCTCTATGGGAAATACAAAGCAAAGATCCCGCTCGACATCGCGCAGCGTCCCATTCGTGGTCGTCTCGTGGTGGTGACCGCGACGAATCCGACTCCCGCCGGCGAAGGCAAGAGCACGGTGTCGGTGGGATTGGCGCAGGCGCTGCGACGCATGGGCAAACGCGTCGCGCTCTGCATTCGCGAGCCAAGTCTCGGGCCCGTATTCGGAATGAAGGGCGGCGCTGCCGGCGGCGGCTTTGCCCAAGTCGTGCCGATGGACGACATCAACCTGCACTTCACCGGCGACTTTCACGCGATCTCCTCGGCGCACGCCCTGCTCGCCGCGATGCTCGACAACCATTTGCAGCAGGGCAATGCACTCGGCATCGACCCGCGGCGGATCACCTGGCCGCGCACCATCGACATGAACGATCGCGCGCTGCGAAACTGCATCATCGGACTCGGCGGCGTTGGCGACGGCATTCCGCGCGAAGAGCATTTCGTCATCATTCCCGCGAGTGAAGTGATGGCGATCGTGGCGCTCGCGACGAGCCCGCAGGATCTCGAAGAACGATTGGCCCGCATCATCGTGGGTTCCACCGCGGGCGCCGCACGTCGTCCGGTGACGGCTGGCGAGCTGCGCGCGACCGGCGCGATGGCGTTGCTGCTCAAAGACGCGATCCGCCCAAACCTCGTTCAGACACTCGAGGGCGGACCGGCCTTCGTTCACGCGGGACCATTCGGCAACATCGCGCACGGATGCAATAGCATTCTCGCAACACGCTCGGCACTCGCGTTGGCCGACATCGTCGTCACGGAAGCCGGATTCGGCTCGGACCTTGGCGCCGAGAAATTCTTCGATATCAAATGCCGAGCGGGCGGACTGCAGCCTGAGGCCGCGGTGATCGTCGCGACGGTGCGCTCGCTGAAGATGCACGGCGGCGGCGACAAGAAGAATCTCGGCAAGGAAGACCTCGCGGCGCTCGAGCGCGGGCTGCCGAACCTCGAGAAGCACATTGAGAACGTGCGTCACTTCGGCGTGCCGGCGGTGGTGGCGCTCAATCGTCGCACGTCGGACACGGACGCCGAGCTCAAGGTCATCGCCGATTTTGCGTCGCGGCTCGGAATTCCCGTTGCGCTCACCGAAGTGTGGGAAAAGGGAGGCGCCGGCGGCGAAGCACTCGGCGCCGAGTTGCTGACGTTGCTCGACAAGAAGAGCGCCGAGTTCCGGCCGCTCTATCCAACGAATCTTCCGATCAAAGAGAAGATCGACATCATCGTGAAGCAGATCTACGGTGGCGACGGCGCCGATTACACTCCGTCCGCCGATCGCGCGATCGAGTATTTGCAATCGATTGGGCTTGGCAACACGCCGGTCTGCATGGCCAAGACACAGTACTCGCTCACCGACGATGCGACGAAGCTAGGACGCCCGCGCGGATTCAGGATCTCGGTGAATGAGGTTCGTGCATCGGCCGGTGCGGGCTTTGTCGTGGCGCAGTGCGGGGACATCATGACGATGCCGGGACTGCCAAAGGAGCCTGCGGCGGAACGCATGGCGCGTTTGCCGAGCGGGGAGATCGTCGGGCTATTTTAGCCAGGTCCTCACCGAGTCGGCACTGGCCGGCATTGCCGGTGTCAGTTTGCTCGTCGGCGGGATCGGCTCACGAACATCCATGCTGGTATCGGTGACGGAACGGACCCGGGAGATCGGTGTACGCAGGGCGCTTGGTGCGACGCGGAAGAACATTCTG
Source organism: bacterium (assembly GCA_040002475.1). Taxonomy (GTDB): domain Bacteria; phylum Gemmatimonadota; class Gemmatimonadetes; order Gemmatimonadales; family Gemmatimonadaceae; genus JAQBQB01. Next base: position 96,702 of record JBDUEJ010000001.1, on the reverse strand, counting down.
CAGCAATTGCTCGTTGCATCGGTGGTGCTGTCGCTCGTGGGAGTGCTCACAGGCGAGACCCTCGGCGCCGGCAGCGCGATCTTATTCCGGATCACCGTGCATTGGACCACAGCGGTGTCGGGCTCGTCCATCGTCGTCGCATGGGTCTTCGCGGCTCTGGTCGGTGTCGGCTTCGGCGTCGTGTTCGGCGTCGTGTTCGGCGTCTGGCCGGCCATCCCCGCGTATTCGCTCAATCCGATCGAGTCGCCGCGGTACGAATGGGTTGTAAGCGGTTGTTTACAACTTGTCGACTGCCTCCGTGCCGGGCCCATCCGAAATCCAGAACCAACGGTCCGCTGCGTCGGAGTGTCCAACTCCGAGGCCAGCACGAAAAGCATGCCTCGCGACGAATTGAATCATTCAGTCGCAATTCGTCGTTCATCATCTTCTAATGAAGTTCGTATTGCGGTCTGTATACATCACTACTAAGGTGATGCGAGGTCCGCCCCTGCCACCCCGGCCGGACACCCCCGTTCGAGGATTTAGCGATGCAACAGCTTCGTAAACGCTGGCTTCCGATTCTCATCCTCGCGCTCGTCATCGGCGGCCCCGTTGCGTGGTACAAATGGCCGTCAACCGCGTCTGCCGCCGAGGCGTCGCTCTCGGCGCCGGTGAAGCAAGGCGCCTTCAAGGTGCTCGTGACCACCACCGGTGAGCTCAGGGCGCGGAAATTCGTCCAGATCACGGGGCCGGCCGCCGCGCAGTCAGTCAACGTCTACCAAACCAAAATCTCGTCGATCGTTCCGGAAGGATCGGTCGTGAAAGAAGGCGACGTCATCGCCGAGTTGGATCGCCAGCCGGCGGCGACGCGACTTGCCGACGTCACGCTCAACCTGCAAAAGGCGCAGGCGGACTTCACGACGGCCCAGCTCGACTCGGCGCTCAACCTCGCACAGTCGCGCGAGGACGTTCGGACCGCCGAGTACGTGGTCGAGGAGAAAAAGCTTGCTCGTGAGCAGGCGACGTACGAGGCGCCGACGATCAAACGCCAAGCCGAGATCGATTATGAGAAGGCGCAGCGCGCGCTCGAGCAGTCCAAGCGGAATCTCGACACCAAGACCAAACAGGCAGTCGCGAAGATGTCGTCGGTGGGTGCGGACCTCGGCCGGCAGCAGAACCAGCTCAAGAGCATTCAGGAGATCATGAGCGCGTTCAGCATCAAGGCGCCCGCTCCCGGAATGGTCATCTATATCCGTGAGTGGAACGGAAAGAAGAAGGGCGTGGGCTCGCAGTGGAATGCCTGGGATCCGACCGTCGCAACACTGCCAGACCTCTCACAGATGGAGTCCGACACGTACATCAATGAAGTCGATGTGCGAAAGATCTCGATTGGCCAGAAGGTGCAGGTATCGCTCGACGCGGATCCGACCAAAAAGCTCGAAGGTACGGTTACGCACGTCGCGAACGTCGGCGAGCAAAAGCCCAATCAGGATTCCAAGGTGTTCGAAGTCAAAGTCGAGATCGCGAAAGCCGACACGACGCTGCGTCCCGGCATGACCACGGCCAACGCGATCGAAACAGCGTCCATTCCCAACGTGCTCTCGATTCCGCTCGAGGCGGTGGTGAATGAGGCGGGCTTCTCGTACGTCTACAAGAAGGACGGCGGCAAGATCACGAAGCAGATGATCGAGCCCGGCGCGATGAACGACAACGAGATTGTCGTCCGTAAGGGACTCGCCAAGGACGAGCGTGTGTTGCTCGCGCCGCCCGCGGATCGAACGGGGATCAAAACAGAAATCATCCCCGGCCTCAAACCCGTCACCGCGCCAACGCCCACCGCGGACACGGCGAAGAGTGTCACGCTGCCTGGAGCAAAGGGTTCATCCACCGTTCCAAAATCGTCTGCGCCCGCGGCCCCCGCGGCCCCTGTCGCATCGCCGACGCCTGTAAAACCAAAGGGATAAAACCGTGACCGCGGTTCCTCTGCCGTCGGGCGCGTCGCAGCCATCGCGCGCCCGAGCCTTGCTTGCGCACATCATGTTCAGCGGTCAGACCGCGGCCGAGGCCGTGGTGCACAACAAACTGCGCGCGGGGCTCACCTCACTCGGCATTCTGTTTGGCGTGGCTTCGGTGATCGCCATGCTCGCGATCGGAAACGGCGCGGAGCAGGAGATTCTGCAGCAAATGAAACTGCTCGGCGCGAACAACATCGTCGTGACGCCGATCGTGGAGCAGACGGAAGGGAAGGTCGACGACAAGGACGGCAAGAAGCAGTCAAAGCGCTTCACGCCGGGTCTCACGTTCCTCGACGCGCAGGCGATGAAAGGCACCATTCCCGATGTGAGCGCGACGAGCAGCGAGGTGGTCGTCAACAGCGACATCACGCGGGAAGGCCACCATCGTTCCGGAAAGATCGTCGGCGTGGACGCGAGCTACTTCGAGGTGATGAACCTGCGCCTCGGCCAGGGCGCGCTGTTTTCCGACGCGCATTTCAGCGGCGCGAAGCCCGTGACGATCATCGGCCAGGGCGTGAAGTCGAAGTTCTTCACGACGGTAGATCCAATCGGCCGCACGATCAAGGTGGGCAATCAGTGGCTCACCGTCGTCGGCGTGCTCGAGGATCGCAAGGTGTCGTCCGAGACGGCAAAGCGACTCGGTATTCGCGATGCGAACATGGACGTCTACGTCCCGCTGTCCACCATGCTGCTCCGCTACCGCAATCGCGCCGAAGTGACGGCGGCGGAGATGGAGGTCGCGGCCCGGTCGTTCAATTCGACGGACTCGTCGGAGACCGAGGACCAGCGCGCCGAGAAGCGCAACTACAATCAGCTCGACAAGGTGATCGTGCAGGTCGATAAGTCGACCGCGGTGACCGCGGTGGCCGACGTGATGCGCCGCATGTTGCAGCGCCGGCACAACGACGTCACCGACTTCGAGATCAGTGTTCCGGAATTGCTGCTCAAGCAGGAGCAGCGCACCAAGACAATCTTCAACGTGGTGCTTGGTGCGATCGCATCGATCTCGCTGGTCGTGGGCGGCATCGGCATCATGAACATCATGCTGGCGTCGATCCTCGAGCGCATCAAGGAGATCGGTGTGCGCCGCGCCGTGGGCGCGACGCAGAAGGATGTGCTCATGCAGTTTTTGAGCGAAGCCGTGATGATCAGCCTCGCCGGCGGAATCTCCGGCATCATCGTTGGCGGCATTCTCGCGACGGTGATTGAGCGTGTCGCGCACATCAACACGATCGTTTCGTTCATGTCCGTCGCCGTGGCGTTCGGCGTATCCGTCGCCGTCGGGCTGGTCTTTGGCATCGTGCCGGCCAACAAGGCTGCCAAGGCGGATCCGATCACCTGCCTGAGGTATGAGTAGTCTTATGCGCCTCGCCTATCTGGTTCTCGTAGCACCGCTCGCGCTGTCGGCGCAAACCGCGCCGCGTCCAACGCTGACGCTGCAAGATGCCATTCAAATGGCCCAGCAACAGGGTCCATTGGCCCAGGCCGCGCGAAGCACACGCGACGCGGCGCGCTACCGTGACAATGCGTTCAACGCCCGCCTGAGGCCCCAGCTGTTCCTGTCGGGCAATGCCGCGAACCTGAATCACGGCATCAACCCCATCACCCTGCCCGACGGCTCGACGCAGTTTATCGGGCAGTCGCAAAACCAGACGAACTTTTCGCTCGGGTTCCGCCAGGCTATTCCGTTGACTGGCGGAACGGTGTCTGTCGGCTCGGCGGTCAGTCGAATCGACCAGTTCGGAACGACGAATACAAAGTTCTATCAAACGTCGCCCGTTGTCGTGACGCTGCAGCAAGATCTGTTCAGGCCGCGCGACGTCGTCTGGAACGAGCGGGTGCAATCGCTCACCGCGGTGGTCGCGGAGCGGGGCTATCTCGAGGCGCGTGAAGACGTGGCCGGCAACACGGCGGACGCATTCTTCAACCTCTATTCGCAGGAGAAGGCGCTCGCCAACGCGGAAGCAAACGTCGCGGTGAATGACACGCTGTACACGCTCAACAAAGGCCGCTACGAAGTCGGCAAGATCGGCGAGAACGATCTACTCAAGAGCGAGCTGCAGCTGTTGCGCGCGCGGGCGGCGGTGGACGACGCCCGCCTGGCGCGCGACCGGGCCGAGGCCGCTCTGCGCCGCATCATCTCCTATCCGGACGGGAAGGAATTCTCCATCGTGACCCCCGACGCGATTCCGACCGTAGACGCCGATCCCGAGGTTGCCGTTCGTGAGGCCGTCAAGAACGCGAGCGCAATGCAACAGAACGACCTCGACGACGTGCTCGCCAAGCGCGGAACCAATCAGGCGCGGCTGAACAACCGCTTCAACGCGTCCATCCTTGGCAGCGTGGGGTTCAACCAAACCGCCTCGGCATTCGGACAGTCGTATCAGAGTCCGCTCGGAAAGCAATCGCTCACGGTCGGCGTCAATCTGCCCATGCTGCAGTGGGGCGCCGGCCGCGCCGACGTCGAAGGCGCGCTCGCGGATGAACAGCGCACTACGGCGAACAACAAGATTCGTCGTGACGCGCTCGTCGAGGACGCACGCTTCTCCGCGCTGCAACTGCAGCAGGCCCAGCGCAACATTTTGTTGGCGGCAAAGGCCGACACCGTCGCATCCAAGCAGTTCGAGGTCGCGCGCAATCGCTACATCATCGGCAAGATCAGCAACACCGATCTGTACACGGCGCAAGACCAGAAGGACGCGGCGGTGCTGGCGTACGTGCAGGCGCTGCGAAACTACTGGACGGCCTACTATCACCTGCGCCGCGTCACGCTCTACGATTTCGCCAAGAAAGAAGAGATGTCCGACCTGCGCGAGCGATAGCGAAACGCGCTCAGACGCCGAACTGCGTGAGGTGGTAGTCGATGTGTTTCGCCTGAAGGCGACTCGCGTCCCGGCCGCTCATCTTGCCGAGGAAAATCGAATCGGGCCACGGGTCGCTCAAACTCTTCGCGGCGAACGTGTCGATCAGGTCGAGACAGCGTGCGCGCTCGGCCTCCAGGTTGGGCTTTCTGCCGTCGGCGTCAAACTCCGGCGCGGTTGGCGCGCTTTTCGGCCATCTGAAGTTCAGAACGACAAACTTCATGATCGGACGCGGCAGCGGCGGTTTGATTTCCTCGTACCGCATGCGTCCAAGCGCCTGCGTGAGGCTTTGGTTGAGATGCCAGAGCATCTGGTCAACCGACATCTGTCCCCACTGCCTGGACGCGGTTGGGGTGAGTCTTTTCAAACGCGTTCGAAGCGACTCGCGTGTTGCGGGATCATGAAGCAGGAGCGCTGACACGGGCAACTCAACTGATGAGGGAGGACCGTAGAATTGCACTGGGGACCACGCCAGTCAACCGACGGCGTCGCCGCGAAGCGCGCAAGAAATCGTCGTCGCAACTTGACAGCCGCGCGCCCGTGCTCTACCGTTTCCTCCATGACTCGCGCCACCGCATATCGCTATTACTACTACTTCGCGACCCGCCTCACGGGACGTGGTTGGAGTGCTACGCGGTAGAGTCAGACAGAAACACCGCGAATCAACCCAGCGACCCGTGAACTCCACGGGTCGTTTTTTTTGCTACCCACCTCTCTCTCGCGATCTCGCATCCAGCTCATGATCATCATCACCCGGCCCAACGTCACCGACGCCGAAGTCGACCACATTCGCGAACGGATCGAATCGGTGGGCATGCGCACGCACCTCTCCCGCGGCGAGCACCGCACCATCATCGGCTGCATCGGCGACGAGTCGCTGCTTCACGAAGTACCTCTCCGATCTCTGCCGGGCGTGGAGTCCGTGACGCCGGTTCTCAAACCCTACAAACTCGCGTCGCGCGAGTTCGCCGTTGACCGAACGGTTGTGCGGGTCGGCGGCCGTGACGCCGCCGCGTCGTTCGGCGGCCGGGCGATCACGATCATTGCGGGGCCGTGTTCCGTAGAATCGCGCGAGATGCTCGTGAGCACGGCCAAGGTCGTTCGTGCCGCAGGCGCCACGATGCTGCGCGGCGGCGCGTTCAAGCCGCGGACGTCGCCGTATGCGTTCCAAGGTCTGGGGGAAGAAGCGCTTCACCTGCTTGCCGAGGTCCGTGCCACGACTGGTATGCCGGTGGTGACCGAGGTCATGGATACTCGCCAGGTCGATCTCGTCGCCGAACACGCTGATATGCTGCAGGTGGGCGCGCGCAACATGCAGAATTTCGCGCTGCTCGCGGAGCTCGGGCGAGTACGCCGGCCCATTCTACTCAAGCGCGGCCTGTCGGCAACCATCAAAGAACTTTTGATGGCCGCCGAATACATCATGGCGAACGGCAACCACGACATCGTCCTGTGTGAGCGCGGCATTCGTACGTTCGAAACGGCGACGCGCAACACGCTGGACATCGCGGCGATTCCCGTGCTCAAGCGCGAAACACATCTGCCGGTGATTGTCGATCCAAGCCACGCCGGCGGCGACGCCGCGCTGGTTGCGCCGCTCGCATTCGCGGCGATCGCCGCCGGCGCAGACGGGCTGATCGTGGAAGTGCATCCGGATCCGGAACGCGCGCTGTCCGACGGCGATCAATCGCTCGCGCCGCCGGAATTCGCGAGCATGATGCGCCAGATCAGCGTGTTCGCCGAAGCCAGCGGGCGGACGCTCAGTGGAGGGCGCGTCGCGGCCGACGCGCTGGCGGTGGCATGAGTGACGGCGGCGAAGACGCGCCCGCGGCGCTGGTTGAGCTCGGCCGCTGCCGCGAGGAGATCGAGGCCATCGACCGCGACATCATCGCCCTGTTGGCGAAGAGGCTCGACCTCGGAAAGCGTACCGGCTCGCTCAAGCGCGCCGCGGGCTTGCCCATTCTCGATCCAACGCGCGAGGCGGCCGTCATTCGCCGAGTGACGTCGGTCGCGCGCGAGGCTGGGCTTCCGCCGGAACCAATTCGCGAGGTGTTCTGGCAGATTGTCGGGATGTCGCGTCGGGTCCAAGAGGGCGAAGAAGGAAAGGCGGAGTCCCAATGAGTGCGTGCGAACGCGCGTCGATCGTTGGACTGGGCCTCATCGGTGGATCGTTGGCGCGCGATCTGTCCGCTCGCGGTGTGCTCGTCAGCGCGTACGACGCCGACGTGACGCATCTCGCGTCGGCTCAGCGCGACGGAATCATCTACCGGACGCTGGATGCCTCACTCGGCGGGATCGCGGACGCCGACGTCATCATCATTGCCGTTCCGGTCGACTCCGCGGTCGAGGTGCTCCAGGGCATAGCGCAGGCGAATACGCGCGCGACGCTCATCACGGACGTTGGAAGCACGAAGGTTCGAATCGTGGAGGCGGCGAACGACCTTGGCATTGGCGACCGATTTGTGGGATCTCATCCCATGGCCGGCGATCATCGGTCCGGATGGAGCGCGTCGCGGTCAGGCCTCTTTGCCGGCGCGCGCGTCTATCTGTGTCCTACGCCCAGTTCGACGACAAAAACGCTCGATCTCGCCGCCACACTGTGGAACGGCGTGGGCGGCCGAGCAACGGTCATGGACGCTGGTGCGCACGATCGCAAGCTCGCGTGGACGAGCCATCTTCCCCACGTCATGTCCGCCGCGCTCGCGCTTGCCTTTGCACGTGCGGGCATCGAACGCGACGACCTTGGCCCCGGCGGTCGCGACGTGACGCGGCTGGCGGGCAGTTCCCCCGAGATGTGGACGGCCATCGCTCGCGAGAACGGTCCGGCGATCGAGGAAGCCCTGAGTGAAGCGGAGCGCGAGCTTGCCGCGTTCCGAGCGGCGCTTCACCGATCGGATCCGCGCGAATTACATGATCGTTTCCTCACGGCCCGCGCCTGGTTTGACGAATGATTAGGTTCATCGCATTGTCAGAGGCGTTTTCGTATCCACGCCGAACCCTTGGATCATGAACAAAGCACACGGCCGCTTCGCCTGGCATGAGCTCAACACCTCAAACCCCGTCGGCGCGTTGGCCTTCTACCCGCCAATCACGTCGTGGACGTCGCAGCCAATGGAGGAATCGGCCGACTACACCCTCTGGGTCAACGACGGAGCACCGCTCGGCGGCGTGACGCCGTTGACGGCCGCGTTGAAGACACGAGGAGTTCCGCCGCATTGGTTGTCATACGTCTCGGTGTACGACGTCGACGAAAGCGTTCGTCACGTGAAGGAACTTGGCGGCGCCGTTCTCATGGGACCAATGGAAATACCCAATGTCGGCGCGTGGGCCGTGATCGCCGACCCGCACGGCGCGACGATCGGCATGTTCGAGCCGGCTGGTCCGCCTCCTGAGCAGTCGGCTCAACCGCGCCGCGGCGAGTTTTCGTGGCATGAGTTGATGACCGCCGACTACAAAGCCGCGTTCGAGTTCTATCGCGCGCTGTTCAAGTGGGAAAAGATCGACGAGGCCGACATGGGACCCATGGGCATGTACTTCCTGTTCGGTCAGGGCGGTCAGACCTACGGTGGAATGTTCAACCGGACGCCGGAGATGCCGCCGCCGAATTGGCTCGCCTACGTGCGGGTCGACGACGTGAAGGCAGCGGCGCAAACCGTCGCGAAGCTCGGCGGGACGATCATGAATGGACCAATGGAAGTTCCGGGCGGCGACTGGATCGCCCAGTGCATGGACGGGCAGGGCGCACCGTTCGCGCTTCACACAATCAAGGCTTCGTAATCACTCATGTCACGCAACTCCCGCCGCGTTTCGACTGTCGTTCTGATCACGATCGCGGCGGTCCTCGCGGCGCCGGCTCTCGTCTTTGCGTGGGGTGAAGCGGGGCATCGCATCACCGGCGAGGCCGCCGCGCTCAAGCTGCCGGCGTCGATGCCGGCGTTTTTTCGCAATGCGTCGCGCCAACTCGCGTATTTGAATCCCGAGCCCGATCGCTGGCGCGACCGCGGCGAGAGCGGACTTGATCCGGCGCTCGATCGCGCGACGGCGCCGGAGCACTTCATTGATATGGACATGGCCACGCCCGCTGTCCTCGCCGCGGCGCTCAAGGCCACCGACCGCTATGGCTATCTCGACACGCTCTCCGCCGCGAACGTGAAGGGCGTTGTCATGGGGCTGCTTCCGTTCCGGATGCTCGAGCTGTCGCAACAGCTTCGTGTGGACTTTCGCAATTGGCGGGCGGCGCCCGATTCGCTCAAGCCGTGGATCGAAGCGCGCATCATCGACGACGCCGGCATCCTCGGCCACTACGTCGCCGATGCCTCGAACCCGGCGCATTCGTCGATCCAATTCAACGGATGGACGGGGCCGAACCCGAACGGCTACGCCACGGACAAGCGGTTTCATTCGCGCTTTGAATCGGCGTACGTGCAAGCCAACGTGACGCTCGGCGACGTGACTGCGCGCCTCGACACAACGGCGCGGGTCTTTCCCGATCTTCGCGCAGCGATCGTGACCTACTTGCACGAGACCAACGGTCAGGTCGAACGAATGTACCAGATCGATAGAGTCCATCCGTTCGACACCGGAACCACCGCGCCCGAGAACAAGGCGTTCGCGGTGGAACGACTTGCCGCGGGCGCGCGTATGTTGCGCGACATCTGGTACACGGCGTGGGTGACGAGCGCGCAGACCGCGACGCGCTGAGTCCAACGCTCAGCGACCGGACATCACGAACGAATTTCCGTCGGGATCTTTGAAGATTGCCGACGTGCCCCAGTCCTCCTTTCGCGGGGGACCGGTGAACTCGACGCCGCGTTCCACGAGCTCCTCATACGTCTTCTCGACGTTGTCACAGTAGAACGAGATCGCCGCGAAACCGCCAATGCGGTCCTTGTGCTCGGCGGGAGTGAACAGCACGACGTGGGTGTCGCTGCCCTTGATGCGCAGCTCGATCCAGCGCTGGTGCTCGTCGAACGGCTGATCGGTGTGCACAACGAAGCCCATTTTCTCCGTCCAAAAAGCCAGCGCGCGGGTCTGATCGCCCGTCGGAATACTGGCGAACTTGACGCCTTTGATCATATGCGGTTCCGGGATGAAGGTTGCGGCGCGCAATCTTCACTCGCCGTCGCGTTGGGTCCAGTCGTGCAATAGCTTCTATAGCACTGAGTAGCCAAGCGTTGCCTGGACGTGGAAGACGGAGGTTCCGTGGAGCAGATTCAAATCGATCGGTACGTCATCGACACGCTCATGCCGGATCTCGTTGGGCACGACAAGCGGCCGTCGGCGCTGCTCGTCTATCTCTTTCTTTGGGGACACACCACGGCACCACGCGGACGAAAGGCCGCCGCGAGCTTGCGTGACATTGCCGAGGGCACCGGGCTCTCCAAGCGCGGCGTGCAGCAATCACTGCACGTGCTCGAGCGCCGCCGCCTCATCAGCCGCACCAAGTCGGTGCCGACGAGCGTCGCTGCTTACGAAGTGCTGCGGCCCTGGCGCAGACGCTGAAACGCATCGCCCGCCGAAAATCTGGTCACATTCACCACGATGATGCCGGCGAGCACCATCGCGCCGCCGATGACCTGGCCAAGCCGAATGCGTTCGCCGAGCAACGGCCATGCGAGCAATGCCGTGAGCGGCGCCTGACCGAGTAGCCCAATCGACGACGGCGCGGGCGGGAGATGTCCCAGCGCGTGCGCGATGAACAGTTGTCCCACCACTTGTGATGTCAGTGCGAGCGCGATCAGCGCCGCCCATGAGCGTCCGCTGAATCCTGTCAACGGTTGTCGTGCGAGCAGACATACAACAAGCATGCAGAACGCGCCAACGGCCGCCGACCACGTACTGAAGGTCAACGTGTCCATTCCCGCGCGACTGCGCCCAACGTACAGAATATAAATTCCATAACAGAACGCGCCGACCACCGCGAGCGCGTCGCCGAAGCCGAGCGACGGATGCAGCAGGACGTCAGCACCGACAATGGCGATCAGGCCGATGAACGCCAGTCCGAAGCCGAGCCAAAAGCGCGTGGTGGGGCGTTCGCCGTACATGATCCAGGCACCGAGCGCGACGAAGATTGGCGCGTTGACGCCGAGCAGCGACGCATTCGCCGCGCTCGTCAGCATGACGGCCGAGTTGAAGAAGGCGAGATCGGCGGCGAACAGGACGCCGGCGGTGATCGCGGCGATTCGCGCGGCGCGCGTGGCGCGCGTGCTCGGCGGTTTTGCCAGGAGTCGCCACGGAACGAGCACGAGCGTTGCGATCGCAAGGCGGTAGAACGCCGAGACCATGCCGGACACGCCGGACCAGCGCACGAGAATCGCCGACCAGCCGATGGCGAACACGCCGATGGCGAGCGAGACGTACGCGTTGCGTCTCGCGTGACTCACGCTTTTTGCGCCGCGATGTTCAATCGGCAGTAGTCGAGCTCGAACGCCGGCGAGTCGGCGGTCGCCGCGCTCGTGATCCGATCGAGAAACGCCTCGCGCAGCCGCACATCACTCAACTTGGCCAGGTACGGCCGGAGCACAACCGTCGAAACGAACGTCCGGAATGCGTGTGCATCAGGAAATACAAACGGTGCGTGTTCCAAGTGTGTGTTCACGTTGTGAAACCCGGCTCGCTCGAGTCGTGCGCGCGTCGTCTCCGCGTCGGCGAACTCCTTGGGGACAGACCACTCGCGGAAGAACGCAGCGAACTCCGGCGCCGCGGCCAACGCGTCGGCGCGCGTATGAATACGCTCGAGATTTGTGCCGCCGCCACACTGCGCGTGCAGGCGGCCGCCGGCACGAAGCACCGCGAAGAGAGCGGCGAACAGCCGATCATGATTGACGATCCAATGAAAGGTCGCCGTGCTGAAGACGACGTCGAACGCCGACGTGAAGGGAAGGCTCGACAGATCCGCGGCCGCGGCGAGCGCGCGATCACCAAACGGCGCGAGCGTTTCGCCCGCGACCTTGACCATGTTCACCGAACGATCCACCGCGACGACTCGCCCGCGGGGCAGGCGCTCAGCGAGCAGCGCCGTCAGGCGACCGCTGCCGCAGCCGGCGTCCATCACAGTCTCACCACCGCTCACGTCGAGCGTCGCGAGAACACGTTTGCCCCACTCGAATTGGGGCTCGGACACCGTGTGATAAACGCGTGCGTCCCATTCGCTGTTCGAAACGGTACTGTCGGAGGAGGTCATTACCGGATGATAGTCGCTCCCCCAGGCCCACCCAAACAGCGCGCGACAAAGAAAGGCTTGACAAAACCGGCGGTGTGTTGAAAAATCAACATAGCCAATATCTGGAGTGCTTTTGCCGAAGGATTCGCCGACCGACCTGTCTCGCCGCGAGCGACAGGTGATGGACATTCTCTACCGCCGGAACGAGGCGACGGTCGCTGAAGTCATGGCCGATCTCCCAGACCCGCCCACCTACTCGGCGGTGCGATCGATTCTCCGAATTCTGATGGAGAAGGATCTGATCACGCATCGCGAAGATGGTCCGCGCTACGTCTATCTGCCCGTCGTCAACACGGAGCGAGCCCGCGACGATGCGCTCAAGCACGTCATCCGAACCTTCTTCGATGGGTCTGCCGAGCAGGCGGTGGCCGCTGTGCTTCGCGTATCCGACGCGAAGCTCACGGACGCCGAGATCAATCAACTGCGCGAGCGCATCAGCAAAGCTCGCGTGAGTGGAAGGTGACGCCATGACGACCATCGACCTGCCGTTCTCCGGCGCGGTGCCCCTCGTTTTGTTTCTCGCCAAGGCGACGCTGCTGCTCGTCGGCGCGCTGCTCATCACCATCCCGCTCCGGCGCAGCACTGCCGGCGCGCGGCATCTCGTCTGGCTCGCCGTGCTCGTCGGCGTGCTCGCACTGCCGCTGCTCTCACGCGTTGGCGCATTGCGCGTCGGCGTGCTTCCAAGTGGATTGGCGACTGTGCCAACGACGCCGCCCACGCCCCCAACACCTGCGACGCCGCGGGTGCGCGCTCCGGAGGCGACGATCGCTGCGAACGGCGGCGCGTCGGTTGCTCCGGTCCTCGCCGGCGGATCGTTGACCTACTCCACGCTCACCATCATCGCGGTCCTCTGGTCGGCCGTCGCGCTGGCGCTCGTGGGCTGGCTCGCCGCCGGCGCGATGTCGGTGCGCCGCATCGTCAATGAAGCGCGCGAGCTCACGTCGCCGGATTGGACGATGCCGCTGTGCGAGGTGGCCGATCGACTGGATCTCGACTCCCCGCCGCGTCTCGTGCTCAGCGATCGCATCGAGATGGCGTTCGCCTGCGGCGTCATAACTCCAACGATCGTGTTGCCGGCGAACGCCGATTCGTGGTCGGACGATCGGCGTCGCGCCGTGCTCTTTCACGAGCTCGCGCACGTGAGACGTCACGATTTGCTCGGCCACACACTCGGACGTCTCGCGTGTGCGGTGTACTGGTTTCACCCGCTCGTGTGGACCGCCGCCAAAAGGCTGCGCGCCGAGAGTGAACGGGCGTGCGACGATCTCGTGCTGAGCTGTGGCGCGCGGCCGAGCGAGTACGCGCAGCATCTGCTCGACATGGTGACCAGTGTGCGGCATCACGGCGCGCCGGTGATGGCGTTGCCCATGGCCCGCAAGAAGGAGTTTGAAGGGCGTATGCTCGCGATCCTCGATCCCACCGTGCAGCGGACGTCGCCAGGCCGAATGCAGGCAGCCACGGTCGTTGCGACGATCGCCGCGCTGTCGTTGAGCATCGCGGCCGTTGCGCCCGCCTCGGCGGGCGGCGTGGCGAGCGTGGCGAGCGTGGCGAAAGGCGCGACCGCACAGCGACCACAGAAACCTGCGCCGGCGCCCCGCGCGCCGAGCGTGAAGCCGATGATCGCCCTGCCGGTGCGGGCACAGTCGTCGGACACTGGTCGGATTGCGACGCTGATTCGAATTCTCTCAACGGATGCGGACGCGACCGTTAGGCGCACCGCGGCGTGGGGGCTCGAGGAAATCCAATCGGCCGGCGCTCGCGCCGCGTTGATCACGGCGTTGCGTTCCGACGCCGACGGATCGGTGCGTGAGATGGCGGCGTGGGCGTTGAGCGAGCAGGCCGGGGAGGACGCCGTGTCGGCGCTCAGCGACGGCTTGCACGACAAGAGCGCGCATGTGCGCGCGACGTCCGCGTGGGCACTTGGCCAGCTCGACGCTCGGCGAGAGGCTGGTTCGCTCGAGAGCGCGATCTCTGATTCCGCCGGGGAAGTCCGTGAGATGGCCATCTGGGCGATCGGTCAAATGAACGTCAGGACGGCGCCGCGTCCGATGGTCAACGCGTTGACCGACGGTTCCTCACAGGTCCGACTCCTCGCGGCGTGGGCGATTGGCGAGATCGCGGATCCGAGCACTGCGGACGCAGTCGTCAGCGCGTTTCAGACGGAGTCGGACTCACAGGTACGGAGCGCTGAGATACGCGCGCTCGCGGAAATGGGAAAGACGTCACAAGCGGTGCTCGACATCGCGGTCAAGTCGGGCGATCCGGAGTTGCGTCGCCGCGCGGTCAGCATGCTTGCCGGTGGCAGCGGCGCTTCGTGGCCGTGGCCGTGGCCTTGGCCGCAGCCTCGTCCCAGTCCCTGATCGTCGTCGCGTGATGATGTGAGCCCGCGTGATCGGGTGATCGGTTCATGAGTACAAGTGCTGAAATTTCAACATTCACATACTTGCGCACCAGGGAGCACCGACAATGCATACTAGATCTCTCATGCTGGTCGTCGCGTTGGCGATGCGGAGCGGTGTTGCCGGCGGCCTTCCGCCGGTCACATCGCAGCGATCGGCGCCGGGTGATCTCGTGCGCGTGGACGTGCGTGCGCTGCTCGAGTCGGCGCGCGGCGTGGCGCCGGCCGTGTGCGCGCTGGCCGCGGACGGCGCGTCCAACGGGTGGGGCGGCAGTTGGGATGCGCCCGACGTGTCCGCAAGCGGGGACGTTCATCAACTCGTGCGCGACCTTCGCGCCGGTTCCCTCGACCGGGCGGACCTCCAGCTTCTCGTCGCCGCGCTCGGCTCGGACGACGGCTGCGTGCGGCACCTGGCCGGGACTCTTATCGGGCGGTCCGCCGATCGTTCAATCGTTCCGGATCTCGTCGCGAAGCTTGGTGCGACTGGGAGCAACGAACGCGCGGAGGTCGCGCGCGCGCTCGGATTGATTGGCGACCGGTCGGCGGTGGATGCACTCGTCCGTGTGCTTCACGACGCGAGCGCCCCGGTTCGCGCGAACAGCGTATGGGCGCTCGGACGCATTGGAGATCGTCACGTGTCGACGAAGGTGGCCGATCTTGCGCGCGATGACGTTGCCGGCGTTCGCGGCGCGGCGGTCGTCGCGCTGGGACACTTGCAGGCGGCGGACAACATCGACGTGCTGTTGCGGGTGTTGCGCGACGACCAGAGCGCCGACGTCCGTCGCGTGGCGGCGTGGGCGCTCGGCCAACTCGGTTCGCGAACCGCAGCCGAAGGGTTGGGCACCGCGCTTCGCGCGGACAAGACGGTTCCCGTGCGCGAGATGTCGGCATGGGCGCTCGGCGAGCTGCACGCGCGCGATTTTTCCGACGCGCTCGCGGCCGCGCTTCGCGGCGACGAGAGCTCGATCGTGCGTGAAACCGCTGCATGGGCGCTGGGTGAGCTCGAGGTGAAAAAGGCGGCGGACCCACTCGGTCGGGCGGTGGGCGGCGATAAGTCGGCACAGGTCCGGGGAACGGCCGCGTGGGCGATTGGTCAATTGAATCCGGGCAAGGCGCCGCGTGAATTGATGAGTGCGCTTCGTGATTCCGACGACGACGTGCGTCTCAAGGCCGCGTGGGCGATCAGTCAGATCGGCGATGCCGACGCGGTGCCCGATGTGACCACGGCACTTCGCATTGAGCAGCGCGATCGCGTTCGCCAGGCGCTGGTGCGCGCGCTGCTGGAGTCGGGCGACCGGTCCTCAGACGCGTTCAAGAACCTGCTGGACTCCAAGGATGCGGAAACGCGCGAGATGGCGGTGCGCGCGCTCACGGGACGGCGCGGTCCATGGCCGTGGCCCTGGCCTTGGCCGCGTCCACGGCCGAATCCATAACTGGGATGGAGCGCGTCTTCGTAATGGGTCGACGATTGCATCGAACGGCCATCTAGGAATTTTCCACGACGTGCGCGTATTGTTAATCTCGGCTTTTCCGACGACGGGAATGGCGGCCGGCCGCAGTGATCTCAACGTTACCAAGTCGTTGGCTCTGCGGCCTGTTCCACCGTGGAACTCGGGAATATGTTCGCGCTGGAGAGTTGATCGATCTCCGCACGAAATCATTTCCGTTCACGCATATCCTGTCTCGACATGCCACGTCGCCTGCTGCGCGTACCGAGGAGTGTTCTCCTCGCTGTTGCCGTGCTCTCCGCGTGTTCGACCAGCGCAGAGCAGCCCACCACACCGCTTCTCTCCGCGCCGTCGGCGGCGCGCCACGACCAAGTGCCGGCGCCGACTGTTGTCATCAGCCAGATTTACGGCGGCGGTGGCAATGCAAGTGCGCCGCTGCGGAACGACTACATCGAGCTGTTCAATCCGGGCACCACGGTCGTAGACGTCAGCACGTGGAGCGTACAGTACGCGTCGTCCGCCGGCGTCACGTGGCAAGTCACGAATTTGACCGGCAGCATTCTGCCCGGCGGCTATTATCTCGTGCAAGAAGCCGCGGGCGCCAAGGACACGACTGCCCTGCCGACGGCCGACGCCACTGGTGCGATTGCCATGGCTGCCGGCGCGGGAAAGGTGTTGGTCAGCAATCAGACGGCGGCGCAAAGCGGCTCATGTCCAACCGGCGCGGCCGTCATTGATCACGTTGGATACGGAGCGGCCGATTGTGGAACCGGAGCGGCGTTGTGGACGAGCAGCGCGCCGGTGCTCACCAATACGACGGCGGCTCTTCGCAATGGTGCTGGTTGCACATTCAGCGGCAGTCCGGCAGCCGATTTCGCGTCCGGCCCGCCGAGTCCGCGCAATACGGCGAGCGCCACGAATGTCTGCCAGGGTGTGCAGCAACCGGTA
The DNA here is from genome assembly GCA_040002475.1 of bacterium. Taxonomy (GTDB): domain Bacteria; phylum Gemmatimonadota; class Gemmatimonadetes; order Gemmatimonadales; family Gemmatimonadaceae; genus JAQBQB01. Next base: position 79,831 of record JBDUEJ010000001.1, on the reverse strand, counting down.
GCCACCGTCACGGTCACGCCTGATCCAGCCAGCGTGAACGTTGGTGTGACGCAGGCATTCACCGCCACAGCGCGCGATGCGGCCAGCAACGTCGTCAGCACGACGTTCACATGGACGAGCAGCAACACGGCCGCCGCCACGGTTGACGCGAACGGCGTCGTCACGGGTGTTACGGAAGGCACGACGACGATCACCGCGACGGCGACCAACGCCGTGAGCGGCGGCGCCGCACTCACCGTGACACCGGCGCCGGCTGCCGGGCCAGGCGACGTGGTCATCAGTCAGATCTACGGCGGTGGCGGCAACGCGGGCGCAACGTTCACGAACGACTTCATTGAACTGTTCAATCGCTCGGCGACGCCGGTGAATCTCGCCGGCTGGAGCGTGCAGTACTCATCGTCGGCCGGCAACACGTGGCAGGTGACCCCGCTGGTGGGAACCATACAGCCCGGCAAATACCTGCTCGTGCAGGAGGCAGTCGGCGGCGGCGGTACGACCGCGTTGCCAACTCCCGAGGTTGTGGGCACGATCTCCATGGCCGGCACCGCCGGGAAAGTGTTGCTCTCTACCGCGATCACCGCGCAGAGCGGCTCATGTCCCGTGGTGGGCTCGGTGCTCGATCATGTTGGTTACGGGTCGAGCGACTGCGGAACGACGTGGCTCGGCAACGCGCCTGCTCCGAGCAATACGACGGCCGATCTGCGACAGGTCGCCGGCTGCACGTACACCGGAAATCCGGCATCCGATTTTGTGGCCGGGCCTCCGACTCCGCGCAACGGGGACGCGTCAGCGAACACCTGTCAACCACCGGGCGATCCGGCAACCGTGACGGTCGCGCCGACTCCCACGACGGTCGCGTTGAATGGAACACGAACGCTCACGGCAACAGCGCACGATGCGAACGGCACGGACGTCGCAACCACGTTCACCTGGGCGAGCTCCGATCCGACGATCGTCTCGGTCGACGCGAGCGGCGTCGTCACCGGACATGTGGTGAACAGTTCGGCCACGGTTTCCGCGACGAGCGCGAACGGCAAAGTTGGCTCATCGGTGGTGACGGTCACGCCGCCGCCGTCGCACATCACGGTCACGAGCCGGCCCGCGCAGTTGCCGATTGGATTCCAGACGCAGCTCTTCGCGAGCGGCACCGATCTCTCGGGTGTTCCGATCACGACGGTGGTGTGGTCGTCGTCGGATCCGTCGATCGTCTCGGTCGATCAGCAAGGCGTGATCAGCGCGGCGGGGAGCGGTTCGGCGCAGATCATCGCGACGGCGCCCGATCACAGCTCGGGTCAGACGACGATCGCGACCGAGACGCTGTTCTTCTCGGCGACCGCACGCTCTGGACACAACACGGAGTTTGGAGTTCCGAAAGATGGAACGCCGAATGACGATATCATCATTGCTCGCAAGCAATATACGATCTCGTATAATCCCACGCACGCCGGTCCGAACTGGGTGAGCTGGAACCTCGATGCCACGCATCTGGGTACGCTCGATCGGTGCAACTGCTTCACCGCCGACACGGCATTGACGCGCCTGGGCTTCCCGGCGCACACGACCGCAGACTATGTCGCCGGCGGTCTGTGGGATCGCGGCCACATGGAGCCGTCGGCCGATCAGACGACGACCGATACCGAGAACGCCTTCACGTTCTTCCTGTCGAACACGCTGCCGCAGAAGCACGATCTGAACGCTGGTCCGTGGGAGCGGCTCGAGATCGCGCTGCGCGACTCGGTGCGGTCGGGCGCTCGCGAGGCCTACATCGTTGCCGGCGGAATTTTCACGAATGGCGTTGGCCTGGGCACGCTCAACGACGCGGGGCAGATTGGCATTCCCGATTCGACCTGGAAGATCGTGTTGATCGGGCCGGCCGGATTTGGTCTCGCCGACGTGCATGCGGCAACCGACGTGTCGGTGATCGCGGTGAACATGCCGAACGTGGTCGGCATCGCGAGCAACCCGTTCGAGATGTACCTCACGACGATCGCCAAGATCGAGGCGTCGACGCACTACAATTTCCTGGACTTGCTGGGCGACGCCATTCAGTGCAAGATCGAGGTGCGGAATTGCCTGCCGCAACCGAACGTGGTGTCGGCAACGGGGTCGACCACGGTCGCGGCCGGAACGCAGTTTGTCGTCAAGACGAGCGGCGCTGATGCCGACGGCGCCGACGGCCCGTGGAAGCTGACGATCGATTGGGGCGACGGCACGAAGTCGAACTCGACGCTCTTTGCGCTGCCAACCGATGCCCATCCGCTTTCGAACGGCAAAACGTGGAGCGCGCCGGGCACGTACACCGTTAGCATTTCCATTGCCGACAAGAAGGGCGGAACGGGCGTCTCGACCATGCAAGTCACCGTCACACCTTAATAGAGCTCTCAACTCATGCGTCGCTTCTTTCTTCTCCCAGCATTGCTCGTCGCGCTCGCCACGCCGGCGTTCGCGCAGGTCACCATCGGCACGGGTGCCCCGACCAACGAAGTCGCTCCGCTCGGCAAGGATTCGAATCTTGGCACGATCCCCACGGCAATCGCCGAGACCTTCTTTGCTCCGGTGGGCCAAGACTATCTACAGGCGTTCAGCTTCTTCGTGAAAGGCGGCTTCGGCGACGCCGGAAGCTCGCTGTTGTTGTCCGCGTCGATCTATGAGTTCAGCGTCGACCATCTCGTTGGCTCGGCACTGTTCACGAGCGCGTCGGTCAACGGAAACAACGCGGCAACCGACCAGCCGTTGAGCTTCGGTGGTGATCCGAATGCGCCGCTGAACATTTTCCTCGCGCCGGGACAGATGTACGCGCTGGTGCTGTCGTCTGTCAGCAACTACGCGGCAACGCCGGACGGTTCGACGGTATCCGTGGGCGCGACGCAGGATGACGCGTTCGCCGGCGGGCAGTTGTTCATCTCGCTCGAGACGGATCAGGCGGCACTGTTCAATTCGGGCGCGTTCTTCACGTCGGATGACACTCCCGACGCGGCGTTCAGCGCCAGCCTGACCAGCGCGCCGGTCGTGTCGACGCCTGAACCGGCAAGCTTTGTACTGATGGCCACCGGATTGGCGGGCGTTGGGCTCGTGGTGAAGCGCCGCCGCCGCGCCTGACCGCCGTTCGGGTGAACACGGGCACGAACGGTTCACCCCATCGACTTTGCTGAGCCCAAGGTGAGCATGTGGTATTCACCGCATGCTCACGTCGTTGGTTCAGACCGCATCGCGCTGTTGTCGATTCCTTCCCATGGCAAGCCTCGCGGCCTGCCTCAGCACCAATTCGCTGTCACCGCTCCCGCCGGGCGGCATTCACGTGCTTTTCGTGGGCAACAGCCTCACGTACGTGAACGATCTTCCGGCCACCGTCGCCAACCTCGGCGCGATGTCGGACGATACAATCCGTGTCGCGACGTCTGCCGCGCCCGACCTGGCGTTGATCGATCACTTGAACGGCGGTTCCGACGCGTTGCAGCAGCTTCGACTCGGCGGATGGAAGTACGTCGTGCTGCAGCAGGGACCGTCGACGCTCCCCATCAATCGCGATTCGTTGGTTCTCTGGACGAAGCTGTTTGACCCGTACATCCGGAGTGCCGGCGCGCGGGCGGCGTTGTTCATGGTGTGGCCGTCGAGCGATCGCGTCTCGTTCTTCGACGATGTCCGTTTGTCGTACCAATCGGCGGCGCAGGCAGTGAACGGCGTCTTCTTGCCCGCCGGCGTTGCGTGGCAAAAGGCCTGGGGTGCTGACCCGACGCTCTCCTTCTACAGTTCGGACGGATTCCACCCGACGCCCCTGGGAACGTACGCCGCCGCGTTGGTGATCTACGAGCGACTCACCGGCCGCGACGCGCGGCGGCTACCCGCGCGCGCCGTCGCCGGCAATTCCGTACTCAACGTTCCCGAGGCGACGATTCGCTCGCTACAGGTCGCGGCGCACGACGCCAACGCGCAGTTCCCGTAGTCCAGCCGTTCAAATCCGTTCAAAACCGTTCAACGCCGTTCAGCGCTTCACCGCTTCACCGCGTCCACGGGCAGTCGCGCCAAGTCGATCATCTCGATCGAGCTCGAGCCGAAGTTCGTGAGCAACAGCGTGCGGCCGTCGGCCGTGACGCGCATCTCACGCGGAAAGGCACCGGCGGCAATCGAGCCGATGACGGCGCCCGCTCCCGCGTCGAGCTTCGTTGCGTCGACAACCGTCAGATACTGTTGGTCCTTGGTGCCGCCGAACCGGTTGGAATTCGTCACCACAATTTTTCGCCCGCTGTCGATGACCGCGACGCCGACGGGCGCCGTCCCGACGGAGATGCGCGCGATGAGCGCGTGAGTTGGATCGGTCCGGAGCTTCGCGGTCTCGAATGCCAGGAGCGCATTGCTGTTGCGCGCCGTCACGTACGCTCGATCCCCGCTTGGCGAAAGCACGAGACGAACGGCGCTGCAGCCGGCGGGCACCGACGCGACGACTGAATGCGCTGGATCGGTCTTCGCTCGCTCGACGTCGATGACGTGAATGGCGCCCTGCGGATTCACTGCGGTCATGTCGTTGGCGTTGGCGTTCGCGCCTTCGCGCTTGCACTCGATCGGCCACTTGAGCGCCGCCGGCGCCCACTGGCTCGTTGCGTACATCACCTTTTCGTCGGGCGAGAAGGTGAGCGCGATCGGAAGTGTGCCGGTGGGAATCTTTCCTATGATTGCAGTTGCCTTGAAACCAGATGCGCGCGCCTTGGCGAGATCGATGACGGAAATGGTCAACGCATTTTCGTCGGCGACGAACGCGAACTTGTCGTCGGCAGTCACATTCGCGTAGATGCGGCCGAGTCGAGCGATCGGCTCGTCGAGGTAGCCGAGCACCGCGTCGCCTTTGCCGGCGATCAGCTTGGCCGCGTCGATGAACGCGATGCGAGGGCCCGCCGCGACGATCAACAGCGCGCCGTCGTGCGTGAGCACCATGCCGGTCGGATTGCCGTCTACAGGAACGACGCGCTCGAGCGAGAGCTTTCCGCCCATGCGTCGCAGCACGCCGACGCCGGACGGTTTACCGGCGGCCGTCGCGGGAAACGAAACGAACACCCAGCATCCGTCGGCGTTTGGCAGCGCCTGAAACGGAGGGCCTGGGACCTCGAGGATGGTGATGGCCGAGCGGCCAGGATCATTGCACGCCGGCGCTGCGTGTGCGGCGCTGGGCAATGATGCCGCGGTAGTCGTGACGATCGCAGCGGCGACGATCCGGCGGCGAGATATTCTCATGACGTCTCCGTAAGAATCGGCTCTGAACCGTGCGTGCCCGTGCCAACGTTGCTGCGCCTCATGTTCTCGACCTGCCCAGATGCGACACCATCGCCTTGCGTGCGGCATCGAGCGCGGCGTGCGGTGTCATTCCGTGCGCTTGGCAAATGCGATGGATGCCAACGCGATAGGTCGCGGGAGGTTGACTCGGCTTGAGCTGCGTGCTGAACTCGCACCCAACCATGCGGCACGTCTCGTCGACCTTCACGACCCACGCGCCTCGAAGAAATTCGATATTGTCGTCGAGGGTGCGTTCGACGACGTCCGGTCCGAGTCCCAGGCGCCATGTATCGGCATCGCGAGCGAGTGGTTTGCCGAGCAGACTGAGGTTCTTGCCCAGTGAATAGCGCTCGACGAGCAGATCGCGATAGCGACGCGCGCCTTCCTGGGTCGTGAACACGCCGAGGATGGATTCCTGCGACTGTCCGTCGGTGGTGAGCCAAATTTTCTTCATTTTCCCGCCCGAATAAAACCCGAAACTCTTTTACCATAACTGATCGGGTCGGTCGGGCGAAAGAGGCCGTGCCGGTTAGCCGGTTTGGTCGCTCGGCACGCGTCAGGGTTTCCTGCACATATAGTCCAGCGCCACTTGGGTCATGGAACCGCCGATCGCCGGGCCAAAGCCTGGCTGGGCGATCGTGGTGTGCTTGACCACCTTGTTTGCTGCTTCGTCCGAGTAGTACCAGCTCTCCTTTCCCGCGACCGTTTTGTGGGCGCAGTCGAACATTGCCGTGTGATGTGAGGCGGCCCATAGGCCGTCCGGCGTCTTCACTGGATCCACGAACTTCACGCGGATTTGTGCGGTGATGATTCCGCTGACGGTTTTCACACTGCGAGGGTCGACGTACACAGAGTTGCCGACGGACGTTTTTCCAATCTCCTTCCACCGGCCTTGGGCGGACAGCGGCGATGCGGCCGCGGCCAGGAGGAGTAGGGATTCAAGAGAGAGCCGCATTGCTACACTATGCGTCGTCACGATGCGGTTTGACAATCGTCCGTGTTGGGTAGTGGTTGGGTGGTGCCGCTTCTGCGTGGCGATCGGGTTTCATCGTTAACGCCCTTAACGCCGGCTCGGTCGCGGCGTCACCTAAGGGCGGCGGGCGGTGAATCTCGCGGACAAAGTGACGTCCCTCACTTCCGCTCGCCGATGCAGTCGGCAACTTGTTGGCAGACAGATCAGACGCCGCTCTCTCGCAGGTGAGGATCATCCGAATGCGAATCAGGACTCCCGCGACCGAAGTCACTCCGCCGTCCCACGACGCCGAGTTGGAGCCATCCGCCGAATCGGCGATCGCGGTCGAAGAGAAGGGGAGCGCGCGAAAATCGCGTCGCTCGTTCGTCTTCTTCGGCGCGCTCGCAGCGGCGTCGTTGCTCCCCAAGACGGCGCGCGCGCAGGCCAAGTCGCGACAGCGAACACCGGCGGAGCCGCCATCGAAGGATGCGTTCGCCATTCGCGGTCCCAATGAAAACGTCACGGCGTTTTCTGAGTGGGCCGGCAGCACGAGCCGTCTGGTACGGCGGGCAACATTGGGCGTCACGGCCGCTGAGGTGACGCGCGCGACGCAGTTGGGCTATCAGGGTTATCTCAACTATCAGCTCAACTACACGCGCATCGACACGACGGCCCACGACGCGGACCTCGCATCCAGGTGGCCGTTGCTGGCGCAGTCGGCCGACGTGCTGTTCAGCGCGGACGCGACGCAGGCGCGCGCCCAGCTGCAGGAGAGCACCATTTTTCGCGCGGCGTTCTCGCCACGCCAGCTGTACGAGCGCATGGTTGAATTCTGGAGCGACCATTTCAACCAGGACATGGACAAGGTCGGCAACCTGTTGCTGGTGGATCAACGCGAGGTCATTCGCGCGCATGCGCTGGGCAAGTTTCCCGATCTGCTCAAGGCGAGCGCGCACAGCGGCTCAATGATGGTGTACCTGGACCAAAACGCGAGCCGGACCGGCGCGCCAAATCAGAACTACGCGCGCGAGATCATGGAGCTCCACACACTCGGCGTGGACGGCGGATACACCCAAGACGATGTCGCCGAGCTGTCGCGTGTGTTGACGGGATGGACGATTACGGGGCGTGGCGTGTTCGTCTTCGATCCGTCGCGACACGACTGGAAGGCGAAGACGGTGCTTGGCGTGACGATCCCGGCAGGTTCGCCGTCGCTCGGTGCGGCGGGCATCAATGAAGGCGAGCAGATGCTCGATCTGCTGGTGAATCACCCGAGCACGGCGAAGTTCATTGCCACCAAGATGCTCAAGTGGTTGCTCACGCCGAATCCAACCGATGCACAGATCAGCACCGTCACGTCGGCGTATCGGGCGACGGGCGGTGACATCAAGGCCATGATTCGCGTGATCCTCAACGATACGTGGCTGGCCGCGTCGCCCATGAAGCTCAAGCGGCCGTTTCATTTCCTGGCGTCCTCGATGCGGTCGACGAATCCCACCGTCACCACGATGGCGACGCTCAATGGCCAGCTCTCGAACCTCGGGCAGTCGTTGTTCAGTTGGGACACGCCGGATGGATATCCCGACAAGATCGAATACTGGGCGGGCAATATCGTTCCGCGCTGGGGCTTCGGGACGGTCATGTCGAACTTGAACTCGACGACGACTGTTGCGGTCGACACGACGACGTACCGCGCTGGATCACCGGACGCGGCGGTCGATCTCATCGACCAGAATTTCTTTGGCGGCGAGATGCCGCTCGTCACACGCACGGCGCTGCTGACCTACATCAAGGGCGGCACGTTCAACGACGCGCGGGTGCGCGAGACGATCGGTCTCGCCATCAGCGCGAACGCCTTCCAGTGGTACTGACCCGGAGCGTCACGATGGACGACCAACACGACGCCGATTGCGGCTGTCAGGAATACAATGAGCTCTCGAGGCGCCAGTTCATCACGGCGTCGGCCGGCGTGTCCGCGGCGGCGTTCTTTCCGGCATGGCTGCCCAAGATCGTCATGGCCAAGCACTATGCGTCGACTCGCGACGTCATCGTCTCGGTCTTCATGCGCGGTGGCGCCGACGGATTGAGCCTGTGCGTGCCGTTCGCCGACGCCAACTACTACACGTCGCGCTCGACAATCGCGATCCCGCGTCCCGACTCGGGTGACCCGAAGCAGGGAATCAACCTCGACAACTTCTTCATGTTCCCCCAGGCCATGGGCGGGTTGGTTCCGGCGTACAAGGCAACGGACCTTCTCGTCGTCCACGCCACGGGGCAACTCAACAACTCGCGCTCGCATTTCGATGCGCAGCGGTACATGGAAGTCGGCAAGCCGGTCGATCCGGCGTTGGTGACCGGATGGCTCGGCCGGCATTTGGCGAGTGCGCCGCCACTCAAGCCCACTGCGCCGCTTCGCGCGCTCGGGGTGGCCAACGGACTTCAGAAAACACTCGTTGGTGCGCCAAAGACGCTGCCGATTGCCGACCCCACGAACTACAGCATTGGCGGCGCGGCTGCGACTTCCGCGGCACGCTTGGCGTACATGAAGACCGACTACGCCGCCGCCGAAGAGCCGCTGCACTCCGCCGCGCTCGACGCGACGAACACGGTCGACTTGCTCAAGACCGTGAATTTTGCCGCCTACAAGCCGGCGAACGCGGCGGTCTATCCCAACAGCTCGTTCGGACGCGCACTTCGCTCGGTGGCGGTGCTCATCAAGGCGGATGTGGGAATTGAAGCCGCGCAGGTCGACGTTGGCGGATGGGACACTCACTCGGCGCAGAATCCGATCAGCGGTTCGATGTTCAATACGATGACTGACTTCGCGAACTCGCTCGCGGCGTTTTACGCCGACGTGATTGCGTCGGGAGCCAGCGTGACGGTGGTCGCGGTGTCGGAGTTCGGACGCAACGTTCGCGAGAACGGAAGCAACGGCACCGACCACGGTCGTGGCGCGGCGCTGTTCGCCATGGGCAAGGGGATCGCCGGCGGCCGCGTGCTGACCAAGAACTGGCCCGGATTGGCGAGAGAGAATCTCGATTCAGGGCAAGATCTGAAAGTCACGGTGGACTACCGCGACATTCTGTCGGAGATCGTCCAGAATCGGCTCGGCAATCCGAACCTGGATCTCGTGTTTCCAACGTGGAAGCCGACGATGCTGGGTGTGACCCGCTGACAAGAGCAGATCCTTTGTCGCTCGCGCTCTTCTGGATGACTACTGCACCGCGATGTCGCCCGTCATGCCTGGATGAACGAAGCAGTTGTAGTGGAACGTGCCCGACGTATTGAATACGCGGGTGACCACGCCGTTGAGAGTGACTTTGATGTTCTCCGGCGCGCCGGACTTTGCATCGAAGGTGACGTCGTGCCCCTCGCCGTTTGACGAAGGCACGATGGTAAAGCGAATCGTGTCACCACGCGCGATCTGAACGAAGTTCGGGCTGAACACGGTGCTCAGCGTAAACACGTCGACCGTCTTGTTGGTGGACACGGGTGGCGTTGGAGACTTGTCGGAGCCGCCGCAGGCAACGGCGAAGAGCAGGCCGGGAATTAGAATGCCAACACGCATAGCTGGAAGGTCTCGATGAAAGAAGTACGCGCGGATTACCATACATCACGTTGGACGTTTCAACGAGCCCGACGTTCAGTATTTGTCGCCGCGATTGCCGTGTTCGCCGCGGCGTGCGGGAGCGACTCTCCGTCCGGCCCTGGCACGCCGCCACCCGCGGCGACCCCCATTGGCAAATACGCCATCTCGACCCTGAACGGGAAGGCGCTTCCCGTCGCTCTGGCGGCCGACACCAACTACAAGTACGAAGTGACCGTGGGAACCTTCGCGCTCACGAGCGACGGAAAGTACTCGGCGGTGATCACCTATCGGCAAACGATCCCCGACAACGTTTCGATTTTCGTTGACAGCACCGGCGGCACGTGGGCGCTGACGGGCACGGCAATTCAGTTCACGAACAGCCAGGACGGGAGCAAGGACAACGCCGTCTGGAGCAACGACCTGCTGACGTTTGTCGAAACGGACGGAAAGATCACGAACACGTGGGTCTACAAGCGGTAGAGACTAGCCGGCCCGCACCAAAAGGCTCGTGCAGGCCGCCACCGCCGACGAAAGAAACGCGTCGACCTGTGTTTGCTGTGTGCTCGCCACAAGGCGCGAACCGGGAAGCACCGCGCCGAGCCAATCGAGGCTATGCCAATCGCCCCGTCCCTCGAGCGGCGGGCGCACCCCGTCGGTGCTCGGCGACGGATACATGCTCGCGTAGAAATACGGTTCGTGGTAGTACGCGTCGCCGGGCGTCATGCCAAGGCTGATCGTCTTTCGCGCCGCCGCACCCGATTCGTCGGTGACTTCGAGGAGCGTCGCGATGTCGAAGTGGTGCGGCCAGCAACGCACGGGGGCTGCGTTCGGCGTCGCGCCGGCGATCTGTTCCAGCGCCAGCGACGCATCTGAATAGAATCGCGACAGATTCTCGAATGCCGCGGCCGCGGAGTCGTCGAACGCGCCCGCACCCGCCACACGATGCGACGGAATTGTGTAGTGCTTGTCGAGGGTGTAGGCGGCGGGATCCAGGTCGCATTCGGCCAGGCGCGCTCGCATCCACTCCGCCGCGCCCGTGATCGTCACACCGTGCAACGGCATCGTCGCGCGCGGCGCGTTGTGGTCGTCGAGAGTCAGAAGCGCCAACGGATGAAAGCGAACCGCCCCGCGGATCAACGACGACCCCATGATCGGCCGGCCGGCCAGCGCGCCAAGCGCGTCGAGCCACTCGAGATTCGTGTGGCTGTCGTCGGGCTCGTGCACGAGATACGAAATGCCCAGGGCCGACACAAGCTGCGCGGCGTGATGGACCTGTAACCGAGCGTCGACGAGGTTGGGCGATTCGTGCGGATCGAGCGCGCGCCACGTCGTGCCCGCATCGCGCGACATGCCGGTCATAGGGGCGTCATACGCCGCCGTACCATTCGTAGCCGCGATCGCTCCAATAGCCGCCGTTGCGCTGAGGCATGAACATGATCTTGGTGAGGTATTTCGTGTTCTTGTATCCGAGCTTGACCGGTGAATACACACGGGCCGGTGCGCCCCACGCCGGATTCAGGTAGTGTCCGTCCTGCGCGTACACGATGAGCGTCTGCGGATGCATGGCGCTGTCGATATCCCAACTCTCGTGATAGTCGTCGTCGAACGACTGAAAGTCGACGTACGTCGCGCCGCGCTGTACGCCGGCGATCTTCGCGATATCGGCCAGACGCACGCCCGTGCGCACGGCCATTGCGGTCCAGCCTTCAACACAGAAATGATCCAGCTTGTAGCCGGTTCGCGGGAGCGAGGCGAGGTCGGAGAGTGACAGTTGGAGCGGCTTGTCTACCATGCCGCCGATCTCGAGACGCCATGCGCCACGGGTCGCGTCGTCCCAGACGGGCACGTGCGGTGAGACGAAGTACGCAGGAAAATGCTCCCCGGCCGGCGTTGCGCTCGCCCTCGGCACATCCATGGCCGTGTGCCGAAAGAGTGCGCGCTCGACTGATTCGTTCTTCTGCTCCGCAAACTGGAGGAGTGCCTGCGCAGACTTGGGACCCTGTGAATCGCACGCAGCGAGCAACAGCGCGCCGAACGTTCCGCCGCTCGCAATCAGGAATCGACGCCGATCGATGCCCAACTGCTCCGCCGGATGCGACCGGCGCGGAACGAGCAACCGCGGCGGAGTCGCCGCAGGGCGGTCGGCGTCACTCGGAGTCATGATCGGTCGATGACGACGGTGCGGACGACGGTGCGGAAGCCGGCGCGGACGCCGGCGCTGCCGCGACGAGCTCCGGTTCGTGAGCCGCGCTCGGGAGGAGATGGATGAACGGCCGCGCGTTGCGCTTCTCGGGCGAGAGATCTTCGCGGTAATTCCCCGTGATCATCGATGGAATCGAGTACGGGTCCACCGCGAACACCATGAAAATGTGCGAAATCGCGAGTACGACGAGCGACAGCATCGAGAGGAAATGCCAATATCTCGCCCAGACGTATCCGCCGAAGAGAGCCGTGATCGGCGAGAGCTGCACCGGCTTCCAGATCGCCAGCCCGGTGGCCACGGAGAGAATGCCGATGAGCGGCAGCGCGAAGTAGGTCATGCGCTGCAGCGCGTTGTGCTTTCCCTGCCGCGGGTGATCCTTGCGAACGGTGAGATAGAACTTCACCATCTCGAACGAGTCGCGGACCACGCCTCGGCGCGGCACCAAATCGCGCCACTCTCCGTGCAGGTAGATGAACCCGAGGTAGACGAGCCCATTTGCCACGAGCACCCACATCATGGCAAAGTGCCAATTTCGTGCGCCGCCGAGCCAGCCGCCGAACGTCAGCTTTGCCGGGATTTGAGTGCCGGCAAACGGATAGCAGCAGAACGACTCTCCCCGCCGCGCGAACGCCGGATAAGCGTTGAAGATTCGAAGCCCGCTGCCCACCATGATGGTGACAGCGAGGACGTTCACCCAGTGGGTGATGCGGACAACGGGATGATGGCGTTTCATGCGTGGCCCAATACTAACCCGTACAGCAGCAATGCCAAGACGAGGGTCGTAATGAATACATAAGTGCGGTCGCGCTGCAATACGAACGCTACCAACGTAAACGCCACACGGGCCACCGGCGTGGCAATGAGCAGCACGATGCCAAGCTGCACGATCGACTCGCTGCGCATGGCCATTGCGCCTCGCCAGATACCGCCGAGCGACGTCAGATGTTCCGGCTCACCGTGGAAGACCGAGTACGTTGGTCGCGAGGCGCCGTGTTGCATAAGCAGTAGCACGCCGCCAGCGATGGTCACAAGCGCAGCGAGTCCAACGCCAATCTGAAGCAGTCGTCCGATCAGCTGCTCAACCTCATGGTCCGACCAACGTCCGCTCGGCTCAGTCATAGCGCGCCCGTCGCTCCCTTGTACAGCATTTCGCACGCGGCAACCACGACGACGACGGTAAACACCTGTCGAAGCATCTTTGCGTTTGCGCGCCCGAGAATGCGCGCGCCGAGGAGTGCGCCGGAGAGCACGCCGAGCATGACCGGCAAGGCGACGGTCGGGTCGATTTGTCCTCGGTGGAGATACACGCCGACGCTCGCTGCCGCCGTCACGCCGATCATGAAGTTGCTGGTCGTGGTGGAGACCTTGAACGGCAGGCGCATGATCTGGTCCATTGCCAACACCTTGATGATCCCTGAACCAATCCCGAGAAGCGCCGAGAGAATTCCCGCGACGAACATCAAGAGGAATCCTGCCGGGGCGCGTTGTACCGAGTAGGCTTGTTCGCCCTGTGCCGTGGGATACGTGGAATCGAGCCTGAGCAGCGCCGACCATTTGTCCGGCGTCGTCAACACGGCGTGCTCTTCCCTGGGTTGTATTGATCGGTACGCCGTGAACAGCAGTACGACGCCGAACAGCATGCTGAGCACGGCGGTCGGAACGAATCCGGCCACGGCCGCACCGAGGAGCGCGCCGATCGTTGTGGCGACCTCGAGCACGATACCGACGCGCACGTTGGTGAATCCTTCGCGGACGTACGCCGCGGCGGCGCCGGAAGACGTCCCGATCACCGAGATCAGCGAAGCGCCGATGGCGTATCGCAGGTCGACGTGAAAGACCAGTGTGAGCATTGGAACGACGACAATACCGCCGCCGAGTCCGGTCAGCGCTCCGAGAAGTCCCGCGGCGAACGATCCGACCGCCACGATGAGCGCGAACGCGAGGGTTGTCATCGCGCGAAATGTGATCCGAAAGCACTGGTCGCGCTATTGGCTCAGCGCGCCAAGAAAGACTGAAACGACCGCGCCAACCAACGCCGCGCCCACCCGCCACACAAGCTCTGCACTGGCCCGGGATTCGCCTTTAGCGGTGGTATCCCCAAGCGAGATTACTGTGAAATCGAAATCGACGAACCTGCTACGTCTTGCAGCAATCGGCGCGGTCGTGACCGTTGCCGGCGTGTCTGGATGCAAAAAGTCGAGACGCGCCAGCGGAGACGTGAGCCGAAATTGGACGCCAGCACAGCCGTCGGCGTATATGGGTGTGCCTGCCGCCGAAGTTCAGGGAGCGATTCTGAAGCGGTTGGCCGGTCAACCCCCGGTGCCGGTGAATGGGGACGAGTGGAAGCACGTCAAGAAGCTGTACGCCACGTTCAATCAGGGTTTGTTGTGGGTGGACGCCAAGGGTATGCACCAGCCGCGCGTGAATGCGATGCTCACGGCGTTGGCGGGAGCAGACAGCGACGGCCTGAAGCTCGACGTCTATCCGCTCAGCGACCTTGCTCGCACACTCGGCGCGATCGACGCCCAACATCCAACGGCCGACGAGCTTGCCGCCGCCGACGTCCTTCTGTCATCCGCCTTCGCCGCGTACGGGGAGACGATGCTCACCGGTCAGGTGCGGCCGGCGTCGCTGGGTCAGGCCTGGCACATCAATCCGCTGGAAGAGCGGATCGATAGCGCGCTGACGCTCACGCTGCGCGAAGACGATTTCGGTGCCGGTCTGGTTCGCATGCGGCCGCAGGATCCCAAATACGATTCGCTTCGCACAAAGTTCGCGGCGTTTCGTGAATTTGCGTCGCGGAGCGGGTGGGATACTGTTCCGTCTGGAAAACAGCTCAAACCTGGTGAGCCGGATTCCCCCGCGCGGCTCGCGGCACTTCGCGCACGACTTCACGCTGAAGGATACCTGGGTGACTCGAGCGCGGCGTCGGGTAGCGTGCCCGCACGACCAGGGCACGCAATCTACGATCGCACGCTGGCCGGCGCGGTCGCCCAGTTCCAAGCGCGACACAGCATCGGCGTCGACAGCATGCTCGGGAAAGAAACGGTGGACGCGATGAACGTTCCGGCCGGCTACCGACTCGCGCAAATCGCGGCCAACCTCGAGCGATATCGTTGGATGCCGCGGTCGTTGGGGACGCGCTACATCATCGTGAACGTGCCGGAGTTTCGTCTCGTGGCATTCGACAGCGGAGAGACGTCGCTCGAGATGAAGGTGATCGTTGGGCAGGAGTATGAGAACAAAGCGACGCCCGTGTTCAGCGACTCCATGGAATTCGTCATCTTTCGCCCATTCTGGAATGTGACGCCCGACATCGCCGCCAAGGAAATCTTCCCCAAAGAGGCGTCAACCCCCGGATACATCGCGTCGCAGGACATGGAGATCTACAACGACCACGGACGAAAGGCGGTGCGCCAGCGTCCCGGCCCGAAAAACGCCCTCGGCTTTGTGAAGTTCATGTTCCCGAACGACTACAACATCTATCTGCACGACACGCCCAATCACGAACTGTTCAAGAAGGACGTGCGGGCGTTCAGTCACGGCTGCATCCGCGTCGAGAAACCCGCCGAGCTCGCGCAGTGGGTTCTGGGATGGGCGCCGGAGCGTGTTCAGGAACAGATGCAGGGGGCGGACAACCACCAGGTGAATCTGCCGGCGAAACTGCCCGTCTACATCGTGTACTTCACAACGTTCGTGACCAACAATCAGTTGAACTTTGGCAATGATCTGTACGACCGCGACAGTAAGATGGTCCTGGAGCTCGAGAGCGTAGCCATCTCTTCACCGGAAACCCTGCGACTGCAGGCGGCACTGCGCGCGCTCGCGGCGAAATGAGCATCATCGGCGTGTCAGTCTTCGGCGAACGAAGCGACGAGCGACAACGCCCGTGACACGTCGCCGGCGTTGTTGGCGACGCCGAGCGATGCGCGCACCGCTCCCACGGCGGTGAATTCGTCGAGGCACGCGGAGAAGCGCTCAATCGTGAAGCCGGCGGCTGCCGCCGCACGCAGGCAGTCGCCGCTCCGCGTTGCATCGAGCCCGAACGCATGCTCGGCCGCGCCCGGATTGCAGAAACAGCCGCCACGCACCGCGACGCCTTCGTCCCGCGCGCGGCGCTCGACGAGCGTGTAGGGAATTGGAACTCCGCGGCGCGAGAGAATGTTGAACGCGACGGTGCCCCCGCGCGCTCTCAGATCCCGCGGACCGTAGAGGCGTACGAGAGGTTGGCCGTCCGCACGGGCGAGCGAAACGAGGCCGTCGAGGAGTTGACCGGTAAGACCCGTCACGTGATCGTGGGCTCGGTCGATCCCGATCTCGTCGATGAGGGCGAAGCCCGCCGGCAACGCTGCGACGCTGAGAAAGTCCGGCGTGCCGTCCTCGAACGCCTCGGCGAGCGTCTTGAGTCGATGCATATCATTCTGCACCGAGGCAAATTCCACGGTCCCGCCGGCGAACCATGGCCGATGCAACGTGTGAAGGGCGTCTCGTCTCACCACCAAGGCGCCAACGCCGGTGGGATATCCAAAGATCTTGTAGAAGGAGAGCGCGACGAACTGTGGCGACTGCTCGCCAAGGCTCAGCCGATTGCTGGGCGCGAACGCGGCGGCATCGAGCAAAACTTCGAAACCGAGTTGCTGCGCAACGGTGATCAACGACGCGGGGTGTTGCACGCCGGAGAAGTTGGACTGCGCCGGATACGCGAACAGCTTGGGCCCCGAGTATCGTCCGGACACGCGCCGCAGATGGTGAGCCGGCGCGTCGAGTCGAAGCTCGTTGTCGAGCGGAATATAGGCGACGTCGGCGCGGGCGCGCCGCGCGTACTCGCGGACGCCGTTTATGGAATTGTGATTGTCCGCCGACAGCACGAGCGCGCCGCCAGACTGGAATGCGTAGCTCTCGGCGACCAGCTTGATCGCGGCGCTGCTGTTCGCCGTGAAGATGACCGCGTAGCGATCCGGGTCGGCGTCGAGAAAGCGAAGAACGTGCGCACGGGCCGTCTCGAGCACGGAGCTGCTGGCGAGCGACGGACGACTCTCGGAATGCGGGTTGCCGAATACCCCATCGGCGAGCATCGCGTGATGCGATCGGAGCTGTGAATCACCGTAGAGGGCGCTGCCGGTGTAGTCGAGGTAGGCAAGGCGATTGCGATCGAGACGGCTGAACTCGCGCTGGCGCAGCGCATCAAATCCAAAATCCACCCCGGCTGGTGCGATCAACATCCGCGGCGGCGGATCTTGAGCACGAGACTCGCCGTGGACGATGTACTTTGCGCGCGCAGTTGCCCCGGCAATGCCGCGCCCGAGCTGTCCGCTTTGGCGACAGGGATTGCGACCGCGTCCTCGGGCGACGAGGTGACACCGAAGCGCGGGACGCCGCCGAAATACCGACTCAGCTCGGCGATCGGTCTGAACGCCGCGCTGTCCTTGATTGGAGCGTTGGCCGGCAACGACGGACTCATGACTTGGTCGAGCCAGTCGTACAATCCGCCGCGAAGGAAAAAGACTTTGTCGTAGCCGAGCGCGCGAAGAAAGACCCAACCCTGCGCAGCGTGCGCGCCGCCCTCGGAGTAGAGAACGATCGTCTCGCCGGGGCGGAAGGCGGTCGTCGCGAGCGAATCCAACGACACGTGTTCGGCGGTGGGAACGTGGTACGCGTCGTAGTCATCCTGCGATCGAACGTCGATGACGCGCAGGTCGCTTCGCCGTGATCGAATCCAGCCGGCAAGCTCGATCGCGCTCACGTGATCGTCCTCGTGGGCCACGGCGCGCGCGAGTTGCGCAACGTCGATCTGCCCGTGTTGCGCGGCGTAGGGACTTCCGGCAAACGCCGCGGCGAGCGCGAGCACGGCAGCGACCACACCGAGGCCGCGTACGACGCGGCGGTCGCCGGAGACCATCACGACGTCCGCCTGTTCGCGAAACGAGCTTCGGCGAATTCGGCGAGGCGGAAGCCCGCGAGACCCATGCACACGATCGCGGCAACAGCAACTCCGTACGGAATATGGAGCATCTGCGGGAGCGTGAACGCTCCGCGGGCAGTGGTCGTGTAGAAATGCTCGAGCGGGCGGAACGCGAGTCCGGTCAGCAACACGCCGGTAAACATTCCGCCGAGCAGCATGGCTCCGTCGCCGCGCCCCGTGGCGGCGGCGACGCACGACGTGCCTGGACAGAGTCCGCCGATCGCAAAGCCGACTCCGAACACGAGTCCGCCGACGAGTTGCGGCACGAGAAACGTCTCGGGCACATACACGCGCGAAAGATCGAGCAGGCCAAGTCGCCCGAGCCAAAACGCGCCGAGCATCGCGGTGATGATCGCGCTGAACATCACCTTGAACACGGTGAGATCGGTGAGATAGAACTGGCCGGCAAGCTTGCGCGCGCTGCCCATTCCCGCGCGCTCGAGACACCAACCAAAGGCAACACCAATGAGAACGGCGGCGATGAGCGCTCCGTGATCACCAAAGGCACCGAATTCGAAAAAAGGCGCTCTCATAGCCACGCCCGCCGCACGAACGGAGCAACGATGTACGCCGCCGCAAACGCACCGACCATGAACACCCAACTGCCGACGCTGAGCAGCGCCCCGCCCGTGAGCGCCTGGCCACTCGTGCAACCGCGCGCGAGCACGGCGCCCAACCCCATCACACCGCCGCCCACGAACGCCATCACGAATCGCGAGCGGCGAGAGATGCGCGGTCCGCGCTCGACCTCGAAGCGCAATCGCCCGGCAAGCCACGCCGACAGCACGCCGCCGATCGCCACGCCGATGATCTCGAAGATCAACCAGTCGAGCCACGGCCCGCCGTCGGCGCTCAAATACCCGGCGAACAGCGAGCTCGCGTGCGCACGCTGCGGCGAAACGATCGCGGCAGCGCCGGCAGCGCTGCTCGCGAACGCGCCGGATGCGCCGAGGCCGCGGCCCATGATGACGAACGCCGCGAGCAAGACCAGGCCGAGGCCCGCGCCGGTGAGATACGGATTGGAATACGGCGCGCCCTCAGCCCGACCGGTCTGGTTCACGGCTTTGCCTTCGGGGGAAGTTCCACCGGAAAGTCAGCGTGCTTGGCCCAGTCCTCGAACGATCCGTCATAGAGCAGCACGGGATGCCCCAACGAACGCGCGGCGAACAGCATCGCCGTCGCCTGCTGTCCAATGTGACAGTAGCCCACGACGGTGTCGCCGGGCTGCACGCCCGCCTTGGTGAACAGCGCGATCAACTGGTCGGCGGACTTGAGTTTTATCTGATCGTCGTTGACCTGATCGAACGGTAGACTCTTCGCGCCGGGGATGTGCCCGAGACGCGGCGGTGGTCCGCCGCGTCCACCGCCCGAGCGAGGAATACCATCGTAGAAGACAGCGGAGCGCGCGTCGACGATTGAGACGCCCGGTTTGCCCGTGTGCGTGCGCACATACTCCGCGTCCACGACGATAGGCCGAAGCGACAGCGCCGAGAGCTTGCCTGCTTGCGCCGGCGGAACGGCGTCCGTTGTCTGTCCTTTCTCGCGCACCCACGCCTCGAGGCCGCCGTCCATCACCGCCGTTTTGCTTCCGAGACCGGCGTAGTCGAGCGTGAAGACGAGCCGCGTGGACGGTGACACCCATTCGTCCGCCGAGTAGACGATGACGCGCGAATTGTCGGAGATGCCGAGCGCCGCGAGCATGCTGCGCAATTTCTCGGCGGGCGGCATCTCGAGCGTCAAGCCGTTGCCGGTCGGCGTGCCACCATTCATGCCCGAGTGGTCGGAGAGGGAGATGTCGTCGAGCGACACGAAACGCGCGCCGGGGATGTGCTTACCCGCATAGGTCTTGGGGTCACCGACGTGAAGCACGACGAGGTTCGCGTCGTGGAGATGCTGCGATAGCCACGCGGGCGTCACGAGCAATGCGTCGCGCCGGTTTGTGGCGGCTTGCTGCGCGTCAAGCTGCATGGCGAGCAGGCCGACGACGCATGAGAGAGAAACGGCAGAGCGGACAACGGCGGACATCGAGCGCACGGGAACACCTCGAGGGACAGGGTCGCCAAGCAAAACTGCGCAACTGGGGATGCGACACGCTACGTGCATTCGCCAACGACGCGGTGGCGATTGCGTGCCGGAAATGTGAGAGAAGTGTACGGCGCCTTGCGAGTTGAACGATCATTCAACACCTTGGCTGCCGTGCCTCCCGAGACCAAAGACCGGATCATCTACGCGGCGATGATGCTGTTCGCGCGGAAGGGCTACGCGTCCACGAGCGTCGCTGACATTCTGCACGACGCCGGCGTGAATGCCGGCAGCCTGTACCACTTCTTTCCCGGCAAGCAGGACGTTTTGCTCGCCGTGCTCGAGGCCTACCTCAACGGCATCCATCCAATGCTGCTCGAACCCGCGTGGCAGGGCGTCAGCGATCCGGTCGACCGCGTCTTCGCGCTGCTCGCCCGATATCGCGACCACCTCGTCACAACGGAGTGCACGTACGGTTGTCCGATCGGCAGCATTGCGCTCGAGCTGCACGAGCCCGACCCGCCGGTCCGCGCGCTGCTCGCCGCGAACTTCAAAGGCTGGATCGACGCAATCGAACAGTGTTTCGTCGACGCGGGCGACCGGTTCCCACGAAAGATGAATCGCCGCGCGTTGGCTGTGTTCGCGCTGACCACCATGGAAGGCGGTGTCATGATCTCACGCACCGATCGCACGCTGTCCGCGTTCGACGACGCTGTCCGCATGCTTCGCGACTACGTCGATCGCCTGCAGGTCCACACTCGCTGACGTCTTCCCACCTCTCTTCTCTCACCCCGACGACAATGCTCAATTCGCGCGCGCTGGTCCTCGCCACGATCCTCGGCACCGTCTTGCAGGTCGCGATGGTTGTCGCCGGTCACTCGAACAAATCGATCGCCGGCCTGTTCGCCGTGGGCGGCATGGGCTTCTCGTTCGTTGCCGGCTTGTTGTACGCGATGTGGGCGCGCGGCGGATCCACGTCGTCGCTTGCCGTGGGCGGAGCCGTGGCCGGTGCGCTCTGTGGACTCATCGGCATCTTCGTTTCCTACATGCTTGGCGACGTCCCGATGTCGCTCCTCGCGCTCGGAACGATCAGCTCCGCCGTGACCGGTGCGATCGGCGGCGCGATCGGCAAGTTTCTGTTTCGCGTGACGGTGGTGCTGGTGGTGTTCTCCGCCGCCGTCGGTGGACGGCGTTCACCGCTCGAAGCGGTAGCCCACTTTCCAGACGGTGATGATGTGTCTCGGATGGTTTGGATCGTCGAGCTTACGTCGCAACTCGGCGATGTGTGAATCGACGGTGCGTGTCATGATGAACGCACCGTAGCCCCACACCTCCTTGAGCAAGTCGGCGCGACTCGCCACGACTCCGTCGCGCCGGACCAGCGCGAGCAACAGCTCGTACGCCTTCGGCGTCAACGGGACCGGCGCTCCTGCACGCGTGATCGCTCGCGAGCCGAGGTCCACGGCCACGTCGCCGAAGGAGAGTGAGTGCGCGATTCCGTCCGCGGTGTCGCGCCTGCTTCGGCGCAGCAGCGCGGCCACGCGTTCCAACAGTTCGAGAATGCCGAACGGCTTGGTGACGTATTGGTCCGCGTCGAGACGAAAGCCGCGCACTTTGTCGGACTCTTCGCCGCGCGCCGAGAGAATGATGACCGGCACGCGATTGCCGCCGGTGCGAATGGCCTGAAGGACCTGGTATCCGTCCACGCCCGGCAGCATCAGGTCGAGCAGCACGAGCTCCGGTTCCCACTCCTTGGACGTAGCGATCGCGCTTCGCCCATCCTCGGCGACACGCACGGTGTAGCCTTCGAGCTCGAGATTGTATTTGATGCCGGCCGCCAGATCAGCGTTGTCCTCGACGACGAGAATGCGGTGGGAGGTCATGCTATTCGCGACTCGCGACGGGCGCGTCGATTGGGAGCGTGACGACGAATCGCGCGCCGCCGCGGTCATTCGCCTCGACTCGGGCTGATCCACCATGTGCTTCGGCAACTTCGCGAACGATGGTGAGCCCGATGCCGCTCCCGCCGTTCGATACCGCAGCCTGTCCGCGCGTGAACGGTCGCCAGATGCGCTCGCGATCCGCGGGAGTCACGCCGGGTCCCTCGTCGTCCACCGCGATCTCGACGTTGCTGTTGGTCGTCGTCACTCGCACGACGATGGTTTGAGCGGCCGGACCGTACTTCGCCGCGTTGTCGAGCAAATTGAGCACGATGTGTCGCAGCGCGTCGATTCGCAGCGCGACGGGCGGCGTCGGTTCGACCTCGACCTGCACGGTGCAACGTCGTGACGCGGCCAGCGGGCCGAACTCCTCGACGATCGTCGCGACCTGGGCACCGATGTCGACGGGTTCCCGCGGTGTTGGGTCGTCTTTCCCCAGCGTGGAGAAGCGCAGAACGTTTTCCACCAGATGCGTCAGGCGCGTCGTCTCTCGCTCGATGTGTCCGAGCGACCATTGTTGTTGCTCGGCTGTCGGCGCGCGCCCGAGGCGAAGCGTGTCGACGTAGAGACGGATCTGCGCGACCGGCGTGCGCAGCTCGTGCGATACGCTGGAGACAAAGTCGCCGCGAAGCTGGGCGAGCTCGCCTTCGCGACGAAGCTGCATCACCGCGACAATCGACAGTGCGGCGGCGAGTCCGAGCAGGCCGAAGAGAAAGGGAAGGCGCGACGCGGGCAATCCGCCGATGAGCAACGTGCCGGCGAGCTCGGGGCGAATCGTTGCGTCGACGCTGAGGAGGCCGGTGCGCGATGGCAGATCGACGTGGGCGTCGAGCGGCGATTCCACGCCGGGCGCGGAATCGAACAGCATGTTGCCGCTGTGATCGCGGACGCGCAGCGCAAGCACATCGCGATTGCGGCGTCCTTCGGTGAACGTCGACGGCAGCAGCCCGTTGCCGTCGAGCACACTCTCGAGAATTCCCGTGAATGCTTTGGTCGAATAGCGCGCACCGTAGATCATGGTGTCGCCCCACGACGTGGGCATGAGCGTATACGCAAAGATGCGCGGCGCGTTCTCGACGTGGGCAACGACCAGCGTGAAGCCGTGATCGACCTGCCCGAGGTGGCGCACCCGCTGCGTCAACGAATCCACCAACCAATCCCGCTCCGCGGCCGTGTAGAATCGATCCGTCGGCTGAGGAATCGGTGGCGACAATCCCGCCGGTGCCGGCATCGATAGTGGAACCGGCATTGGCCGATCCACCTCCCAGCCGTCGGCGGCGTCGGGATGTGTGTTCACGCCGATGTCGAAGTCCTTGCTCCCGACCTTGATACCGAAGAAGGCCTCGGGGCTCGGCCCCGTGCGCGCCCGATGGCAGTAGCACTTTTCGTCCCACGGCAGATAGTGGGCGAGCGAACGCGCCGTTGGAATGTTGCGGTCCGTGTGCATGTTGTCGCCGTGATTGACGGCGCCGATTGCCTCGCGCTCGAGCAGCGCGAGCGTGTCTACGAGATGCTGTGCATAGCTCCAGGCCGCAAAGCTGGCATACTCGCGCAGCGCGCGCTCGGCGATGGCGCGCTGCGAGCGAACGGTGCGCTGGGCCTCCACCGCGGCGATCGCGGTGAGCCCGATACTCGCCAACAGCACGACGAGCGGCCATCGGAGACGGCGACCGCGAAGCGACTCGACGAGGGACGGGAGGCGCCAGCCGGCCATTTGGCGGGGGAGGGGAGGGGGGAGCGCGCGCAGCCCGCGCGTATCGTAACATTGGGTGCCGCCCAAGTTCCGACAACACAAAAGGTGTGCAGGATTTGTGAAATGACCCTACCTCGAAGGTTGATTCGAATGCCGGTTCCTCGAACGTTGGCCGCCCTGGTCGTTCTCGGCGCGGCGGTTGCGGGCGCGCAGGACGCTCCTGCCATCGCCCGCTTCATTCCGCCCACGCCCAACGCAGCGCACGTGTTCGTCCTCGACTCGGCGCACGTGCTGTCGGCCGAAACAGTCGCGGCCATGCAGGACAGCGCTCGTGCACTGCAGGCGGAGACCGGTGCCGATGTCGTATGGGTCACCTTGCCGACGCTTGGTGGTCGAGCGATTGAAGAGGCGGCGCTCTACATCGGGCGAACGTGGCGCATCGGCTCGGCGGGGCAGCCGGGAGATCCACTGCGCAATCGCGGGCTCGTGATCCTCTTCGTGCCGGACAAAACAAAGACCGCTGGGTCGAACTTCCGGATCGAAGTCGGCAACGGTCTGGAGGGAACGATCACGGACTCTCGGTCGCGCGCGATCAGCGCCGCCATGCGTGAGGGTCTCAAGGCAAAGCGCTACGACGACGCGTATCTGGCGGGATGGCCGGTCGCCGCTCGCTTGGTGCGCGAGGATTTCAACGCGCACGGGGTGGCAAACAACACGCCGACACCAGCGTCTGCGCCGACCAAGTCCGTCACCCCAGGATCGGACAGTTCGTTCTCCGTTGGCGGCGTGATCATTGTCGCGGTCATCGGCATTCTGATTGGCGCGGTGGTCCTTCGCAGCCGCCGCTCGGGGCAGGGGCGGCGGCGAGGATCGGGAATGGGATTCGTTCCAATCCCGTTGAGTACCAGCAACGACGATGACGACGACGCGCGGCGCCGATCTGCCTGGCAAAGCTCGGACTCCTCGAGCAGTTCAAGCGGCGACTCCGGCGGGTCGTCCGACAGCGGCGGAGGCGACACGGGAGGCGGCGGCGGGTTCTCAGGCGGCGGCTCTTCCGATACAATCTGACATCTCTCCTCTACCACTCTCAGACCGGCTCGCCATGAATCGACGCTTTCTCGCGATCCCCTCGCTCTTGCTTGCGATCGCCGCGCCCGCAGTCGCACAACGCCCGTTTCCGGTCGAAGAGACGACAATCGCCGACGTGCACGCCGCGATGCGTTCCGGGTCGCTCACCTGTCGAGCGCTCGTTGAGGCGTATCTCAAACGCATCGACGCGTACGACAAGCGCGGGCCGGCGATCAACGCGATCACGGTGGTGAATCCGGACGCGTTGGCGACGGCAGACTCTCTCGACCGGCGGTTCGCTGCGGCCAAGCAATTCGTCGGACCATTGCACTGCATCCCCATGATCGTGAAGGACAACTTCCAAACAATCGGACTGCAGACGGCGGCGGGATCGCTCGCGCTCAAGGGATACACGCCGAGCAAGGATGCGTTCATGGTCAAGCGCATCAAGGAGGCGGGCGCGATCGTATTAGCGAAGTCGAATATGGCCGAGTTTGCGTTTAGTCCGTTGGAGACGGTGAACTCGCTGCTCCCCGGATACACCAAGAACCCGTTCGCGCTGGATCGCGTAACCGCGGGCTCGTCGGGTGGAACCGCGGCGGCGGTGTCGGCTGACCTTGGCGAAGTCGGCCTTGGAACCGATACCGGCAATTCGATCCGGGGACCGAGCTCGCACAACTCGCTCGTGGGAATTCGTTCGACCATGGGCCTGACGAGCCGCGCGGGGATTGCGCCGCTCAGCTTGTTCGCCGACATCGCCGGACCAATGGCGCGAACAGTGGCCGACGCCGTCGCGGTCTTCCAGGTCGTGGCGGGCTATGATCCGGACGACCCGGCCACGAGAGTAATGAACGGCAAAACGCTGCCTGACTATTCGGCGTCTCTCGTACGCGACGGCTTGAAGGGCACGCGAATCGGCGTGCTGCGCCAGGCGTACGATCGTCCATCGCTGGACACCGGTGTGGCGGCGGTCTTCGCGAAGGCGGTGGTCGACCTGCGTCGTGCGGGCGCGACGGTGATCGACACGGTGATTGTCGCCGAGCTCGATTCGATTCAGCGATCGGGTGGACGTCCCGGGTGCAATCCGTTCAAGTTCGAGTTCAATGCGTGGTTGGCCGAGCAGGGCGATCGCGTGCCGGTCAAGACGCTCGATGCGATCGTGCGTTCGGGGAACTACCACCCATCAATCCAGACGCGGTTGATCGCGGCCGATACGATCACACCGCCGCCTGATTCGGTGGCGGGCTGCCGCTCACGCCAGCGCGTGCGGGACGGTCTCCGCGAAGCCGTTACGCGATTGATGGACCGTCTGCAGCTTGATGCGCTCATCTATCCGACATGGAGCAACCCGCCGCGCCTCATTGGCGATCTCAACACGCCAGGCGGCGACAACAGCCAGGTGTTCTCTCCCACGACGGGGATGCCGGCGATCACGGTGCCGATGGGCTACACGCGGAACAACACGTTGCCGGCGGGGCTGCAATTGCTCGGGCGCGCGTTCGACGAGCCGCGACTGATCAAGCTCGCGTATTCGTACGAGCAGGCGACCAAGTGGAGACGGCAGCCGCCGACGGTGCCTGCGTTGCGTTGACCGCGCTAGTCCGCGCTAAAGCAGTTCCGACCGGCGCGACCCTCGGCACTCCTCAACGAAGAAAAAAATGTACGGACGGCGCGTGAGCGCCGTCCGTACATTTTTCTCCCCCCCTGACGATCCGCGCCCCACCTACAGCCACTGTCGCGGCTTCCTCTCCCCGCGGTCTCGTCGACGATTAGGAGAGCAGTGTTCGTGCCACGGGTTTACGGAGTCACGGTTGGCGGACGCGGGGCGGGCAGCGGCTTTCGCGGCAACTTCTCGTCGCGCTGCGCCGTGAGGTAGGCCATGGCGGCCACGACGGTTGCCATCTGCTTCATGTCGTCAGGCTGAACGCGATCCACCACGTCCATGTTCGAATGGTGCGTGCGAGAGTTGTACTCGTAACGCTCTTGCACGAACTGGAACCCGGGTAGACCGACGGCATCGAATGCCTGGTGGTCGGTCGACGTCACCGACCGCGGACTGAGAATGTCGACACCGAGATCCTTGAGCGGTGCGGTGAGCCCGGCAAAGACCGGCGCCACGCCGGTGTTGCCCTGCATCCAGAGACCGCGAATTTTGCCCGTGCCATTATCGATATTGTAGTATGCTGAAAACTTCTCGTGATCGGGTTTGAGCTTCATCGTCGTGGGATCGCCCAAATGTGCGCGAACGTACGCCTGCGATCCGAGCTCGCCCTCCTCCTCGCCGCCCCAGAGTCCGATACGAATCGTGCGCCGCGGATGAGCGCCAACAGTTTGCAGAATGCGCATCGCCTCCATCATCGCCGCGTCGCCGGCGGCGTTGTCGGTCGCGCCGGTGCCGCCGTGCCACGAATCAAAGTGCGCCCCGATGAGGACGACTTCGTCCTTGAGCGCCGGGTCGGAACCAGGAATGTCGGCGATGACGTTGAAGCCGCGCGGCGCGGCGGTCGTCTCGTCATAGAATCGTGTTTGGACGTCGAGGCTCATTTTCACCGGCACGCCGTTGGCCAGAATCCGCGCCATGCGGTTGTAGTGCTCCACGGCCAACGTGATTTGCGGCAGCCCCATTGCCGACGAATCGCGGGAGCCGCCGCCGCTCTGCACGAAGATCGTTCCGCCGTCCACCTTCTGCGTGTACCACGACAGATCGCTCCCGCCGGCCGACGAGTCGGCGTCGGACCCGCGATCGAGCAGCGCGACGACGCCCTCGGTCTTATAAAAACTCTGAATCTGCGACTGCAGAGCCGCGGCAGCTCCGCGTCCGCCACCACGGCCGCCGCGCCCCGCCGCGACCGAATCGGGGACCTTCATTGCGTCGCTGATATCGCTGGGCGTCATCCGAAGGACGATGCGTCCGTCGAGCATGCGAACCATGCGCGCCGGTTGCGTCAGCACGATCTTCCCCTTGAGCTTGCCGTGGTATTTCGCGAAATCGGACGCCGCTTTGATGTCCGCCATAACGACCTCGGCGGTAATTCTCCCCTTTGTCCCGGGCGTCCACGCCTTGGGCAACGCGATGATTGGTTGGATCTGCGGCTCCGTCATTTGCGCGTCGAAGTGAACGACCGACCATCCTTTGCCGAACGGCCAGCGTTCGAGATGCGGATTCGCCAGCCCCCACCCGCCCAGAGTTTTCACAGCCCACGCCCCGGCTTGTTCGAACGTCGGGCTTCCGGTGAGCCGCGGACCGTAGATGTCGGTCAACCACACCATGTGGTCCATGACGCGAGAGCGGTTGAGGCCTTCGTCGCGAATCTTCGCGAGCATGGGCGCGTCGATCTTTTCTCCCTGGCCGGCGAGCAGCGCGGGCACGGCGAACCATAGGAGGGCGGCGGGCCGAATGAATCGTTGAAACGTGCAGTGCATGAAAGCTCCGAGAGCGCGTCGAGTGTGCAGCGAACTAGCTTATAGTTTCCGCGTTATCGATCGCCACCGCTAGACGCCGAGCACCCCATGTCCTTTGACCAATATCACGAGCCCCCTGAGGAGCTGTCCGCCGAGACACGCACGTTCGCGCGCATGATCACCTCGATGATCGAGGAGGCCGAGGCGATCGGCTGGTACGAACAGCGAATCGCCGTCGAGAAGGATCGCGCCGCGCTCGCCATCATGCGGAATGCCCAGCACGAAGAGATGAAGCACTTCGGGATGGACCTGGAGTTTCTTCTCCGCAAGAAGCCCCAGTGGCGCGAAACGCTCAAGGGCATCCTGTTCACCAAGGGCGACATCGTGAAGCGCGGCGATGAGGCGGAAGAGGCGAGCGAGGATTGACCCTGCGCAGATTGTTTTCGCCATTCGTTGTTTTCGCATTCGCGGCGGGGACGAGCGCCTTTCAGGTCCCGGTGCAGACCCCCGCTTCTGCACCGCTGGCGTCGCCGCCGGCCGTGCCGCGTGAGTTTCGCGGCGCCTGGATTACTCCGATCTGGGATCGCGGCTTTCGCGATTGGCCGTCCGCGCCGGGGCTGTCGCCCGATTCGCAGCGCGCCGAATTGCTGTCGACGCTCGACCACGCCGCGGCGATCGGGTTGAACGCGGTGATTCTGCATGTGCGGCTGGCCGGCGACGCGCTTTATCCCACGGAGTACGCACCGTGGTCAGCGTTCTTGAGCTCGAGACAGGGTGAGGCGCCGTCTCCGGCGTATGACCCGCTCACGTTCGCCGTGCAGGAAGCACACGCGCGCGGATTGCAACTGCACGCGTGGTTCAATCCGTTTCGCGCCGTGCTTCCCATCTTCGCCGGAAAGGCGGCGGCGTCGCACGTGACGAGAAAGCATCCGGAGTGGATTCGGAAATACGGAAGCCAAACGTGGATCGATCCGGGCGACCCCGCGGCGCGGAAGTTCGTGCTCGAGACCATCCTCGACGTGGTGAAGCGGTACGACGTGGACGGCGTTCACATCGACGACTACTTCTACCCCTATCGCGAATCGAGAACCATCACGCGTCGCGTTCGCGGCAAGCGCGTGCGCGAGCGGCGTGATATCGAGTTTCCCGACGACAAGACCTGGAAGAAATACGGGAAGGCTCGAGGCTTTACCGATCGCGACGCGTGGCGCCGGTCGAATATCGACGACTTTATACAGACGCTGTATAGTCGCGTGAAAGCGATCGAGCCTGCGACGTTGGTGGGGATCAGCCCGTTCGGTATCTGGCGGTCCGGCACGCCGCCCGGCGTCACGGGCCTCGACGCGTTCGGCGAGATCTACGCCGACTCCAAGCGATGGTTGACGGAAGGGTGGATGGACTACATGGCGCCGCAGCTGTACTGGCAGCTCAGCGGAACGGAAGGCCGGTTTCTCGCGCTCGACGCGTGGTGGCGCACCGTCAATCCGCAGCGACGTTACATCTGGCCGGCGCTCTACACGTCGCACGTGTATGCCGGTCGCGATGCGTGGCCGATCAGCGAGATCCGCGCGCAGATCGCCGCCATTCGCGATACACGCGTGGGCACGACGGACCCGCCGGGACACGTGCACTTTCGTCTCGCGGCATTGTTTGCCGACGGCGACCGGTTGGCCAACGACCTCGATAGCGTCACGTACAGCGAGCGCGCGCTCGTGCCGGCCTTCCCGTGGCTCGGCGCCACGCCGCCGGCGTCTCCCATTGTGACTGTTGTCCCAAATGAAGGGCCAATGGCGTTTACGATCACACGCGGCGACACGACGCGAGTCCGGTGGTGGCTCATCCAAACACACGGGGCCAGTGGGCAATGGACAACGACCCTTCGACCTGCGGGGACCGGACAGATGGCGGCCAGCGCGTTCGGAACCGCGGATCCCGACGAAGTCGCCGTGACGGCAATTGGCGTTGCGGGGATGGCGAGCGTGCCAACGCTCGTCGGGCCGTGGCGCGCGCCGTCGGCACCACCACGGTCGCGGTGACGCGTCGCCCTTGACATCGCCGCGCCGAACGCGGACCGTCTTTCATCGATCTCCCTAGAGAGTGCTAATCCCATGCTGACCGCCACAGCCCTCGCGGGCGCGTTGCTCGCGCTGCAGCAACAACAGGCTCCGACTCCGTCGCTGCCCGCGTCACCGATCGCGCGCATCGAAGTCACGCCTCGTGTTCGCAACATCGTCGCCGGGGATTCGATCCGCCTGCAGGCGCGGGCACTCGACGCTGCGGGGAATGCGGTGCCGGGCGCGCAAATCGTGTTCACGCCGAGAGGCGGACAGATGGAAGGCAAGATCGACTCGACCGGATTCGTGGTCGGAAGTGCGATCGGTCGAATGCCGTTCATCGTCACGGCGTTCGTTCCCGGCACGCGTCCAGTAATCGATTCGCTCGAGGTGCGAACCATTCCCGGTCCGTCGGCGCACCTCGAGCTCACGAGCGCCGCACGCAAGCTGGTCGTTGGACAACAGATTCGATTCGGTGCCGTCGCGTACTCGGCGCGGAAAGATCGTGCGCGCGACCGAATCACGTGGCAATCGAGCAACGTGAGCGCGCTCACGGTGGACGAAGCGGGCATCGTCACCGCTGTGGCGCCGGGTCAGGTCACCCTCACGGCGACGTCCGGCTCGGTGCACGCGACGGCGCCGATCGAGGTGGTCGCGAACACGGTGAGCGCGCTGGCGATCAAACCGGCCAAGCCGGCGGTGCGTCAGGGTGACGTCGTGCGATTCAGCGTGGATGCGAAAGACGCGTCGGGAAAGGCGGTTGCCGGTCTCTCGCCGGCGTGGAGCTTCTCGCCCGGCGACGGTGAGCTCAGCGCCGACGGCGGGTTCGTCGCGTATCGGCCGGGCGACTATCTCGTGACGGCGACCGTTGGCGCGAAAGCGGCGACGACGGTGGTGCACGTCGACGAGCGCAACGTCCGTCGCGCGGTGAGCGTGGTCGGTCGCTTGCCCGTGTCGAACTACGCGACCTCCGAAGTCTGGATCCATCCGAACGGCAAGGTGGCGTACCTCGGCACGCACATGGGCGGTGATCGCGTCTACGCCATCGACATCACGAATCCAGCAACGCCGCGCATCGTCGATTCGATTCAGGCGAACACGCGGCTCGTGAACGACATGCAGACGACCGCCGACGGCAACTACATGGTGTTCACGCGCGAGGGCGCGGCCGATCGCAAGAACGGTATCGTCATTGCCGATACGCACGATCCGCTGCATCCAAAGACCCTGTCAGAGTTTACTGATGGCGTGACCGCCGGCGTGCATTCGGTCTACATCTATGAGAATCCCAAGTTCGGCAAGTTCGTCTTTCTGACGAATGATGGGACGGGCGCCGTTCACTCGATCGACATCACCGATCCCGCGCACCCGAAGCAGGTCGCCGAATTCCGGACCAATCGCCCGGACGCAGCGCGGTACGTTCACGATCTCGATATCGTGGACGGCCTGATGTACGCGTCGTACTGGAACGACGGCCTCGTCATTCTCGACATCGGCAATGGCGTCAAGGGCGGCCGCCCCGACAAGCCGGTGGTCGTGACGCAATTCAAATACGACCTGGATTCGCTCTACCGTGAGGTGGAAGGCGCGTCCTCGCCGGGCTTCACGCGCGGCACGCACACTGCGTGGCGCCAGCGGAACGGCGGCAAGTACGTCTTCATCGCCGACGAGGTCTATCGCAACGGCGACGTGAAGGGCGCGAAGGACGCATCCGCCAGCCGGATGTACGGCACGCTCCAGGTGGTCGACGTGAGCGATCTCGAACATCCAAAGACGGTCGCGTGGTACACGCCGGAGATGGGCGGTGTGCACAATGTGTGGGTCGTGAAAGACACGCTCTACCTCGGCGCCTACGACGCCGGGTTCCATGTGTTCGACATCTCGGGTGAGCTGCGTGGCGACCTGCGCGCGCAGGGACGCGAGATCGCCAGCTTGAACACGGCGGACATGGGCGGCATTCAGAAGAACGCGGCGTTCGACTGGGGCGTGGTCGTGAACCCGAAGGACGGCCTCGCCTACGTGAACGATTTCAACAACGGACTCTGGATCATTCGCGTGGAGCCGAAGCCGAAACCCGTGGTGCCATGAGCCCGGTCATCCCGAGCGCAGCGAGGGATCTGCTCTTCCGTCTAGCCCTCATTGCGTGCTCCACAGCGACCTTCGCATACGCGCAACCATCGGCGCCTCCAACACCTCCCACAAAGGACTATCTCGTCTTCGTGGGGAGCGAGGGGAACGACAAGATCGCGCTGCTGCGTTTTGGCCCCAAGGGCGCGTCGATCGACCACGAATTCCACATGGGGAACAACCCCACGGAGCTTGTCGGTCCGCACGGCGTCGCCGTCTCGCCCGACGGCCGCTACTACTACGTCACAACCGCGCACGGGATGCCGCACGGATCGCTCTGGAAGTATTCCACGATCGGCGACTCGCTGCTCGGCCGCGTGGAGCTCGGCAATTTTCCGGCGACGGTGCAGGTGGCGCCGAACGGGGCGTACGTGTTCGTGGCCAATTTCAATCTGTATGGCGACATGGTGCCGTCGTCCGTGTCGGTGGTGTATGGCGACGCGATGGTCGAGATCGCGCGCGTACCCACGTGCGTGATGCCGCACGGTTCGCGTCTCAACGCGCAGGGCACGAAACACTATTCGGTTTGCATGATGAACGACGCGTTGATCGAGATCGACGCGACCACGTTCAAGGTCGCGCGGCATTTCATGCTCACGAAGGGGAATGAGCACGGAATGGCCGGGCCGGTCGAGGCCGCGAAGCCGGGCGAGATGGCGCACGACATGAGCGGACACGGCATGGCGGCGCCCAAGGCCGGCGACGTGAGCTGCTCGCCAACCTGGGCGCAGCCGTCGGCCGATGGGAGCACGGTCTACGTCGCCTGCAACAAGAGCAGCGACATCGCCGAGGTGGATGTGGCGACGTGGAAGTTGTTGCGGAGAATTCCGACGGGGGAGGGCGTCTACAATCTCGCCGCGACGCATGACGGCCGACTCCTCATCACCACGAACAAGCGCGGGCAGTCGGCGAGCGTCATCGAGATCGCGTCGGGCAAGGAGCTGGCGCGCATCGCCACGACGCGGAAGGTGGCGAGCGGCGTGGCCGTGTCCGGCGACGACCGATATGCGTTCGTCTCGATCGAGGGCATTGGCTCGCAGCCGGGAACCGTGGACATCATCGATCTCGTATCATTGCAGAAAGTCGCGAGCGTTGACGTCGGCCAGCAGGCGGGCGGCATCGATTTCTGGAAGACGGTGCCGGCCAGATGACGGTGCCCACGACGATGCGCGCCGCGATAATTACGCGGTTCGGCGGTCCCGAGGTGCTCGAAGTTCACGATCGTCCCGTTCCAATGCCGGCGGCGCGCGAGATACTCGTGCGTGTTCACGCGTCGGCGCTCAACCGCGCCGACCTGCTGCAGCGCGAAGGGAAGTATCCGGCGCCGCCCGGCGCGCCGGCGGACATTCCCGGAATGGAATTCGCCGGCGAAGTGGCCGCGTGCGGCGAGCGCGTCACGGACTGGCGCGAAGGCGATCGTGTGTTCGGCATCGTGCCCGGTGGGGCGAACGCCGAGTATCTCGTGACCGATGCGGCGTGCGCGGTGCGCATTCCGGAACACCTATCGTGGATCGATGCGGCGTCGATTCCCGAGGTGTTCATCACGGCATACGACGCGCTCGTCACGCAGGCCGCCGTGCGCGCCGATGAGCGAATTCTCATCCACGCGGTTGGGAGCGGTGTTGGCCTCGCGGCAGCGCAGATTGCCGTGGCGTGGGGCGCGGTCCCGTACGGGACGGCGAGGACCGCCGACAAGATCGCGCGGGCGCGCGAGTTTGGATTGGTGGACGGCGTCGTCGTTGGAGACAACGTCGACGCGATGGCCGCGGCCGTCATGGAGCTCACGGGCGGGAAGGGCATCGACGTCACGCTCGATCTCGTCGGCGGCGCCTACGTTGCCGCCAGTATCCAGGCCGCGGCGCCGCACGGGCGCATCATGTTGATCGGGACCATCGCGGGCCGCGCACCGACCATTCCGCTCGGGCTCATGCTCGGCAAACGCCTGACGCTCAAAGGGACCGTGCTTCGCGCGCGTCCGCTCGACGAAAAGCGGATCGTGGCGGCCGGGTTCGCGCGCGACGTCGTTCCACGGCTGGCGTCGGGTGAAATGCGTCCCACGGTCGACGCGATTTACGATCTGGCCGACATTGGTGCCGCGCACGAACGCCTGGCGAGCAACGCGACGTTTGGCAAGGTCGTGCTGCGGGCGTAGCGCCCGCTGTTCATCTCGGGCCCGGCGATTCGCCGAACAGACCCGAGATGAACGGCTTGGCGATGCACTGGTAGAACGATTTGTCGCCGCAGAGCGACGCCGCCTCGCTCTCCACGAACGCCCGCACCTTGGACGGATACGATTTGCAATTGGGCGTGTTGGTTCCGCGCACGCAGCCGTTGTAGTGCAGCAGGCCGCGGCTCACGTCGCGCTGCGTGACCTTGCCCGAGTCGGACTTGATGTACGATCTGAGAATGTAGATGCCGTATTTCAGATTGGTCGAATCGCTCGCCAGGTCCTTCCCGAACTTGTCGCTGAGCGCCTTCAACCAAACTTTGGGATAGACCTGCATGAGTCCCACGGCGCCGACACTCGACATCGCGCCGCTGATGAAATGCGAATTCTCCGTGAGCATGACGCCGAAGACGACGGCCGGGGGAATGGCATTGATGTATGACTCGCGGACGGCGTAGTACGAGATCGAGTCGGCGCGCGCCGGCGTCATCCGCCCGGTCTTCACCAGATCGGCGGCGAACGCCTGGCGGTCGCGCTCGAACTGTGGCGACGCGAGGAGTTGTGCGATGGAGCCGGTGTCACGCGGCGCCGGCCCGATGGCCACCTTCGCGGCCGGGACGCTGTTCAGAATCTGGCTCGCGATCGTCGGCTGATTCGCGAACACTGGATGCACGTTGCGAACGGCATACAGGATGACCGCGACCGTGGAGATGATAATCAGCGTGTCGCGCGCGACGATGCGGAGACCACGAATCCATGCGGTAGCCCGCGTGCCGCGGGGGGCGCGGACGGAGATTGGCACGGCGGCGGACTCTGGCATCAACAGCCTGTTGTGCAAGAGAGGCGCCCACCGCTCGAGGCTCCTTAGCGGGCCGCCACGCGTTGCATGTCGAACACAGTGACGCGCTCGCGCCCGCTCAGACCGCCGCGGAGCGTTGCGGTCCAGGCGTCGGCCGACACTTTCCGCCACGCAATCGTGGTGTGCGCGTTCACCTGGGGCACGAAATACGCGCCGCGATCGTTGACGTGCGACGCGCCCCATCGGCCGGCGCCGGTCGTATGAAAGATCCGGCCCACCGAGAGAAAGACGCGGCCTGTCCCCGTTTCACGCGCGAGAGTGGAATCGCCGAAGTACGTGATGTCGAGCGTCGAATCGCTCGTGAAGCGGTACCGCTCGTAGAACGCCGGTTCGCCCGACGCCGCTCCTCGCCACGTCCCCTCCATCCACCGCAGTTTGGCGAGATCGGTGACGGCAAACGCCGTCGTTGGCTGGCCGCGCTGCGACGCTTGTGCATGCGCCGCTCGCGGCGGGACCAGCGAGAGCGACAAAGCGAGCGAGCACAGGACGAAACCACCGCGATTGATCATGACTGGTTATACCCCCGCAATTACTCCTCGCTTCCCATTTGTGCCATGCGATCACACGATTCGGCGCATGAAGCGCACACATCCGCACAGTGGGACAGTTGCTCGTCGTCGGCGATCGCGCGACACGCCTCCTCGCACGCCCGGCAGAGCTCGGCGCACGCCGCACAGGTGATCACGTGGTACGGCGACCCGCGCAACATGAAATTGCCGCTCGTCTGACACATCTCGGCGCAGTCGAGAATGAGCCCGATCAGGTTCACCTCGGTATGGTCGCCGCCGCTCGCGATGCAATGCTGAAGCGTCATGGTGCAGACGGCGTGGCAGTTGAGGCATTCCTCGATGCATTCCTGCATCTCGTCGTGCGCCTCATCATGCATCGCCTCGTGCGCCGCGCCGTGCGGCCGGTCGTTTCCAATGCCGACGGCGTCGTGTTTGTCACTGGGGGACATTGCTGCTCCGTTCTCCAAGGGATTTGGGCTCGTCAGCGGCAGATTGCGTACCGCGACGGCGGCTGCCCGTTCGGTACCGACGCCAATGGCGCTAGAATCCCAGCTTCGCCGTGACGAACACGTTCCGCGGTGGCACAATGAAATAATAGGACTGGCCGCCACTGGCGTAGCCGCTGCCGTACGACTTGCTGTCCGTCAGGTTGTTGCCGCGTACCACGAGCTCGTAGTCGCGCACGCGCCACGAAACGCTCGCATCGAGCTGCGTGGACGCCGGAAGGACGAACTGCGGGTCGCTCGTGTTCTGAAGAAACGACCGGCTCTGGTGCCGAGTTTCGGCCGAGATGGTCAACGTGCGAGTCGCGGCGAAGGCGATTCGCTCGTAGGTCAGGAAGCGCGGTGTGAGCAACGGTTCGACATTGTGGTAGGTCACCGGCGTGTCGCCCGTCGAGTCGGTATAGGCCTTGATGCGGTTCACGCTCGCGGAGGCGTTGGCGCTCAACACCAGCCGCGGAATGCCGCGATAGGACACGTCGGCCTCGACGCCGCGCCGAAAGCTTGCACCGACATTCTTTCGCAGCGGGCTGCCGATGTAGCTCAATTCGCCGATCGGCGCGATCTCATTCCGAAAGTCCATCGAGTAGACGTTCGCCTGCATCTCGAACGCCGAACCCCGGTAGGACGCACCCGCTTCCAGGTCGTTCACCGTCTCCGGTTTCACCCGACTCAACGCGCCCACGAACGCGACGTTCGACGTATCGAGATTGTCGAACCCGGCGAACATGTCGTTGCGCGCCGGCTCGCGTGTGTTGCGACCGTACGATCCGTACAGCGACCACGGCCCGGACAACGCGTAGGTCACGCCGGCTTTGGGGTTGAGGAACGACCAGGAGATCGACTGCTCGCCGATGCCTGCGTGGACGTCCGGCGTGTAGCGGAATTCAGCGCGACGGGCTTGCAGGTCGCCGAACAGCGTTGCGCGACCAACGGTGTAGGCGAGCTTGGCGAAGGTGCTCGCGTCGTGTTTGTGGCCGGTGTTGATGTAGAGCGGATCATTGATCGCCGGTCGCTGGTATTCTGCGTGGTCGCGCGCGTACGTGCTGCCGTTCACGCCGACGTCGAGCTGCACCGCGCCGTAACGGTAGCTCCAGTCGCTCATCACGCCGTACCAGGCGAACTTGAGGTTGAAGTTGTCCAACGAGTCGATGAGCACATCAAAATCGCCGCTCGTCGAGATGCGATACGCGGTCGTGGAGATCGACGACGACGGCCCGAGCAGGCGCGTGTAGGACACCGCCGCGAGCCGCTCGCTGAAACCATCGCGCTCGCGCGGCGTGAGCGGATTGGTCCGCCGGTCCTTCGCGAGATCCGATTCCGCGACGGCGAGGTACGCCATCGTGTCGCGCATCGTTCCGGTGGTCACCGTGAATTTCACGATGTCGCGATCGCCGAAATATCCGCCGCTTGCGAAGATCGAACGACCTTCGAGGCCGGAGTGGTAGCGATAGCCGTCGGTGCGTAACGCCGACACTCGTGCATACGCCGCGAATCGGTTCGACAGCATGCCCGTTGTGTATTCGCCGCTCGCTCGCATGGAGCCGAACGATCCGCCTTCCAACTGGACCTGGCCGCCTCTCGTCGACGTGGACAACGGAAAGCTCTCGAGGTTGATCGATCCCGCGTACGCGGCGGTTCCGTTGCTCGTCGTCCCTACACCGCGCTGCACCTGAATGGAGTGCAGGCTGTTTGCCAAATCCGGAAAGTCGGCGAAATACAACACCTGGTCTTCCGGATCGTTCAGGGGAATCCCATCAA
Source organism: bacterium (assembly GCA_040002475.1). GTDB lineage: Bacteria > Gemmatimonadota > Gemmatimonadetes > Gemmatimonadales > Gemmatimonadaceae > JAQBQB01. The sequence goes on along the minus strand of JBDUEJ010000001.1, from coordinate 41,758 downwards.
GTGTGAGGTTGATGCGCGACTGGTCGATGCCGCGAAGCCGGATGTAGCTGTAGCCCCAGTAGTTCGCGGTCTCGGAGTACGACGTGAGCGATGGCGTTGAGCCTTGCAGGAGGAGCGGAACGTCCTGGCCGAAGTATCGAGGCTCGATCTCGGCTTGTGTGACCGTCTTCTCCGAGATTGGCGCGGCGCCGGAGGCGCGCATCGCCGAGATCATGACGCGCTCGAGTCGCTGGGAGCGGGAGCGAGTCGTGTCGGTGCGCGCGGTGTCCGTGGGCGCACGTTGGGCGTGAAGCGAGGTTGCGAGTACGAGGATGAGGGGGGCGACGGTCGCGATTGCGACGTCGCGGACGCGGCGAGTGATCGCCGTCGTGATATGCCGTGACATTTGTATGACTCCCTACGCCGGTGCGAACCGGATCAGGTTCTACGGGACTCTCTCAGCCTGCGCCCTTCGTGGGCAGGCACCCCGGTCAACGGCGGAATGTAGCGGCACTGTCGAGCAAGTGGAATGCGGAAGTGCTGATTCACCACGGAGTTCGCTCGATGAGAGCGCTTGGTCGGCACGAGCCGTGCTTTTCACTAAGGAAACAAAACGTCGTTCGAGGCTGGAGGCCACAATGAAACGATTCACTTCAATGGTGGCGCTGCTTGTGATCGTCGCAGGCGCCGCGTGCAGTCGAAATGGCAATAGATCAGCTGATACTTCTCTCAACACAGATCTGTCGCTCGCTGCGCAGCAGCGGCGAACGGTCGACAGCATGGCCGCTGTGGAGCGCGGAACGCAGAATGGACTCCAGGCCTCGTCGGGCTCGGGACGCAGCGTGTCACACGCGCGCAGCGCAAGCGGGACCGTCGCGGCGGGCAGCGGAACGTCCACGACAGCGACGACGAGCCGCGGCACCGTGGTCAAACACACCAAGCGAGACGCGGCAATCGGTGCGGCGGCCGGCGCCGTCATCGGGGCCACCACCAGCCGCAACAAGGTCAAGGGCGGGCTCATTGGCGCCGCCGTCGGAGGTATTTTGGGCGGCGTGATCGGGAACAACGTCGACAAAAAGAAGAAGCCCTGAGCGCACTTTCGGGACCTGACGTCCCCGGTCGCTCGGTGTGGGCGAACACGGAGCGGGCGGGCTTTTGCTCCCCGGCAGCGGAGGGTCTATACTTGTACGGTTACCGACTCCCCCTTACCGAGGGTTCATGGCCAAGGAAGAACCGATTCAGCTCGAAGGACAAGTCACTGAAGTGTTGCCCAACGCGACTTTTCGAGTGCAGTTGACCAACGGACACAACGTGCTGGCTACCCTGGGCGGCAACATGCGTCGGTTTCGCATTCGCGTGCTGCAGGGTGATCGCGTGACGATCGAGGTTTCGCCCTACGATCTCACTCGCGGCCGCATCATCTTCCGCCACAAAACCTGACGGGCCCTCCACCACCTAACCGACCGCGGCTCGGCGGACGGTCCGTCCGCTATCGTCTCCCTTCGGCCGCCTGACGAACGGCCGCGCCGGTCATGGCACCGGTGCGTGGTGATGCCTCGCGCGGGGGACAGTCGTCTCAACTGGATACGGCGTCGCTGCCTGCCCGCGATCGCGTGCCCGCCACACGCGGGTCCCCACTCTCCTTTACCGCGAACAATCTGATGCCAAGCTGTCGCGCCCTGGTGTGCTGGGCGTTCGCTCTCGTCGTGCCGCCGCTCGCGGGCGGGCGCGCCGGAGCGCAGGACTCGACTGTCTTGCACACATTGCCGCCGTTCGAGCTGCATGGTTTTGTCGAGGTCTACTATCGAAGCGGCGATCCGTTGACGAAGGACGGATATCGGCTGCGAAAGGCCGATCTGAAATTCAACGGCGAGCTGTCGCCGCATCTCAAATGGCGCATCACGTTCGACGCCGCAAAATCCCTGACAGTCACCAAGACGTTGGGCGAGGTCGGCGATTCGGTGGCGCTCACCGATGCGGCGATCGATCAGCGAACGCGCATCCTGCAGGACGCCGCGCTCACATACACGGTGAACGGGGCGCTGGTGTTCGATGTCGGCCAACAAATTGTGCCGTTGAGTCTCGAGGGCACGATTCCAACCTCGAACGTGGAGACGATCGAGCGCACCCTGTTCATCGTCGAACGGTCGCGCGCCGGTGGACTCGGCGACATTCGCGACATTGGTGTGTCGGTGAACGGGCGCGCGTGGGACGCCGTCGAGTATCATCTTGGCACGTTCAACGAAACGGGCGAAAGCGGCGGAACGACCGACGCCAACGATCAGAAATCCCTCATGGGCCGAGTCGTGTTCCACGTGCCGGCCTATCCGCAATTTCAGATTGGCGGTTCCGGAGGATTTGAGGGAGGCCCAACCCCGCAGCGCCGCGAACGCACGGCCGGCGAGGCGCAATTTCGGAACGACCTGTTCACCGTGCGCGGCGAGGTGATGTCGGCGCGCGACGGTGCCCTCCACCGTCTCGGTTGGTACGGCCTTGGCGCCATTCGGCCGACGACACGGCTCCAGCTCGTGGGGCGGTTCGACTCGTGGGACCGCGATCGATCCCGCGACGTGTCCGTCAACGACGCGCTTCAGCGCCAGGTGGTCGTTGGCGGCAGCTACCTCATTGACGGGTCGGTGGCCCGGCTGGCCGTCAACATCGTCCGGCAAACATTCCCGACGGTGACGACGGTGCGAGACGCCACCTTCATGCTCTTCGCGTTCCAGGGCGTCTGGTAGCCGGCAGCACGTAAGAGGGACGCAAGGATTTCCGGGGGCGATGGGCGGTTGCGGGGGCGGCGCGCTATCTTGGGGCGCAAATCACCACCTGCCCACGCCCTTCCGTGGAGTCGTCCCGTGACGAATCTGCTCGAGCCCCGCGTCACCGCGATCGCGACCATCCTCGCCGCGGCAACCCTTGTCGCCGCGCCCGTCGCCAATCGCCTCTCGGTTGCTGCGCCGTCGCCAGCGCGCGCCGCGATGTCGGAGCCCGCGATATCGCCCGACCATCGCGAGATCGCGTTCGTATCGGGGGGCGACATCTGGACGGTTCCGGTGAGCGGCGGCGAAGCTCGGCTGTTGGTGTCGCATGCCGCATACGATTCGCGTCCGCTCTATTCGCCTGATGGAGCACGCCTCGCGTTCATGTCCACGCGCACCGGCAACGGCGACATCTATCTGCTCACGCTTGCCACTGGTCAACTCAAGCGGATCACGTTCGACGACGCCAGCGACCAGCTCGACGCGTGGTCGCGCGACGGCCGCTGGTTGTACTTTTCGTCCGGCAGCAAGGACGTGAATGGGATGAATGACATCTTCCGCGTCAGCACGGACGGCGGAACGCCAATGGCGGTGAGTGCCGACAAGTTTGCCCAGGAGTATTGGAGCGCGCCGTCGCCGACCGATCCCAACACGATCGCGTTTACCGGCAAAGGCCGCACGTCGAGCGACTGGTGGCGAAAGGGACACAGCCACATTGACGAGAGTGAAATTTGGTTGGCGCGGTTTGGCGGCGCGATGCCGCAGTATGAGATGGCCATCAAGGATGACGCAAAGCTGGCCTGGCCAATGTGGAGCGGCGACGGCAAGACCATCTATTACGTCTCGGACCGCACGGGCTCAGAGAATGTCTGGGCGAAACAGCTCGGTGGCGCGGCGCCGAAGTCGCTGACGTCGTTCAAGACGGGGCGCGTGGTGTGGCCCACGATCTCGTACGACGGAAAGACGGTCGTGTTCGAGCGCGACTTCGGGGTGTGGTCGCTCGACGTGGCCAGCGGCAGGGCTGCCGAAGTGCCGATCACACTTCGTGGTGCCGGCACCACGACGGCGAATGATCATCAATCCATCACGGTGGGCTTTGGATCGCTCGCCCTCTCGCCGGACGGGAAGAAGATCGCCTTCACCACACATGGTGAGGTGTTCGCCGCATCGGCCAAGGACGGCGGCGACGCGACGCGTCTTACGACGTCGCCGGAGATCGAGACGCAGCTGACGTGGGCGCCGGACAGTCGTCGCATCGTGTACATCTCGAGCCGCGACGGCGCCACCCATCTGTACCTCTACGACTTCAACGCGCGCGCCGAAAACAAGCTGACCGACGGCGCGAAGAACGACGTCGCGCCAACGTGGTCGCCCGACGGAAAGCAGATCGCCTTCATGCGCGGCGCCAAAGAGCTTCACGTGCTCGACGTCGCCACGAAGCAGGATCGCCTGTTGGCCACCGGCGAGCTCGAACGGCCGCCGTTCCTTCCCGAGCACGCCATCGCCTGGTCGCCCGACGGCCAGTGGATCGCGTATTTGAGCGGCGGCCAAGGGGCATTCCAGAATCCTCATGTCGTTGCCGCGGCCGGCGGCGCGGCTCGTCCGCTGAGCTTCTTGCCCGATGCGTTCGGCGGGTCGATCGCGTGGAGTCCGGACGGCACCTACATCCTCTTCGACACGTCGCAGCGCACCGAAGACTCGCAGATCGCACGCGTGGATCTGGTTCCGCGTACGCCTCGCTTCCGCGAAGATCAGTTCCGCGATCTGTTCGTGCAGCCCTCACGCCCGGGGACGCCAACCGATCCGGCGCCGCGCCAAGCCCCGCCCCAGCGCGACAGCGCCACCGTCCGCGCCGACTCCGTGCGATCGGGCGGGCGTTCGAGCACGCAGATTGTGTTCGACGACATTCGCCGGCGCGTGAGCGTGCTGCCGGTCGGCGTCGACGCGCGCGGCGTCGTCATCAGTCCTGACGGAAAGACGCTGTTGGTCAACGCGAGCGCCGCGGGACAATCGAACCTGTACACGTTCTCGCTCGATGAGCTCTCGACGGCCCCTGCGGTTGCCCGGCAGTTGACGTCGACGCCGGGCGGCAAGGGCTTCGCGCAGTTCACCGCCGACGGCAAGGAGGTGTACTACATCGAGAACGGACGGATCAACGTGATCAACGTCGACTCTCGGCAGGTTCGACCGATCGCCGTGGCCGCCGAGATGGATGTCGACTTCTCGCGAGAAAAGTTGGCCGTGTTCTCGCAGGCCTGGACGACGCTCGCCGACAACTTCTTCGACGCCAATATGAACGGCGTGGACTGGAAGGCTGTGCGTGCGCAGTACGAGCCGTACGCCGCCGGCGCGCAAAGCACGGAGGATCTGCGGCGGATCATGCGGTTCATGGTCGGGGAGCTCAACGCGTCGCACTCCGGCGTGAACGGCCCGAGCTTCTCGCCGCAAGCGACCGTTGGCCGGCTCGGACTCCGGTTCGATCGCGCGACCTACGAGCGCGACGGAAAGCTGAAAGTGACAGAGACGATTTCGCTCAGCCCGGCCGCGCTCGCCGCCATCGTTCCCGGCGACTATGTGCTCTCCGTCGACGGCACGCGCATTGATGGTCATACGAATCTTGATTCGGTGTTGACGTATAAGACAGGAAAGCGCGTCGCCTTGCAGCTGTCGCGCAACGCCGACGGCTCGGCCGCGCGTGACATTGCCATTCGCCCGGTGAACGCCGCGACCGAACGCGGCCTCGTGTATCGCGATTGGGTCGAGAGTCGGCGTGCGTATGTCGCCAAGGCCAGCAACGGCCGGCTGGGATACGTGCACATGCAGGACATGGGCGCCGGCGCGCTTACGCAACTGTACATGGATCTTGACGTCGAGAATCGCGGCCGTGACGGCGTAGTCATCGACATCCGCAACAACAACGGTGGATTCGTGAACCCGTACGCACTCGATGTCTTCTCGCGGCGCGGGTATCTTCAGTTTACGCCGCGCGACTTCGCCACGGTTCCCGGCCGGTCGGTTTTGGGGCAACGGTCGCTCGAGCGGCCCACGGTGCTCGTGACGAATATGCATTCGTTGTCCGACGCCGAGGACTTTACCGAGGGGTATCGGTCGCTCAAGCTCGGGTCGGTCGTCGGCGAGCCAACGGCGGGCTGGATCATCTTCACGTCCGACGTGGGGCTGCTCGACGGCTCATCGTCGGTGCGCATGCCGTTCGAGCGAATCACCGATCAGAATGGAAAAGACATGGAAATGCACCCGCGCCCCGTCGACATCCTGGTCGAACGACCGATTGGCGAAAGTTATTCCACGCATGACTCACAGCTCGACGCGGCCGTTGCCGAATTGTTGAAACATGTTCAGCGCCCTGGAGCGCAGAATCGATGATCATTCGAACTGTCGGCGGCGTCGGTGCGGCGTGTTGGGCAGTCGCGGCCGCCGCGGCATCTCCGATTGGAGCACAGACAGCCAAGCACGTCACGCCGCCCGCCGTCCAACACTATTTCGACCTCACTCGCCCGCAATTCTCCGGACAGCGCGCGTACGACCAGGTCGCGTTCATGGACCAGTACTTCCGGTGGCCGGGAAACACGGGGTTCAACGCCAGCGTTCGACGGGTTGAGGATATTCTAAAGACGGCCGGCTATGTCGAGGAGACCAAGGCCAAGCCGACCGACGTTCTCACTTACCGTATCGAGCATCGCCCGATCAAACAGCCGGCGTGGGAGCCGGTGGATGCCAGCGTGTCGATCGTCGGCGAGTCAACCCCTGTGCTCAAGCTGGCGACCAACCGCAACATGCTGGCGATCGGTTCCTTCTCGACGCCGGATAGTGGCGTGCTCGCCGCGCTGGTGGACGTGGGGAAGGGCACGCCGGCCGAGTACGATCGCGCGCCGGTCACCGGCAAAATTGTTCTGGTCGAGGCCAACGTGGGTCGCGCGTTCGCCGAGGCGGTGCAGAAGCGCGGCGCGATCGGCGTGTTCGCGTACAACATGCCCGCGTACACGCAGCCTGAGGTGCATCGCACGTCGATTCAGTTTGGCTCGGTGGCGTACGACAGCGTGAAGAAGAGTTGGGGAATGCCGATCTCACGTGACGCGCTCGACCGGTTGCGCGCGGCCGCCGCAAAAGGTCCGGCGATGGTGCGCGTCAAAACGAACGTGAAGATGTATCCGTCGGATGAGCTCACGTTGGTTGCCGAAGTCCACGGGAGCACCCTGCCCAACGAACGGTACGTCGTCAGCGCGCACGTGCAGGAGCCCGGAACGAACGACAACGCGACCGGCGTCGGTGATCTCAGCGAAATGGCCCGCGTGATCGCCACGCTCGTGCATAGCGGATCCGTCACGCCGAAGCGCACGATCACCATGTTGTTCGGCCTCGAGATCGCGCAGACGCGCAACTTCCTCGCCGACGACTCGGTGCGCACCAAGGGCGTGCATTGGGGACTGAGCCTCGACATGACCGGCGAAGATACGAAGAAGACCGGCGGCACGTTTCTCATCGAGAAGATGCCCGATCCGTCCGCGATCTGGACGCGCGGCGACGACCACCACAGCGAGTGGGGCGGACGTCCCTTGGCAAAAAAGGATCTCGTGCCGCACTACTACAACGACTACCTCATCGCCCGTTGCCTCGATCAGGCGGCAACGAACGGATGGGTCGTGCGCGCCAATCCGTTTGAAGGCGGCAGCGACCACACACCGTTTCTTCAATTCAAGAAGCCCGGCGCGCTGTTCTGGCATTTCACCGACGTCTACTATCACACCGACGGCGATCGTCTCGACAAAGTGTCCAAGGATGAGTTGACGAATGTCGGGAACGCGGCGCTTGCGGCCGTGCTCACCATGACGTCGGCCGACGGACCCACGGCGCGCGCGTTGATCGCCGAGCAGGAACGCGCGGCCGTCGCCCGCCTGGATACGGAAGTCGCGCTGAGCCGCGCAGCTATCGCCGCCGGCGGACCACGTGCGATGGAGGAAGACATTCTCGGCACGTGGACGGACTACTATGTCGCCGCGCTCCACACCATGACGGACATCGAAGTCGGCGGCTCGAGCGCCGAGACACGTGCCGCAATCGATGCGGCGGCGAAGCGGGTGAAACAGGCCGGCGACCAACGGCTCGCGTCACTTGCGAAGTAGCAACCAGCCGTGAGCTTGCTGTGCGGTTGGCTCACGGCGCACGGTTCGAGTTGCCTCGAGCTCGTGGCCGTCATCTTTGGCGTTGTCAGTGTGCTGCTGAGCGTGCGCGAGCACATTTGGAGCTGGCCAACGGCGTTGATCAACGTCACGCTCTATTTCGTCCTGTTCCGTCAGGCCGGACTCTATTCGGACATGGGGCTGCAGGCCGTGTATTTTGGATTGTCGATCTATGGCTGGTACGAGTGGTTGCACGGCGGCGCCGGACGAACCGTGCTGCGCGTCTCGCGAACACCGCCACGCGTCTGGGCTGTCGTGATCGTGGTCGGGATTGCGTTTTGGTTGGTGTGGGGCAAGCTGATGTCCGGACTCGCCGGTTCGTCGCTCCCGTACTTGGATGCGGCAACAACGACCGTGAGTCTGGCCGCGCAGTGGATGATGACGCGCAAGTATCTCGAAAACTGGGCCGTGTGGATCGGCGTCGACGTGGTGTACGTCGGCATGTTCATCTACAAAGGCCTGTACCTCACGGCGTTCAACTACGCGATCTACTTCGCGCTCGCCGTCCTCGGCTACGTCGCGTGGAAACGCTCGCTTGCGACCGGCGCGGTTCCGGCGTGATCCGCGTGGTCCTCACGGGATCGGAATCGACCGGCAAGACGACGCTCGCCGGAGAGTTGGCGCGGACGTACGGAGCCGAGCTCGTGCCGGAGTTCGTGCGAGACTATGCCGAACGGAAAGGGGCGGCGCTCGATTTCAATGATCACGGACCGATCGCCCACGGTCAGATCGCGCTCGAGGACGCGCACATGGCGCGCGCAACGGAGCTCGTGGTGCAAGACACGGATCTGCTCAGCACCGTCGTCTATTGCAATCACTATTTCGGCGGCTGTCCGCCGTGGATCGAGGAGGCAGCCTTTGCTCGCCGTCCGGATCTGTATTTGTTGTGCGAGACTGATGTCGAATGGATCGCCGACGGCGTTCGCGATCGCGGCCACATGCGGGACGAGATGCAACAGCTGTTTTGCGACGCGGTGAAGACGTCGGGCGTGGCCTGTGTCGAGATTCGCGGTGCGCCGGCGGAGCGTCTCGAGCGCGCCTGTGCCGCGATCGACACGCTTCTGTCGGCGAAGGAATAGGAGCCGACTCGATGGGCAAACTCGTCGTGCTGATGTTCACCGCGTTCGTGGATATGGTCGGATCGTCGATGATCTTCCCACTGATCCCGTACTACGCCACGCGCATGGGTGCGAACGGGCTGATGATCGGCCTGATCATCGCCTCGTTCTCCATCGCGCAGCTTCTGAGCGCGCCGCTGTGGGGACGGTTCTCCGACCGATACGGTCGACGCCCGGCCATCTTGCTCGGCCTCTTCATCTCGGCAATGGCGTACGTCGTGTTCGCATTCAGCGAATCACTGACGCTCCTGCTCGTGTCGCGCTTCGTTCAGGGGCTGGGCGCGGGCACCGTCGGCGTTCTGCAGGCGTACGTCGCCGACGCGATGAAGGAAGACGAGCGCGCCAAGAGTCTTGGCTGGCTGAGCGCCGCGACGAGCTTTGGCGTTGTCGTTGGTCCCGCGTTCGGCTCGTTCCTCACGATTTTGTGGGGTCGCCACGCGCCGGGCATTGGTGCGGCGACCCTGTGCCTGGGTATCAGCATATTCGCTTGGCGATACTTGCGTGAGTCGACCGGTGAGCGCTTTCACGCGCCGGGTGCTGCGCGTCATCCGCGCGCTGGGCGCGTCGCGCTGCTGCGAGTCATTACCGCCGCGAGCGAACCGGCGCCACGTCTGATTCTGATCTACACGGTCAGCATCGGCGCCTTTTACGGAACGGGACAGCTGATGCCGCTCGTGCTCGCCGCTCGATTCGGCATCACCGAAAAGACGGTCGGTTGGTTCTTCATGTATTTCGGCTTGATGGGTGTGATCATCCGCGCGCTGCTGCTCGGTCCTGTGGTGCGCAGGCTGAAGGAACCGCGCGTCGCGCGTATAGGCATCGTGCTGCTCGCGGCGGGATTGGCACTCACCGCTGTCAGCAAATCCTATCCGACGCTGTTCACGGCGTTCACGCTCATGCCGCTCGGGACGGCGTTCCTGTTCCCGTGCGTGACGTCGCTGCTGTCGCGCGTCGTTCCGGCACACGAGCGCGGCCTTCAAATGGGAGTGCAGCAGGCGTACGGCGGCATCTCACGCGTGGCGTTTCCGATCGGAGCCGGATTTCTCGTCGACCGCTTTGGGCCGGGGCTTCCATTCATGGTGGCGGGAATCCTCGTGCTCGCGACGCTGCTGATGACGGCATCGCTCGAGCAATACGGCCGCCCTGTGACGGCGTGAACGCAACGGCGTACAACCAAGAACTGCAATGCGAAAAGCTGTGTGCAGCTGAGCCAACCGCCGAGTGCTGCACTGCGACGTGACAGTTCGACGTCATTGAAAAAAGGGTCTTCGGGGAGGTGAGTCAGGGCAATCCGAGCAATCCAATGTCAAACCCCCTTCTTCTTAGTGGGCCCGCCTTCCGCGCATGAAGTCTCTGGTCGGACCGGCGTGCGTTGTGGCGATTCGGCATTTTGTGAGATTGAGAGGGCGATCAAACCGGATTGATCGGATTTTTCTGATTTGAAAACGCGTCGCCTTGCGCCACGAACCTGAACGGCAGTCGGCAACGCACGGGGGCGTGTCCTGACGGAAGGGATCGGTCCAACGGCATTCGAGCCTGCTTCAACCTTGTGGCTGGAATTGATTGGGTCGCGTGGACGATCCATTGCGATCACGCTCGCTCACAGGAGCTCGCCGGGAAGCACGCTCTCGACGGAAACACGCCGCAGTTCGCGCCCAAACACCACACGAATTCGCCAGAACAAAAAAAGCGCGACCGCCGCCAACGAGACGACGAAGCCCCACCACAGCCCCGCGGCGCGCAGGTTCGTGTGAAACCCGAGATACGCGCTCACCGGCACACCCACGATCCAATACGCGGCAAGCATGACGACCAGCGGAGCCGTGGTGTCGCCCGCTCCGCGCAGAACACCGGCACCAACCGCTTGCGCGCCATCGAAAACTTGAAACACGCCGGCAATGGGAATCAACACCGACGCGAGCGCGACCACGCGCGCGTCGCCGGTGAATGCATGCGACAGCAGCCGCGGCATCGAGAGAAAGAGAATCGCCGTCAGCGTCATGAATCCCACGCCGGCGATATACGCGGCGCGGACCGCCGCTCGCGCCCGGGCATCGTCGCCCGCGCCAATCGCATGGCCCACGCGCACGGCTGCGGCGGTCGCTACGCCGAGCGGTACCATGAACGTCAATGCGGCCATTGTAATCGCGATTTGGTGCGCGGCCATCTCGACCGTCCCGAGCACGCCCATCAGCAAGCCGATCGCGCCAAACGCGCCGATCTCCAACGCCTGTTGGCCGCCGATCGGGATGCCGATGCGCAGCATGCGCGCGATTGGTCTCCACTCCCATGCGTCACGCCGCACCGGCATCAGATTCGGTTTCAGATCACGCCAGGCCAACGCGAGCAAGAGCGCGGTCATGAGCCATCGGCTGATCGCCGTGGCAATCGCGCTTCCGGCCACGCCGAGGGCGGGACTCCCGAGGTGGCCGTAGACGAACACCCAGTTGAATACGGCGTTCGACAGATTCCCAGCCACGACCGTCCAGACGATCGGCGCCACGCGATGCATGGCCTGAAGACTCTGCCGCAGGACGACGAACGCCAGGAACGGCAGCACGCCGGCGATCGAGATGTGGACGTACGCCGCAGCGTCGGGAACGATCTCCGCTTGCTGATGCAGCGCATAGAGAAGTGGTGTGGCGGGCACGAAGAGCAGCACCGTCACAATGCTCAGACCTAAGGCGATCAGCAAGCCGCGCTGAACCGCGCGCGCAACCGCGGCGCCATCCCCGGCGCCGATTGCCTGCGCCACGATCGGATCGAGCGCCATGAGCGTTCCGGCGCCGAAGATGGTGACATTGAAGTAATACAAGTTGCCGAGCGCGACGGCCGCGAGCAGGCGCGCCGAGATCCGTCCGACCATGAGCGTGTCGATGACACCCATGCCCATGAACCCGACCTGCACGAGTACGACGGGAATCGCGAGACGAATCGTCGCCCGCAACTCCGAATGCTCGTCGCTACCTTTGGGGATCATGCGCATTTGTATTCTCGTCACTGTAGCGACCCTTGCTCTCGGGCGCGACTCCGCCGCGGCGCAAGACGCGTCGGTCATGGTCCAGGCGATTCCCGTCGTGACGCGCGCCGATCCGACCGCGACGCGCTCGGCGCTGTCCGAGGGATATCTGTCGCAGCCCGTCGTGATGGCGCACGCGTCGTACGGCGCGCTGCGCGCGGTCGGCACACTCGACCTGGAAGGGCTGACACTCGACCGCGGCGAGCTGAGCACCGGCGGATACGGCGAAGGCTATGTCGATCGGCGCCACCCGCACGCGTACGTGCACGAGCTCCTCGTTGGCGGACAGGCAGCGCGCGGCGGATTCGATGGATCGATCTTCGTGGGCCGCGGGTTCGCGCCGTTCGGCAGCGACGATCCCATGATGCGCCCGTTCGAGAAATTTCCCGTCAACCATCATCTGGCGCAGGTGCTGGAGCGCGTCGTCGCTGTTGCCGCGCTGCGTCGTGGTCCGATCGTCGGCGAGTTCGCGACATTCGACGGCGACGAGCCACTCATGCCATCGTCATCGCCGAATCTTCGCCGGTTCGGCGACTCGTGGGCCGCGAGACTGACGGCGCTCCCGGCGACCGGCATCGAAGTGAGCGCGAGCATCGCGCGCGTAGCGTCGCCGGAAGTTCGCGTTGGCCAGGGACTCGACCAGCACAAGGCGAGCGGGGTCGCGCGATTCAGTCGCGAGACCGAGAGCTCGTGGCGCTACGCGCTGCTCGAGTACGCGCGCACGGTGGAATATGACAAGGCCGAGTCGATCAACACGCTGAGCAGCATGCTCGGGGAGGCGGCGTACTGCCGCGCCGGTGTGATCGTGGCCGCACGAGTGGAACGCACCGACCGTCCCGAAGAAGAGCAGCTCTTGGATCCATTTCGCACGCCGCGCCCGGCGAACGACCTGTCGAACCTGGGCGTGTCGCGATGGACGATTCTCACCGGATCGGTGTCCGCGCCCCGCGGCCACATGGGCTTTGTGTCGGGGCGCCCATTTGTCGAAGTCGCCCGCCTTGCGGTCGGCGCCGGCACGCCGGCCGGCATCTTCAATCCCGAGCTCCGATACGGTGCCTCGCACATGTGGATGCTCTCGGCCGGCGTCCGGCTTCGCGCCGGCGCGGCGCACACGCGCATGGGCCGCTACGGCTCGGCCGACGCCGACATGTCGATGCACGGCGCGGGGGCGGAGGCCGGGGCGGGAACTGTTTCGCCCAAACCGGAGTCCGATAGGATGCCGGAAATGCCGGGAATGTCGCGCGAGCAAACGCACAGCGGCGGTATGAGCGGTCACTCGAGGAACAGCCGATGCAGCATATGAGAATACTCATTCTTGCCGTCAGCGCGCTGGCGGCGAGCGCTGTCGCGGCCTGCACTGGCGACTCGTCGAGCCCGCCGCCCCCCGAAACGTTGACGCCGGCGTCGTGTCCCGGAATCAACCTCGGGGCTCGACCCGCGCCTCTCAGTATTTCGACTCCCACGCCGACGGTGCTGCACGTCTTCGGTAACGGTCCCGACACACTCCGATATACGGCGGAGATCGCCGTGCGCGGTACGACCGCCTACACGACCACGTGGAATGTGCGGCGCGTGCAGGGAAACAAGGTCAACATCTGGGACGTGAGTGGAAACGTTCCGCTGCTCGTGGATTCGCTGATTCTCTCGGGGGCCATCACGACAGACGATGTTGCCCTGAGTGACGACGGCAAGCTGCTTGTGGTTGCCACGGAGCCGGCGCCGGGATCGATCGGAATTTTTGATCTCGCCGATCCGAGGCATCCGGTTCTGCTGACGCGGTTCACGAACGATCAAACCATGCCGGGCATACACACCGTGAAGCTCGGCCGCGTCAACGGCAAGCTCTACGGTTTTCTGTCTGTGGACCCCGTTGGCGATGTGAAGGCACGGCTCGTCATTGTCGATTTGAGCACGCCGTCGGCGCCCAAGCAGGTCTTCGTCAAGATCGCGGGGAGTCCGTATGTGCACGACACGTTTCCGCGCGACGGCCTGCTGTTCGTCGCGCTCTGGAATGACGGTATGGACATCTGGGACATCGGCGGGTGCGGCACCGGGGCGACGCCGGAGAATCCTCGCCAGATCGGCAACGTGAAGACCCTGGGCGGCGAGGTGCACAACATTTGGTGGTACCACGACCCGGCCGGCTCCAAGCGCTTTGCCTTTGTCGGGGAGGAGGGGTCGGGGTCAATTGGGAGCTCGTCGCGGGGGGACATCCATGTGGTGGATGTCAGCGATCCGACCGCGCCCAAGGAAGTCGCGTTCTACAACGTTCCCGGGGCGGGGACGCACAATTTTTCGGTGGACGAGAGCGACGGCGTGTTGTACGCGGCCTACTACAACGGTGGCGTCCGCGCGCTCGACATTCGCGGCGATCTCGCCAGCTGTTCGGCAAGCCAAAAGAAAACGGACCCGGCAACGAACCTTTCTCGCTGTGACTTACGTCTGATGGGGAGAGAGATCGGCGTCGGGCTCACCGACGTGGGCCGCAGCGTCTATGTCTGGGGCGTGCAGTACGTGAACGGAACGGTATACGCGTCGGACATGCTCAACGGGATCTGGAAGCTGGGAGCGGCGAAGTAAAGTTGTCAGGAAATCGTAAAATCCTTCCCGGCAACGCCTTACGGGGTGACGGACGACACAGGATCGTGGAGTTTTTTCGTTGACAATATCGGCCACGAATCTTAGTCTGCATCCGTGTAGGACCTCTTTCGAGGAGTGTAGCTCATGGTCGTCGGGTCGATCGAGCGCATTGTACGGTTGCTGACGAGGCATCAGGTCGCGCCGGTGATGCTGCTTGTAGTATGCGTGACCGTCCCGGACCCCTCGCGCCGCGTCACGGGGTACGGCGGGGTGCTCCCTGTTCCGGTGCCGAGTACGCCGGCGCCCACGGCTGCGCCTCGTCTCGATCCGGTGCTGGATCAACAGCACCGCGACGCGCGGGCAGTGCGCGGTCGCGTGTTGTACGCGGCGGGCAGCGCTCCTCACGCACAGCAGCCGCAGGCGCCGCGGACGACGCCCAAGAGCCCATGCGCCCTGCAGCGCATCGTCCAGGGCCGCGCGGCGAGCATCTCGCCTAATTCGTAGGCGCCACCTCTCCAACACCCGTCAATGCCTCGCTTTCGTACCGCGGCTGCGGCTACGCTCCTCGTCGTTCCCATGGTCGCCGGCGGCTTCCTGTTGCAGGAGCAACCCGCTCACGCCAACGGCGTTCTGTTCGACCAGGTCATGTCGCTCGTTCGCAACCAGTACGTCGACAGCATGCCGACAACGGCCGCGTACGAGAAAGCGGCCAAGGGTTTGGTGCACGAGCTCAACGATCCGTACAGCGAGCTACTGTCGCCAAAGGAGTCGGAAGACTTCAGTCGCGCCACGGGCGGACGGTACGGTGGTACCGGCATGTCGATCGGTCCCGACTCCGCTGGTGCGATCGTGGTCGATCGCGTCTTTCCCAATTCGCCGGCCGAAGACGCAGGGGTCCGCGAGGGTGATCATGTGCTCTCCGTTGGCACAATGATCACGGCCGGCCAGCCGCTCAACAAAGTCTCGGAAGCCTTGCGCGGCGAACCGGGATCGTCGGTCGCCGTTACGTACGGCCGGCCAGGCGTGCCCGAGCCCATCAAAATCAATTTCAAGCGACGCGTGGTCAAAGTCCCCGCGGTCGCCTACAGCGGTATCCTCGGCGATCACATCGGATACATCCCGCTCCAGACGTTCAACGAAAACGCCGCGGACGAAGTGCAAGCCGCGATCGAGCAGCTCGCGAAGCAAGGGGCAAAGGGTCTGGTGCTCGACATGCGCGACAACGGCGGTGGAATCGTCGAGCAAGCGCTCGAGACGTCCAGCCTGTTTCTGCGTGAAGGACAGGAGATCGCCAGCGTTCGCTCGCGCAATCAACCCAACGAAGTGCTTCGCTCGAGCGGACGACATCTCTCCGATTCAATTCCGCTCGTCGTGCTCGTCGACGGCGGCTCGGCCTCGGCCACGGAAATTGTCGCTGGCGCGCTGCAGGACCACGACCGCGCGCTCGTTCTCGGCACGAACTCGTTCGGCAAAGGACTCGTACAATCCGTGTATCAGCTGCAGGGCAACTACCATCTCAAGATCACGACCGGAAAATGGTACACGCCCAGCGGGCGGTCCATTCACCGCGAGCGAAAGCTGCTGCCCAGCGGTGAGTTCGTCGAAGTGCATCCCGATTCGCTCAAAAAGGGCGTGACCCGTCCAATGTTCAAGTCGGACAAGGGCCGCGTTGTGTATGGCGGCGGCGGTATCCGTCCCGACGTCCTTGTCCCCGACGACACGCTCCTCACCACCGAGCGCGATTTCCTTGTCGCCATCGCTCCAAAGCGACAGGCGATCAACACGGTCATGCAGGACTACGCGTTGGAGCTCAAGCCCACCGTGGCGCGCGACTTTACCGTTCCCATGGCGTGGACCACCGAGTTGATGCGCCGCTTTGCGGCCGCCGACATCAAGATCGACCCGAAGTTCGACGCGACCGCGCGGACGCTGCTGACTCACGACCTTGCTCATCGAGTCGCCCGGCTCGCATTTGGCGACGCGGCCGCCAAAGCTCGAAGCGTGTCCGACGATCATCAGTTGCTACGGGCGATCGACATGCTCTCGCATAGCACGACGCAGGCTCAGCTGCTCGCTGCGGCAGGCTCTGGACCCCCGTCGGGAAAATAGGCGCTCGCCCCGGCGTTGCTGGGACGTACTATCTTGCTGGCGTGACCGACGGCCTACCGCCAGCTCCGCACACTCATCATCTGCGCGTGCAACGCACGGCGCGCTACTTCACGCTCGGCGGCGCCGGCGGCGCGCCACGCGGTGTGTGGTTCGTCCTGCACGGGTACGGACAGCTGGCCGGCGAGTTCATTCGCTACTTCTCTGATCTCGCGACCGACGAGACGCTGGTCGTGGCGCCCGAAGCGCTGAATCGCTTCTATCTCGTGAGCACCGACAAGGCGCCCGCACGCGATCGCCCTGTTGGCGCGACGTGGATGACGCGAGAAGACCGCGCGTCGGAGATCGCGGACTATGTGGAGTACCTCGACGCGCTGTTCGACGACGTGATTTCTGATCTCACTCGCGAAGGAACGGGCGTGCACGTGAACCTGCTAGGATTCTCGCAAGGCACCGCGACGGCGACGCGCTGGCTGACGCACGGACGGGCGCGTGTGGACCGGTTGGTTTTGTGGGGTGGACTCATGCCGCCGGAGACGGATCTCTCGCACCACGGTGCGTCGTTGCGCGGCGCGCGCGTGACGGTGGTTCGCGGCACGCGGGATCACTACATCGACGACGCGACCCTGGCCGCGGAGCGGGGCCGTCTCGATCTCGCCGGGATTCCGCACCACCTGATCGAATTCGACGGCGGACACGTCATCAGCCGGCAGGCGTTTGCGCGGCTCACCGAAACCGACGCCGCTACCGGCGCTTCCGGTCGATGAAGCTGGACAGGTCGCGACGATCCTTTTTCGTCGGCCGGCCCTTCTCTTCATATACGAACGCCGGTGGCGCGAGTTTGAGCTGGCCGGCGAGTCGGTCGCGGGCGTCGCGGCTGGCGCTGGTTTCCTCATACAGGGTCTGCGCCACGCTCGCCGGGCCACGCCGGTCGGACAGATCGCGAACTATGACAATATGCTCATAGGGTCCGAGACGGAGGCGTACTTCGTCGCCGGGTTTGACGGCCTTGGCGGGCTTGGCGCGGTCGCCGTTGACCTCGACTTTGCCGCCGGCGATCGCGTCGGTCGCGAGCGATCGCGTTTTGAAGAACCGGGCCGCCCACAGCCATTTGTCGAGGCGCACGCGGTCGGAGTCGTCGGGTTGGCCCATACAGGTCTCCGCTACATTATTCGTGTGAACACTAACTCCATGCAGGCCGGCGCCCAAACGTGACCGACGCGCTCAACACGTACGTTCATCGGTATCTCCCACCGCAGGGTGACGATTCTCGAACGCTGCTCTTGCTGCACGGCACGGGCGGCGATGAGAACGATCTCATCCAGTTGGGGCAGATGCTTGCTCCCGACGCCGGTCTGCTGAGTCCGCGCGGAACAGTGCTCGAACATGGCGCGGCGCGCTTCTTTCGACGGCTCGCTGAAGGCGTGTTCGACATCCCTGATCTTCATGCTCGGACCAAGGATCTCGTCGCGTTCATTGGCGCGGCGGCGACCAAATACGGGTTTGACGCGACCAAGGTTGTCGCGGTGGGATTCTCGAACGGCGCAAACATCGCCAGCAGCGTGCTCCTCTCCACGCCGCAGGCGTTGCACGCGGCGGTTCTCTTCCGGCCCATGGTCCCGTTCATCCCCGACACGCCCGTCTCGCTCGACGCGCGGCGGGTATTCATCGGCGCGGGCGAAGCGGATCCGATCGTCCCCGCGGGCCATCCGGAACGGCTCGCGGAACTGCTCACCGCGCTCGGCGCCGACGTGACGATCGACTGGGAGCCGGCCGGCCACACGCTGACGCGCGGCGACGTGTCGAAAGCGTATGAGTGGCTGCACCAAGGTGAAACGCCCGCCAGCGACTGAAGCAACACCAAGCAAAGCGTCCGAGCGAACTACTCCGCGCGTAGAGCGTCCACCCCACGGGCGCGGGCGAATCCTCCGGAAATGGCGCACTTGCAGTGTGTCTAGGCCATGGATATATTACTGACGCGTCAGTAATTGTATTCAACGGTATTTCATCGTAAGGCGTTGGCAGAAAACGCCTTACGCAAGGATAGCAGTCGAGTGACCGAACCACATCAGGGCAATCAAGGCAATCAGGAGCCTCGCTGGCGGAGACTCCCGGAAGAGCGCCCCAAACAAATCCTCAAAGCCGCACTCGCCGTCTTCGGCGAAAACGGCCTCGCGGCTTCTCGCTTGGACGACGTCGCCAAGCGCGCCGGCCTCTCCAAGGGCACGATCTACCTCTACTTCCCGAACAAGGAAGAGTTGTTTCGCGAAGTCGTACGCCACACGGTCGTCAGCCAGCTCGAAGCGAGCGAAGAGCGAGTCGGCGCGATGACCGGCTCGGCGACCGAGGCGCTCAAGGAATTCATGCGCGGCTACTGGACCTTCATCCGGTCCACGGACTTTGCGCCGCTGTTTCGATTGATTCACGCCGAGATTCACAACTTCCCCGACCTCGCGCGTTTTTATGGGGAAGAGGTCGTCTCTCGCGGACATCGTCTCATGGCTGGGATCATTCAGCGCGGCATCGACGCCGGCGAATTCCGCGAGATCGATCCACTCGTCGCAGCGAGGATGCTGTCGGCACCCTTTGTGATGCACGGGCTCTGGTGCAAACATCGCGAATGTTTCCAATCCGTCGCCAAGAAGACGGACGACCAAGTGCTCGACGAGATGATGCAGTTCTACTTCTACGCAATTCAGCCGTGCAGCTCGCACTCGCCGCAGGCGGCGGGCGCAGCCACGCCATCAACGTCATGAACGACCTATACCCAAAAGTCATCCGCATCGGGGCGGTGCTCGCCGCACTCGCCGCCCTTCTTGCCTTCGTTGTTCGATCGTCCGAGGCGCAGACGCCAGCGCCGCGCCGCTTGTCGCTCGGCGATGCCGCTCGACTCGCCGCCGCGCAGACCGCGGCCGTTCAGAGCGCACAGATTCGCGTGCAGCAGGCGCAGGCGCGCGTCGTTCAGTCGCGCTCCAGTCTGTTGCCACAGATCGAAGCCACGCCGAACTGGACGAGCCACACGCTCAACAGCGCCAGCTTCGGCTTCAATTTCCCCTCGGCGCCCGGCGAACCGCCGCTGCTCGACCCGAACGGCCAGATCATCGGACCGGTCAGGCTGTGGGACCTTCGCGCCCAAGTGTCGCAGACCCTGTACGATGCGGGTGCATCGCAGCGCGTGCGCGCGGCGCGTTCCAACGTGGACGCGGCATCCGCCGACGTTGCCACCGCGGCGGAGCAGTCGGCGACCAACGCGGCAATGATTTACGTGCGCGCGCTGCGCACCGACGCAACGCTCCAAGCACGCATCGCGGACTCGACGCTTGCCGCGGACCTCGCGACGATCGCACGCGCTCAGCTTGCCGCCGGTGTCGGCGTTGCGCTCGACGTGACGCGTTCGCTGTCGCAGCTCGCGAATGCGCGCGCGCAACTGATCGCGTCGCGAAATGATCGCGACCGGTCGAAACTCGATCTCCTCCGCGCGCTCAACCTCGAGCTCAACGCCTCAATCGATCTGTCTGATTCGCTCACGTCGCTGCCGCTCGCCGACGCAGTGACCGAGCAGGGGGCCGTCGACGTTGCGCTGCGTACGCGCGCCGATCTTCGCGCCGCAGACGCACAGCTCACCGCGGTTCAGCAGCAGCTCGCCGCAGTTCGCGCCACTCGCCTGCCCACGGTTGGCGCCTTCGCGAACGACGGAGCGAACGGCATTCAGCTCAACCATCTTCTGAATACCTACACGTACGGCGTGCAGCTCAGCTGGCCGATCTTCGAAGGCGGGCATCGCGAAGGGCAGACGCAGGAGCAGGAAGCCATCGCGCGCGACATCGAAGTCCGTCGCCGCGATCTGCGGCAGCAAGTGTCACTCGACGTGCGCAGCGCGATGCTCGACATCGCGTCCGGCCGCGAACAGGTGGACGCGGCCCGCGAGCGCCAGCGCCTCGCCGAGCAGGAAGTCGAGCAAGCGCGCGACCGCTTCCGTGCCGGTGTGTCCGGTAACGCCGACGTCATCACCGCCCTGTCATCGTTGAATAGCGCACGCACCGGCGTGGTCGATGCGCTCACCGCATATCAATCAGCCCGCGTCTCGCTCGCACGAGCCCAGGGTACCGTTTCGCAGCTTCGTTAACCCGCTTCACCTCCGACATCCGTTCCGACCAATGGCCACCGTTCTCAAGCAAGATCTCAAACAGGATTCCAAGCAGGACATATCCGGCCGCGAGCCGCTCAGCGTGCCGCAGGAAGCGCCGGCGAGGGGCAAGCGCCGCCTCGTGCTTCCCATTGTGCTCGTCCTCGTGCTGCTCGGCGCGCTCTGGGGCTTCAAACAATGGAACTACGGTCGAGCGCATGAGTCGACCGATGACGCCGCGGTCGACGGGCACCTCGTTCCGGTGCTCGCCAAAGTCAGCGGCTACGTTGAGGCGGTGCATGTGGCCGACAACGACGTGGTCAAGTCGGACTCGCTCCTCGTGCAGATCGATCCGTCGGAGTACAAGGTGCGCGTTGCTCAAGCGGATGCCGATCTCGCCGCGGCTCGCGCGACCGCCGGCGGCGCGGGCTCGAACGGCCAAGCGCAGGCGCAGGTCGAGCAGGCCACGGGCCAGCGTTCGTCGCTCGATGCGCAGATCACCGCCGCGCAGGCCAACGAAGTGAAGGCGCGACAGGACCTCGCGCGCATGGAAGAGCTGGCGGGCAAGCAAGTCATCTCGAAAATGCAGCTCGACGGCGCGCGCGCGACGGCCGAGGCGGCATCGGCAAACGTCGTGGCGTTGCAGCGGCAGACGAACGCGGCGACGGGAACGATCTCGAGTGCGCAAGCGGGCGTGCGACTGGCCGATGCGCGACTCAAGGGCATGCAGGCCGCGCGCGACAACGCGGCACTACAGTTGAGCTACACGCGCGTCCTCGCTCCGTCGGGCGGCATCGTTTCACGCAAGCAGGTCGAGCCCGGACAGTTGGTGCAGGCGGGCCAGCCGCTGCTCACGATCGTGACGGACACGGGCGCATTCATTACCGCGAACTTCAAGGAGACGCAGTTGGCCGATCTCAAGATCGGTCAACGGGTGGAGATCGAAGTCGACGCGTACGGCAGCGCAACCGCAGTGGGTTGCGTGGAAAGTGTCAGCGCCGCAACCGGCTCGAAGTTCGCGCTGCTGCCGCCCGACAACGCCACGGGCAACTTCACGAAAGTGGTACAGCGCGTTCCGGTGCGGATTCACGTGAAGCAGGGTCTCGGCAACGACCGCCCGCTTCGCCCGGGTATGTCCGTGACGGTCCACGTGGAAACCAAAGAGGCGGCGGCTCGCTGCCCGTAAGCACGACAACACGAACCAGCATTCGATTCACATGGCTGCCGATTTTCCGTCCGATCGCGGAGTGACGCTAGGCGCCGGACCCAGGGGCACGGCGCGCGTTGTTTTCGCGCCGCCCGCCGCGGTCCCCGCGGAGGACAAGTACAAATACAAATACCTCATCGCCATCGCGGTCACGCTCGCGGCGGTGCTGGAGTTGGTCGATACATCGATCGTGAACGTCGCGATTCCCCACATGATGGGAAATCTCGGCGCGACGCTCGACGAGATTTCGTGGGTCAGCACCGGCTACATCATCGCGAACGTGATCGTCATTCCGATGTCGGGTTGGTTGTCGGCGTATTTCGGCCGCAAGCGATATCTGACCGGATCCATCATGTTGTTCGTCTTCGCGTCATTCTTCTGCGGCGCAGCGACCTCGCTCGGCGGACTGATATTCTGGCGCGTGGTGCAGGGCATTGGCGGTGGTGCGCTGTTGTCCACGGCGCAGTCCACATTGTTCGAGGCCTTCCCGCCGGAAGAAGTGGGCATCGGGCAAGCCATGTTTGGTGTGGGCGTCATGGTCGGTCCGACCATCGGGCCAACGCTCGGCGGCTGGATCGTGGACAACTACAACTGGCCGTGGATTTTCTACATCAACGTCCCGCTCGGAATTCTCGCGGCCGTGATGACGTGGACCTACGTCAAAAACGCGGAGCACCAGGAGCGTGCGGACACGATCGACGTCACCGGCTTTGTCCTGTTGGCGACGTGCGTCGGATCGCTGCAGTTCATGCTCGAGAAGGGTGAGCGCTACGACTGGTTCGATTCGCGGCTCGTCACCGGGCTGGCGATCACCTCGTTTGTGTCGTTCGTCCTGTTGATCTGGCGCGAGCTCACGATCGACGAGCCGATCATCAATTTTCGCGTGCTGAAGAGCCGGCAGTTGACGGCGGGCGTGAGCATCGCCGCTCTATTGGGACTCGCCCTGTTCGGTTCGATCTTCATTCTGCCGATCTTTCTCCAGAATTTGCACGGACTCACGGCGAATCAGACCGGTTTGGTGATTCTCCCCGGCGCGATCGCGTCGGCAGTGACCATGGCGTTCGTGGGAAAGAATGCCAATCGTCTCGATGCCCGTGCGACGGTCACGATTGGCGCGATACTGTTCTTCATCTCGATGGTATTGTTGTCGCGAATGACGCTCGTGAGCGGCCCTGAACAGACCTTCTGGCCTCTCATCCTGCGCGGCATGGGCCTCGGCCTGATCTTCGTGCCACTTACGAATGCGTCGATGGCCGAGCTCAAGCCGCAGGAGCTTGCGCAGGGAACGGGCATGTTCAATCTCACGCGCCAACTTGGCGGTTCAATGGGAATCGCGATCATGGCGACGATGTTGACGCGATTCACCGCAATGAAGAAGTCGGTGCTCACTGAGCACGTGACGACGATGGACCCAGGGTCGCTGGGCCGCCTGGACGGGATTGCGCGCGGGCTCATCGCGCGGGGCATCAATCCGATCGTCGCGAAGCAACAAGCGCTGGCGATGCTCGATCGACAAATCCAAGCGCAGGCGAGCGTGCTGGCGTTCTCTCGGATCTATATTCTGAGCGGCGTCATTCTATTGGCGTCGCTACCGTTGCTCTTTTTGTTCAAGACGGGGAAGGGCCGCGGATCGATGGGCGCGGCGCACTAGAGCAACAGCCACTGAAGTACACGGTACTGGGTACTTCAGTACAAGGACTGGCATACTGGCCATCCCAATTCGGAGCTCGTTTGGAAGGCCGGTTCCGCCAAGCGAGCGATGCGTCCAAGCATTGTTGAGACCGTGAGGCAGGTCCGTGTACAAGCGGCTAAGCTACCTGGTACTTCTGTGTTGTTAAATGCCGATAGTGTACCCCCGCCCCCGCGCCGCAACCGGCCACGTCGTCTCGACCGTGTCGCCACGTACCCCGGCGATCACGTCGTTGAGATGCACGACGATGCACACGTGATTCGGAATGACGCGGACCTTCTCGCCCACGGCGGGCCGCCACGACGTCTGTGAGAGATCCAGAATGCCGTGCTCCTCGGACATGCTTTTGACGACGATGTCCGTCCGGCCGAGCAGGCAGCCAAACCCGTCGGCTCCGTCGGCACCCCGCATCGGTTCGCGGCCGAGTGCTTTCGTGCCGGCGTCGATCACGGCCTGATTGGGAACCGCGGTGCTCACGACTGTGGCGAGCACTGTGAACGCGCAATCGTCCCACTCGCAGGCGCCGATCGCCGCCGTGGTGCGGTCGTTGTAGACGTAGGTTCCGGGGCGAAACTCGGTGACGGCGGACAGCTCGTGCGTTCGCCAGGCCGTGGGCGTTGAGCCGCCGCTCACGACGCGCGGATGCAAGCCGGCATCGTCGAACGCGCGAACCGCGTCGCCGAGACGCGCGTTGAGCTCTTCGAGCTTGGCGTCCTGCTGGTCCGGTTGTTCGCGCACGTGTCCCGGGTAGAAGGCGATTCCTTCGAACACCAACGGCGATCGGTCGCGCACGGCCCTCGCGAGCGCGAGCGCCTCATCCACGCGCGGAACACCCACGCGATGCATGCCGAGGTCGAGCTCGACGTAGACACCCACGGGACGGTCGGCGGCGCGAGCCGCGGCGGCGATGTCCTCGATCGCGGCGAGTGAGTCGAGCGCAACCGTGATCTTCGTGGCGGTCGGCAGCGCGGCAAGTCGGGCCGCGCGCGCGGCGCCGACCGGCGGGTAGGCGACGAGGATGTCGTTGCAGACTTCGCTCATCACTTCCGCTTCGTATGGCGTCGCGCACGTGAGGCCCACAGCCCCACGCTCGAGTTGCTCGCGGCCAATCCGCGGCGATTTGTGCGTTTTGATATGCGGGCGTAACGAGAGGCCGCGCGCAGTTGCGTATGCGGCGGCGCGGTCGAGATTACGGGCGAGCCGGTCCAGGTCAACTACCGGCATTGGTGTTTCGAGCTGGGCGATCATCGGCGGCATTTTTGGGCGCGTCCCTCAATCAATGGAGATGATAAATGGCACAGCGTGAGCGGCAGTGGCAACCGGTGCTCCTCGGTGGCGATGTTCCGCCACCAGCGGGTGCGTACTCGCCGGCCGCGCGAGCCGGCGGACTGGTGTTCGTGTCGGGTCAGGTTCCGCGCGATCCGGTCAGTGGCGCGCTCGTCGGCGACGACATCGAATCGCAGACGAAGCAGGTCGTGGCCAACGTCGAGCGCGCGTTGATCGCGGCGGGCGCGACCCTCACCGACGTGGTGTCGGTGATCGTTTACCTCGCGGACATCGACGACTGGGGCCGATTCAACACGGCCTACAAGGCGCTGATGCCGTCGCCCTACCCGACGCGCACCGCACTCGGCGCCGACCTCCGCGGGATCCTTGTCGAGATAAGTGCTATCGCGTACGTGGGATAGGCAACAGGCGGACTGTGCCGTGACGGCGGCCTCGGAGACTTAACAACGCGGTGATCCTGCCGTCTACCAGTGTGAGGCGCCTTCGGCGCCGTTATCCCAACTGGTGAGGATCACCGTGATTCATATTCGACGTACGTTCGCCCGAGCGCTGCTTGTCGCTGGCGCCAGCATTGGTGCCGCCACCGTTGCCTCTGCTCAGCAGGGAACCGCGGTCCAGCCGCCTCGTGCACAGAATCAGCATCCGCGTCGCGCCAATGGCGCTCGCAGACCCGACGCGCATCTCCTCAAGGGTCTCGCCCTCAGCGACGCCGAGAAGGCAAATCTCAAGAACGTGCGCGCGAAGTATGCGCCGCAAATGCAGGCGATGCGTCGGCAGGCGAAGCCTCAGCTACAGGCCCTCCGCGACGCGCGTCAGCGCGGTGATACCGCGGCGCTGCGGTCGCTCAGGCAACAGTCGCAGGCGCAGAACGCACAGCAGCGCAATCAAGCCAAGCAGGTATTCGACGCCGAGCGTAACGATCTTCGCTCTGGGCTGTCGCCGGCCAACCAGGCAAAGTTCGACGCCAACGTCGCGCGGTTCCAGAAGCACGCGGGCAAGCGCGGGCAAAAGCATCAGAAATAATCGCGGCCATCGAGCCACTGTTGGGCCCCGCGGGTAGTCGACGCGGTCCGACGTGAGAGTAAGCACGGGAGTGCGGGTGGGCACTACCTCTTCCTCTGCGGCGGTAGGCAACGGTCTGGGGCTTCGGCTTCAGGCCGTTGTCCTTTTACCGGCTCGCCGGATTTTACCGGCTCGCCGGATTTCGGGAACGTCGATGACTCGCGACGCGGTCTCTGCCGACTCCACGGCGGCGACGAGCGTCGCGAGCATTTGATCGATAGTGACGAGCCCGAGTCGCCGGGAGCCGTCTCGTGTGGCCGGAAATGCGCTCAATGCCCAGTACATGGGAAGCAACAGGTACCCCCATCGATGGCCCGGACCGAGCACGTACCACGGACGGACGATCGTGTGCGGCATTCCGCTTTGCTCGATGAGGGCTTCAACCCGGACGCGCACGTCGACATAGGCGCGCATCACCGGCGCCGGATGGGCCACGCTGACGTAGACGAAATGACGTGCGCCGGCGGTCGTGGCCGCGGCGATGCACTCTCGCGCCGACGCAAAGTCGAGCGCCTCGAATTGCGCTGCCTTGGCGGGCGACGGCCGGGGGGTTCCGACCAGGTGAACGACGATGGAGCCCGCCGGAATAGCCGCCCCGAGGGACTCGCGCGACAAAACGTCGCCCGCGATCGCGTTGGCGCCGGCCGGCACCTTGGACTCCGAGCCCGCACGGACGAAGGCCAAAACATCGCGCCGGCGTGTGACGAGCGCCGCTATCAGGCGTCGTCCCATGTAGCCGGTACCGCCGGCAATGAAAACTTGAGGACGTAGCATGGAGTGTAAAGGATTGTGACATGGATACGTCCGGCACGTAAGAGCGGATTCGCGCCGCCTCCCCGCTGAATGCAGCCTCCCGCACAGACCTTCTCGGTCCTGTCGTTTCTCGGCGTACTCGCGCAGCTCGGCATTTCCCTCATGCTGATTGCGCTGTTTATGCTGCTCCGCCGGTTCGTGCTTCGCCGCGCGTATTTCAGCGCGTGGGCCAAGGCTTGGGCGGCGATCGCCGTTGCCATCGTCGCGCTGGTCGTTCGGTACATCCTCGTGCCCAGCATTATCGGGACGGCCCTGGAAGAGGACCATCCCGTCGTCAGCTTGCTCTATTTCGCCTATCAGATGAGCAAGGGGATCGCCTACGTGTTCTTCGTGCGGGGCACCCTGATGTACGTCCGGGGCACCTCGACCGGCGCGGTCGCGACGCGCAAATGGTGGATCGGCGCGGCGCTGTTTGCCCTCGTGTCGACGCTGGCGTCGCCGTCCGGCCTCAACGCGATGGTGGTCTGGCAGAGCGCCATCGCTGTGCCGGCGCTGGGCTACTGTGCGTGGTCGTTTTTCCGTCTTCCTGCCTCGCGCCGCACGGCGGGCAGCGTGGCGATCGGATTGGGTTTTGCGCTCCTCACGACGCTATGGCTGCTGTACGCCGGCGCATTCGAGTTGATGGTTAGCGGAGTGGCGACCCCGTTCGCCCTTCGCGTTTCGGGCTTCGTCGCGCTCAACTCGTATTTCGATCTCACGCTCAACGTCTTGCTCGGCTACGCCATGATTGTCGTTCTCATGGAGGACGCGAAGCGCGAGTTCGACGATGCGCAGACCGAGCTTCGGGTGACGCACGATCAGCTCCGACGGGCGGCGCTGTACGATTCGCTCACTGAAACGCTCAACCGGCACGCCTATTCCGAAGGTGTGGGCCTGGACATGGTGCGGGCGACCTTCGGCACCGTGGTGCTCGCCGATCTCGACAATCTCAAGCAGGTAAATGACCGTAACGGTCACGCCGCCGGCGACATCCTTCTTCGCCGCTGCGCCGACGTCTTTCGGGCGACGCTGCGCCCGTACGACAAACTGTATCGCTGGGGCGGGGATGAGTTTCTACTCATTGTTCCGTCCGCCCGCGCGTCCGACGTTCTGGCGCGCCTGCAGACCGCGTTGGAGCGCGCCGATCCGGTCGAGACGGGGGGGCAACGTGAGCAGATTCGCCTTCAGGTGAGTTTGGGCGGCGCGGACTACGCCAGCTCGGAGCAGTTGTCGCACGCTATCGACCGCGCCGATCGAGCCATGTATGCGGAAAAGGCGCGCCGCAAGGCGGATCCCCGGAAGATCGTGCTGGGAAGACCACCCACGCCAACGTCTTCGCCCGCCATGCGTTAAAATGGTGGGCGGAGCAGGCGCGCGTTCCACGCGCCCAGTTGCCGTTCCTTCCACCACCCGGAGTCGATCGATGCGATTGCTCAAAACCACCGCGGCCGCTCTTCTGCTGTCCGCCGGCATCGTCGTCGCACAACAACCGGCTGCCCGGCACGCCTTCACGCCGGCAGACTGGTACAAGGTGACGACCGTCAGCACGCCCGCCCTGTCGCCCGACGGCAACACGGTCGCCTTCACGGTCACCACGGTCCGCGAGTCGGAGAACAAGCGTCACAGCGAAGTCTGGGTGGTCCCCACTCAGGGCGGCGAGCCGT
Organism: bacterium; assembly: GCA_040002475.1. Taxonomy (GTDB): domain Bacteria; phylum Gemmatimonadota; class Gemmatimonadetes; order Gemmatimonadales; family Gemmatimonadaceae; genus JAQBQB01. Next base: position 13,171 of record JBDUEJ010000001.1, on the reverse strand, counting down.
CCAGATACACATCGCCAGGCTATGAGTCGAGCGCGCCGCGCTTTTCGGATGACGGAAAGACGTTGTACTTCACGTCGCAACGTCCGGGCGGGCGTGGTGCCAACTGGGCGCTGCGCATGGACCAGCCGTCGGGCGAGGCGTTCCAGCCCGACCGCGCGCCGCAGTTCCGGCAGGGATCGCAGCCGTCTGATAAATCGTTCACCATCGTCGCCGAGGGTGCGGGCGGTGGCCGCGGTGGCCGCGGGGGCGGGGGCGGTGGTCGCGGAGGACGCGGCGGGGAAGGTGAGGCAGACTCCACCACCGCTGCGAATCCAAACGATCCGTTCGGCCACATGCTGCCGATGGCTCGGCCGCCCTACGACGCGATTACCAAACCAGAAAATCCGGCGCGCTTTGACGGACGCCAGATTACACAGATGGTCTACAAGGCCAATGGCCAGGGAATGTTGCCCGGGCCTTCGACGGCTCCGCGTGCTCCGCAGGCGCCCATTCCCGCGCAGGTCTACATCGAGCGCACTGGTACGGCGCGCAAGCAACTGACCACGACCAAGTACTCGCATCGCGACGTACAGGTTTCGCCCGACGGCAAGTGGATCGCGTTCGTGGCGGACGCCAGTCTCCGTTCTGATTCGCTCGTTACCGCTGAACGGGACTCGGTGGGCAAACTTCCGCCGGATCGCAAGCGCGACGAGATGCTCCGCAACGAGAGCGACATCTACATTCTGCCGGTCGCCGCGTGCGAAGCGCAGACCGCGGAGTGCACACCGCGGAAGCTCGACTATCCGGGCAACGAGTCGCAGCTGGTCTGGTCGCCGGACAGCAAGGACATCGCGTTCGTCGGTCAACTCGGCCGCTTCAAGAATCAGCGGCTCTTCGTCGTTCCGGCGAGCGGCGGCAAGGCGCAGGACATCCTCGGCAACTGGCAGTACGAGCCCGGCACGATTCAGTGGCTGAAGAACGGCTCCATCCAGATGGCGACGTCCACCGGCGGCAGTCGCGGCGTCTACGCGATCGATCCAGCGTCGAAAAAGATCACCACCGTCCTTGGCGGCCGTCGTGCGGTGAGCAATCCGATTCTCGACGCGTCGCAGTCGCACATTGTGTTCGTGGCCACGGACATGACGCATCCCACGGAACTGTTCATTGCCAACGCCGACGGCACCAATGAGAAAAAGCTCACGGCGTTCAACGACAAGGTGAATGCCGAAGTCGCGTGGGCGGACGCCGAGGAGTTCACGTACCCGTCGGTCGGCGGCTTGAAGGTGGAAGGCTGGCTGATGAAGCCCTACGGCTACGAGGCGTCGAAAAAATATCCACTCGTCGTGTACATCCACGGTGGGCCGCACTCGGACTACAACGAAGCGTGGTTCGACGAATTCCAGAGCATCGCCGGTGCCGGCATGTGGGTGCTATTCACGAACCCGCGCGGGTCGAGCGGAACGAACACGGAGTTCACGTACGCGAGTCGCGGCGACTGGGGCGGCAAGGATTTCGACGACATCATGAAGGCGACGGACATCGCGGCCAAACGTCCCGATGTCGACTCGACGCGCATGGGGGTGACGGGCGGGTCGTACGGCGGATTCATGACGGCGTGGGTGACGACCAAGACCAATCGCTTCAAGGCGGCCGAAACGGATCGCATGATCAGCGAATGGACGTTCTGGTACGGGGCGTCGGACGCTCAAGGTCTCACCGAAGGAGAGTTCTTCGGAAAGCCTTGGGAGAATCAGGTCATGTACGACACGCTGTCGCCGATCCGTTATGTGAGAAAGGTGAAGACGCCCACGCTGCTTGTGCAAAGCGAGGAAGATTTCCGCACCCCGATCGGAAACGCCGAGCTGTGGTTCATGGCGCTGAAGAAGCAGGGGGTGCCGGCGGAATTCGTGCGCTACCCACGGTCGAACCACGATCTGTCCAGAACGGGGGAGCCGTGGTTGTTGGTGGATCGGTTGAGCAGGCTGCGGCAGTGGTTCGGATACTGGCTCAAAGAGAAACCGGCAGGGGCGGCGGCGACCGATAAAACAAAATCGACGTCACCCTGAACGATTCGGTCGACGCGCCGGGGGCAATCAAAGACACTCCGGCGCGCGGCCGTTGCTCGGTCGGACATCCCGAGCAACGAATCTGCCCCGGCCTTGTAGCCGCTGAGCGATTGGCCGTTCAGCCTCAAGGACCCGGGACCGATCCCGAGTGGGCAGGGCGACAGCAGACGCCAACCCGCGCCGCACGGTTATTGTGACCGACGCGTACGTCCTGTCCTGTCGCGGTGCAGCTCACGGCCACCGGCATCGCAGGCGATGGCTCGGCGCATTGCAGTTCTTTAGTTTGCGTTCTCTAGTCGCTCTCGAGCATTCGCAAGTACTGACGATCCCATGCCGCCGGAATGCTCTCCCTCGGCGAATATGGTCCGGGTTCGTACCGCCGCGACGAAATGCCCAACTGGCTTCGCTCGACGATGTCCCAGTCCTGCCGGTTGGTGACGTCCCAAAAGCCGATCGCGTCCGCGGGATTGAACGACGCGTCGCCGTCGTTGTCCGGATGGAACATCCATTCGGACTCCACGATCGTGCGGTCAACCGACACTGGTGTGAGCAAATAGTAATTCACGTAGTCCGGATGGATGCTCAACATCAAGTTCGGCATGATCGTGTAGTAGAATGCCCGGCGTCGATCCACGTCGGCCAGAGACGGATTGACCAGTCGTCCGCAGGCCCGCCCGCTCAGTGTGGCGCTCTCGTTTGGGGCGGTGATCTCCATGTAGCCGCCGAGGAACGGACCGTCGACCAGATCGTTCGCGCCGCTCTGGTACGGCAGCACCGTCGAGAGCTCCGGATGAATCATGGGGCAGTGCATGCACTCCGAATAATTCTGAAAGACGAGCTTCCAGTTGGCGCCAACGTCGTACGTTGCTCCGTGCCCCACCTTCAATCCCGAGAGCCCGTATCGCTCGAGGCGGTTGCGCATTGGCGCGAACCATGTCGCGAACGGCTCTGGATCGCGGGCAATGTTCACGAAGACGAAGCCTTCCCACTCGGCGAGCGCCGCGGAGTGCAACGGATAGTCGTTCTTGCTGAACCCGTCGACTTCCTGCATGTGCGGCGCGCCGAGCAATCGGCCGTCGAGCGCGTACGTCCAAGCGTGATACGGGCACTGAATGGTCTCGGACAACTGCCCGGCTTCCACGCTGCATAGACGGGTGCCGCGATGGCGGCAGACGTTGAAAAGCGCGCGCAGCTCGCCGGAGCGGTCGCGCAGAACGATGATCGACTCACCGGCAACGGTGCGCAACACATAGTCCCCCGGTCGCGCGAGGCGGCTCGCGCGACCGACGCAATTCCAATGGCGCGCGAATATGCGCTCGCCGTCCTGGGCGAACATCTCCGGCGATGTGTAGTGCTGCCGCGGCATGGTCCGCGCGCCCGGTTGATAGCTCGAGGCCGTCCGTTGAAATTCCGTCATCCCGGTCACTTCGCGCGTGAGGCGATCGCGGCTCGTGCCGCCAACCACCCAGCGCCTCCTGGAATTCCTGGACCGGGATGGGCCCCCGACCCGCCGAGAAACAGTCCATCGATTGGCAGGGCGTGTCGGCCGAGACCTGGCACCGGGCGCATAAAAAGAATCTGATCGAGGGTGATCTCGCCTTGCGTCAGCGCGCCTTCTGTGAGACCCCACTCCATCGCGAGCTCGCGCGGCGTGAGAACCCGCATATGAAGGACGCCATCGGCAAAACCCGGAATGGTGCGGCCGATCGCCCCCGCCACCGACGCACCGAGTGCCTGCGCTCGCCTGTCGTTCCACGCGCCGTCGTCGAGATGGTACGGCGTGTACTGAACGTGCGCGGTCACGATGTGTTTTCCATCAGGCGCGAGCGACGGCCAGCGGACGGTCGGCGCGTTGAGCTCGATGTGCGGGTCCACGGACGCGGCGCGATATTTCGCGGGGTCATACGATCGTTCGAGGGCCTCGAGCGTCGGCGTCAGTGTGACGACACTCGACCATTCCGCTGCGCCCAGGCCCGGCGCGGCGGGAAGGCGGTCGACGGCGTACAGCACCACGGACGTACAGCCGCGATACTTGATCGCGCGCACCGCGGCCATGAGGTCCGGATCCAACCAGACGGGGTCGACGAACTCGAGCAGCGTGCGCGATGGATCGGCCGTGGAGATGACGAGCGGCGCAGAAATCTCCTCGCCACCCGCGAGGGCCACGCCGGCGACCGCATCATCCTTCACGATGATGCGCGCGACTTCGGCGCCCGTTCGAATCGTCGCGCCGTGCCGCCGCGCGAGTGCTTCCGCCGCCGAACAGAGCGCGTCCGGCCCGTCGGACCACCACGCGCGTGCGCGAATGGATCCCGCCGGCGCGCCGAGCAGGTGATGAAGCAACACGAACGAAGTGCCGCCGGAGCGCGGACCCTGTCGAATGTTGTGCACGCCGCCGGCGCCGGTCGCCGCCTTGAGTGCGTCGCACTCGAACTCGTCGTCCAGCAAATCCTGAATCGACATCGGCATGACACGGAGCAGGTCCGTCATGCCCTCGCGGCCGAGGGCTCGAAATTTTCGACCGAGACCGAGCAGCGAGGTGAGATCGGCGAATGCGGTGGTGTCGACGTCGGGCGCGGGTCGTTGGTAGATCTCGCCGAGGAACCCGGCAAGCCGGGCAAGCCGGGCGGCGAAGGGCGCCCACCGCCCCGCGTCGCGTGTTGAGTATTTCCGAATGACCTCGGCGGCTCGCGCGGGATCGCACGGGAGCGCCAGGAAGTGTCCGTCATGCGCGACGGTGACGGAGACATCGGGCGGCGTGGACGGAGGAAGACTCAATCCGAGGCCTCGCACAACGGACGGCGGAATCCATCCGGCGTCAGCGGTCAACGGAGCGCGAAAGCCGGGCGCAAATTCGATCGTGCGCGATTGTCCACCCAAGACCTCGGCACGCTCCACGACAATGACCCGTCGTCCCGCCTTGCCGAGTGCCGCCGCGGCGACGAGCCCGTTTGGTCCGCCGCCAATGACGATCGCGTCGAACGCGGCGGGGCTCATCTGCTCTTGCCCGGCGACCGTTGCGCGGGTCCGGCGATCTGCAGCGCGGCAAGCCGCCCCGAGGCGCCCATGATTCCGCCACCGGGATGCGTGCCGGCACCACATTGCCAATATCCGCGGATGGGCGTGGCGTATTTGGCCCAATGCGCGGCGGGGCGCAGGAAGAAGAGTTGATGCAGCGCGAGCTCGCCGGCGAAGATATTCCCTTCCGACAGGCCCGTGATTCGCTCCACGTCGGCGGGCGTCAGCACCTGTCGTCCGAGGATCAGCGATTTGATGTTCGGCGCGTACCGGGCGATGGTGTTCACCACGGCGTCCCCGAACGCTTCGCGCTTGGCGTCGCTCCACCCGCCGTTCAGGTGGTACGGAGCGTATTGTACAAAAACACTCATGACATGCTTGCCCGGCGGCGCCATACCGGGATCGATCATTGACGGGATGACGATGTCCATGTACGGATGGCGCGAGAACTCGCCGTACTTGGCGTCGTCGTAGGCGCGTTCGAGGTAGTCGACGCTCGGGCTGATCGAGACGGCGCCTCGCGCGGCGCGGACGCGGAGCGCGGCGTCGCTGTTGCGCAGACAGGTAAAATCGGGCAAGCCGCTGAGTGCGAGATTCACCTTCCCCGATGAGCCACGGAACTTGTATTGCTCGACTGCCGCGACGATGTCGCTTGGCAGCTGATCGCGGTCGACCAGCTCGAGGAAGGTGCGCCGCGGATCGAGCCCCGACACGACCACCGGCGCGCTGATCTCGTCGCCGTTGGCGAGCGCGACGCCGGTGGCGCGCCCGTCCTTCACCAGCACACGCGCCACGGCGGCATCGGTGCGAATCTCCGCCCCCAACGACCGCGCCGCGCCGGCGATCGATTCGCTGATCGCTCCGGTGCCGCCCTTCTGAAATCCCCAAGCGCGAAACGCGCCGTCGATTTCCCCCATGTAGTGATGCAACAACACGTACGCTGATCCTGGTGAGCGCGGTCCGAGAAACGTCCCGATGATGCCGCTCGCCGACTTGGTCGCCTTGAGCGCGTCGAGCTCGTACCACTCGTCGAGATAGTCGGCGCTGCTCATGGTCATGAGCTTGTACAGCGCATGAAAGCGCTCTGCGCCGAGCCCGCGCATGTGGCCGCCGAGCTTGAGCATCGATCTCAAGTCCGACGGCGCCATTGACGCGGGATCCGGCGGGACCATGGCGAGAATTGGTTTCACCGCCATGGCCATGTGATGCATGAGGCGTCCAAAGATCACCGCCGCCTCGGCGTCGCGCGGGGAGTGACGCACCAGTTCCCGACGCGATTCGTCGGCGTCGCCCCAGCTTCCGAGATAGTCGCCGGTGTCGAGCGGCGTCACCGTGCTCTCGAGCGGCAGGATGTGAAGTCCGTGTGCAGGCAGGTCGAGATCTCGAATGATCTCCGGACGCAAGAGGCTCACCACGTATGAGAACACGGAAAACTTGAATCCCGGAAAGATCTCCTCGGTGACGGCCGCGCCGCCGACCATGGGCCGCCGTTCAAGGACGAGCGTTCGTCGACCAGCGCGCGCCAGATACGCGGCGCACACGAGGCCGTTGTGGCCGCCACCGATGACGATCGCGTCATAGCGCGACACCGGTCTCATTCCTCCCGCCGCCGAGCCGCCCGTCATGCTTTCTTTCGCTCGGGATCGAAGAAGGGCAAGCGTCGAACGGTGGCGTGCACCTGCTTTCGACGGTGCTCAACGGAGATCTCGAAACGGACCTCGGTATCCGGCGCGCAGTGCGGCGCCATGACATGCGCGAGCGCCAGATATTTCTTGAGAAGCGGCGACCAGCATCCGCTCGTTGCATACCCGATCTGCTTGCCGTCTCGATAGATCGGTGCGCTCCCTCGCCACGCGACAGCCGGCAATTGCGGCGGCAGCCTGCGTTCAGCGAACACCTGCTCCAGCGATTCCCAATTCACGTCGATGCCCACGAACCCCCACGCCGCACCGCGCGCTTTTTCGGCGCGCAGCGCTCGCCGACCGTTGTACGGACCTTTGTCCGCACTCACGGTCCAGCCGAGGTTGAGCTCGAACGGCGATGACTTCTGGTCCTCGATCAGCGCGTGATGCGACGAGTAGTAGTCGACGTCGAGCATCACCAGGCCCGCCTCGATGCGCGCCAAATCGAGCGCCCAGATGCCCGCCGGCGTGATTCCGTACGGCGTTCCGGCATCGATGAGCGCGTCCCACAACTCCACGGCTCGATGGGCTTCGACCCACAGCTCGTATCCCAGGTCGCCGGTGTAGCCCGTGCGCGAGATCGTCACGGGAATGTCGCGCACGGAGGTGGCCACGAGCCGGAAGTATTTGAGCGCGGTAAAATCGGCAGGCGAAAGTTGCTGGAGGATCGTGCGGGATAGCGGACCTTGAAGCGCGAGTGCCCCGGTTTGGTCGGAGAGATCTTCGATGGTGGCATCGAGGCCGGCACCGTTCATCGTCAACCAGCGCAGGTTCGGTTCCGCGCTCGTGAGGCGGAACGTGTTCTGGGCGAGACGGCTGATGGTGCCGTCGTCGATCACTTTGCCGTGCGCGTCACACCACGGTGTGTACAACACCTGTCCGATAGCGCACTTCATCACGTTTCGCGTCACCATCCGGTCCAGCAGCCGAGCCGCGTCCGGTCCGCCAATCTTGTACTTGTGCAGCGGAGAGACGTCGATCAATGCGGCGGCGTTTCTGATGGCCGCGTACTCGCGATCGGGATGCGGTTCATACGCGCTCGCGACCTGATGACCCGCCCACCGGCGCCACGTTTGGGCGCGAACCAACGGGGCGGTGCGTGAATGAAAGGGCGTCGATTTGAGCATCAGAGGCGCTAAGCTACGGGCTGCGGGGTGGGGCGGCTACCAGCGGCGGGCCGGCGCCGCCCCGGTTCGGTACGAATCCTGACACCAGTGCTTTCATGAAACGCGTCGTAGGACCATTCGCTCTGCTCATTCTCGCCACTCCGTTCGGGCGAATGAGCGCTCAAGGCGACGATCTCAAGGCCGCCAGGAGCGCGATTGACCGGGGCCACCCGTGGCGCGCCACACAGCTCGTTGCGCCGCTCGTTCGCGATCCGGAAAAGCGCACGCCGGCAGCGGTGGTCGTGGCTGCTCGAGCAGCGGCGGGATGGGGCGGCTGGGTCGAGGTCGACAAGCTGCTGTCGAAGGAAGCGTGGGTCGACGCGCAGTTCGAAGGCGAGGGAAGAGAACTCCTCGCCCGTTCTGCGCTCGAGCGCGCGGCGGACACCACGGCGCTCACGTATACAGCGGCTGCGCTCGCTGACGCCAAAACCGACGACGTTCGAGCTGTACGTCTCGTGTTGCTTGCGCGGGCGCTCGAGCGGAACAACAAGTTTGACAGCGCAGCGGCGGCCTATATGCGCGCCGGTGAAACGCTGCACTCCATTCGCGACTGGCTGGTGCTTCGCGCCGCCGGCAGCCAAAGTGATTCAATCCAACGGGCGAAATCGTTTGCGAGCCTAGCCCTCGCTCCGGCCAAACCGCGAATTGCCTGGACCGACGCCCAAGCCCGCGAGCGATTCGCCGACGCACTCGGCTCCGCCGCGCGGTATACGTCGCTGGGCGCGATGGTGCCGGCGATTCGACTGCGACTCTCAGTCGCGCCCGACTCTGCCACCCGCGGCGCGATCAGGGACGAAGCGTTCGCGTTCATCAAAGGCCACAACGGAAGCGCGGACGCCAAATCCGCCGTCGAGGTGCTCGATAAAGCGTTCACGAGCTTCACCTCCGCGGAAGAGTTGATCATTGCCAGGAGCAGTGCGGCCTCGGGACCGCCCGCCCGCGCCGCGACCGCGTTCCAACGCGCGCTCGTCGAGCCGTCGCTCATGACGCCGAACGATCGACTGCTCTACGCGCAGGTGCTGTCGCGCGTGAGTCGAACCCGCGACGCGCTCGCGCAGCTCGATGCTGTGCAAGGTCCGCTCGCCGGCCAAGCCGGATACCAGCGGGCGAGAATTTTGCTGACCGGCGGAACGGCGGACGCAACACGTGCCGCGCTGCGCGACGTCACTGCCAAATTCCCAAGCGACACGTCCGCCGCGAGCTCGGCGCTGTATCTGTTGGCCGACCTCTCGGTCGACGAGGGGAACGACGAACAGGCTGCGACGTTGTACCGTCAGCTGTATCACAGTTACCCAACCGGTGCGCGGGCCGCGAATGCGCGGTTCAATTCGGCGATCATTGATCTGTCCGCGGGGAAGCAGAGGATCGCCGCGCAGGAGCTCGACTCGTTGGTCGCTGCGTTTCCGCGGTCCGACGAATCAACAGCAGCGCGATATTGGAGCGGCCGGGCGTGGGCCGCCGTGGGCAACACGCCACTCGCCCAAGCCAAGTGGCGAGAAATTGTCGCGCAGCAACCAACGTCGTACTACGCGCCGATCGCCGCCCGCCGGCTCAACGAAAAACCGTGGGCGCCGCCGGCCCGCGCCGATTCGTTTCCGTCGGTCGCCGCGGTGGACAGCGCGATGTCCCGCGCCGCCCTGCTCGAGCGCCTGGGCATGGATGCCGAGGCGAAGTTCGAGTACGATGCGCTCGAGGCGACGGCGCCGGTGTCGCCCGATCGTCTTCTCGCTACGGCGCACGCGTTCGAGTCCCGTGGACAGCCCTTTCGCTCCATGCGACTGGCGCAGCGACTGCTCGATGCGGGGCAGCGTGACGCGCGAACCTATCGTCTCTTGTACCCGATCCTCGATCGAGACGAGTTGACGCGCGACGCAACCGCACACTCACTCGATCCTGCGCTCGTCGCGGGACTGATTCGCCAGGAGTCGGCGTTCAATCCCCGTGCGGTCTCGATCGCCGGCGCACGCGGCCTCATGCAAGTGCTTCCCGCAGTCGGCGAGGAAGTGTCGCGTTCATTGAGCTACCCGGTCTGGTACCCGGCGCTGCTGCTCGATGCCGACGCCAACTTGCAACTCGGAACCGCTCACCTCTCGGCCTTCATGAAGCAGTACGGCGATCTGCCGCGCGTGCTCGCGGCGTACAATGCCGGTGGCAGTCGTGTCGCGCGATGGGCGAACAGGCCCGGCGTGGACGACGCCGAATTGTTCGCCGAGCGGATTCCGTTTACCGAAACGCGCGACTATGTGCGTCTCGTGCAGCGCAACGCGGAGTTTTACAGAATGCTGTACGACTGGAACTGATGAGGATAATAGGATAATAGGATAATAGGATAATAGGATAATAGGTCTGAGGATGTTGGTCCGGGCACCCTGGCCCCAGACTATCATCCTCAGACCTATCATCCTACTCTCCTCATCAGATCTACTATTCTAATACGCTAATGCCCTGTCAGCCGCGAGTTACCAGCCCGGGGCAAGCTGGAATCCCCAGACCCACGGCTTCATCGGCCGTTGGAACGGATGGGCGATGTACGCCTCCAGGATCGCGTAGCCCATCAGATTGAACCGGAACGATACGCCCGTGCTGAACACTGGAATTCGGTCGGCGCACGGGTAGAGCGACTGCTGTTGCGCCAGCGTTGGGTTCGTGCTCTGCGCGGGGCAGTTGGCCGGGATGTCGTTCGCCTCGCGTGTCAGGCGCCAGTTGGGTCCCTGACTGTTCGTGTACGACACGCCCGCGTCGAAGAACGGCGCCACTTCGGTCGGGAGGAAGGGGAAGTTGAGCAGCCCAAATCCTTCCGTTCCGAAAAGTGGAATTCTGAATTCCGTGTTGACCACGGCCGCCTTGCTGCCGAACAGACGCTCGAACGCCGGGCAGCCGCTGCTCGCGGCACTTCCAGCGGGGGCATTGCTCACGCTGCACTCCTGGGATCCGAATGATGCGTATCCATATCCGCGCATGAGCGATTCGTCGCCGAGGTAGATTGGCCACGTCGTCGTCGCGTCTTCCGCGCCCTTTCCGTACCGACCGATCGAAACCCCGCGGAACGCAAACGTAAACGGGCGAAAGAACATGTACTTACGATAGTCGGCGATGGCCGTCTGATACGTTACCGAGCCGAACGTCGGCGTGTACTGAATGCGATACCGTCCGCCTTCGACCGGCGACGTGAACGCCGAGAACGAATTGTCGCCCACGAGTGCGATCGATGGCTCGGCAAAGACCACCGGCTTGTACTGCGACCCGATGTCGGACACGACCTGATCGTACGGCGTGTTCCCGATGTAGACCGTTTGGAACAGCTGTGTGTCGAACCCATAGTGCGTGACGTTCGCCGAGATCTCCAACCGTCGCGTTGCCGTGAATGGGTACTGCGTGAACAGGTTCGCTTGATCGATATAAATGCGCTGTAGCAACTGATTCACGGTGTAACCCTGTACCGGGCCGCCGGTGGTTTGGATCGTGGTGTCTTGGAGGTAGACGCCGCCGGTCAGATACGGTATGTGGCCAAGCCCCACGCCGTAGTTCCACCTGTTCTTCATGTTGTAGTATTGCACCTGGCCGCCGATGTCCTTTACGGTGCCGTTCGCCTGGATGGCCGCGTAAATCTGTCGGTCGCTCAACTGATCGCCGAAGATCATTCCAACGCCGCCGGCGACACCGGTGCCAAACGGTCCGCCGACTGATGCGCCGATCTGCGGTTGGCTGATCGCATCGAGTGCGAACGACGAGTGGTACGGCTCGACGACGAAATCATTGCCCGTTGGCAGACCCGCGGTTGCGTCGGCGAGATACGTAGCGACCATGCTGCGCGTCACCTGCGGCGGCGGAAGCTGCGCCCCTTCCCAGGGAATCGCCGCAACGACGGCCGAGCCCATGGTCTGCGACGCTTCCAAACCACGGATTTCGTTGCCCTGGTTGTAGAACGTGTTGAACAACAACCGGCCGGACTGGCGCGCCACCGAGATCGATGGCGAGATGGTGGTGATGCCGCTCACGCCCGTGCTCACGTGCGTCACGCGGAACACCTGACCGTCGGCGAGGCTCAGGCGGTAGATGTCCGGAAAACCGTCCTGATCAGAGACGAAGAACAGATCCTTGCCGTTCGGCGAAAATTGCGGGTTGATGTGCTTGCCGCGCGCGAACGGTGAAAATACGCTGATGCGGCCCGTCGCGATGTCGTACGTCGCCAACTGCAGCGACGAGAACTTGAGCGTGTTGAAGTCCGTCTGCGGTCCACGATCCGTCGAGAACGCGATGGTCTTTCCGTCGGGCGACCACGTCGGCATGACGTCGGCGTACCGGTCGTTCGTCAGCTGCTTGATCGTTCCCTTGTCGAGATCGAGCAGATAGAGATCGCTGATGCCCCCCGCTTGCCCGGAGAACGCCAGCGTGTGGCCGTCGGGCGACCACGACACGTGACTCACCGAACCAATACCCGGAAGCTTGATGCGGCGCTCCACGTTCGACGACTTGGTGTTGAGGATCGCGATCTCGTTCGCGCCTTCGGCGTACACGATGAAGGCGAACTGTCCGCCGTCGGGCGACCAATCGCCCGCGGAGTTGATGAAGCTGATCGCGTCGAAATGCGGATCGCTCGACGGGCCGCCGAGCTTCTTGATGATCTTGCCCGTCACCGCGTCGGCAACGAACAGGTCGATGCTGAACAGGCTGCGGCTGGAGAAGAACGCGAACAGCTTGCCATCGGGACTGATCGTTGGGGCCAGGTTGTAGTCGCCGCTTCGCGCGAGCTTGATGAGCGGCGTGCCCGTGCTGTCCGGATGCGTGCGCCCGGCGATCTGCGGGAGATACATCGCGCGGTTCGCCGCAGCCCAGTCCTTGGACAACGAATCCTGGTTTTCGCCGAGCACGCGCACCAGCGCGTTGTCCCAGCCGAGTCGAAGCGCCGTCCGATAGACGTCGACCACGGCGCGATCGCCCCAGCGTCCGCCGACATACGCCCACAGCGCCTGTCCGTAACGATAGGGGAAAAAGCGCGGGTCAATCGTGAGCTGCTTGATCGTGGGGAACTTGTCGCGCATCACGGCGTCGCGCATCCACATGGCCGTGAGCGGATCTTCACGTCCGAGCGAGAAGTACTCGGCCATTCCTTCGATCAGCCAGAGCGGGAGCGCATCGAGGCGCATCAAGCCCCCGCCCGGCGTTCCTTCGGCGATGTTGTACTGGAACACGTGCACCAACTCATGGCCGAGCACGTGGTCGTTGTCCGCGTAGATGCCGGTGAACGGCATGATGACGC